>CAJBNH010000121.1 GCA_903955385.1 uncultured Myxococcales bacterium | reverse complement strand
TCGACCGCTATGCCGATGGCGCGGTGGTGCAGGCGTCGACCGCGGGTGCGTCGCGCTGGCTGCCCGACGTTGTGGAGCTGCTGCGCAAGGAGCACGGCTGCGCGTGGGTGCTGACCCGCGTGCCTCAAGACGTTCACCCGGCAGAAGGCCTTGAGGGGGGCAATGCCGAGCTCCACGGCGAGGTGCCGGTGCAGGTGCAGGTGCGCCACAACGGCCTGACCTTGCGTGTCGAGCCTGCGGGCGGCCAGAAGACCGGCATGTACGTCGACCAGCGTGAGAACCACGTGCGGGCGGCCAAGCTGGCCAAGGGTCGATTCGTGCTCGATACGTTTAGCCACGCGGGCGGGTTCGGGTTGCACGCGGCACGCGCTGGGGCGGCGAAGGTCGTGTGTGTCGATGCGTCGCAGCGGGCGGTCGATCTGGCCTTGCAGCACGCGGAAGACAACGGGCTGCAGATCGAGGCGCTGGCCGCCGACGCGGTGCATATCCTGCGGAATTATGCGGATTTGCCGCCTGAGGACCAGGCGGGTCGGCCGTCGCTCGTGATCGTCGACCCGCCCAAGCTGGCCAGTCGCGCCAGTGCGCTGGACCAGGCGCTGAAGAAGTACACGCACATCAACACGTTGGCGATGCAGGCGGTGGCTGAGGACGGTTTCCTGGTCACGTGCTCGTGCTCGGGCCTGGTGGACCGCCAGGCGTTCCTGCGGATGCTGGGCCAGGCGGCGCACAATGCGGGTCGGTCGGTGCAGTTGCTGGCGCTCGATGGGGCGGCCGCCGATCATCCCGTCGCGCCTGCGCATCCCGAGGGGCAGTACTTGAAGGTGGCGTTTTGTCGGGTGACGGCTCGGGGGTAGGGGTCGTCGGCGCATGGCGCCGACGGCGGTGGTGTGTGCTTGGCCGGGTGGGATTGCGCGAAGGGGCACAGGAGCGGTCGATCGCCGGGTCTGGGACGCCTAGGCGATCTGAGACTCCAGGTGCTATTCGAGGATGTCGGGGGTCAAGCGATCGCGACTTGCCGTGCGTCGGGAATCCAGTGCTTGCGCGCAAGCTCATGCAACGCCAGGGCGATTTGTGCTTCTGAGAAACGCTGCTTGCGCGGGTTCCAAGCGTACGTCTTCGCCACCGCTGCTTCTGGCGTTTGGGCGTTCTCGCGAGTGGCGACCCAGTGCACCGTCGCCAGCAGCTCGAGACCGAAGGCGGTCTCCCAGCCGTCGACCAGCTCCATCACCCGCCGGAATCGGGCGGCGGTCTCGTTGCGCCCTTCCAGGAAGCTCGCAGAGTCCTTCGCAGCGCCGGGGACCAGGTGCAGCAGTTTGGCGGGGTTGTCGCCGCCGTCCGAGTACCCTGAGACAAGGTGCCCCTCGACGGCCCGCAGCACGTGCGTCAAGTTCTCGGCATAGGGGCCGTAGGGTGCCTTGGCGTACTGCAGCCTGAGCGGCTCGCCAGCTTCCTGTAGGAAGTACATCAGCTTGTGGACCTCGAGCAGCGAGACCTCCGGGTCCATCAAGCCGCGGAGGTAGCCGTCCATGAGCAGCACGAGTGCGGCTCGGCCCGGCGTCATGGTCGGGACCTTGCTCGACACCGCGAGCGAGGGGTGAGCCGTGCTGTTCGGCTCATACACCGTCACCTCGGTGTCCTTGAGTTCGCTCATGACGGCAATGATGCGCTGCCGCACTTCCAACCAGGGCAGGCCGCCAAGGCCGCTGCCCAGCGGCGGCACGGCGATGGAGCGGATGTGGCGGTCGCGCACCTCCGACACCAGCGCCCGCAGCCCGCTCTCGATGTCCTCCATCCGACTCTGGCCACGCCAATGGCGCTTGGTCGGAAAGTTGATGATGTACTTGGGGTTGGTGAGTCGACCGGTCGCCACCACGAGCATCTGCCCCGGCTGGACTTCGGTGCGGCGACAAGCGGCCTCGTACGCCTTGAAGTTCGCAGGAAATGCCGTCTTGAACTGCAGCGCGATGCCGCGGCCCATCACGCCCACGCAATTCACCGTGTTGACCAGCGCTTCTGCGTTGGCCCGCAAGATGTCTCCCGAGGTGAACGTCAGCATCGGGTGTCTCTCCTCAGTAGTACCACGTCGGCGTCACTTCTACGGGCGGCCGATGGTCCCCGCCCTGGAGGATGCCATAGACCTGCGTCCGCAGCGCCTGGGAGTGTACGCCTATGCGACAAACCAGGTCCCATGGAAACGCCTCGTGCACCAGGAACTCGGCCTGCTTGCCTTCTTTTACGTCGGGTGGCCGGAAGTCCCTGTCTGCAATTGCGTCCCACCTCAAACGGTCGAGATCCGCTTCGGTGTTGTAGAACGACGTGTAGTAGGCCCCGGCGTTGGAGGTCGAGAACGCCCAGCGGCGACCGACACTCGTTGCCCACGCCACCACGTCGCTCAGGTCGGCTTCCAGATGGAGGATCGGGCCTTGGCCGCCGGTGTACGCCAGGTCCGGGTCGTTGGCCTTGTGGATCACGAACAGCATGATCGAGCGTGGGCAGAAGTAGAACGGGACGTAATCGGCGACGCACGTGCCTGGGTTGCACGTCACCGGCAGGGTCAGCCTGCGCAGCTTGATGCGCGACATCCCAATGACGGTGCCTGCGCCTGTGCGCTGGCTCATCTGGGCATCCGATACCAGCCCGCCGTTCGCGAGGATCGACGGCAGTCTGTCCACATGGACGATGTGGTAGACCTTGGGCTGGGCGGGCCGGGTCATGCAGACTCCACTGCGACCTGCAGATTCGCTGCCAGTGTCGCGAACGCCTTGAACCCAGGCACGCCGAGCAGTCGGTAGGCATCGCGGAAGAGCGTCTGACCTTCCAGCGCGTCGGTGATGACCGCGCGTGCGAACCGCCGGCCGACGCGAGCGACGTGGCTGCGGTAGAAGTCGCCGCCCCCGCCACCGGTCACCGTCGCCAGGCGTGCGACCTCTTGCCGGTAGGCCGCCCAGAACGCATCGCGGGTCAGGGTGCCTGCGTCGAACACGCGCCGCAGGATGACGAGCGTGCTGACTTTGAAGTGTCGTGCCAGTCGGAGGATCTCGTCCTGGAGCGGCGCCTGCGGGCGATGCACCTGCCGCAGCACGTCCATTGGCACGAGCAACTCCGCGGCGAAGCGGTTGCACCACTGCTCCACATCGCGCGCCGGCTCGGAAGCTGGTCCGCCGTCAGAGATGCCGGATTCGCCCAGCAGCAGGTGCGCCAACTCGTGCGCCAGCGTGAACATCTGCGCCGCCTTCATATCGGCGCCGTTGACGAAGACGAGCGGCGCGAGCGGATCGGCCAGGGCAAAGCCGCGGAACTCGCCCGGGTCGAGCTTGCGGTGCGTGTTGCTGCCCGCGATGCCGCTGACCATCACCAGCACGCCCGCACCCTCTGCCTGCTCGACGAACGCGCGCAAGGCATCGGTCCAGGTCGGCAACTGTGCGCGCTCGGCCACGTCGAAGCCCAGCTTGTGGCGCAGCTCGCCGGCTTTGGCCTCGACATTGTCGGTCGTTCGCGCGCCGCCGACGAACGACAGGGCGGGCTCGCCGTTGACCAGCGCGAAATCGCGATACCAGGCCTGCCGTTGCTGGCAGGCGTAGAGGGTGTCGAGGAACTCGGGACTCGGCTTGCGCAAGGGCTGGCTGCCGACGGTGCGGAAGTCGGGGATCGGAGTGGCCTCGACCGGCGGCCCGGGCAGGGGGAAGTAGCCGAACGGCACGTGCGTGCGGGCGGCGAAGGTCTCGAGTTGGTGCAGGGTGGGGCTGCTCTCGCCCGTCAGCCAGGCGGGGAGGAGCGCGAAGTGTTCGACCGCGGTCGTTGCTTCCCAACCCGCGCGGTCGCAGGCCCACTGCAGCAGCTTGGGTTGGACTGGCACGTTCATGGGGTACCTGGCGGCGGTGGCAAGGCTGGGCGAGGTGTCAGGTGGCCACTTCTACCACGCGTGTGGCATCTTCCCCCAGGTCGGGATCGCTGTCGAGTTCGGGGGATGTGGGAGCGGTGGAGAGGTCGAGGGGGCGGGCGGATCACGCCGGCGGGTTGTCTTCGTCCAGGCCCAGGTGCTGGCCCAACTCCGCGACCGGGATCGCGTGGGTCCCCCGCATGGAGCGCCGCATCGCGGCTGCGTCCTTGTCGCGCTCCTTGGGGGGGCCCCAGAACAACAGTTCGCGCAGGATGCTGTGGACGACCGTGCCGAGCGAAGGTTGGCAGTCGAATCGGGCCACTGTGCGCCCGTGCTTGCCGCGGCGCAGGTCCACGACGCGGACGGTTGGGTGGATGACGAGCGGAAGGCTGCCCACCGCATTGGCTGGCATGAAGTCGAATGCGTAACCGTCACCGTCGAAGTCCATCTCGGCGAGCGGGCCGCGGAATGCGGGACGGTCCGCATCACCAGCGCCGTTGATCAACGGCTGCCAGGTGAGTTGGGCCACTTCGACGCTGCGGGGATTCGAGGGCCCGCGCCGCAGGCCCTCGTTCACGATCTCCTGCACCGGTCCTCCCGTGAAGATCCCGAACCAGAAGTCTGGGTTGCGGTGCAGCATTCGGAAGACGTCGCGCACCGTGACGTCGGGGCCCAAGTGGATGGGATTACACCAGAGTTGATCGACCATCAGGACAGGCACGGTCTTGCGGCGGGCTCTCGGGTCGGTGGGATCGGCGATCGTGAGCAGTCCGCCCTTCAGTAGCGTTGGCATGGTTCCTCCTGGCGCGCGGGGGGGGTGTCGCGGCTGGGAGGATACGGCGGGCGGGGCACGTTGATTTGGTGGGCGTGGTTTGGATGCGACATTTGGTGTCGTTTGGGGGTGGGCTCAGCCTTGTTTGGCGACAACACGCATTCCCAGCCTCGCGCGGCCGCCTGCGCGCCCTCTTGTCACGTCGGAGCCGGGTCGACAGCAGGCGGACTGGGTGCCACCACTGCTGCGAGTTGGGCAGCCTCCCATGCGGCATACGTCTTACCGCCCTCCGACGACGTCCATGCGATCCGGCCGTTGATCGTGGTCCCTGACACAGTCTGGGCCGCGGCAGACGCGGACGGGAACGGGTAGTCTTGTTGGAACAAAAGGTCCTTGATGACACCGTTCTCGCTGAGGTGCTCACGTAGCCACTTGGATCCGGGCGTCAGGGAAGGTGCCTCGGCCTCCCGAATGCGACTGCCTGAACGCACCACGAAGTCACCACTGGGCGACACGAAGCATGTCGCAGCGAACCCATTGCCGCTGTACGTGAAGACTACCGGAAGGCCACTGGGGGTCCCCTGCTGCTCGACCTGCCCGGCATCTTCCGACAGGTTGGGCGGCCCACCCAGCAGAGGTGCACTGGGTTGCGGCACCGGGTGCTTGGCCGGGCCAACCTGCTCGAAGACGCGGAGGCCAAACATGGAACTCAAGAGCTGCACCTGTCTCACGAACTCCCTGAGATCCGCCAGGTCCGCCTCGGGTAGTTCGAACCTGTCGTTTCGCGCCCCTTTGGCGTTGTCGACTACCCGTCCGGCCGCGACGTCCAGACCGTCGACGCTCGCACGCAACCACGGTCGCACACGGCTCTGCAGGCAGGCCGGCTCCGCACGCAAGCCTGTCGTTTGCTGGAACAGTCTGCGCGCCTGCGGCTCGAGTTGCATGCCCCGCGCCATTGCAGCGCTGCTGTAGTCGCTGGAGGCGAAGCCGCACTTCTCGTCAAGCAACTGGCTGCGTGACTTGAACCGATTCTCGCCCATGATCGACGACGCATCCGATGCGCCGACGCCGTCGTCACGCCACGTGTGCCACTCCGAAGTCCCCTGCGTCAGTCGCACCACCGTGTACGGCATGTCGCACCTCCCTTGGGATCACGACCAAGCTCTTGTCGAAAGGCGGCGTTGAACGCGCCGTCCGCTACTCCGCCACCGCCTTCAACAGCGCATCGCGAGCATCCGCGTAGAACACGACGTCCACCTTGGTGGCCATGTCGTCCGACAGGTCGTTCAACTGCCGCCGGCTCGACACGGGCAACAGCACAGTCGACGCCCCCTTCTCGACGGCGTGTTCGACCAGGCGCACCGCGTGCTGCAGGGGCTCGATCGACCCGCCCAGGTTCAAGCCCCCGGCGATCACCAGGCCGCCGCGGATGTGCTTGTTCAGCAGTGACGTGGCCAGTGCGGCCAGGGTCGCCACGCCCAACTGCGCTCCGGACTTGGACGCGTCGAAGCCCCGCAACTGGACCGAGAACTCATGCGCGCGGGGCTCACGGTCGCCGACCAGCTCGCGGGACCGTGCGTACAAGTTCTGCTCGGCGTAGCGGGTGCTCTCGCCGAAGGCCGGCGGCGTCGGGCGGTTGAGGATGTGCACGCCGCTGCCGGGACCGGCCACGACCTCGACGCGGTACAGGCCCGGCCCCTCGTCGCCGAGCCCAGGCCCGATAGCCCAGACCTGCCCGGCCGGCAGCGGGTCGGTGCCGATCTGGTTCTCGCTCTGCAGTTCCGGCGTGACCACGAACTGCTCGACGCCCGAGTCGCCAAGCGTGTAGCTGAAGTGGGTGTTCCGGAACTCAGCGGCGCCAATACGCTTCTGTTGCTCCTTCACACGGCGGCGGGACTCGAGCGCCAGGCGGATCGCCCACTCGAGGTCCTCGTCCGCGATCGTCGCCTCGGGATCCGGGTACAGGAGCTTCAACAGGCCGCTGGTGGTCTTGTTGACCGCCCCGGTGTCGCGGCCGCTCAGCGCCCCGCCGAACAACACCCTGCCTTGCAGCGCCGGAAGCCGGGTCTGGTTGCGCAGTTGCGACCAGCACTCGGTCAAGAAGTCGCTGACCAGGCCGAAGTGGTCGGTGAACAGCTCGCGGCCCATCTTCGGGATGTCCCAACCGGGGAAGAAGGCGTGGATGCGGTCCATGAAGGCCGTGTCGTCGCGCATCTCGGGCGGCAGGGGGCTCAGCAGGTGGCCGACGCGCTGCTGGTGCTCCACGTCGACGTCGAAGTTGCCGACCATGACGATCGACCCGTCGGCGCGGATCGACGACTTTCCCCGGCTGAACTCGCCGGATTCCATATAGCCTTTCATGATGTTGACGCCGTCCTTCTGGTCGAAGGAGACGCCCGACACCTCGTCGAAGCACACCACGTCGTACTGGCAGACGATGCCTCGCTGCCCCGTGGCGTTGTTGACGAACATGTTGGCGACACTGGCCTTGCCGCCGGAGACGAGGTGCGCGTAGGGCGAGACCTGCTGGAAGAGGTGGCTCTTGCCGGTGCCGCGCGGGCCGATCTCGACCGCGTTGTAGTTGCGCTCGACGAACGGGACCATGCGCAGCAGCAACACGTCCTGGGCGCGCGGGGTCAGGCGGTCGGGCTCGAAACCGACGCTGCGCAACAGCAGGTGCTTCCACTGCGTGGACGTGAACTTGCTGCGGTTGCGGGCGAGCACCTCCAAGACGTCGCGGCGAGACAGCTGGATCTCGCGCAGGGACTCGATCGCGAACGGCCGGCCGCTCTTCTCCTGGGCGATCGCGGCGTCGTAGGTGAGGTCGATCTCGGTGTAGAAGCCGCCCGTCAGCAACCGCTCGTGGCGGTGCACGATCTCGTCTGGGATGCGCACATCGGTCAGCACCAGGCTCGGCACGCGGGCCAGGAAGGCGTCGGTCTTGGCGTCGAGGCGGACATCGATCTTGTCGATGAGCTTGACCACGCCCGTTTCCCGCGCACGTGCCTTGAATAGCTCGTGTTCGCCGGTACGGACGCTGCGCGCCGCCAACTGGCGCTGCACGACCTGCAGACCCTCGTCGATCTCGGCCTGGTCTGTGCTGGCGCAGTACTTGCCGAGCATGAACTCGACCACGTAGGTCGGCACCGGGTACTGGCGAGCGAACGTGCGCACGAGGTCCTTGCGCACGACGAAGCCCTCGAAGGACTCGGCGGTGAGACGGTCGAGTGGGTCGAGCTCTACGGTCATGCCGCACCTCCGACGACAGTGAGGTCCTTCCGGAACACCGTGCCGCTCGGGCCGAGGACGACGAGGAACGCGGGCGTGCCCTCGAGGTCATCGTTCTCGACCAGCAGCGTCGCCTGGCCGGCCTCGAGCAGCTTGCCGCCCTGGGTCAGCGATGACGCGGGCTGCGCGACCTGCGTGCGCACGTCCACACGGCTGCCGGGCGGCACACCTTCAACGGTGACGTTGCACCTGAGCCGGCGCCACTTCACCGCTACCGTCACCTTCGCGGCCGCGCCCTGCCGCGTCACGTCGAGGACGGGAGCCACGGCCTCCTGCAGCGACCAGCCGCCGTGCGCGTAATCGTAGCCGGCCGTGAACGTGGCCACACCCGGCGCCACCGTCACCGGCACGGTCGCCGACCAGGACCACGGCGCGGTCGGATACGGCACCTTGGCACCGTCCTTGGCCACCGCACATCGGCCCCAGCGCGTTTCGGCCAGGCTTGCGTGCAGTTCCGCCTTGGGCAGGCCGCCAGGCACCAGGAGCCAGCCGTGGTCGGTGACGACGCGCACCCGGCTCCAGCCCGCGTCCAGCAGGGCCCGTACGCGTTGGGCCAGCCCCGCGACTTCCTCGTCGATGCGCCACGCCAACTTCCAGCCCTGTGCGTGGCCCATGGAGTCGAGCGCGCCGTGCTCGGCCCAGGCCTTGCCGTCGGTCTGCCCCGTCTCGGCCGGTTGCAGCACCTGGATGCCGCGCGCCGAGAGCTGGGCGCGAAACTCGCCAGAGGTCAGCAGCTTCTGCGACGCCGTGACCCGCGGCAGGAAGTCCATGTCCTTGGCCGTTCCCTCCATGACGCTTGCGAAGGCGCTCACAGCCGGCTTGCAGGTCGCGGTCACGGTGGGCAGCCCGGCCCAGCGTGTCGTCATGGCGACCGTACAGCCAGTCCCCTGCAGGGCCTCGAGCAGCAGGTTGGCCACGTCGAAGCGCAGGCCGTCGGCGAAGACCACGCACTCGCCGTCGACCGGCAGGATCCCGCCCGAGTGCAACGCGGCGAGGTCAGGGGCAGCGGCGATGTGCTTTTGGAGCCGCTTGGCGCCGTCCTCGAGCCACGGCAAGTAGACGGCACGGATGGCGACCGAGACAGCCTCGACGTCCTGATCAGTGCGCACGCTCGCTAGGGCCTGCAGGACCGCGAGGTCGGCCCGCCACCCGCCTGCGGTGTACCGTTCCAGCAAGGCCTCGGCGCTGTTGCCGCCGACGGGCTCGTTGACCGCATCGACCAGCGCAACCAGGTGCCGCAGGGCCTTTGCCAACGGTGCGCGCTCGAGCGCGGCCCACACGAGCTGCCGACGGTAGCCGTACTGCCCGTCAAGGTCGCGCAGTTCACCCTCGGCCAAGTGCTTCTGGATGTCATGCAACGCCAAGAACCTGGAACGCAAGAGAGTCTCTGCCGCCAGGTCATGCGACGGAAACGCGTCATTCCAGGGCGGCTCGGCAGGCGGCGCGACCTTGTCCAGCAGGCCGGGAATCCTGGGGTAGGACGTCGCCGCGGCGACGAAGCGACGCCAAACGGTCAGCCAGCCTCCCGCCTGGGAAGCGAGTCGCTCCGCCGCGACCAGAACGCCGTCCGCATCGGGGTCGACACCGAGATCGCGCTTGCACGCCGCTGCGAACGCCTGCCAGCCGTGGGCGCCGAGGTCGTCCCTGCACGCGGCGGCATCGTCGAGCCAGCGCAGGACCTGGCCAGGCACGTCCTCGACCAGAAGCGTGTCAAAGTCGCTCGCCTCGAGACGACGGTGCCGGAGCCGGGCAACGGGGACAGCAGCCAGCACTTCGGCTGCCCGGACGATCGCCTCTGCCGTCTTCCCGTCGGTGCCCACGTCGAGACCGACGCCCTTGTCCTTGTCGTGCAGGAAGGCGGGGACAGTCCAGTCCTTGCCGCTCGGCTGCGAGAAGACCGTGCCGCGGAACAGCAATTCGACGAGCGGCAGCAGGTGCTCGGGACAGTCCTCGGCCGAGCGCAGGTCCGCGCGACCCACACCGGGCAGATAGAGGATGGGCAGGTCGGTGGACGACCAATTCGCCCCCTCGAGGCGGCGGCCGAGCATGGTCTTGAGCCAGATCGCCGGCCCCTGCATCGCCTCGGCCCGCCAGTCGCCCAGCGTCAGCACCGCGCCCCACCGCGCCGCCAGCGACGGCAGCACGCGCTCCCACTGCCGCAGCTTGTCGGGCCAGAGGATGCAGGCTGGTGGGGCCTTGTCCTCGTGGTTGTAGTCGGCGGCGCGCTCGAGGGCGGTGGCTAGATGGTCGAGGATCGTCGGGTTGGACTGGTCTGCCATGGTCAGTTGCCTCGCAAGATGCTGCCGACAGTCTCGCCTATCGGATCGCGACGTCGACTTCCTGCCGGAGAAGCTGTTCGACCTGCAGATGGACCGGCGTCCAGAGGTCCACGTCAGTGGCGACGGTTTCGATCGACACGACCAGCGAGTACCGCACGACCTCGTGGCCCTGGCGCTGGCGGGGGGCGTCCTTCATCCAGCCAGCGACCGGATGCACGGCCATCACTCCCTTGTGCGCAAGCTCCGATGCCGAACCTCTCCAGATGTCGTGGTGCAACGAGCCGAGGTGGCGGGCTTCCGTGCCCAAGAGCCAGTCGCCGCGGTCCGCGGGGGCAGTCGGCCTTTTCTCCGCCGGCACCTTGTCGTTCAGCCGCTGCAGGAACTCTTCTGGCGTCTCGAGGGACTGCTTGAAGGCAAACCGCAGGTGCGTCGACGCGTAGCGATCCTGGCGCTCGCGTTCCTTGCGCACAGGGTACGGGGCGACGAAGTAGGACAGCGTCGCGCGCAGCACGACCGGCACGCCACCGAGGCCTTCCAAGACCTCTGTCGGCCAGGGCAGTTCGTGGCAGTTCATGAACCCGTACGAGCGCTTCTCATAGGGCCGCAGCTGGTCCTGGCACACCAGGGTCACGGCATCGCGGGCGCTCTTGAGGGCACGACCCAAGTCGGGGACGCCGTAGCCAAACAGACGCGTGAACTCAAGCGACTGCCCCCTGTTGGGTTTGCGCGGGCGGTGCGCCTCCATCTCGGGCGTCCAGCGCGCGGAATGCACGAGCAGCGCGCGCACCGTCTCGGGCCAGTAGTCCGGGTGATCAGCCTGGATAGATGCAGCCATGCGCGCTGCCTGCGAGACCGCTGCGCTGGTCATGCTCGTCGTGGTGAAGTGCCCGGTTCTGAAATCGGCCCTGGTTGTGAGCAGTTCCAAGTCGGGGTGCTCCCAGGCCTCATCCGAACCCTCGATCCGATACTTGTTCCCACCTTCCATCAGGATCTCGGGCTTGATGGGCCAGCCCGGCACGAAACCAACCGACGAAGTGCTGAAAGGCGAGAGTTCGCCCGCCCGCGCCAGCGGTCGAGCACCGCGCAAAGCGGGGTCCGCCACGTCGAGGTCGACCAACTCGGTGAAGGCGCCGACGGTGACCGCGTTCCAGGCCTGGCCCGGATCTTCGATCGGTGACTGCCGGCTCTGGGCAAGGTGGTCGACGCTGTTGGACACGACGTTGCCGCTGGAAACGAGGATGAGGCGGGGCGGCGCGCGAACCGCCGAGCCGTCGTAGTTGAGCGCCGCCGCGCGGGGATCGATGACTCGACCCGCTGCCAGCGCATCGACTGCAGCCGACCACGAGGTGGGTTCTCCAGCGGGTTGCTCGGCCTCGCCTGTGATGGCCATCGAGAACGTGCGCGCCGACCGGTCCAGCGCATGGTTCTCGGCGACCGTGATGGCGTCACGCGTGACGGCACCGTAGAGGTCGGGGTCATTCCCGCCGGTCGGCGGCAGGATCTTCACCGACTCCAGCCGATGCGGCAGATCGACCGGTGCGCCGCCCTCAAGCAAGCGCGGCAGCTCGGTGCCGAACAGCGCCAGGCCGGCCATCTGCGTGCCGTGGCCACGGGAGTCGTCGGCCGTGCCCCAGTCTGGGTTGACCGAGTGCGTGTCATCGGGCGCGAGCGATCCGGCAATCAGGGGATGCCCGCGGTTGACTCCGGTGTCGAGCAGGCAGACTGCCGGAGCGTTGGCCGCGGCGGGCCGGATCCGCGCGGCGAGTTCGGCGACCCACTCCGCCTGGTCCATGTTGCGCATGCCCGTGAAGGCGTGAGGGTGCGGTTTGGCGCGGCGCAACTCGGCAAGATCTCCGCTGCGCTCCATGAGATGCTCGAGCTGCTCGGGAGTCGCCCGCGCGAGTACCACGACGCGGTCACCGAACAGCAGAGATCTCGTCGCGACCCGCACGTCGCTCTGGCGGGCCAGGGCCTCGAAGCGGTCCAGCGCGCCTGGCGGGGTGTTGCGCAACCACACCTCCAGCCAGACGGTCTGCCCAGGCTCTGGAAACAACCGGTCTGCATCCGTCCACAGGGACCGCAGCGTCGCCGACCGAAGCTGGCCGATCTGGTCGACGAGAGCGGCGTTCTTCTCTTCCTCGGCGTACTTGGCCAGCCGCTTGAACACGCCGGCCAGCTTGCCTTCCGGAATGAACACCGTGATCTCGTCCTCTTGCCCTTCACGCATCTCGACGGGGTGCGCCAGGGGTTCGAGCCCGGCCGATGCGAGGTTCTGGAACGCGAGCTTGACGCCCTCGCGCCCACGCACGACGACGTAGGTGCCGCGCTGTCCCGAGACAACACCCAGCCCTGTCGCATCGCAGCGTGCCTGCGCCTCGGCAACAGCTTGGTCGAGTTCGCGTTGCAGCGACACTCCGTGCGCCCGCCGGTCTGCAGGCGGCGGCCCGGCCATTCCGCTCCGGTTCATCTTGCGTGGTGCGTACCGGTCGCCCGGCGGCAGCGGCGGAAGGTCGAAATGCGCAAGGCTACGGACACGATGAATCGGTTCGGGCATCGTCGCTCCCCAGCTACCGCGGGAACGTCCGACGTTCGCCCACCGCCGTCAGCAACTTGTCTGTCGTGATCGCCTTCGACCGGTCGAGGATGGCGTCCTTGGCCGCCTGGTCGGCCGCGCGCGCGAGCTCGGCGTGGCTGAGGCCCGAGCCGGCACCGACGACTTGCGGCCAGTCCACATCGGACGTCTCGAGACCCGAAAGGCGGTTGCGAAGGACCGCTTCGGCCTGGCCAGCGTCAGGAGTCGAGTATTCAATGGCGAGGTCGAACCGGCGGAACACCGCCCGGTCGAGCAGCCCGACGTGGTTGGTCGCTGCGATCACCAGGCTGGTAGTTTCGTCCTGCTCGAGGAACTGCAGGAACGAGTTGAGCACGCGCCGGATCTCGCCGACATCGTTGCTTGCGCCACGATCGCCTGCGACGGCATCGAACTCGTCGAAGAAGTACACCCCGCGGGTCTGGCCCATCGCGTCGAACACGAGCCGCAGCTTCGCCGCGGTCTCGCCCAGGTAGCGTGTGATCAGGCCGTCCAGCCGCACCGTGAACAGGGGAAGGCCAAGATCCCCCGCCAGCGCCGCTGCCGTCATCGTCTTCCCGGTTCCCGGAGGTCCCACCAGCAGTACCTTCCGCAGGGGGGTGAAGCCATGGTGCCGCAGTTCGTCGCCCTGCCGCGTCTCCACGATGATCCGGTCCAGCTTGGCTCGAAGCGGCGTTGCCAGGACAAGGTCCGACAGGCGCTGTGCTGGGTATGAGGCGAGCAGGAGATCGCCAAGGTCGCCTCGCGGCTGCGCGAGAGGCCGCGGCCGGATCGCGCTTGCCACCACCCGAGGGGTCGCCCGTGCGCGCGCTTCGTCGATAACCGTGGTCAGCTCCGACGCGAGCCGCTTGTGGCCAACGTGCGCTTCTCCAGCCGCCAACTGCATGGCTACGCTGTAGAAACGCGAGTCATCGCCCTCGGCGTGACTGCGGATGAGCGCCTTGATCTGGTCCGCGGTGGCCATCGGGATCTCCTCGTCGCCCTTATACCCGTCCTCTCGCCCGCGGGCGAGATTCTTGACCGATTCCCACGTCATCCCGCAACGCCATCGCGTCCGTCACGACGCCGCCAACCGCGCCGCCCGCTTCTCCGCCAACCCCAGATGCCAGTCGTTCACCCGCTCGCCCTTCTCGCCCCCGAACTTGCCAAACCAAGGCGCGCTCGGCACATCCTGCCCGCGGTCCTTCTTCCAGTGCACGTTCGGCTTCCACCGCAGGATGCCGGCGTCCCGCTGCCCGACGTCCCGCGCCAGCATGAACGGCCGGATGTTCAGGCGCACGCCGTCGTCCAGGTCGGGCTCCCAGCCGATCGGCTGCTGCGCCAAGGGCTTCCAGCGCACGAAGATGTCGTAGCCCTTCTCGCCCTCGAGGATCCGCTCGAGCTCGGCCTGCAGGTTCCTGGCCGCCGCCACCCGTTCCTGGGCGCCGTCCTCGCCGCCGCGCACCGCGTGCTCCTGGCGCTGGATCCAGTCGCCAAGGTAGGTGTAGGTCAGCCGTTCCAGCGTCTTGCGGTCGAGGCGCTGGTAGTGCACGAGCGCCGAGAAGCCGCCACGCACGCCGTCCCAGACGTGCCAGATGAAGGGCCGGTGCTGGAAGAGCTTGCAGTGCTGCTCGAAGAACGCCTTGTCGAGCCACGCGTCGAGGCCTTTGTCGGCGTAGCCCACCTGGTCGAGGAGGCCGTGCAGCACGGCGTGGCTCCAGTCCTTGCCCCAGGCGGCGGCCAGCAGGTCCTGTAGCCGGTCCGCCGCGGGTCGCTCGCCGCCCACGGCGGGCAGGCAGACGATGCCGTCGTCGTCGGTCAGGGACTCCAGGCCGTCGGGGCCGAGGGCCGGGCAGTCGGGGAAGGCGGAGCCGGTCTGGCGTGGCCAGCGGTAGCCGCACAAGCGGGCTACTGCGACCTGCAGCGGGTGGTCGGAGCCCTTCGGCTGGCCGGAGAAGAGCCACTGCGTGGGGTCCGAGGAGAAGGGTTTCGGCAGACCGTGCGGGTACTTCGCTGCGGCGACGGCCTGCCAGTGGGGGAGGTCGAAGGGGACTTTCGCAAGCGTATGGGCAGGTACCTTGAGCGACGTATCCAACCTGCGAACCGCCTGACTGAACTCGCTTGACGAGCAGAAGGCCCACAACGTTGGCACGTCCAACGGGGCCCGGGGCACCATCACCGTTGTGCTGTCGTCGAAGTGCTCGCCAGTGTAGATGGTCGTTGGCACCTGCCCCATCTGCGAGATCAGCACGCCAAGCTTCCCTCGGACGTGCACGCCGCGAAGATGGGTGTTCTTCCGCACCGCCTTGTTCTCTTCGTTGAAAGCATGAAGTGGGCCCCTTCCGTCATCCCATCTCAAAGCCGCTGACCGACCTCCAAAGTGCTCAATACTCGCGACTGTCCCCTGCCATGGCACCCACCGCGCATCCAGGCGACTAACCTCCCAGAACTGGACAGAAAATCGCTCCAAGTCGCCTGTCGCAAGGCCCTGATGGCAATCCACGAGAGGGGCGAGCATCGGCAGACCGCTTGTCGTCGCGAACTGTATCCTCGCATCCGCATTGGCGTTCTGCTCAACCTGGCGAACGCTGGCAGTCGGACCTTCCTGCAGTGCCCAGGACTTGTCCTTGGGGGACTCCGCGGCCGACACATCCGCAGCGGCGAACGCGTGCGCCGACCGAGGCTTCTGGTCGGTCAAGGCGACGAGAGCCACGCTCACAACTTCGCCGGTGATCGTCTCGAACGCTCGTGCCCCCAACTTGGCCAGCGCGTTCCATGATGTGTTGGCCAAGAGCCGAGTCCGAATCGCCTTGTAGCTCCCCTGAAACAGCCAGCTTTGTGGTGTGACCACGGCAATGGTGCCTGCCGGCTTGCAGAACTTCACGCAACGGTCCACGAAAACCGTGGCGAGGTCGCCGCGTCCGTCATGATGGTGGGTCTCGCAGTAGGATTTCAGCAGGTCGCTCTGCTTGCCGCTCACCAAGTACGGCACGTTGGTAGCGACCAGCACGTACCGGCCTGTGAGCAACTGTGCCGCCGTCGCCGCACCGTACGCAGTCACGGCGAGTTCGCGGCGCGCAGAATCTGCGCCCCGACGCTCGGCATCCGCCCGTTCCTTGAGCATGGCCGTCGCCTTCTCTGCCCCGGCCTCGAACAGGCTGCCGAGCGCCCGGCGCGGCTGGATCAGGCTGCCCAGCACAGTCGCGTGCTCGAAGTTCTGGTAGAGCCGGTCGAGTTCGTCCGACAGCGCGCGGCGGTCATCGCCGAGCGTGCGGAACTCCTTGCCCGAGACGCCCAGCGACAGGCCCGAGCACGCGATCCTCAGCTCCGGCAGCGGCCGCACGCCCTCGTGGCCGGGCAGGCTCCACGCCGACAGCGCCACGGCAAAGGCGGCCAGCTCCGTGCAGCGTGGGTCGATCTCGAGGCCATGCAGGTTGTCGCGCAGGACCGCGTCGCACGCTGCGGCAGCGTCCAGGCCCTCTTCGGCAGCCCGGAGCGCCCCCAGGATCTCGAGCATCCCGACCAAGAAGTGCCCGGACCCGCAACACGGGTCCAACACCAGGATGTCCTTTGCGCCCTTGGGCCACCCGTCGAACGCCCCGGCAGCCGGTCGCCAGCGCCCGTCCTCGCGCACGAAGCGCAGGTAGGTCCACTCGACGCCTGCCACCGAGCAGGCCGACCGCAAGGCCGCCTCGTCCGCCGCCGTCGTAGCCAAGGCATCGTCGACCGCCAGGACCTTGCCCGCCCACCAAGCGCCCAGCGTGTTGTGCAGCAGGAACTGGACCATGTACGGCTCGGTGAAGAGCTGCGTCACGGCCGGCAGTTCGTCGGCGCCGATCTTGACCTCGCTTCGGTTGACCTCTTCCTTCTTCTGCGCCTGCCAAAACTGGTAGACCCAGCCCAGCGCGTCGTTCGCCTTGAACACCTCGACGCCCAGACCTGCCAGCAGCCGCTCGAGCTCCTGCTGGTACTCGGCCGGCAACGCGACGGCGAGGACCGGATCGTCGGGGCGGAAGATCTGCGGCAACATCGCGCTGGCGTAGCGGCCGGCCAGCACCCACTTGTTGACGCCGCTGCCTTCATCGCGCACCAGGTCCTCGCAGTCGTCCAGGCTCACGGCGACGCCCGAGTCATGCAGCAGCAGGCCCCGCTCGGCCAGGAACCGCGCGAACAGCATGCGATGCCAGTGCTCGTACGCCGTCGTCGTCACCAGGCGCGCGAAGCCTTGCCCAAGCGTGTTGTCACCGACGTCGCCAAGCTGCCGTGCCCGGGCGCGCAGGCGCTCGCGCAGGTCCGTCTCGACCGCCGTCGAGTGCTCGAATGCGCTCGCCTGCGCGACTCCCAGGTGCGTGAGGACGGCGCGAGCGCCGGCCTCAGCCTGCCGCCGGGCTTCCCGGACGGTGGATTCCAACTGGCGGCGCTGCTCGCGGGACAGGTAAGACATGGGCAACCCCTAGCGCAGCAACACGTTCGTCTTCTTCAGATGCGGTTGCACTAGCTCGCGCACGTCGGCCTGCCACGTCTCGAAGTCGCCGTCCGCACGCAGCATCCGCTTGGGCACGTCGACAACGACGTACTCCTCCGGCGGCTCCGGCGTCAGGTGCTCGCGCAGGCGCATGAACCGCACGGGCAGCGCGTCGGCCTTGTCGCACCACGACTTCAACCCGGTCGTGTCGAGGCTATGCAACACCTCCGCCTCTGTCCCGAGCTTGGGGTCGACAGGCGGCAGCAGGTCGAACTGGACCAGCAGGTCCCGGCGATCGTCGTGCGACAGCTCCTGCCACTCCGCCATGGTGGCCAACCCGTCCATGCCCTTGCGGTGCGCGGTGTGGTACTGGGCAGCGGCGGTGGTCAGGGCCTCGCGCAGGGCCTGCACGAGCTTGCCGCACTGCGTCGGCACCGGGTCTGGATCCGCGCACAGGCTGCGCTGCGCCACGATGGCATCGCGCTGCGCGGCCACCTCGGCGTGCACGGCCAGGTGAGCCGCATGGTTCAGGCAGCGCAGCAGCACCTGCCAGCGCGGCCATCGGGCGGTGATGCGGGTCGCCGCGGACGACCACACGCCAAACGACATGCGCAGGTCGTCGGCCGCTTCGACGACCTTGACGACCAGCACGTTGCCGTCGTTCCCGCCTAGTTCGTCGAGCTTGCTCGTGGCCGGCGTCACCGGTCGCGGCGCCTCGCCGCCGGCATCCTTGGCCAGCGTACGCAGCCGGTCGAGGACGTTGCGCGCGGTCGCGACCGGTACGTTCGGCACCACCTTTGCTACGACATCCTGCGCCAGCTTGGCCAGCGCGATCTTCTGCGCCGCGGTGATGACGACCGTCTCGGCGTAGAACGTGTGCTGCGTCAACTGGTTCTGCGCCAGGGTCGGGACATCGGCCACCTGCTGCGTCGCGCTGTGGTTCGCCCGGACGTGTCCGCCCGCGGCCAACGCGTACAGCGCGCCGTCGATCGCGTCCTGGGGCCAGCCAAACGGCGGCGCCTGGAAGTGCGCACGGATGTCGGCGCCCTTACGACCGGTCGCGACGAACGTGAGGATCTCCTTGGTGACCGGGTGCTTGTCGGTGTCGCCCTGGTGCCCGACCTTGCCGAGCGGTGCCGCCGCCCGCTTCTTCGCCTCGACGACGACGTCGCCCCAGCGCGCGTGGTCGCCATCCTTGAAGCGCCCATACAGCCGCACCGCCGCCGTGGTCAGAGCCTTGGTGACCGCCGCCGCCAGTTCGCCGTCGCTGACCTCTTCGCCGCCACCGACCCAGACCTTGGCCTGCTTGAGGATGGCCGCCACCAGCGCCTTGCACTGCGCCTTGCCATCGTCGCGCCGCGTCTCGATCGCCCGTCGCGCCATGACGCCGTCGGGCTCGATCGGCACAGGTCGAAGCTGCACGGTCGCCTCGCCGGCCTTCCAGCGCACGATCGCCGCCCGCAGCGCATCGGCTTGCGCGCTGGGCACATAGACGAAGACGAGCGGCGAGTCGGGCCCGGCCTTGCGCGCATCGGTCAGCACTTCGGACTCGGTCGTGGTCCAGCCGTCACGGGCCCACACGGTCAACTGCGCGTTGCCATGCAGCGGCCGGTCGGCGGCCAGGTGCAGCGTCACGTCGCGCGCAACCTTGGCGTCGCCCTGGACGATGCCCTTCTTCAGCGGCGAGACCTCGACCAGCGCCTCGCGCAGCAGCTGGCCTCGCAACGTCGCGAGTTGGTGCGGCCCCTGCTCGAGCAGCGTGGCCTGGTTGCGGTATTCGGCTTCCCACTCGGCCGACTGGCGGGTCTGCAGCCGGTACTCGGTGCCGATGTTGAGCAGGATCGCCGCGTCGGCCAGCTTCTCCAGCGCCACCTCGACGCGCTTGCGCAGCTCGCCGCTGCCAGCCACCAGATCGGTGACGAGCAGGTCCGCCAGCGTGTCCGCGGTCGCCCGCAGGCCCAGGTCGGCGCCCTCGCTACGCGGCAGCTCACCAAGCAGGAACACGAGGCCGCAGATGCGCGACTGCAGCACGCCGTCGTCGCCTTGCGCCTTCAGCGCCTGGATGCGGTCGGCCGTGTCGCGCGCCAGCTTGCCGGTCTGCACGAGGTTGGTCGCCTGGTCGTCGAAGATGAAGTCGCCCGCCACGACGTTGCCGAGGTCGCGGCCTGCCGTGTCGCGCACCGCGGCGTGCACCATCGTCAGCTGGTTGCGGAGCTGCCCGGTCACGCCGTCGTCGACCGCCCGCAGGACCGCGTCCCAGAAGCGGCGGCGCACGGGCAGGAGCGGGTAGTCAGATACCAGGTCGCCCGCGTCCTCGAGCCGGTGGCCGATGCGCGTGCCCTGCAGGTGCCGGGCGATCTCGCCGCTGGCCTTGCCAAGCTGGGTGTCGATGGCCGGCATCGCCTCGGGCTTCTTCTTGAGCATCACCTCGCGCACCACCCGGGTGACGTCGGTGTCGGAGAGCGCGATCTGCACCTGGAAGCGACCGAGCAGGCGCTTGAGCGCCGCCGTCGAGGTGAGCGCGCTCTGGCCGCTGCCAACGACGATCACGCGGCTGCCCAGGCGCTTGCACACGTCCTCGACCGTCTCCTGGATGCGCATCGAGCGGTCCGGGTTCTCGCCGATGAACTGCTGGACCTCGTCCAAGGCGATGAGCGTCAACGGCACCCCGGACGCACCCTTGAGCGCGGTCTCGATGATCTCGATGAGCTGGCCGTTGCTGATGTCCGGCGAGTGCGGGTACTGCGTCACCAGGACGTCGCGGATCGCGGTGTCGGTGCTGCCGATCTCGGGCACGTTCGCGCGCAGCGCCGCGGCCAGCGTGGTCGACACGTACATGTCGCGCAGCTCGGCGTCCCAGTCCTTCTTCGCGGCCTTGACCGCCGCCTGCACGGCGGCCAGCTTGCCCTCACGCCGCAGCCACAGCACGAACCGCGCCTGCGGATACGTCTCGGGCAGGTCGAGCGAGCGCATGACGATGCCGAGCACGGCCAGGCGGACACTGTCGCCGGCACCGCCGCTGAGCGTGCCCGAGGCAGCGTGCAGGCCGCCGGCCCGCTTGCCGTGGACAGACAGCTCGCGCAGCAGGTCCTGCACATCGTCGGGCAGATGCACCAAGCCGCGAGCCGTCGCGCCGTCGTCGAAGCGGAAGTCCGTCCACAAGGCCCGAAGCATCTTGAGGAAGTGCGACTTGCCGCTGCCGTAGAAGCCGCTGACCCACACGGCTTTCTGCTCGGGCTGGCTCAGCAGCTCGAGGTAGGTGCTCAGGATCTGCACCATGCCCTTGTGGTACTGGCCGTCGCACACGAAGTTGCCCAGCTCCTGGCGCAGGGTCTCCTTCTCGGCGTCGCTCCGGGCGTCCGCGACCTTGGCGACGCCGTTGTTGACCAGGCGCAGTTGCTCGGGCGTCTTGCAGTAGATGTCGCGGTTCAGCATCGGGGCCTCGTTCACTCGCTGGCCAGGGGCACGGCGAGGTAGTTCCATCCGTCGCGTCGATCGAGCAGGCGGTACTGGTTGTTGCGGTACGCGCCGGGGAAGAACACGGCCAGCCGACCGCGGATGTCGCCCTCGACCTCGCGCACCACGTCGGCCACGCGCAGGAAGCCGAAGAGGCCGGCCACGCCCGTGAGCGCGACGACTGTGTCCTCAGTGTTCTCTTCCGCGGTCAGGGCGGCGCGAATGTGACCGACCACGTGATCGCGCAGGCTGGCGAGCGCGGCGCCGGTCATCAGGTCGGGCCGCTCGAAGTAGCCGTCGCGGTAGGGGTGCCCGGCCATCCATTCCGCAAAGGCGTCAGTCACATCGACGTGCCGCCACGGGTGGCGTGCCTGCCGCGTCGCGAACTCGAACTGGCCCAGGCGCGGCCGCAGCCGGCGCTCGTCGTCCTCGTCGTAGACCACGAACCAGACGCGCTGCGCGCCGGCAAGGGTGCGAGACCACGGCAAGCGCACATGGCTCGAGTAGATGTCGGAGAGGCGTTCAAGCCGGCTCATGACAAAGCGCCTCCTCTTGTTCAGTCAGCAGGTTCGGGAAGCGGACCTCGACCACGTCGCCCACCCGCAGCAGTTGCAGCAGGCCCCGTTGGGATGCCGCTGCGGCGAACGACAACAGGTCAGCCGAGGGCAGTTCGAGGACCGATGTCCAGGTCGTGTCGAACAGGGCGAGCCCGCGGTGACCTTCCAGGTGACCGAGCAGCAGCGCGAACGCGACGGCTGCGACGCTCACCTGCGGGCGTTGCCGTCGGCGTCGGGCGATGCCCTGCAGGTGGCCGGCTTGGCCCCAAGTCGACGCGACGTTGCGGCCAAGGGAAGCAAGCGACTTCGGGCTGTAGTGCGGCACCATGGGGCGCAGCCCGTCCGCGAACTGGGCGCTCGTGACGACCGCTCCGACGGGTTGCGCCTGGACGAGAGGCCACGAAGATCGCAAGACCGGATCGCGGGCCATCGCGGCGAGCAGGGCCAGCACCGGGCGGCCGCTGTCGTCGTCGCGCCAGAAGCGGCGCAGGGCGCGGAAGAGCGGCAGGTTGCCGTCGAGGCCGTAGACGCGCACGAGCAACTCGTCGGTCTTCTTGCGGTTCATCGTGCTCGTCTTGCCCAGCACGTTCGCGTCGATGATGGCCGCCCCGTAGTCCGCCCGCGTGGCGTCACAGCCAACTTCGTCCAGCAGGACCGAAAGCTCGGCCAGCATCATGGTGCGGCTCGTGTGCGGCGAGTCGCCGAATTCCCGGATACCCAAGTACCGCAGGCGGTCGTAGCGGGACGTGCCATCAAGCGACAACCGCAGTTGGCCGACGCCCCCGGTGGGCCTGCGCTTTCCCTGCGATGCCGCCATGTTCTCCCATGCCGCTGTGCGGAAGCTCGACCTGCGAAACTGTGGTCGGGGGACCGCGGCGGTGGGGTACTGTAGATGATGCGGCGACGGGGGCAAGCGGCCCGCCGTTGGTCCCGATCGAGAGCGGGCGAGCGCGCGACCCGTGCCGGTTCTCGCGGCCGTTCCGCCGACGTGTTCGCAAGCGACATCCGGTGTCGGATGCAGACAAGAAGGGCGAACAAGCTCCGGCAGCCCTCCACCCCCAAAACAAAATCCGCCAACCGAACAACCCCTTCCACACATGGCCGACGTCGGCCATGTGAATCTCCCGGCCGAAAGCCAACAAATTTGCCCACGCCCGCCACCTGTCCGACCCTCCCGTCAACCCGGCGCCATCCCCCGGGCCAGGAGGTACGCCGTGCCCGCCAATCGCCTCGTCCCAACCCCTTCCGCCAGCACCGAAACCGCCCCAACCGAGGTCGTTTCCGCCGACGAAGTCCTGTACGACACGATGCTCGAACGGCTGCACGAAGTCTGCGGCCGCGCCGTGCGCGACATGGCCCTCGCCGCTGGACGCACCGTCATCGACGGCTTCTTCGACGGCGACGAATCCGCGTTCCAGGCCAAGAGCCGGTACAAGTCATCCAAATTCACAGCGTTCGTTCAGGCCCGCGCAGAGCAACTCGACGCGATGGGCCTGAACCCCATCACGCTGCGCAACTACGTCCGCGCCCACATCGTCTGGTGCGGTCTGCCGCCAGTCGTTCAGCAGGGCGCCTCGCTGTCCGCGCTGGTCGAACTCGCCCGCCTGCCAGACTCGATCCGCCGCGCCCAATTGGCCGTCGCTGCCCACCGAGAAGGCTGGCCGATCCGCCAACTGCGAGCCGCGCTCGACGCCGAACTGGCCGCGCTCGCCGCCCCCGACGGTCCCGACACGCAACCCGCCCCTGCCATCCTCAGCGTCGTCAAGCGCTGGGAGCACCAGACCACCCGCTGGCAGGTCGAACCTTCGCAACTGGCCGCACTGCCGCCCGAGGACAAGACCAGGGTGCGCAAGTGGATCAGGGACGCGCGGGCGCGGTTGCACGAGATGGAAGAGGCGTTGCGGGCGTGAGGGTCGCCGGCCGGAGGCCCGCTCGTACCCCCCTTCGGCCGTGTTAGACCGCGCCCATCTGAGATCCCCCGGCGGCCGCCCCAGACCTCGCCCGCCCGCGTCCCCCGACATCCCCCACCTACCCAAACCGCCCCACCCAAGCTACAACCGGGACCCAGGAGGGCACCCCGCATGACCGCCACGCACCTGCTCGCCCTGGACCAAGGCACCACCGGAACGACGGCGCTGCTGATCGACCGGCGTCTGCACATCGCCGCCAAGGTCACCATCGAATTCCCGCAGATCTACCCGCAACCGGGGTGGGTCGCGCATGACCCCGAGGCCATCTGGGGCTCGACCCTGGCGGCGATCCAAGGCGTGCTGACGCTCGCCGACCTGGACCCGTCCGCCATCGCCGCCATCGGCATCACGAACCAGCGCGAAACCACGTTGCTGTGGGAGCGATCGACCGGCCGCCCGCTGGCCGACGCCATCGTGTGGCAGTGCCGCCGCACCGCGCCCGAGTGCCAGCAGCTTCTGGACCGGGGCCTGGGCCCGTTCATCCGCGCCCGCACCGGGCTGCCGATCGACGCGTACTTCTCGGGCACCAAGATCGCGTGGCTGCTCGACCACGTGGCGCGGGCGCGGGATCGGGCGTTGTCGGGCGAGCTTGCGTTCGGCACCGTCGACACCTTTCTGGTCTGGCGCCTGACCGGCGGCGCGGCGCACGTGACCGACCCGTCGAATGCCTCGCGCACCATGCTGTACGACCTGGACGCCAAGGGCTGGAGTCCAGACCTGTGCCAGCTGCTGCGGGTGCCGATGACGGTGTTGCCGCAGATCGCCCCTAGCGCCGGCGTTTATGGTCACACGCGAGGCGTTCCCGGGCTGCCCGACGGTATCCCGATTGCCGGCATGGCAGGCGACCAGCAGGCGGCGTTGTGCGGCCAGCTCTGCCTCGAACCGGGCCAGGCGAAGTGCACCTACGGCACGGGCGCCTTCTTGCTGATGCAGACCGGAACCGACCGTGTCGCCTCGCAAAACGGTCTGGTCACCACGGTTGCGTGGCAGGTGGGCGACGAGACCTGCTACGCGCTAGAGGGCAGCGTCTTCATCGCGGGCGCGGCGGTGCAGTGGCTGCGCGACGGCCTGGGCGTGATCGAAAAGTCGGCGGATGTCGAGGCGTTG
>CAJBNH010000120.1 GCA_903955385.1 uncultured Myxococcales bacterium | reverse complement strand
GCTGTTGGACCTCGACTCCGGCTACACCGCCCTGGTCCTGACCCCCGTCAAGCCGCTGGAGATCGGGCTGTCCACCGAGCCACACAAGGCCTGGTTCCTGCTCAAGGATCCCAAGGGGCTGTCCCACGTGGTGCAGGAGGCTGACCTCACGTCGTTCCAGTACACCGACCACGAGCTGGGCAGCGCGCCCGAACACGTGCGTTTCCTTAGCAAAGCCATGCAGATGGCGATCACCCAGACCCATCCGTCCGGCCGCATCACGTTTGTGCACACCCAGACTGGTCTGGCCAAGACCGTCACCGGCTTCGAGCTCAACGGCCAACTGCCGTAGCCCCGTCGCCTGCGCCACCGGACATCGATCCTCCTGATAACCCGCGAGGTTGCCTTGCCGCGGCGTTTCTCGTTGCGCGCCCGTGTCGACCGGGGCAGACTCGGGTTGACCGGACACACGACCAGCACGGAGCGGCCCCGTCACGGACCGCCCCCTCGGCAACGGAGGCGCCATGAATCCCATGGACGTGGTCTTCGAGCTCTTCGAGGAGCTTCCCCGTCAGGGTCCCGGCAGCGCCGAGGCGACGCGCAGGGCGCTGGCTTGCGTCCCCGACCTTCCCGACGACGCCGTCATCCTGGACGCCGGCTGTGGCACCGGCGCGCAGACGCTGGTGCTTGCCCAAGGCACGAAGGGGCGGGTGCTTGCGGTAGACCAGCACGAGTCTTTCGTCGCGAAACTGACCCAGCAAGCCGCCGACGCCGGACTGCATGAGCGGATCCTGCCGCTGCGGGCCGACATGACGCGACTGCCGTTTCCCGAGGGCTGCTTTGACCTCATCTGGTCTGAGGGTGCCATCTACACGATTGGCCTGCGCACCGGTCTGAAGGGCTGGCGGCGCCTGCTGAAGCCCCGGGGATCGCTGGTGTTTTCGGAGCTGTCTTGGCTGGTCGACGCGCCTCCGGCCGAGGCCGCTGCGTTCTGGTCCACGGCGTATCCGGCGATGCAGACGGTCGAGCGCAACCGCGCGATCGCGTTGGAAGAAGGCTACCGGGTCGTGACCCAGTTCCAGCTGCCGGACGAGGGATGGTGGCAAAGCTATTACGAGCCGATGCTGGTGAGGTTGCCGGTGCTGCGGGAACGATACGCTAGCGATCCTGTGGCGTTGCAGCTGCTGGCCGAACAGGAGCGGGAGATCGACATCTACCGCCGCTATTCCCAAAGCTTCGGCTACGTGTTCTACGTGCTGCAACGGCAAAACGACCGGGTCTGGCGGACCAGCGGCATCCACCGCCGCGTCGTCGGATTCGAAGAAACAAACTGATCCTCTTCTGTTGCGACTGCCATCGCCCACCATCTGGGGAAACACCATGACGACCTTGCACACAAGCCGCCCGGGCTTCTTCGTTCCTCTGGTTCCGGCCTTGCTCGCGTGTCTGGCGTTTGCGCCAACTGCGTCTGCGGCTGTGCCTGCGGTGGTTCAAGTCGAGGGTTTGTTGACCAGCACCGGAGGCGGTCCGGCCGCCGACGGCGACTACGACGGCACGTTTCGCTTGTACACCCAGGCCCAAGGCGGCGCCGCAGCATGGTCCGAAGGCCAGAAGCTCGCGGTGAAAGGCGGCTTGTTTGCTGCTCAATTGGGTGGAACTTCGCCACTGGCGGGCGTTCCTTCAGACGCCGGATTGTGGCTCAGCGTGCAAGTGGGCACCGACCCCGAGCTGCCCCGGCAGCGGTTGGCGGCGGCGGTCTACGCGCTGCGGGCGCAGGTGGCCGATGCGCTGCAGTGCTCGGCCTGCGTGACCGAAGCCATGCTCGACCCGAAGTGGCTGGCGACGGTGGCGAAGAAGGGCGACCTGTCGACCGTGGCGACCACGGGCAACTACTCGGATCTCAAGGGAACTCCCGATCTGTCCGCCTTCGCCCAGACGTCGTCTCTGGCGACCGTGGCCTCCTCTGGCGCTTATGCCGACCTCGACGGCAAGCCGGACCTGACGGCGTACGCCAAGACGGCTGGTCTGGCCAAGGTCGCGAGCACCGGTGCGTACGCAGACCTGCAAGGCCTGCCCGTGCTGGCCAAGGTCAACACCGCGTGCGGCACCGGCCTGGTCGTCCGGGCGCTGAAGGCCGACGGGTCGTTGGACTGCGTGGCGGCGATCGACCTGCCCAAGGACGGTCTGGACGAGATTTCGAACGGCCTGCTGACCACGCAATTCACCGACGCCACGCCCAGTTCCAACACCCCGATCGACATCCCCGACAACAATCCGGTCGGCGTGTCCGACAACCTGACGGTTCCGGATTTTGGCATCGCACAAGGCCTGACCGTCACCGTCGACCTGGCGAATTCCGACATCTCGAAGGTCAAGGTGGTGCTGTACGACCCGGCCAACGCGCCCTACGTGCTGCACGACAAGACCGGCTCGGGCACGGTGCTGAAGACGACCTGGCCCGCGCCGACCAAGACGGTGTCGGGCGACCTTGCGTCGTGGGTGGGCAAGAATCCCAAGGGCAAGTGGTCGCTTAGCGTCATCGACACCGCATTCTTGAACAACGCGAAAGACGGCAAGCTGAACGGCTGGAGCATCGCGGTGCAGAGCCTGTCGGACAAGAAGGTCGCCGTCACGGGCGCGCTGCAGTTCCTGGTCGCGACCAGCCACCCGATCCCCTGCAACGTCTCGAACACCGGCGCCGCCTACGTCAACAGCGTCGACAAGGCGCTGTACATCTGCAACGGCAAGGACTTCGCCCCGCTGGCCCTGCAGCCGCCGCCGGGCAGCGAAGCCAACCCCGGCAAGTCGTGCCAGGCCATCAAGACCGCGGCACCGACCGCGGCCTCGGGCGTGTACTGGATCCAGCCCAAGACCAAGGCGTTTCAGGCCTATTGCGACCTGTCGACCGCTGGCAAGGGCTGGACGATGCTCCTGAACCTCGACACCTCAGACGGTCACGTGATGTGGTGGGCCAACGACCTGTGGACAAACAACCTGACCAAGGGCGACGTCACCCAGGCGCTGAAGGCAGACTTCAAGAGCGACGCCTACATGGACCTCGACACCGGCGCCGAGATCCTGGTCGTCGTGCACGAGCAGGGCGTCTACAAGGGGTGGAAGCGCTTCAAGCGCAACAGCACCGTCGCGCTGGTGGCCTCGATGGCCGGCGGCGACAACGTGCTGATCGGCAGCGAGGTGCTGGGCGGGGACCTGACCGGCCTTTGGGCGGGCGAGGGGCTCGCGCGGCTGTCGACCAAGCTCTACGCCAACCACTGCGTCAACGAGGGCTCGGCCTGCACCTCGACCTCAAGCGCGGGCAGCTCAGACGGCGACCGCATCGGCTCGAACGAGGGTACGCCCACCGGCAACACCGGCGGTGGTCTAGGCAATTGGCACGACATGGCCTACTGCTGCGCGGGCAAGTCCTATGTCGGCAAGGCGTGCAACGGCAGCGCCTTCCGCACCACGTCCGAGGCTCAAGCGGGCTGGGGCTACGTCGGGCAGAACGGCACCTTCGGCACCGACACGTTCGGCACCGCGACGACCACCCAGAACGACTCCAACTGCGGCAACGCGAACTGGGCCAAGCTGAACGGCGTGGCGTACGACTACGCGATCTTCTTCGGCGGCGAGTAACGGCCCGCTGTCCCCCGTGTTCCCGTCACGCCCAGCGGTCGATGCTGGCCCGCTTGCGCGCGTAGACCTCGCCCAAGCCCAAGGCCACCGCGCGGTCGCACAGCTCGACGGCCTTGGTGTACTCGCCGTCATCCACGGCCGCGGCGATGCCTCTCTCGAAGCAGCGGATCTCCGGCAGATACTTGGCGAACGCCCGGTCGGCGTCTTCCTGCGCTTGGGGAATGTAGGCCAACGCCAGCTCGACGGCCTCGCGCAGCCGCGCGTCGTCGCCCACGCGCGCGCAGGCCTCAGCCAGCAGGTCGTAAGTGAAGAACTTGACGGCGTTTGGCAGGCTGTGGTTGCTGGCGATCACGCGCTCCAGATACCGGCGCGCGGTCTCGGGCCCCTCGCGGTCGGCCTCGGCGTGACCGTCGAGCAGGTCCTCCAGAATGTCCTTGGAACGTTTGCGAACCGGCTCGATACGCTTCATGCAGCCCCACCCGAAGTGTCCGTCGTGTCCGGTTCCGACCCACCCGCTGACCCGCGCTTGGCCCCAGCCGGCCTGACGGCCGCAGCGACAATGGCCCAAGCCGGCCAACCGCATGACGCAAACGCGTTGAACGACATCGCGGCCATGGGGTCCTCTTCAGAAGGCGACCCTAGCCCTCAGACCGCAGGGCGTCAAACCGGAAATGGGAGCGGGAATCGGGCGAATTGCGTGGCACAGCTAGACGCTCGGGTCCGGCAGGGTCCCCAGGGCGCCGCGAAGGGAGGGCGCGACCTCTCGCACGAAAGCTGCCAACCCCGCTTGGGCAAAGGACTCTTCAAGCGCCGCCACGACCGCCGCGGTCCGGCCCACTCGCCGGTCGATCAGCGCAATGACCGTGGGGCCCGACCCGCTCAGCGCCGCTGCCGCCGCCCCCGCCTGCCGCGCCGCCCGCAACGCCTGCGCCGCCCCCGGGATCCCGGCCAGCCGCACGTCCTGATGCAGCCGGTCCTGAGTCGCCGTCCCTAGCAGGTCGTATCGCTCCTGCAACAGTGCGCCGACCAGCAGCCCCGACCGCGCCAGATTGAACACGGCGTCCTCACGCGAAACCGATGCTGGCAGCTGCGCGCGCGACTCGGCCGT
>CAJBNH010000119.1 GCA_903955385.1 uncultured Myxococcales bacterium | reverse complement strand
GCTGGGCGAGACGGCGCGCGACCGCTGCAGCCTGCTCGCGACCCTTGCGCACCTGGATCCGCATCCCGAGTCCGTACCGATCAACGTGCTCGTCCCCATCGAGGGCACGCCGCTGGCGGATGCGCCGCCCGTCGACCCGCTGGACGTCGTCCGATCGGTCGCCACCGCGCGCATCGTGCTGCCCGGCTCGCGGGTGCGTTTGTCGGCCGGGCGCTCGACGCTGTCGCACGAAGCTCAGGCGCTGTGCTTCCTTGCCGGCGCCAACTCGATCTTCTTGGGCGAACGGCTGCTGACGACCCCGCAGGCCCCCGCCGACGATGACCGCGACCTGCTGGGGCGTCTGGGACTGGTGGGGGCATGACGGCCCACTTGCCAGCCTACCTGCAGCACTTGGCGCAGGGGCTCGCTGCCCGCCGCGACCTCGGTCTGCATCGCACGCTGCAGCCACCTGCGGGTCTGGACCTGTGTTCGAACGACTATCTGGGTTGGGCGACCGATCCGGATCTGGCCGCAGAAGTGGCCGAGGCGATTCGGTTTCACGGAACGGGCGCGGGCTCCTCGCCGCTGGTCCACGGCTTCTCGCCGCTGCAGTCCCTGGCGCACGAGGCGCTGGCGGCGTGCGCAGGGCGGCCGGCGGCGCTGCTGTATTCTTCCGGGTTTTCAGCCAATTCCGGTCTATTACCTGCGATCGCCGAGTCGACCGACACCTTCCTGTCCGACGAGTTGAATCACGCAAGTCTGGTCGCGGGCATGCGCCTGTCGCGCGCGCGCGCGCTCGTGTTTCCGCACGGCGACCTCGACGCGCTCGAGACCCTGCTGAAGCAGCCGCGCGCGGGTCGCACGTTCGTGGTGGTCGAGGCGGTGTATTCGATGGACGGCGACTGCGCGGATCTGCAAACGATCTGCGATCTTGCAGACCGCCACGGCGCGCTGGTGGTGGTCGACGAGGCGCACTCGACCGGGCTGTGGGGCGCGCGCGGCTCTGGGCTGGTCGAGGCGCTGGGCCTGACCGCCCGCGTGCTGGCCACCGTGCACACGGGAGGCAAGGCGCTGGGCGTGGGCGGTGCCTGGGTCGCGGCGGAGCGTCCGCTGATCGAGCACCTCGTCAACCACAGCCGAAGCTTCATCTACTCGACCGCGCCCGTCCCCGCGCTGACCGCCGGGCTGCTGGCCGTCCTGCGCCGCTGGTCGCAGCAGCCGCAGCGGGTCGTCGACGTGCATCGCAAGTCCGCATGGCTGCGAGAGAAGCTGTCGACCGTGCAATGGCTGCCTGCCCCGTCACCCGCTGGCGACTCGCCGATCCTGCCGATCCTGCTGGGCGCACCGTCGCGGGCCCTGGCCGTCGCCCAAGCCTTGCAGAACGACGGCTTCGACGTCCGCGCCATCCGCCCGCCAACCGTCCCCGACGGCACCTCGCGCTTGCGGGTGACCGTTCGCTCGCCGCTGCCCGACGCCGACCTCGCGCACTTTGCCGACCGACTGATCCACCACGTCAAGGTCTCGACATGAAAGGCATCTTCGTCACCGGCACCGACACCGACGTGGGCAAGACCGTGCTCTCGGCGCTCCTGATGGCCGGCGCCGGACCGTCGACCGTGTACTGGAAGCCGGTGCAGACCGGGCTGGACGACGACGCGGGCGACACCCTCACCGTACGGCGACT
>CAJBNH010000118.1 GCA_903955385.1 uncultured Myxococcales bacterium | reverse complement strand
GGCGTACGGCACCCAACGCCACACGCGGAACGGCCGCACCGCGTCGGGCCGCTGACGACGCAACACCGGCACGGCCGCCACCACTCCCAACGACAGCAGCATCATCGCAAGGGCAGACCACCGCAGCAGATCCTCGAACGTGCCGGTCGTGATCAGCACCGAGGTCCAAGTCGCCTGAGCCAGCAGACTGGCGACCGGCGTCCCCCATCTCGGGTGCCGACGGCCCGCAGCGGCGAAGAACAGCCCGTCCTTGGCCATCGCGTAGTAGATGCGGCTGCCGCCTACGATGGTCGCGAGCACGCTGGACAGCACCGCGACCGCGATGATGCCCGCCATTACCTGTCCGCCTATCGGACCCAGCAGGACGGTGGCGGTCGCCGACCCCGCCTCGAAGGCTTGGGGCAGGTCGGGCAGCACCGAGACGAACGCCGCGCACAGCAGCAGGTACAGCAGGCCAACGGCGGACGTCGCCCAGATCAGCGCCCACGGCAGGTCCGTTGCCGGACGCTCGATCTCTGAAGCCACGTAAGCCGCTGTGTTCCAACCAGAATAGGCAAACGACACCGCGGCCGCTGCCGCCAGCACGCCCAACCCATCGGTGGCGCCGGCATCCGGCACGATCGGCAAGTCGGCCTGCGCTCCAATCGCCAGCGCCCAGCCCGCGCCGACCAGCAGCACGGTGAACAGACTGCCGACCAGCACCAGCTGCACGCGCCCCGCCACCCGCACACGCAGGCAGGCAAGGCCGGTCAGCCCCCACACCAGACCCAGCGCAATCGCCTGATCCAAGCCGAATTGCCCGGAATGACCCAGCACCGTCCAGGTCGCCAGCGGCTGCAGCACCGCCTCGCCGAACAGCAGCTGTCCCTGAAAGCGGGGAATGCCGACCGTCATCGCCGCGATCGCCCCTGAGAACGACGCCAGCAGCGACACCTGTCCGTACAGGAACGCGGCAAACCTGCCGTAAGCATGGCGTAAATACACGTAGTCGCCACCCGCGTGCGGCAGCATGGCCCCCAGCTCGGCGACCGACAGCGCGCCCGCAAGGGCCACCAGCGCCCCGGCGGCCCAGATGACGAAGAACAGCGGTCCGGTGCCCGCGGCCTCGGCCACAATTCGCGGCGTCAGGAAGATGCCGACGCCGATCATCGTGCCTGCCACCATCGCGGCCGCGTGCCAACGCGACAGGTGGCGCGGTGCGCTGTCGGCGGGCGGGCCGGGGAACGGGGCGGCAGGGGGCATCGGCTCTTGCGGCATGCGGTGCAGCGTGCCACAGCGTGCGGTGCGGAGCCAGCGCCCAACCGTCCGCTGCGTTGCCCAACGCCCCCAGCCGTGGCACAACCCTCAGGCGCCACCCGCAGCTTCGGGTGCCAAGGACCGCCATGACCGCTGCCAAGAAGAAGGCTCCGATTGCCCGCACCCCCGCCCCGCCCCGCCAGCGCCACGACCGCGCCGACGATTACCTGGGCTGGCTGGCCAAGGCCGTCACGCCGCATCACGCGGTGGCCGTGTGCGCAGACGTGCTGGAGCGCGCCGGTTTCCAGCCCCAGCTGCTGGCCGGCAACTTCGAGCCGCGCCCGGGCGACCGACGGTACGTCGTGCATCCGGACGGCAAGTCCTTGATCGCGCTTGTGATTGGCGAGCGATCCCCGGTCGACACCGGCTTCGCGCTCATCGGCGCCCACACCGACAGCCCTGACCTGCGCCTGCGCCTGAACCCAGTGGCATCGTCCGCGGGCGCACTGCAGCTGACCACGCAGCTGCACGGCGGGCTGATTCGTCGCTCATGGCTCGATCGACCGCTGGGGCTTGCGGGCGTGGCCTATGAGGTGGTGCGCGATCGCCACGGTGCGCCCACCTTCCACCCAGTCACGGGCGTGCCGGTGCTGCTACGACGCCTGCTGCGCATCGATGAACCGATCGCGATCATTCCGGATCTGGCCATCCACCTGGACCGCGACAAGAACGACAAGGGCGGCATCAACCCGCAAAACCAGCTCAATGCGGTGCTGGCGGGCGGCGATCTGGAGCAACCCGAGGTGCTGCGCCTGCTGTCGACCCGCGCCGGTCTGGATCTCGACCGCGTCGACGGCTTCGACCTGCATCTGGTGCCGGTGCAGAAGCCGATGCGTGCGGGCATCGACGGGTCGCTGATCGTGGGTGGGCGTCACGACGACTTGGCGATGGTGTATGCGGGGTTGTCGGCGCTGCTGGAGTCTGTCGAGGACGACCCAAACCCAGTCCGCACCCGGGTCGCCGCGTTCTTCGACGCCGAAGAGACGGGCTCCCTGACGTCGTCGGGCGCGGCGTCGAATTTCCTGCGCGACGTGCTGGTGCGGATCACCCGACGCCACCCGGCCACCGACTCGGCCGCCGATGCGGAACAGGCCTTCGCGCATACGGTTTGTCTCAGCGCCGACATGGCCCACGCCCAGCACCCGGCGCACCCGGAGCTGCACGACAAGCAGCACGCGCCGCTGATCAACCGCGGTGTGGTGCTCAAGGCAAACACGAATGACCGCTACGCCACCACCGGCGAGACGGGCGCGCTGTTCACGGCGTTGTGTGAGGCGGCGGGAGCACCGATCCAGGACTTCGTGATGCGTCAGGACCTGGCGTGCGGCTCGACCATCGGTCCCATCACGTCGGCGTCACTGGCGGCACGCACGGTCGACATCGGCTGCCCGATGTGGGCGATGCACTCGTCTGCAGAGACGATGGGCGCGCAAGACCTGGACTCGATGGTCGATGTGATGCGCACGTTCTTTGCCGGGCGCAAGGCTTAGACTGCGCACTGCACGCATGATGCATGTGTAAGGCACGTTTGACGCACGCTTACCGCACACCCACGCTCATCAGCTTGGTGCCGACGTTCTGGTGGCCGTTCTCGTTGAAGGCCACGCCGTTGTACGAGCTCTTGTCGTCGCCATCCATGCGGAAGTAGGCCGAGGTGGTGTCGCCGCACCAGCCGCCGCAGTCCTTCCAGCACGCGTCGTTGTGACCAGTGATCATCAGGCCGGTCCACATCCAGCCAGCATCGCAGACGTTCATCTGGTACTTGATGCCGGCGTTGGCGACGCCACCGGCGACGGACCACTCGCCCAGCACCGAGCCATTGGTCTCGTAGTTGGTCGCCGACGCCTTGACCGTTTGGCCGCTGTCGCGCTTGAACCAGGCCGTCTGGTTGTTGGCGTGGTTGACGTACAGGACTTCCGTAAAGCCGATGTCGTTGCAATTGCTGCGATAGCCGTTCTGGCCGTAGGCGGTCAGCGACGACGTCTCGGTCTTGAAATGCACGGTTTCGCTGCCGGTGTAGCACATGGTCCAGCCGCCACCGCCCGTCGTCATGTCGCAGTACGCTTCAAAGGCCGCCCCGGTGCTCGGCTTCAACCAGTACTTGCCGTTCGTCGACGAGGGGGCCGCCGCCAGCAACGCCTTGCAGCTCAGCGCGGGATTGGCGGGCGTGCCGGGCGGGACCACCAGCGAGATGACGGCAAAGGCCTCGCCGTTGCAGATGTAGACCGCCTTGTCCTTCTTGTTGGCGTAGAGGTAGCCGAACCGATCCGCCGTGCACTGGACCGGGTGCGCGTCGGCGACCGTCAGCTGCAGCCCGCCGTTGGCCGTCAGCAAGCCGTTGACCGTGAAGTCCTTGTTCGCCGCCACGAGGCCTGAGGACAGCGTCTGGAAGCTGACGTTCCAGCTCGTCACCGCGCCGTCGGTCGTGTTGTTGGTGAAGCCGGTGTCGACGACCAGCAACCGCCATGTTCCCTTGGGGTTCTTGCCGATCCACCCGCCCAGATCGCCCGACACGGTCTTGGTCGGTGCGGGCCACGTCGTCTTCAGCGCCGTCCCGGAGCCAGACTTGTCGTACAGCACGTACGCCGCGTTGGCCGGGTCATACAGCGTCAGTTTCAGCTTCGAGATGTCCGAGTTGGCCAGCTCGACCGACACCGACAGCGTTTGCGCGACGCCGACATCCGGCACGACCAGCGACGTCTCGATGCCCACCGGGTTGTTGTCGGGAATCGCGATCGGCAGCTTGGTCGGCAGTGTCGTGGTGATGAACTGGTTGGTCAGCAGCTTGTTCGAGATCTCGTCCAAACCGTCGGCGGGCAGCCCGGTGGGGTCCATGGCCTTGACGCAGTCGTAGGAGCCATCGGCCTTGAGCCCTTGGATCACCAGTCCGGTGCCACACGCGGCGCCGAGCTTGGGCAGCACCGGCAGTCCGTCCAGATCGGCGTACTTGTTGCTGATCGCGACCTTGGCCAACGTCGGAACGCCCTCCAGATCCGCGTAAGCACCCGACGTCGCCACGGTGGCCAGCGACCCCGTCTTGGCATAGGCGGAGAGGTCCGGTGCCCCGGCCAGGTCCGCATAGGTCCCGGAAGTCGCCACCTTGGCCAGGGATGCGGACTTGGCGTAGGGCGCGAGCAGCTGCGGGTCCAGATGCTGGGCGGTCACACAGCCCGAGCAGTCGAGCGCATCCGCGGTCGCGGCGCGCAGGGCATACAGCATCGACCCGACCGGCGAGCGGGTGAGGGCCGGGTCGGGCTCGACCTTGACCTCCAGAAACGCTCCAGTCAGCCCGGCAAGTGCGCTGGCCGCCAGCGGATTGGTGCTGCCCAGCGTGTGCTGGAACAGGCCGCCCTGCACGATGACCTCGAGCGGTCCCTCTTGCCACACGGCGCTGCCGCCTTGGACCTGGGCGAACAACCCGAACGAAACCTGATACTTGCCGTCAGCAACCGGACCGCCTCCCGTGGACGTCAGCAGCCCTTCGACGCGGGTAAACGCAGGCACAGCAGCCTGTCCGGCGGTGGCCACCAGCGGCAGCAGCAGCGCGGCAAGCAGGACGACGACGCGCGGCAAAGGAAGAACTGACCGAGTCATGGCGGTGCTCCGTCGGGCAAGATGCCTGTGTCGGGGGGAGGGACGATTTGCCCCCCATGGTCGCGCCACTCCGGTCGGCGTGCAACCCCGCGGACGCTTTGGCGGATGGCCAAGGGGCCGAAAGTTGACCGGAAGGCCCGTCGTGGTCACCATCGTTGCCCGTCACCCACTTTCCGGGAGGTTCCGATGCGACTCAAGCTCCTGACTGCCGCGACACTGGTCCTGGCCGTGCTGGCCGCTTGCGGACCTGAGACTACGCAGACGCTGCCGCCGCCCAAGCCCTTGATTCCGACCGAGGCGCCGCCGATCGCGCCAGAGCCGGCCAAGCCCGAGCCCAAGGTGATCCGCCTGACGTCGGCGTCGCCACAGGCCCTTGCCGCCTTCGAACAGGCCAGCCAACTGGCCGATCAGGCGCGCTATGGTCAGGCGTTCGACCTGTACCGGCAGGCGACAGCGCTGGACGCAGACTTTGCCGCCGCGCGAGCGTTCTACGGCGCCAACTTGGCCGGTGCCGCGGGCGACGAGGAACTGACGCTGGCGTTGGACCTGGCCCACAACCGCAGCGAGACCGAGGAGTTGCTGGTCGAGATGCTGTTCTACCAGCGCCGCAGCGACTTGGAGAAGGCCGGGTCCGCCGCCACCCGTCTCTCGCTGGCCGCCCGTGAGGACAAGCGCGCCTACACCTACGCGGGCCAGTTCGCCTATGAGACCGGCGACTTCGACAACGCCGCCAAGCACCTCAACAACGCGCTGGCCCTCGACCCACGGCACGGCCCGGCGCTGAACCTGCTGGCGTACTTGAACAACCGCATGGGCAAGACGGAACAGGCGGTGGCGTTTGCCAAGCAGTACGCCGAGGCCTATCCGGACGAGCCGAACGCGCACGACACCTACGGCGAGATCCTGATGAATGCAGCCAAGTTGCCAGAGGCCGAGGCGTCGTTCCTGAAGGCCACCGAGCTGGCGCCCACCTTCACTTCGGCCTGGCTTGCCCTCGCACAGCTGCGGGCGCAGCGGGGCGATGCCAAGGGGGCAGCTGTGGCACTGGCGCAGGCGAAGCTGCACGCGACCGTGCCAACGGAAGTGCTGCTGGTTCAGACGACGCCCGCCTGGGTCGCGCTTGCGCAAGGCAACGCCTCAGGGGCCGCCGCCGCCTTCGATGCCGCAGACAAGGTCATCGCGGCGCAGCTGCCGTCACTGACACCGCTGGTCACGTTGCAGCGCGCCTGGATGGCCTATCTGCGCGCCAAGCCTGCGGATGCCGTGCGGTTGGCGCAGGCTGCGGTGGACCAATCGGCTGCCCCGCAGGTCGGTGACCCGCTCGCCGCTGCTGTGAAGCGTTGGGCAGGCACGGTCACCGTGCTGGGGCTGGCGCGTCAGGGTCAGGCTGCCGAAGCCGAGCGCGTGCTGGGTGTTGCTGAGGCTGACGCGGCCAAGGCCCCGTTCGAGCCGATGCTGACTTCGCGACTCACCCACGCCAAGGGCATGGTGCTGGCTGCCGGTGGCAAGGTCGACGCGGGAATCGCGACCCTGGAGACCTGCGCCAAGACTGACTTCGCGTGTCTGTGGGACCGCGTGCAGCTACTGCAGCAAAAGAGCGGCAAGGTCGCCTCGCAAGCGGCGCGTCAGCGGCTGATGGACCGCACCGACCGCGACCCGACCTACCCGTTCGTGCGCAAGCTGGCATCGGGACGCTAGAATCACGCCAAGAACTTGGGGAGCAACGCGGCGAACCGGCGACGTGCGGAGGCTATTGCTCCCAGCCGCTGGACTGCGAGACCGTGCTGAGGTCGTCGACGAAGGACAGACCGGCAGGCAGGGCGAGGCTGTTGTTGTAGAAGCCCAGCATGAGCGGCCGCTGGTAGCCGTACGTCGAGGACGAGTACGTGAACGGCGGACCCGAGCCGACCACCACCACCACCGTGTTGACGCGGTTCGCCAGCATCGTCACGGTTTGGCCGACGGTGCAGTTCGAGGCGCAGTTGCTGGCCGGTGCCCAGATATTGGAGCCGTTCACCGCGATGCTGGGGTACTCGTTCCACGACGCGTAGGAGGTGTAGTAGAAGTACATGGCCCAGTTGATGTTGGCGGCGGTCGAGTTCTTCACGCGGAAGAGCACGCCTGCGTGCTTGCCGGACGTGCTGGAGCCGTGCTCGCGGTAGGTCTCGGAGATGATCATCGCATTGGGTCCACCGTAGCCCTTCCTGTTGAACAGGGCGCGCAACAGCGGCTTGTTGCTGGTCAGGCTGGCGGCGAGGCCGTTGCTGTCGGACCAGGTCGAGGGGGCGACGCCGCCGAACAGGTCCGAGTTGTTGCCGGCCAACCAGCTGTTGGCGTAGTCGTAGGTTGGACCCCAGAACGCATAGCGGTATTGCGCCGTCTCCGGCAGCTCCGGATCCTTGAAGTTGGCCGCGTACAGGTTGCCGTCGATGACCAGATCGCCCTTGACGGTGACCTTGGTGCTGGACAGCGTCTTGACGTCGATGGAGAAGGACTTGATTTGGCCGTCGTTCGTGTTGTTCAGGAAGTCGGTATCGACGACCTTCAACGTCCACTTTCCCTTGGGGTTCTTGCTCACCCAAGTCGTCAAGTCGCCAACCGCCGCCTTGGTCGGGGTGGGGTAGGACGTCTTCAGCGACGTGCCCGTCCCGGTCTTGTTGTGCAGGGTGTACGTGGTGCTGGCGGGGTCGACCAGCGTGATGACGAGTGTGTTGATCTTTGAATTGACCAACTCGAGATTGACGGTCAACGCCTCGGCGACGCCGGAGTCCAGGACGGTCAGATCCGCGCTGATGCCCGTTGGGTTGTTGTCCGGGATGTTCAGAGCGGACGCGAGCGCGTAGCTGTCGGTGTACTGGTTCCACAGCAGACCGTTCGACACCTCATTCAAACCGTTGGTCGGAAGGGCGTTTTCGGTAATGGCCGCGACGCACTCGTAGGTGCCGTCGGCCTTCAGTCCCTTCATCACCAGTCCGGTGCCGCAGGCGACGCCGAGCTTGGGCAGGGTCGGCGCGTTGCCCAGATCGGCGTAGGCCCCGGTAGTGGCAACCTTGGACAGCGTCGGAGCATTGGCGAGATCGGCGTAGGCGCCGGTCGTGGCGACCTTGGCCAAGGAAGCCGTCTTGGCGTAGGCGCTGATGTCGGGTGCTCCCACGAGGTCGGTGTACTTGCCCGTGGTCGCCACCGTGGCGAGGCTGGCCAACTTCGCGTAAGGACTGAGGTCTGGGCCGCCCTCGAGGTCCGCAAACTTGCCGCTGGTCGCGACCGTGGCGAGTGCCGCTGTCTTGGCGTACGGTGCCAATACCTTAGCGTCGATGTGGTCGGCGGTCAGGCAGCCGGAGCACGCCAAGCTGTCCGCCGTCTCGGTGCGCAGGGCAAACAACACAGAGTTCAGCGGTTGGCGCGGCAGCTCAGGTTCTTCGCCGATCTGGATCCCCATCCAGGCTTCTGCACCGATCTGGCTGATGACCTGCTGGCTCAGTGCTGACTTGACGCCCAGCGTCTGCGTGAAGTGGCCGCTCTTGACGGCGATGACGACGGGCCCCTCGGTCCAGAGGGCTTGGACGGCAGCCGCCTCTGTGTAGATCCGGAACGTTGCCGTGTAGTTGCCATCGGTCGCCGGGCCGCCGGCGGTCGAGCGGAGCATGCCTTCTACAAGTGCCGTCACGGGCACTGCTGCATGAACCAACGCCGGGGTCAGCACGGTGGCGAAAACCGCGGCGAGCAGGGCGGACCGTAGTCCGTTGGCGGATCGGTGCTGCATGAAGGCCTCGTCGGTAGGGGCTGGAATCTGGACAAGTCCTGACGGACCGTCGCACGCATGCGACAGGAATCCTGCGTGTGCAAGGCGTTCAGGTCAAGCGAGTTTCGCGGCTTTTCACGGGGCTGTCGGGTACGGCGGCGCTTGAATTCGACGGGGCTACCGCTTGCGCTTGGCCTTCTCACCGGGGTGGGTCACCGGCGGTTGCGCCGCGGCCGGGACGAGCACGAGCGGAATCGCATCCTTGGACTGCATCAGGGCGCGCGCGATGATCCACAAACCTGCGATGACCGGGATGACGCTGAGCCACTGGCCCATCGTGAAGTGGTATTGAATCGCACGCTCAAAATCGGCAAGCGGTCCGGTACCGGTGCGCAGCTGCTCGGTTTGGAATTCCTTGAAGAACTCGACCAGGAAGCGGAACGAGAAGTAGACCGTCAGGAACACGCCCGCCATCAGGCCAGACCCGGCGCGGCGGATGTCGCGCTTCTGCACCTGGATCAGCACGAGCCAGGTCACCAGACCCATTGCGAATTCATACAGTTGGGAGGGGTGACGGGGTTCGCACGCCGCGACGGGAATGCCCTCCATCCGGCAGTAGCGCATGAACTGCACGCCCCACGACACATCGGTCGCGCGGCCGACGATCTCGGAATTGAAGAAGTTGCCCAGTCGTACGCCGCCCGCCGCGATCGCGATGGCAGGGGCCAGATAGTCGGCGACCCGGAACCAGCTGCGGTTGTGTGAGCGCCCGAAGCCCCACAAGGCAAGCACAATCCCGACGGTTGCACCGTGCGAGGCCAAGCCGCCCTGCCAGAAGTACAGAATCTTCCAAGGCTCCTTGAGGTAGTCCAAGGGCTCGTAGAAGAACACGTGACCCAGCCGCGCGCCCGCGACGATGGCGATGACGCCCCACCACAGGAAGGACTCGGCGAACGCCTCGCTCTCGCCGTGCTTCAGCGCCTGCTGTCGCCAGATGTAGAAACCGAGGTAGATGGTCGCCGCAAAGAGCAGTCCGTAATAGCGGATCTGCAGCGGCCCCAGGTGCAGCAGGATGGGGTCGATGTCCCAGACGATCGCTCCAAGCATGGACGTGTTCCTTCAGGTGATCAGGGGGCGCCGTTCTAGTCCCGCTCCCGTCGTGGTGCAAGCCTTCCGCCGCTTCCGTTCGCGATTCCGCGTCTGCCGTCAGGGAGTTTCCGGGTGGGTGAGCCGTCGGTTGCTGCCGACCCGCTCAGGTCGCGCCGCCCGATCCGGTCGAGCCGAAGCCGCCAGCGCCTCGCTCGGTGTCGTCCAAGGTGTCGACCACCTCGAACCGCGCCTGGGCCACCGGAGCGATCACCAGCTGCGCGATCCGCTCGCCGCGCACCAGTGTGACGGGGGCGGGCGTCAGGTTGATGACCAGCACCTGCACCTCGCCTCGGTAGTCGCTGTCGATGGTGCCGGGCGCATTGGGAATTCCCAGGCCGCGCGAGAACGCCATCCCCGACCGCGGACGGATCTGACCCTCCCAGCCACGGGGAATCGCAAGGGCAAGACCCGTGGGAACTCTGGCGCGTTCAAAGGCCTGAATCGTCAAGGGTTCCCGCAAGGCGGCCACGAGGTCACACCCAGCGGCCCCCACGCTCATGTAGGTCGGCAGCGGCAGATCGGCGTCGCGGTCCGGGTTCAGGCGCTGCAGGCGGACGACGGGAACGACGGTCGAGGTCACGGCAGGCTCCAAGTGGGGCAGGGCAGGACCCCGGGGATAGCAGGAACCCCGCACGGCGGCAATCGTTCCGTGTCGGCGGCAGGACACCCGATGCCGTCCCGTGTATCCTGCCGCGGCTTTGCATCCCCCCGCGAAGCGGTCTGTCGGAGGTCTTCATGCGTCTGGTCGATCTGAGCGAACCCCTTGCCCTGCACGACGTTCTGGACGTCGCCTTCGCCCGGGCACAGGCCCACTGCGGTCCGCTGGCCCGGCGACGGATCGAGCGTGCCAGGGCGGTGGTGGACGCGTTCCTCTTGGAGCACGAGACCCCTCGCTACGGCATCAACACCGGCTTCGGCGCGCTGGCCGAGGTGGTGATCCCGATCCATCAGGTTCAGGCGCTGCAGACGAACCTGCTGCGGTCGCACGCCACGGGCGTCGGCACACCGTTTGCGACCGAGATCGTGCGTGCGATCATGCTATTGCGGGCCAAGGTGCTGGCGCAGGGCCACTCCGGCGTGCGGCCGGTCATCGTCGACACGCTTTGCGCCATGCTGCGGGCGGGCGTGCATCCGGTCGTGCCGTGTCAGGGCTCGGTCGGGGCGTCGGGCGATCTGGCACCGCTGGCCCACCTTGCGCTGGTGCTGATCGGCGAGGGTGAAGCGGAGTTCCAGGGGGTGGTCATGCCGGCAGCGCAGGCGATGGCGGCGGCGGGCGTGCCGACGGTGGCGCTGGAGGCCAAGGAAGGCCTGTCGCTGATCAATGGCACGCAGGTGATGACGGCGGTGGCGGTGCTGGCGTGGCAACGGTCCGAAAACCTGTTGCGCTGTGCGGACATTGCAGGGGCGATGACGATCGAGGCGCAGCTTGGCTCGGTCAAGGCGTCGGACCCCCGCATCGCTGCGCTGCGCACTTACGAGGGGCACGCAGCGGTGGCGTCGAATGTCCGCGTGCTGTGCGCCGGCAGTCCGCTGGTCCACTCGCACGCCCACTGCCACAAGGTGCAGGACCCGTACTCGCTGCGCTGCATGCCGCAGGTGCACGGTGCGGTGCGCGGCGCGGTGAAGTTCCTGCGCGAGACGCTGGAGGTCGAGGTCAACGCCGTGACCGACAACCCGCTGATCTTCCTCGAGGAGGGCCAGGACCCGCGCGAGGGCGAGATCCTCAGTGGTGGCAACTTTCACGGTCAGCCGGTGTCGATCGCTTGCGACGTCGCGCGGCTTGCGCTGGTGTCGCTGGGCAGCATGAGCGAGCGGCGCATCGAGCAGCTGGTCAACCCGATGCTGTCGAGCGGCCTGCCTGCCTTTCTGGCGCCCGACTCGGGCCTGAATTCCGGCTTCATGATCGCGCAGGTGACGGCCGCGTCGCTGGTCAGCGAGTCTCGGGGCCTGGCGATGCCCGCGTCGGTCGACTCGATCCCGTCCAGCGCCAACCGCGAGGATCACGTCAGCATGGGCCCCATCGCCGCCCGGCGCCTGCTGGACGTCGTCGGCAACCTGGAGCACGTGGTCGCCATCGAGGTGCTGTGCGCCGCCCAAGGCATCGACGAGCGTGCACCTTTGACGCCCGGGAAAGGCACTTCTGCCGCTTGGCAGACCCTTCGCCAGGTCGTACCCGTGCTCGACAGCGACCGGGTGCTGTATCCCGACATCCACGCGGCGACGCGTTTGCTTCGCTCGGGCGACCTGCTGACGGCCGTGGAGGCTGCGCTGGGTCAGCCGCTGGCCTGAGAACTCCCTTACCCCAGGAAGAACATGCCGTTGCTGCAGCTGCCCGCGCCTTTGGTGCTTGCCTCGACCTCGCGCTACCGCCAGGCGCAGCTTGCGCGGTTCGGTCTGCCGTTTGCCTGTGTGCGGCCCGACTATGACGAGCAACCCGTCGAGGGGCTCTCGGCGCGGGCACTGGTGCGGCATCACGCGGAGCAGAAAGCGCTGACCGTCCATGGTCTTCCGCAACACGCGAGCCACCTGGTGCTGGGGGCGGACCAAGGCGCGGTACTGCGAGACGCGCTCACCGGGCGCGACAAGCTGCTGGGCAAGCCGGGGACGGTGGACGCGGCCGTGGCGCAGCTGCTCGAGCTGGCGGGGCGCACACACGAGCTGTGGACGGCGGTGTGTCTGGTGCTGCCCGACGGTCAGCGGCTGGTGCGTGAGGTGGGTGTCGAGCTGGAAGTGCGCGTATTGACGAAGGAAGAGGCGCTGGCGTACGTCGAACTGGACCAGCCGCTCGACTGTGCGGGGTCGTACAAGATCGAGGCGGCGGGACCTTGGTTGTTCACGCGCATCCAGGGCGACGACCCGACGGCGATAGAGGGGCTGCCGATGATGGCGGTCGGCGAGCTGCTGCGTCGGGCCACGGACCTGATGCTGGCTGGCGCACTGGATCGGGCCCGGCGGCATTCGTAAAGTGCCGCAACCGCCCATCGGGCATCAAGGAGTTTGGACCATGTTGCGTCACGCGTTTCTGCTGCTGTGGCTGACCCCGATCTTGGTGGCCTGCGGCGCGACGGGAGAGAACGGAACCGCCGTCTTCATGGTCGGGTCCAGCTGGCAGCCGGCCGTTCCCATCGCGGCGGGTTCGGTGTTTGCCATCTCTGCGCACCGCAGCGATCTCTTCCAGACGTCGCTGACCGTCGAGAGCGACACGCCGACCGTCATCGCCCCCAAGGGCGGGGCGTTCGAAGCGCTGGCGGCGGGGGCCGCCGTGATCAAGGCGATGGACCCGTCCAGCAACGCCGAGGTCGACCGGATCGGCTACACCGTCGCCAAGACCGCCACCGCCGGGCTGGCGTACTGGCCCGACGTGCTGTTGACCCCGACCGCGCGCGTCGCCCCGGAATTCGCGGTGCTCGCCGGCGCCCAGGTGCCCCTGCGCGCTCGCTTGGCCGACGCGCTGCAGCGCGAACTGAACCATCAGGCGGTCGCAAGCCTGGCCGCAGCGGCGACGGCGACCACGGCGGTGTCGATCGCCCCCGATGCCGAGCAACGCATGTTTCAACTGACGGCTGCGACGCTGCCTGCCGAGGCGACGCTGACGTTCGCGGTGGCGCGGGGCAGCGAAGCGGCGCTGACCGCGACACACACCGTGCACGTGGTCGATCTGGCCGCGGTGGCCAAGCTCGAGATCGGCAAGACGCAAGTGCAGATCCAGGCCGAGGGCACGCCCGGCAGCGATACGGCTCAGGGCGCCCCCGATGTCCAGGCCGGCAAGCGCTTGTACTTTGTGCGGATTGTCGCGACCACCGCGCAAGGTCTGCGGATCTACGGCGTGCCGGCGACGTGGACGGTCACGGCCGGCACGGCGCAGTTGGGCACCACCACGCCCAGCGAGTTCCAGTACTTCGAGCTGTCGAACGGTCAAGCCGTGACCCTGCAGGCCACGGCCGGCGGTCAGTCGGCCGAGATCACGATCGCGTACTGAGAGGAACCTCGGCTGCGAGCGAGAATCCTTTCGATAACGAGCCTATCGAAGCGCTCATCGGTCGCGATCCACCCCATTACCCGACGCGCACGGACCGGGCCACCCAGGGTTAGAAACCCCGGGCTATCACATGGGAAGCCCACCTTCGTGGGCTCTGCGGCCAGGTAGCCCGCGAAGGCGGGCTTCTCGACTGATAGCCCACCATTTTCAATGGTGGGTGGATCGGCCAGGCCGGCCGCCTGCCCCTGGTCCACGTAAGGTATTGATCTGTATGGACCACAACCAGCGATCGATAGGATGTCACCGCGCCGAGGTTCCTGACTGACGCCAAGGGCGCCGGATCCGGTCAAAGAATCGGCCGCAGCACCTGCACCAGCCACCCCAGAAAACGCTGCCACAACGGACGCTTGCGCCATGCCTCGGCCGTCAGCAGCCGGGCATCCAGGCACAGCTCGTCGAAGTAGCGTCGCAGCACGCGGGCCTGCTGCTCGCCGATGCCGACCACGTTGGCCTCGAGGTTGCGCTGGTGCGACAGCGGGTCCAGGTTGGCCGACCCGACTGTCCACCACTTGCCGTCGACGACGCCGAACTTCGCATGAATCATGCGGTGTTCGCTGAAGTACACCCGCACTCCCGCCCGCAGCAACCGACCCAGCGCGTGCGTCGAAGCGAGGGCGACGATCTTGACGTCGCTGGTCGACAACGCCGGCAAGACGATCCGCACGTCGCGGCCGGCCTTGGCGGCCCTGACCAGCGCGCGCTCCAGCGCCCGCTCTGGCAGAAAGTACGACTGGGCCAGCAGAATCGACTCGCGGGCGGCACGGACGGCCTGCAGGTAGCGGCGGCTGACGTTGGCCTGGCGGATCCGGCCGTGGTTGAAGGCGACGGTGGCCAGCGTCCGGGTGTGCTGCGGCTCTTTGGCCGACTGCAGGCGCAGGGTCTCGGACCTGCGGTCGGCCCGGGATTTTCGTCGGCCCTGCCGCCAGTGGCGCGCAAGCTCGGCCGCGACGTCGAGGACCAACGGGCCTTCGACACGGACGCCGACATCGGCCCACGAAGGCGTTCCCGGCTTCAGCGCGAAGTAGTCGGCTGAGACGTTCATGCCGGTGACGTGCACGACGCGATCGTCGATCACGAACACTTTTCGGTGGTTGCGGCGCGCCCATCGGCTCCACGGCTCCGACAAGTGCAGCGGCCCGTAGAACTGGGTTTCGACGCCAGCCTCGTTCATCCGCAACAGCAGCTCGTCCGTCAGGTCCATCGACCCCAAGGAGTCGAGCATCAGCCGCACCGACACGCCGCGTCCGCACGCCAGCGCCAGCTCATCGGCGAAAGCGTTGCCGACCTCGTCCGGCATCAGCATGTACAGCTCGATGGCGATCGTGGTTCGCGCAGCCCGCAAGTCCGCCTGCAACCTCGTCCAGGCCTGATACGGGTCGGTCAGCAATCCGATGCGGTGACCCGCTCGCATGCCCACGTGCAGCGCGTGGCGGCGGGCCACGGAGAGCTGGGAAGAGCTGACCCGTTCGTGTGTCATGTGTCGAAGATGATCCCTGCGATGGCCTTGGTACGCAAGGCGGCGGTTTCGCTTCCGCGGACACCCTGCTACAACGCTGGCACTGGTCAGTCCGGGGTCCTGAGTGTTCCGCCCTGTGGACGGCCTGGAGGCTTCGCCATGACGACCCGTCCGCCCGCGCCGCCCAAAACCTCTCGCAAGACCAAGGGTTCCGTGCCGCCGCCTGTGGCTGCCCCAGACGTGCCTGCGCCCACCACGCCTGTCGCTGAGACGACGACCGACGTGCTGTTGCAGGATTGGACGCCGCTGGGACAGTCGTTGGACGTTCGCATCGGACTTGCCGCGTGGCCGCAGCTTGCCGCGGACCTGTTGGCCGACCACCGGGTGCCGCATCTGGCCCACGACAGCGGGGCGGTGTCGGCGCGATCAGCGCGCGTGCTGTTTGCGTGGTGTAGGGAGCAGCAGGTCGCCGGAGCGTTGCCGGACGAGGTCGTGCTGGTCGAGCTGGGCATCGGCACCGGCTTGCACCTGCGCTATCTGCTCGACGCGTTTCGCGATCTCTGCACTGAGGCCGGCGTCGACTACTACCAGCGGCTGGTCGCGCTGGGCACCGATGTCAGCGCGGCCACGGTGCGCAAGGCCTTGGATCGTGGGCTGTTTACGCCCCACGCCGGTCATGTGCGTCTGGGCTTCATGGATGTGAATCGGCCCGGGTTGTTCGGCGAGATCGACACCGGCGTGCAGCTGGACCTGCGTGGGCGCGTTCACGTCTACATGGCGAACTACCTGCTGGATCTGCTGGCGCACGACGTCTTCCGCCGCGCGCCCGCGGGTCAGGACCGGGGTCGTTGGGAGGCGGTGCTGGTCCGCACCTGGCTGCGGCATCCTGAGCTGCTCCACGCGGTCACTGATCTGGGACTCGACGACGTCCAGCGGCTGGCCCAGGACGGCTCGCCGCAGGCCTGTGCACAGCTCGCGCCCCTGTACGACCTGCTGCAATTGGAGCTGCGGACTTGGGCCATCGACCTGACGAACCACCCGGATCTGCAAGAGATCGAGCGGTGCGCGGACGCCCTCGAGGCCGCGCTGGGACCCGACCACGCGCTGCTGGCTCAGGGCACCGTCGTCAACCATACCGCCGGTGCGATGGGGGCGACCCGTGCGCTGGTGGCGGCGACTGCCGAGGCAGGATTCCTGCTGGTGCGCGACGTCGCCATGACCACGGCGGAAGAGGCGGGCAGTCCCCGCGTCCACCAGAAGTACGGGCCGACCGGTGCCGCGGGTGTCAACTTCTTCCAGCTGGACGGGTTTTTCGCGTCGCCGCTGGGGCAGGGTGTCCGTTGCGTGGCCCCGCCTCAGGACGGGATGCGCCAACAGGCTTCGCGGCTGTTCACCCGGTTTGATCTCCCGGCCACGACTGCGGAATTTCGGGCCGCGTTTGACGGCGAGGACATGAATCGCGCCGGCGCCTTGGCCGCCGCCGCTCGCGCCGAGCCCGACATGGTCGCCGCGATGGAGGCCTATCGGCAGGCCGTGCTGCTGGAGCCCACCAACTGGCACGTGCTGACCGACGCGGCCCGCCGGGCCTTGGTGCACGCGCGGCGGCCGGATCTGGCTTTGGCGATTTCGGTCAAGGGCCTTCAGATCAATACGGAATTCAGCGCGGACCTGTGGTCGGTATACGGCGACGCCCACGCGGCGCTGGGTCGTCCCGAAGAGGCACGGGCGGCCTACGCGCAGGGTCTCGCCGTAGATCCGCGCAGCGCGCGACTGCATCACGGTGCGGCGGCGCTGGAAGCGGCTCGCGGGCGCTACGAAGCCGCCTTCCGTCACATCGGCGAGGCGCTGGCGTGCGACAAGGCCGGCGACCTGCGCGGTGACGTGCTGCAGCTGCTGGATGCGTGCCTGCGGGCGCAGGCGGCGGCGTTCCGGGCGAGCCAAGAGCGGCTGGCTTCGCGCTTCCTGCGCTAGAATTCGTCAGGACAACAGGCGCTTGGCCTTGGCGACGACGTTGTCGACCGTCAATCCGTAGACTTGGGCCAGCACCTTGTCGGGCGCCGAAGCTCCGAACGTGTCGATGCCGATCGAGTCGCCATCCGGGCCGACGTAACGCTCCCAGCCCTTCGTCAACCCCGCCTCGATGCTGAGCTTGCGGACCTGAATCGGCAGCACCTGCAGCCGATAGGCCAACGGCTGGGCGTCGAACAACTCGCAGCTGGGCATCGACACCACTCGCGTGCCGATGCCTTCGGCCTGCAGCACGTCGCGTGCCGCCACGGCCAGATGGACCTCCGAGCCTGAGGCGACGATGATCACCTTCAGCTCGCCCACGGCTTCCTGCAGGAGATACGCGCCCTTGGCCACGGCCGCCCGGACGCCGCCTTCGCACGCCGAGTGGTCCAGCTCTGGCAGGTTCTGGCGGGTCAGCGACAGCGCCGTCGGTCCGTTGGTGCGCTGGATCGCGATCTTCCACGCCGCGCCCGTCTCGGCCAGGTCGGCGGGACGCAGCGTGACGTGGTTGGGGATCACGCGCATGGCGGCCAGCGTCTCGACCGGCTGGTGCGTCGGCCCATCCTCACCCACGAAGATCGAGTCGTGGGTGTAGACGTGGACCGCCTGACAGCCCATCAGCGCCGCCAACCGCACGCTGGGCCGCATGTAGTCATGGAACACCAAGAAAGTGCTGACGAATGGTACGTGGCCACCGTGGGTCGACAGGCCATTGGCCGCCGCTGTCATCGCGTGCTCGCGGATGCCCCAGTGGATGTTGCGCCCGGCGTAGTCGCCCTTCTGCACGTAGCCGCTGGAGTCGATGGTCGCAAAGGTCGAGTGGCCCAAGTCCGCGCTGCCGCCGAACAATCCGGGCACGTGGGGGGCCAGCGCCTGGATCACCTGATTGCCGGCCTTGCGGGTCGCCAGCATCGCCCCGACGGGTTGGCTGGGCCAGATCACGCGCTCCTCCAGATCGGAGAAGTCGGGAGTCAGACGCGCGACCAGCCGCTGGCCCGCTTCGTCCGACGCCAGCCGCTGTTCCCACGCTTGACGCTGGGCCATGCGGTCCGGGTTGCGGGCGCGCAAGTGCGCGTAGACGGCCGGCGCAACGTGGAAGAACTGCTCGGGATCCAGGCCGATTGCCCGCTTGGTCGCCGCGACCTCGTCGGCACCCAGCGGCGCGCCGTGCACCTTGTGGCTGCCAGCGAGCTTGGGAGAGCCCTTGCCGATCACCGTGTGGCACAGGATCAGCGACGGGCGGCGGGACTCGGCCTTGGCGTTGCGGATGGCCTCGGCGACGCTCGCCTGATCGTGGCCGTCGCAGTACTGCACGTGCCAGTCGTAGGCAGCGAAGCGGCCGCCGACGTCTTCGGTGAACGTCAGGCGGGTGCTGCCGTCGATGCTGATGCCGTTGTCGTCGTACAGGACGACCAGCCGATCCAGACCCAGATGGCCCGCCAGCGAGGCCGCTTCGGAGGCCACGCCCTCCATCATGCAGCCGTCGCCGACGATGACGTAGGTGTAGTGGTCCATGCGGTCGGGGCCGAACTCCGCACGCAGTCTGGCTTCTGCCAGCGCCATGCCCACCGCGTTTGCCAAGCCCTGACCCAGCGGTCCCGTGGTCGTCTCGATGCCGGGGGTGTGCCCGCGCTCCGGGTGGCCGGGGGTCTGGCTGTGCAATTGGCGGAATTGCTTCAGATCTTCGATCGTTAGCGGGAACCCATACAAATGCAGCAGGCCGTACTGCAGCGTCGAGCCGTGCCCGGCGGACAGCACGAAGCGGTCGCGGTCGGGCCAGTCGGGGGACGAAGGGTCGAACTTCAAGAACTGCGACCACAGGACATGCGCGGCGTCGGCCATCCCCATCGGCATTCCGGGGTGACCGGAGTTGGCCTTCTGGATGGCGTCGATCGCCAGTCCACGAAGGGTGGTGGCGCAGAGTTGGTCGAGAGAAACTTGGGTAGATTCAGACATGTCGGGCTCTCTGGCGGCGAGGGGGGCCGTGGTGCTAAGGTGCTCGGCAACGGCCGGCGCGGCTTGATACCACGAAACCGGGGCAAGATCATCGCCACGGGAATGCCTTCGCCTTCATCGCGCTTGCAGGTACCGTCCCACCCTGGAGTTTCGACATGACCTCCCTGGCCCTCCGCTGTCGACTCGCGTTTGCCATCCCGTTCGTTGCGACCCTGGTGCTGGCGGCCCCAGCCCATGCCGGTCCTGTTGATTTGGCGGACGACGTCACGCCGACCACCAAGCAAGCCAAGGCGGGGAAGAAGTCGCTTGGGCGCGCGGTAAAGGTGGGCGGCATCGTGCAACTGCGCTATGCGTTGGGTCCCAACTGGCGCGGTGGCAACCCCGATGGCGCAACGGGACCACTGGCCACCGCTTGGACTGACTCGTTCACCGTGCCGCGCGCGCGTCTTGAGGTCGCCACCGACGTTCTGGACTGGAAGCTGCGCACCAAGGTCGACTTCGGCCGCGGCATGGTGCGGCTCTTGAACGCCTACGCAGAGCGCGAGCTGGGTCTGGGTACGCAACTGAAGCTTGGGCAATTCAAGCGGATCTTCTCGCAGACCTACCTGGTCTCGGCTGAGGAGTCGCAGATCTACGAGCGGCCGGACGTGGTGGAAGAGGCCGGAAGCAGCCGCGACATCGGCGTCCTGTTGTCCGGCGATTGGCTGGGCGAGCGCGTGATGGCGGCCGTCGGTGTCTTCAACGGCAACGGCATGAACACAGAGGGCAACGACAACACGAACCTGCGTGTCGAGGCGCGGTTGGACGTCGCGCCGCTGGGCAAGTACGACCTGGTCAGCCACCCCATCGGCCGCAAGCCCAAGGTACGGCTTGGCGGCGGTATCGCCAGCTATCAGGACAACGCGTCGCTGAAGGCGCAAGTCGGCGGCAAGAGCGTACAGATCAAGCAGTTCGATGAAACCACTGCGTTCTCTGCCTTTGCTGCTGCCCGCTGGCAAGGGGTCGAGCTGCGCGCAGAGGGCTTTCAGGGCACGCGGGACCCGATCGACGCACGAGCCTCGGACGCGCAGGTGCCCAGCCTCGCGAGTCTGGGGGTAAAGCCGGTCGACTGGCGCGGCGGCTACGTGCAGGTGGCGGCCGACGTGCCCTTCCACCGCGCCCTTCAAGTTGCTGCTGCTGCAGAGGAATGGGAGCCCAATGCGGCCATCCGCACCGACAGCGACACGCGCTACACGGTTGCGCTGAACTACTACTTGGACGGCGACGCCGCCAAGATCCAGGCCGCCTGGCAGGACCGCACGTTGCGCCGCGCCGGCACGGACGAGTCGACCCGTTGGACGGCGTTCCTGCAGCTGCAACTGGCGTATTGACCCCTCGGGTTCAGCACGGCAGGCTCCGTTCCGGTCCTGCAACTCGGGGATGACCGATGGCCGCGCCCACCACCCACGACCGCCGCAGCGACGTCTCTGGTTCACGCCGGGGCAGGTCTGGGCCCGCGGTCCCTGCGACCAGCACGCGTCCATCTCCCGCTCCCGAGCCGTCGGCCGACATCGACGTCAGCCTTGCGCACCGCAAGATTCAGGTTGAACCCGACCGTGCCGGTGACGGCTATCTCTCCGCCCACACAGCGGATCGGCTCGACGTGGACGGCCTGCTGGCTCTGTTGCGGGTGCGGGCTGACCTGTTGCAGGTTCGGGCCCCTTCGCTGCCCGCCGGGCAGGGTGTGCAGCGGATCGAGTCGCCCGAGTGGGCGCGGCTGTTCCCGCTGCCCAAGCCGGAGCCGATCGCGGTGCCTGCCCCCGACCCTCGCTTCGCCGCCATGGTGGTGCACCCGATCGTCCGGCCTGCCTGGGGACGCGACCGCCGGCTGCCGTTCGTGTCGCGGATCGAGGCTCCATCGGGTCAACCTCTGCCCCTTGCGCCACGCAGGCCGGTCGAGGTCGACGCTTGGGCCTACGTCGATGTCGATGCCGTGGATCCTCCTGACCCGGCGCGCGAATTGCTCCACGACCTGGCTCCTTCGGTGGGCGGGTTGCCGGCACTGCCGCGGTTGCGGATGGCGACCGAACGCCCCGTGCGCCGCGATGTCCAGGCCCGCGCGGTGGAGATGAACCGGGTGCCTCAGCATGGTCGCAGTGAGCCTGCCCCGGTTGCCGAGCACGCCTCTCCCGCGGAGCGTGCCTCGCCCACTGAGCACCAGCACGCGCGGCCACCCGTCGCGTTGCGGCCGACCCCGCCTCCACCCCCACCGCCTCCACCGCCTCCACCGCCTCCCGAGGTTCCTTCCTACCGACCGGGACCGATGATTCCTCCCGTGCCGCCGCCCAACCCTGCATCTCCCGGAGCCTTTCCTGTTCACACCCGCAGTGGAGCAGGCGGCTGTCTGGCGCGGTTGCTTGCGATTGGCGTGCTCGCTCTCATTGCCTGGGTGGGGGTCGACATGGCCCTGGAAGAATGGGTGGGGGCGCAAGGGCGGCTGGCCGACTCGCTGGCCGCTGCGGGTGTGGAGCCGCAGACAGAGCTGCCGCCGTTGCTGAGTCAGGGAGAGCCGAACGCAGTGTTTCAGGTCTTGCTCGCGTGCGACCCGACGGTGCTGGACTGTCGCAAGACCCTCCATTGGTTGACGGCGTGGCAGGCCAAGGAAGCGGAAGCACCGACAATTCCCGCGCTGGGACCGCCGCGGCTGGTGTTCCTGCAGCGTGTGGGTGACGACCCTGACGCGCTGACCGTCGGGGCGGCGCTGCAGGCGCTGGACGCGCAGGACCTGTTCTGGTCGTCGGTGCCCGCGCTGGCTGAGCCGTCGCAGTCCATGCAGATCGAGGCCTTGCGCCTGCTGGTCGACCTTGCGGGTGGCAAGGGCACCCGCTGGGAGCGCGACCGCACTGACCCCGACACGCAGCTGCACGTGCGGACCGACCGCACGATGGCCGAAGCGCTGGAGGTTCCCGCAGGTGTGGGCGTCTTGGCGTCCGGGCAGCCTTTGGACCCGACGGTGTTGAGGTCGGCCGAGTCGCTGCAGGCCGCTCTCGCCGTCAGCGCCCTCGCCTTGCAGCGGGCGATCGAGACTCACGCGGGCGACGTGGCCGCGGGCCAGCTCTCGCTGCTTCAGGGACAAAAGCCCATGGTCCAACAGCGCTACCTCCACTGGATTCTTCGCAGCCAGCGGATGGGCCCTGTGCCGCCGCCCGCTCCCTGAATTCGGTCGCCCCGACTCCGCCCACACTTAACGGATGCACGCATGATTGCAGAAGAAACGTTGTTCCCTTGGCCCGACGCTGACCCCATCGAGGCCTTCATCGCCCCTGAGCGCATCGTCCGTGTGGACCACGTCCTGCGTCGGCGTTTGGTGTCGCTGACGGCGGTGTTCGAGGACATCATCGACCCCCACAACGTGGCCGCGTGCGTGCGCACGTGCGAGGGCTTCGGTTTGCACGACGTCCACGAGATCAACCCACGCCACGGGCCGCATCTTTCGGCCGGGATCGCCAAGTCCGCCCAGCAGTGGGTCGACGTGCACCTGCACCAGACGACCGAGGGGGCGATCGCGGCGCTCAAGGCGCAGGGCTTCCAGATCTGGGTGTCGGACTTGCAGGCCGAGCAGACGCTGGACGAGCTGCCGGTTGAGGGCAACGTCGCCATCGTGGTCGGCAACGCGCTGAACGGTATCAGCGAAACCATGCGTGCAGCGGCAGATCGCCGTTACATTCTGCCCATGTACGGTATGGTGCAGTCGTTCAACCTCTCGGTCGCCCTGGCGATGTCGCTGCAGGGAGTGGTCGCGCGCCGTCGGGCGCAGCTGGCTCACCAAGGCCGGCTGGGCGACATGTCGATGGACCGCATGTGGCGCACCCGTCAGCGCTGGCTCGAGTTCGGTGTCCGCAACGCGCCGACCGTTCGCAAGCAACTGGCCGCCCAGACCAAGCGGGACTGATCGTCCTCAACCCCTCTTGCTGCAAGGAGTTCCGTGCTGTACCTCGACCCTCATCCCCTACTGGACCTGCGCGCCTTGACCATTGTGCTGCCAGCGCCGATCGAAAGACTCACCTCGCCCCCTGAGCTCACGGACCGGCTGCATCCGGGGGCGTCTGCGCCATTCCGACCGGACGAGGGCGTGAACAAGGCGGTTCGGGACCTGCTGCGTCGCGGTGGCTACAAGCCCACCGGTCGCGGCAAGCCGGCGTCGGAGTACCTGGCCCGTGCGGCAGCGGAGGGCACGCTTGGGTCGATCAATGCCGCCGCAGACGCGGGCAACGCCGCTTCGCTGCACTCGGGTTTGCCGATCAGCGTGGTGGACCTCGACCGACTCAGCGGCGAGCTTCGGGTGGCCTTGGGTCGGCCAGGCGACCGCTACGTCTTCAACCCCGCCGGCCACGACATCGACGTCGAGGGCCTGCTGTGCCTGTTCGATGCAGACGGCCCCTGCGCCAACGCGGTCAAGGACGCCCAGCGCACCAAGACGGGACCCGAGACGCGACGGCTGCTTGCCCTCGTCTGGGGCACCGTCGAGCTGCCGGGTCTGGCGGACCGCACGGCGACGTGGCTGACAGAGCTGTACCGGCAAGTCGGCGCCGAGGTCTTGCCGCAGCCGACGAAGCTGCGCGGCGACTGACGGCCGCTTCGCCCCGCGCGAATCCTGCTACACTCCCGCCCCCTCATGTCGACCGTTCTTCCCATCGTCCCACCCGTTGCCTCCGTGCCTGCTCCGCGTGAGCTCGGTGCGCTGCTGAACTTGGCGGCCCCGCTGGTGGTTGCGTCGCTGGCGCAGATGGCGATGGGGGTGGTGGGCACAGTGATGGCGGGTCAGCTGGGCGTGGGTGCTCTGGCGGCCCAAGGGCTGGCGACGACCGTCTTCGTGTTCGCGCTGGTGTCGTCCTACGGTCTGATGAACGGTCTGGACCCGCACATCGCCCGGGCGGTGGGAGCGGGCAACCACGCGCGAGCAGGGCAGTTGTTCCGCCAGTCGCTGTGGATGGCGGTGTTCGGCGCCGTGCCGATGACGGCCGCTTTGCTGGCCTCGCCGTGGTTGCTGCGCACGATGGGGCAGGCGCCGGCGCTCGTCGACGTGGTGGAAACCTACTTGTGGTGGTCCGCGGCCGGGTTGCTCCCCGCGATGTGGTTCGGCGCCTGGAGGTCCTACTCCTCGGCAGCCGGGCGTCCGCGCGTGGTGATGGTGGCTGCCATCGTCGCCAACGTGTTCAACATCGGGCTGTGCCAATGGTTCATCTGGGGCGGCTGGGGCGTTCCGGCGATGGGCGTGCACGGCATCGCGCTTGCCTCGGTGTTTTCTCGCGTGCTGATGGTCGCGATGGTCGCCGGCTACTGCCGAACGCACCCGGTGTTCGCTCCCTTTCGCCGCGCACCGGACCGGCTGGGGTGGCGCGGGCACTGGCAGGGTCCCGTGGCCGCCGACCTTGGGCAGATCCTCCGCTCCGGGCTGCCGCTCGCACTGCAATACAGCTTGGAAGTCGCAGGCTTTGTGCTCGTTACGCTGTGGATGGGCTTGCTGGGCGACGCAGTCCTTGCCGCCCATGAGGTCGCGATGAGCGTTGCCGCCGTCGCCTTTCAGGTGCCCTCGGCGCTGGGCACGGCGGCGGCCATGCGGGTCGGCCATGCCATCGGTCGCCGTGACGAGGCTGGCATCGGTCGTGCGGGATGGACGGCGCTTGCGGTCGGCATTGGCTACGCCGTGACATCTGCGGCGGTCATGCTGATCTTCCGCCATCAACTCGCGGCGTTGTACATCAAGGGCGCCGAACCCGCCGTGCTGGGCCTGGCGGCGATGCTGGTGGCGATTGCCGGGGCCTTCCAGCTGGGCGACGGCTGTCAGGCCATCGGCTTTGGCGTGCTGCGAGGATTGGACGACACGCGGGTGCCGGTGCTTTTCAACGTCCTCGGCTACGGCCTCATCGGACTGCCGTTCGGCTGGTACGCGGTGTTTCGGTTGGGGTGGGGGCCGCAGACGCTGTGGTGGGGGCTGACGGCGGCACTGTGCACGGTGGCCATCTCGCTGGCCCTGCGGTTTCGCGTGCTGTTGCGCCACCGCCTGCGCGCGCTGCAGCGTTCAGGTGTGCCGACGATCTGATCTCCCGCTCGTAGAACCTTTTGTTACTGCACGGGAACTTCGGGCTCCGTCGGCGGATTCGGCGTCATTTCGGTCGGCGTCGTGCGGCCCTGAATCAGCGTATCCAATTGCTCGCCCGCGTCCTTGAAGCGCCGAATCTCCTTGCCGAATGTCCAGCCGCCGGAGAAGGTCAGCTGGACCGTGGTGATCCCGTAGCCCTCCTTCTGGCCCACCGGCCCGATCTCGCCGCCCGTACCCTCGACGGTCAGCATCGGTCGCAAGTAGAAGTCCGTGGTCCGCCAGTCGAAGCCGATGCCGCCGCCCCACACCGGGCTGTCCTCGCCCATGGACCAGCGCAGCTCGTCGATCTCCTGCGGTTGCAGGAACTCAGACACCGCGTCCAAGTGCACCCAGCGGTAACCCGCGTGCAGGCCGGCGGTGACACCCCAGTGGTCGTTCAGGTCGTAGGTCCCCAAGAACGGCAGCAGCAGCCGCACTTGCGACAACTTGCCCCACGGCGCCATACCGGCAACCGGGGCCACGGCAACGTGCCAACCGTCTTGCTGGAAGAAGCGGTACTTGCCCTCGAGCTCCAGATACCCCGCGGCGGGGGCCAGTCGGGCGCCTGCCTCCAGATTGGGGATCACGCCCCGGTGCACGTGGATCTCCGGGAATGCACTGACGATGCCGTGCACCGACGCGTCCTTGGTCTTGCCCTCTTCGGTGCCGTCGCCGTAATGGACTTCGCCTCGGTAGACGCGGCTGGCGCTCAGGTTTGCGCCCAGATCGGTCTCGCCGGGCTCCAGCGTCCGGGCAGACCGGTACACGCCCGCAGCCGGGCAGCCGGTCAGGATCAGAAGTGCAAGCAGGGGAAGGGCTTTCAGCAGTCGGCAGGGGCGTTCCATGGCGGTCCTCGCGGGGGGATGTAGCGGGTGGAGGTCAGCGTGCGGGGCGAATGTCAGAGCCTTCCTGAAGGGCCTTGCGGCGCTCGCGAGCACGGCGAGCTTCGTCCGGTGAGCGAGCGGGATTGTTCAGATAGCGGCCATAGGCTTCCAGAGCCTCAGGTTTGGCGCCGCGGTGGTCCAGAATCTCGGCAAGAGCGAACTGCGCCGGTGCGTAGTCTTCCTTGATCTTCAAGGCCTTGCGGGTCGCATCCAGCGCGCCGTCCAGATCGCCGCGGCCGGCCAGAGCGCGCCCCAACACCAGGTGGTTGTCGGGCTCCGGCTCGTCCAGCTCGTCCAGCGTCGCCTCGGCATAGGCCACGGCCTCGTCCAGTCGGCCCAAGTCCTGCAGGCACGCGACGCGAGCGGCTCTGGCAAGCGCAAATTGCGGCCGCACTTCCAGCGCTTCGTCCAGTCGTTCCAGGGCCGCTTCATCCTCGTGACGGTCGCGCAGCGCGAGTGCCAGATCGTAGAGCAGGGTGCCGTGACCGGGGGCAAGCGCGACGGCTTCCCGATACATGTCAATGGCTTCTGTCCATCGACCTCGCCGCTGCAGCGCCGCCGCCAGATTGCCCAGCACCCGAGGGTCCTCTGGCGCGATCTCGTGCGCCTGCTCCAGCACTTCCAGCGCTGCGATGTCCTCGCCATCCTCGACGAACAGCGCCCCCAGCATGCTCGCCGCGCCGTGAAGCTGCGGATTCAGGTCCAGCGCGCGGCGGAAGTGGCTGCGGGCGGCGCGGCGGTTGGACTGCTCCACGGCCACCAGCCCCAAGTGGTACCAGCCCAGCGCAGAGCGGGGAAACGCCTGCACGTGGCGCTCGAAAGCTCCCTTCGCTTCGTCGAATTCGCCGTCGTTCAGCAGGCCGATGCCGACCGCCAACTCTCCGCGCAGGGGCTCCATGTCCAGGTCGGCGCGCAGCGGACTGTCCGACAGCCCACGGTCGCGGTCCTCGCGCTTCGGCGCTCCGCCACAGCCTGTCCAGACGAGCACCAACGCGAGTCCGGCAAGGCAGACCCAAGAGAGATGTCGGTGGGTTGGCGTGCAACGCATGACCCGAGCATAGAAGCGGGACCGGTTGCCGTCCACCCCGCGGCGACAGCGCCAGCGACTCCCGGCTCGACCCACGCGGCCGCGAGGGCTACAATGCGCCAAATTTCCCTGAGGCACCCGTTCCATGCCGACGTCTTCCCCCCGCAAACCAGGCCGGTCCGTTCCCTCCACCAAGACCGCCCAGACCGCGTCCACCGGCACCAGGAATTCCATGTACAAGCCTACTTATGACCTGATCCAGCGCCTGCCCAAGACCGATTTGCATGTCCACCTCGATGGCTCGATGCGCATCCCGACCATCCTCGAGCTGGCCCAAGAGCAGAAGGTCAAGCTGCCCACCCACGACCCCGACAAGCTGGCGGGCCTCATCATGGCGGGCGACGTCTGCCACTCCCTGACGGACTACCTGCGAGGCTTCGACATCACCAACTCGGTGCTGCAGACCGAGGAAGGTCTGTACCGCGCGGCGCTCGAGCTGGCCGAGGATGCGGCGGCCGAGAACGTGCACTACATGGAAGTGCGCTACTGCCCCATGCTGCACATTCAGAAGGGGCTGCCGCTGACCACCATCGTTGAGGCGGTGCTGGCCGGTTTGCGCGACGGCAAGACCAAGTACGGCATTCGCTCGGGTCTCATCATCAGCGCCCTGCGTCACGCGGACCCGAAGTGGTCGCTGCGCCTTGCGGAATTGGCTGTGGCGTACAAGAACAAAGGCGTTGTCGCCTTCGACCTCGCCGGTGCTGAGGACGGCTTCCAGGCCCGCAAGCACGCCGCGTCGTTCCACCTGATCCGGTCGAACAACGTCAACTGCACTGCCCACGCGGGAGAGGCGTTTGGCCCAGAGAGCGTGCATCAGGCGTTGCACGACTGTGGCGCGCACCGCATCGGTCACGGTACCCGGCTGCGCGAGGACGGTGACCTGCTGAACTTCGTGGCGGACCACCGGATTCCGTTGGAGATCTGCCTGAAGTCCAACGTCCAGACCCGCGCCGTCGACAGCGTGGAGAACCACCCGATCCAGTTCTATCACGACCTCGGCATTCGGGTGACGATCAACACCGACAACCGCCTGGTCACCGATACGACGGTCACCGACGAGTACATGTTGTGGATCAACAACTTCGACGTGTCGATCAGCGACGTGCGCGAGGTGATCATCAACGGCTTCAAGTCTGCCTTCCAGCCGTACCGCACGCGTCAGGACATGCTGATGCGGGCGATCTCCGAGATGGACGAGCTGATGCGTCTCGACCTCGAGCGCCACCGCAAGGAGACGGGCGAGCCCGTCGACCAGGACGTGCGCCGCGACCGTCGCGGAACCAGCCAGAAGATCGCCGAAGGGCGTCGTCCGACCGGTCAGCATCCGGTTGCCCGCGAAACGCCCGGCGCATGATCGACACGCACGCGCACATCGCGATGGAGGGCTACGAAGGGGGGACGCCAGCGGTCCTCGCTCGAGCCGTAGCCGCCGGAGTTCGTCACGTCATTTGCGTGGGGGCGGGCGGTGACCTGGCAGAAGCCGAGTCGGCGCTTGCCGCGGCCCGTCAGCACCCAGGCGTCAGCGCGATCTGCGGCATCCACCCGCACGATGCAGAAGACTGGGACGAGACCTTGTGGTTGCAGATCAGCCAGTTGTGTCAGGCGCCCGAAGTCGTGGCGATTGGCGAAACCGGCTTTGACTTCCACTACCACCACTCGACCCCGGTCGAGCAGGAAGCCGTGTTCCGCGAGCACGTCCGCCTCGCCCGCGCGCTGCACAAGCCGCTGTGCATCCACACGCGAAACGCAGAGCCCGAGACCCTGCGCGTGCTGCGCGAAGAAAACGCCGCAGAGGTGGGGGGCGTCATCCACTGCTTTTCAGGGACGCGGCGGTTTGCGCTCGAGGCGCTGGATCTCGGCTTTCACCTGTCGATCCCCGGCATCGTGACCTTTCGCAAGCCTGGAGAACTGGTCGAGGTTCTGGCCGCCACGCCCCTCGACCGCCTGCTGGTCGAGACCGACTCGCCCTTCCTTGCGCCGATGCCCCACCGCGGCGAGCGCAACGAGCCCCGCTTCGTCCGTGAGACCCTGACCAAGGTCGCCGAGCTCAAGGGCCTGTCGTTCGAGTTGGCCCAAGCAGCGACCACCGCCAACGCGATCCGCTTGTTTGGCGAGCGGTTGCGGGTCGAGCTGGTCGATCCCCTGACTTAGGACTTCCGCCTACCGCCGCAGGAACGTCGGCACCGGGGCGTGTCGCTCGGTTCCGCCCTTCTTGCGCAGATTCAGCGTCAATTGCGCGGGGTTGTACACCAGCAGGTTGTGCGTCGTCGGCGTCGTGATGATGAACTGCGCCCGGGTCACCTGCAGGAAGCGGGCAACCTCGTCGATGCGCTCGACCGACAGGTGGGCAAACGGCTCGTCCAGGATGAAGAAGCCAGCAGCGTCAGTGCCGTCCTGCATCGTCAGGGCCATCAGCAGGATCAGGCTGGCCACCACGGACTGACCGCCCGAGAGCTTGGGGTCGTCGACCGCAACGGGCTTCTTGCCGTCGAAGCCGATGCGGACTTCCAGACCGGCCTTGCCCAACAGGTCTTCACTGTCGTCCTTCAGCAGGTCGGCGCCCGGGGTCTTGACCTGAACCTCGACCCGACACAGCTCGCCCAGCCGCAGGACGTTGGTGCGGTAGCGGCGAATCGTCTCGGCGACCACGCGCTTGTACGCGGTGCGCGCCAGCTGCAGCTCATCGGATCCGTGTGTCAGATCCCTGCGTTGCGTGACCAGCGTGCGTTCGTGTTCGGCCAGATCCGCCGACGCGCGCTCCCAAATGCCGACGGCGCGTGGGTCTCGATTGCCCTCGAAGCGGCTGATCCGCTCGCGCACCAGGTTCAGCCGTTCGATCAGCGTGACCTCGGACTCCAGCAGCTCGCGCGCCGCTTCGGTCTGCATCTCGACCGGCACCGACGCGCGCAAGTCTTCGACTTCGCTGACGATGCGCAGCCGTCGGGCCTCCACAGAGGCCACGCCCGCCCGCGCGCGATCGCGCTCGATGATCGACTCGCGGTTGCGGTACTCGATCAGCGACACCCGCCGCTCGCGATCCAGCACCACATTGTTGTCGGCGTCGATCTCGCTCAGCAGGTTCATCAAGCGCTCGGTCATCGCGCGCCGCTGGTCCGCCAGCCCGGCGATCCGCTCAACCAGCGTCGATGCGTCACCGATGCGCCGCAGCACCTTGTCGCGCACCTTGTCCGACAGCAGCAGCTCGTCGATCTGCGCGATCCGCCGCCCACCCGGCGCAAGACTCGCCTCCAGCCCATCGCGCAGTTGGCGCATCTGCCCGAGTTCACTCTCGATCTGGCCGCGGCGGTGGCCTCCCGCGCTCGACCCGCAGTACAGGTCCGACACGCCCACAAAGATGCCGCCGCGTGTGTCCTGCCGATAGCCGTCGGGCGTGATCGAGGTCGACCGCCCCAGCCGGTGCCCCTCCTCGACCGACTCCACCAGCTGCACGGAATTCAGCATGTGCACGACGGTTTCCGGCACCCGCTTGTCCGTCAGGCTCACGACCGAAAGCGCAGACCCCGCCCGAACCTGAGGCCGCTGCGGGCTGCCCCAAGGCTCGACGTAGCACCGATACTTCAATCGCTGGGCGATCTTGCGCGCGGCCAGCTGTTGCTCGGCACCGACCAGCACCGTGAAGCGCTCGCGCCCCAGGATCGACTCGACCGCCACCTGCCACCGCGGGTCCTGAATCTCGACCAGATCCGCCACGATGGCGGCTTCGATTCCCTCGACGCGGAGCTCCCGTAGCATTTGGGAGACCCACTCGGGCGGCGACCGCTTCTCACCCCGATCCAGCGTCGACAGCTCTGCCCGCAAGTCACTGATCTTTTGCAGGACCCGTTGCAATTCTCCGCGGGTCGACGCCTCTGCGGCAACCAGGCGCCCACGCTCCAGACGCAAGGCCTCTGCCTCGGGAGGCGCATCGCCCACCGCACCGGGACCGCCCAGCTCAGCCAGCTCCGCCTCGTCGCGCTTCAGGTCGCGGTACTGGCCGTCCAGCCGCTCCTTGTCCTTCAGCAGCTCCTGATAGGCCGCGCGCTTCTGCTCGATGCCGGACCGAACGGTCTCGACCTCCTCGCGCAAGGCCGCAGATTCCATGCTGAAACCCGCAAGCACCCCGTCCGCGTTGTCCAGCAGCAGCTTGGCCCGCGACTGCTCGCGCTCCAGGTCCGTCAGCTCGCGCACCAGTCCCGCCAACCTTGCAGCCGGAAGGCGGATGTCGCGAACCTCGCGTTCCTGCTCGGTCAGCACCTGCAGCTCGCGGTACTGCTCAGCGTCGCGGCGCAGCACATCGACGTGCATCGCCATCATCTTCAGGCGGTTTTCGTACTCTTCCAGATCCCGCTGGCCACCCAGATAGGTCGAGCGCGCGTCGGCGTAGCGGTCCAGCACCTGCTTGTCGCCCTGAAGCTCCAGCACGTATTCCAGCAGCTGTTCGGGGGTGCGCGAGGCGAGCTTGTGGGTCTCGCCCTGCTCCAGCGCCAGAATCTTCAGCAGCGTGCGCGGGACGTGGGCATCCTCCAGCGCCCGAGAGTACTCCTCTGGCCCAAGACCACGCGGAAGTGCCCGCAATTGCTCGATACTCGCATCTCCGCCGGTGATCAGGTAGCGCCGCTGCCAGCCGCCTTGTTTGCGCTCCAGCACGCACGCGATCGTGACTTCCTCGTCAAACAGTCCGCGCGTGGAGAACGGCCGCCGCCCGGTGCCCCGCTTCAACGGGTTGGTGACCACCGCCTTGATGACGGCAACGCCCGTATCATCGCGAAGGTATTGGGGCATCTTGCGCGAGGTCGACAGCTTGCGGGCGTTCAGCAGCACCCGCAGCGCGTCGAGCAGCGTCGTCTTGCCGGAGCCATTCGGCCCTGCGATGAGCACCACCTGCTCGTCCAGCGGCAGGCGGACATGGGACCAGAAGTCCCAGTTCATCATCTCGATCCACTTGAACGTGAACATCGTGCGCGTGCACTCCGCGGGCCTGGCCCGTTCTCAGGTCAGGCGTCGTCGCCCGTGTCGTCGTCGCTCGGGGCGTCGTCCGCCTCGTCGTCCAGCGGGTCCGCGCCGCCATCGCGCTCCAGCAGGTCCCACAGCACCGAGTCCCGCAGCTTCTGCGCCATCTCGACACCGTCAACCAGCAGGTCGAGCAGTGGCCCCTCGCGCAGGTTGCCCAGCCGGTCTTCGAGGAGAAAGCCGGCGTTCTTCAGCTGCCCGACATAGCGGGCAAACGACGTCTTGCCGAACTTTCGTCCGAATTCCGCATACAACGCATCGCGACTCACGGTAGGCACCGGCGGCACAGCAGGCTTCTCGGCAGCAGCGACGGCCAGCGGGGCCTCCTCAGCGGGAGCGCTCGCTTGGTCATCGTCGGCAACCAGCGTCCGGCGCAGCGCGGTCTCGGTGGCTGAAATCCGCTTGGGAAGCACAAGCTTGGCCCACAGGATCACCAGCAGCGCCACCGCCCCGCGCGGCATCCGGCTGTTCGTCGCCCAGTCGAACGACACGTCCGCCTCGACCTCCCGCTTCAGCCGCACGGCGAACCAGTCGGAGGTAAACGACTCGACCAGCTGCAACCCGACTCCGCCGAGCCGCCGGGCCACGATGGCGCGCAGTTCGTCATCCAGGAGCAGATCCCGATAGTTGCGCTTGGGCACGTACCGCTCGATCAGCAGGCGGCTGCAGATCTCCTCGGCGCGAGCCTCGAGTTCGGCGTTCGGGCGCGGCAAGGGGCCGCCTGGATTGAGCAGGTCGTCGGGCATGGGTTCGCGTGTCCGGGAATGGGCGCCGGTTGGCGCGGGGCGCGGCTGCATACCACACTCGTTCGCCGGGGTCACCGGTTCCAAGCGTCCGCAGGACCCGCGTCGGGCGAATTCAGTGGGAGGGAGTCAGCGCCGCAGCGAGATTGTCGACTTCGGCCAAGCACTCGAGGAGCACGGCCCTCTCGCGAGCGCGGGCACCGTCCAGCCGAGAGCGGAGGTCTGTCTCACTCACCTGCGAAGCCTCCAACCGTGCGGTCAGCGCCCGCAGATCCCGCCGCAGCCGCTCGACTTCGCTCTCGAGCTCCACCTGTCGGCGCGTCGCCTCACCGTTGTCGGTGACGGCCACCGATGCAGCAACGGCAACCTCAGCAGGCGCAGCGACTTCTGCAACGCCACCGCTAGCGTCGGCCTTTCGGCTGCGGCCAGCGGCCCCGGTCGCCAAGGCGCGCTTGGCCCCAGCGATGGTGTAACCCTCCGCGTAGAGCAGTTGACGGATGCGGAACAGGCGCTCGACGGTGGGCTTGGCATACAGATAGCGTCCCGCCGCTGACCGCTCGGGCCGTACCGTGGGGAACTGCTGTTGCCAGAAGCGGACCACATGGGGTTCTACGCCCAGCAGCTCCGCGACCTCACCGATGCGGAAATAGACCTTGTCGGGGAGCTTGTCTGCGGTCTCCATGCCGGCAGCCTCTCGCGCCCAAAGGGCTCAGGTGCAGCGTGACCTACAAACGCACGCAGCCCGACCGCTGCACCCACGAAGTGGGGCCTCGGACGGGCCACGTGCTCGTGCAATCCGCCGAAATCAGGTGTTCAGCGTGTGCTTCAGAACCTGCGACGGCTTGAAGGTCAGCACGCGACGGGCCGAGATCTCGATCGGCTTCTTGGTCTGGGGGTTCCGACCCATGCGGGCCTTCTTTTCGCGGACGACGAAGTTGCCGAAACCAGAGATCTTGACCTTCTCCTGCTTCGTCAGGGTGTCCTTCAGGGTCTCGAACACGAGCTCGACCAGATCGGCCGCCTCCCGCTTGGAGAATCCACCCAACTTCTCGTAAACCGCTTCGATGATGTCAGCCTTCGTCATGTCGGTACCCTTCCTGTGGTTTGGACTTGCCCCGCCTGTCGGCTGCACACCTGCCCGGGTGTGCCAGGATCGGAGTCAGCTCTGGAATCTGGTGCCTAAGCGCCAGTGGCGATCAGGCGAACCTTGTTGAACACAACCTTGAACGCTTCCATGTCGGTCAGCGCCAGCTCAGCCAGGACCTTGCGGTCCAAGGCCACGCCGGACTTGGCCAGCCAACCCGCAAACACCGAGTACGGCGTCCCGAGTGAGCGGACCGCCGCGTTGATGCGGATGATCCACAGCGCGCGAAACTCACGCTTCTTGCGCCGACGCTCCTTGAAGGCCAACTTCAGGCCGCGGTAGACCTGCTCGCGCGCCGTACGAAACAGACGCGAACGGGCGCCCCGCATGCCCTTGGCCATCTTCAGCACTTTGTTGTGGCGACGGCGGGCCTTGAATCCTCTCTTCACGCGTGGCATCGGACTTGCTCCTTTGGGCTCTCTCTAGTGCACTGGCGCCAATTCTCGCTTTGGTCGGCGCTTCGTGTCGCGTCGGCGGCGTGTTGCAACCCGTCGACTATCTTCATCTTCCTGATGGTTACGCTTCTCTGGCGCTGCCTTCGGGCAGCCGCTTGGGGCTGCAAGTGCACCGCTCGGTCTGACCCGGCGAACCGAAGCTATCGTATCCCATGGGGTTTGTCACCCCCGGAAAGCGACGGCCGGCGGACCGCTTGGTTCGTTCCGGACCGTTTGGCGACCCGGCCCGTGCGGGCGCATCCGACGGCGATGTCAACCGTACGGCAGCATCGCCTTGACGGAACCCACCATCGTGCGGTCCAGCGTCGTCGGCGAGCGCAGCTGGCGCTTCCGCTTGGTGGACTTGGTGACGAGGATGTGCCGGCGGTAGGCCGATCCGCACTTGATGCGGCCGCTTCCAGTCACCTTGAACCGCTTGGCCGCTGCCCGCCTGGTCTTGATCTTCGGCATCACCAACTCCACCGCGGTGCCTGCGACACCGCGTGAACTTAAGAAAAGAACGGACTACTCCGGTCGCGCCGTGGACGAACCGCGGGTCGTGACCGTGGGGGCCGGCCGCGGAGCCGGAGCCACCGGGGCAGGGGAGACGGGCGCAACCGGCTCGACAGGCTTGGGCGTTCCACCCCCGCCTCCGCCGCCGCCACCGCCGCCACGCTTCGGGTTGAGCATCATCGACATGTTGCGACCCTCGACCTTCGGCGTCACGTCGACGACAGAGCAGTCGGCCAGGGCCGTAGCGACTTCCATCAAACGCTCGCGCTGCGTGTTCGCATAGGCGATCTCGCGGCCGCGGAACATGACGGTCATCTTCACTCGGTTGCCATCGACCAGGAACCGACGGGCTTGATTCAGCTTCGTCTCATAGTCGTGATGGTCGGTCTTGGGCCGCAGCTTGACTTCCTTGACCTCCACATGGGTCGAGGTGCGCTTGGCGTCGGCCGTCTTCTTCTTCTGCAGGTACTTGAACTTGCCGTAGTCCATGAGCCGACAGACCGGGGGGCGGGCGGTTGCCGCCACCTCGACCAGGTCGATGCCGAGCTCGTTGGCCATCCGCATGGCCTCTTCGATCGCCACGATCCCGAGCTGCTCGCCCTCGACGCCCACCAGCCGCACTTCCGGCACGCGGATGCGGTAGTTGACTCGGGGCTCGCGCTTGCGAGCGTCCTCTTGCTGCTGCTGAGGAGTGTTGCTGATCGCCATGCGGCCGTTCACCCCGACAGTCGGTTGCGTTCTCTGTGCAGCCTCCGGGACTCCCGGTGCTGCTTCCTTCCGTTCCCTATCCCGGGCGCGCTCTGGCGTCAGGTGGGGTTGCTCGGCCCTGTGCTGCCGTGGCAGGCGGGGCTCTTCTTCGCGGGCCCGTTCGGTGACCGTCCGGGTCTGCGCAGTCCCGCTCAGAGCGACGGCAGCCCCGGTCTTCGCGGCGGCTGCCGAGGGGGGATGTTCAAGGGAGGGGCTTGGTAGGCACGAGCGGATTTGAACCGCTGACCCCCACGATGTCAACGTGGTGCTCTAACCAACTGAGCTACGCGCCTGTCCTGGTGCCGTGTTCGCGTTGCGCGATCGACACCCAGCCTGTCCTGCCCCGAGTCCTTCCTCGACCTTCTCTAGCGGGTACATCGACTTCGCGGGTCCGCTGGGCGTTCCCTGCTGTCGCCCCAAGCGGAACTCGCAACCGGAAGGCGGCGGGACCCGTTCGGGGAACGGTAGGCTAGGGAAGGAAACCTGTGATGTCAAGCCTGCAATCGGTTTGGTCTGCTCCATTTTGTGCTCGTACGGGGCGGGCTTTTGCCTTCCCGCGCCGATCGCCTACGCTGCGCCACGTGCTGCTCTTGGCGGCCGGGAGCCGGGCCAACATGCCGGAAGAAACCAAAAAGTCCTGCGTGGGTAGGTGGTTGCGGGTGTCTTGCGGGGTGTTTGCCGCGGTGTTGCTGGCGTGGCCGTGCGTGGCGGCTGCCGAGTGGAAGAGTGTGCAATCTGTGACGATGGGGACCGCGCAGGTGCTGGAGCAGGGGGCGCTGACGTTCGGTGTGGTTTCGCCGATCGCTTATGGCGTCACCGACCGCTTCACGATTCAGTCGCACCCCGTCCTGGCGCTGCTGCTGGTGCCGAATGTCGCGGGGCGCTATCGGTTGGAAGAGGCTCGGACCTGGGTGCTGTCGGGGGCAGCGTCGTACAAGCAGTCGTTTTTCGGCAGTGCGGCGCTGTCGGAGCAGGCGCGCTCGTCTCCCGGCGAGATCACGGTGGGGCCTGTCGGCACCTGGTACCCGGAGCGGAGGCTGGGATTGACGCTCGGGAGCTCATACCACGTGCGGCTGGGGCTGCCTCCCGAGGACTCGTGTGTGGCGGCGCGGGCGATCGACGGGCGATCTTGCAGCACCACCGGGCACGGCGTCTCTGGCACGATCGAGCTGCACGGATTGCTGACGGAGTCAGATCTGCTGATGGCGACGGCGCTGGGCCGCTGGGACATCTCGCGGCAGTCGATCGACACGCCGACATATACAGTTGCATGGCTGCATGATTTCGGGCGCTTCCACCTGCTGGCCGGCGTGACGGTGGGCGAGTTCATGATGGGCGAGTTGGTCGGCGAGACTTCGGTGTCGCGCTGGACGGTCTTTCCGGTGCTGGACCTGTGGTGGCGGCTGTAGGGAGAACGCGGGATGGCAGCGCGCGAGGTGATCGGTGAATTTGAGGCGCGGCGCATCGAGCGGATGCTGCACGAGCTGTTCCTGGGGCGGCTGCGGCGCGATGAGCGGATCGCCGTGAGTGCTTCCGTCGAGGCGGACTGGCTGTCGATGCGGTGGGAGCTGGCGGACGCGGAGAGAAAGCGCGTGTATCCGGTTGAGGCGCGCGTGGACCTCAAACGCGAGAAGCTGCGCGAGCGTCAGGCGGTCGACCTGCTGCTGGATCTGCTGGGGGAACGCTTCGACGAGCATCTGCGCGAGGACCGCGACCCGTTCACGGGGCCAGACTGGGAGGAGATCGACTTCACCGGGCGCCGCGTGTTCCTGCGCGGGCAGATCTGCGCCGAGGCGGTCGAGGTGCGTGCGACGGCGCTGCTCGAGGCCGACGCCTTGAACAGATCCCGACCTCAAGGTCCATTGAGTTCCTCTGAAGAACCTGTGGGTTGAGCGGATCTGTCGTTTGGTCCCCGCGCCGATTTGTCGGCAAACGCGGTCGGCCCTTGACAAGAACCCGTCCCCCGGGATGATCTCGACCTTCTGGCGGGGGCCAGCCGGCACGGTTCCGGTTCAATTCTTCGCTCTATCTCGTCGTCCCGGCTCGCGGTTGTGCGGGGCCGCTGACGCGTTTTTCGTCGGTTCCGCGTTGCGACCGACTTCCAACACCCAGGTGCGCTCACCAATCAAGGGGGATTCCATGACCAGCCCGATTCGCGTCGCCGTCACCGGTGCATCCGGCCAGATCGGCTACAGCCTGTTGTTCCGCCTGGCGTCCGGCGAGACGTTTGGTCCGGATCGCAAGGTCATTCTGCAGCTGCTCGACCTGCCGATTCCCGAAGTGCAGAAGGCGCTTGAAGGCGTCGCGATGGAGCTGGCCGACTGCGGCTTCAAGTCGCTGGCGGGCATCGAGTGCACCAGCGACGAGAACGTGGCCTTCAATGGCGTGTCCTGGGCCGTGCTGGTCGGCTCCAAGCCCCGTGGTCCGGGCATGGCGCGCGCCGACCTGATCAAGGAGAACGGCCCCATCTTCGTCGGTCAGGGCAAGGCTCTGGAGCGCGGCGCCAAGGACCTGCGCGTCCTGGTTGTCGGCAACCCGTGCAACACGAACTGCCTGATCGCCGCCTCGAACTGCTCGATTCCCAAGGAGCGTTTTGGCGCGATGACCCGCCTGGACCAGAACCGCGCGGTCGCCCAGCTGGCGCAGAAGGCCGGCGTCACCAACGCGGACGTGGCGAATCTGGCGATCTGGGGCAACCACAGCGAGTCGATGTACCCGGACTTCGAGAACGCGACGATCAAGGGTCGCCCGGTCACCGAGATCATCACCGACCACGAGTGGCTGCGCGGCGATTTCCTCAAGAGCGTGCAGAACCGCGGCAAGGCGATCATCGCGGCCCGTGGCAAGTCCAGCGCGGCCTCGGCAGCGTCGGCGGCCATCGACCACATCAAGGACTTCGAGCGCGCCACGCCCGCGGGCGAGTGGTTCTCGGCGGCCGTGTGGTCCGACGGGTCCTACCGCGTGGCTGAGGGCATCTACTCGTCGTTCCCGGTCACCTCGGACGGCAAGGGCGGCTACAGCATCGTTCAGGGCCTGCCGGCGACGGACTGGGCCAAGGAAAAGACCAAGCTGACGGTCGAGGAACTCTTGCAGGAGCGCGCCGTCGTCGCCGACCTGCTCAAGTAGTCTGCGTCCTGCTGCCGTCCGGGGCTTGTCGAGGGCTCCGGGCGGCGGCAGGATTGCCCCTTGCCGTACCGGTGTGGGGGCATCGGGTCTCACCCCGCCTTTCGCGCCTGCCTCGTCCCTTTCCGGCGGCCCGCTCTGCAGCGAGACCGCACCCGCGCGGCATCGACCGCTCGATGTCGCGTTGCCGTATTCGACCAAGGAGACCGCATGGAATCCGCCGCTGTTCAGTCTGCCGGGCTCGGCCGTCTGGGCCACCGCTTGACCTCCACCGTCGGCCAGAAGTTCCTGATGGCGCTGTCTGGCCTTGTGCTCGTGCTGTTCGTGCTCGGCCACTTGGTCGGCAACCTGCAGGTCTATTCCGGACCTGAGAAGTTGAACAAGTACGCAGAGTTCTTGCAGGGACTCGGGGCCGGTCTTTGGGTCGTTCGCTCCGTGATCTTCGCGTCGCTGGTCGCGCACGTGTGGTCGGCTTGGCGACTGACCCTGCGTGCCTGGGCTGCGCGCCCTGTGAAGTACGTCAACGAAGCTACCGCCAAGGCCTCGATCTCGTCGCGCACGATGCGGTGGACGGGCGTGGCGATGCTGCTGTTCCTTGGCTACCACCTGCTGCACTTCACGCTGGGCGGTATCCCGATCGAGGGCGTCGATCCCACCGCTCCCAAGGACGTGTACGCGATGGTCGTGCACGGCTTCCGCGACCCGGCGAACGGCGGTTCCTACATCGTGCTGATGCTGTTGCTGGGCACGCACCTGCATCACGGCGTCGCCAGCGTGTTCCAGACAACCGGCATCGTGAACGATCAGTACCGGCCGCTGCTGACGCGTGCCGGGCAGGTGCTGGCTTGGGTCGTGATGCTGGGCAACGTCTCGATGCCGCTCGCGATCCTGCTGAACCTGGGGCCGTTCAAGGACGTGCTGTAGCCCACCGAACCAACTGGGGGGCGCGAAGTGCGCCCTCCGCACCCGGCCGACCGCGACGATTCGCCAAGGCCACGGGGGAACTGAGATGAAGCTGGACTCCAAGGTGCCGACCGGCCCATTGGCTGAGAAGTGGGACAAGCATCGCTTTGACATGAAGCTGATCAACCCCGCGAACAAGCGGAAGTACACCGTGCTGGTGGTCGGCTCGGGGTTGGCGGGTGCGTCTGCGGCGGCGTCGCTGGCCGAGCTCGGCTACAACGTGCACTGCTTCTTCTTCCAGGACAGCCCACGGCGCGCCCACAGCATCGCGGCGCAGGGCGGCATCAACGCGGCCAAGAACTACCGCAACGACGGCGACAGCGTCCGGCGGCTGTTCTACGACACGATCAAGGGCGGCGACTACCGCGCCCGCGAGGCCAACGTCTACCGACTGGCCGAGGTGTCGACCGAGATCATCGACCAGTGCGTCGCGCAGGGCGTGCCGTTTGCTCGTGAATACGGCGGCTTGCTCGACAACCGCTCGTTCGGTGGCGCGCAGGTCTCGCGCACCTTCTACGCCCGCGGCCAGACCGGTCAGCAGCTGCTGCTCGGTGCCTATCAGGCCCTGCAGCGTCAGGTCGGCCTCGGCAACGTCGTCAACCACAAGCGCACCGAGATGCTGGACCTCGTGGTCGTCGACGGCCACGCCCGTGGCATCGTCACGCGCGATCTGGTCACCGGCGACATCTGCTCGTACGCGGGTGACGCGGTGGTGCTGGCGACCGGCGGCTACGGCAACGTGTTCTACCTGTCGACCAACGCGATCGGGTCGAACGTCACCGCCACCTGGCGCGCCCACAAGCGCGGCGCCTTGTTCGCGAATCCCTGCTACACGCAGATCCACCCGACCTGCATCCCCGTCAGCGGCGACCACCAGTCCAAGCTGACCCTGATGTCGGAGTCCCTTCGCAATGACGGACGCATCTGGGTGCCGCTGAAGGCAGGCGACAAGCGGGCGCCCGGCGACATCCCCGAGGCAGAGCGCGACTACTACCTCGAGCGCAAGTACCCCAGCTTCGGCAACTTGGTGCCCCGCGACGTGGCCAGCCGCAACGCCAAGGCCGTGTGCGACGAAGGGCGCGGCGTTGGCCCCGGCGGATTGGGCGTCTACCTGGACTTCTCTGACGCGATCAAGCGGTTGGGCGAGGGCACCATCCGCGAGCGCTACGGCAACCTGTTCCAGATGTACGAGCGCATCACCGCCGAGGACCCGTACAAGGTGCCGATGCGCATCTTCCCGGCCGTCCACTACTCGATGGGCGGTCTGTGGGTCGACTACAACCTGATGTCGAACGTCCCCGGCTTGCACGTGCTGGGCGAGGCCAACTTCTCGGATCACGGCGCGAATCGGTTGGGTGCCAGCGCGCTGATGCAGGGGCTGGCCGACGGCTACTTCGTGATCCCGTACACGATTGGCCAGTACTTGGCGACGTCGGGGCAGGGCAAGATCACGACCGACCGTCCCGAGTTCCAGGCGGCCGAGGCGGAGACCCGGGCACGCTTCGACAAGCTGGTGGCCATCGGTGGCAAGCGGTCGCCCAACTCGTTCCACAAGGAGCTGGGCAAGCTGTTGTGGGAAGAGTGCGGGATGGGGCGCAACGAGGCAGGTCTGCTGCGGGCGCTTGAGCGAATCCCGCAGATCCGCGAGGAGTTCTGGCAGAACCTGCGCGTCACCGGTACCGGGGCGTCGTACAACATGGTCCTGGAAAAGGCAGGTCGGGTCGCGGACTTCCTGGAGTTCGGCGAGCTGATGTGCCTGGACGCGCTGCACCGCACCGAGTCTTGCGGCGGTCACTTCCGCGAGGAGAGCCAGACCGACCAGGGCGAGGCCAAGCGCGACGACGAGAACTTCAGCTACGTCGCCGCGTGGCAGTACACGGGCGACTTCGCCAAGCCCGAGCTCCACAAGGAACCCCTGACCTTCGAGAACGTCCAGCTCGCCCAGCGCAGCTACAAGTAAGGAGCCACGCGATGAACCTCACGCTGAAGATCTGGCGTCAGAAGGACGGCAACGACAAGGGCGGCATGGTCTCGTACGACGCGCCCGGCATCAGCGAGGACATGTCGTTCCTCGAGATGCTCGACGTGGTCAACGAGCGGCTGATCGACAAGGGCGACGAGCCCGTTGCGTTCGATCACGACTGCCGCGAGGGCATCTGCGGCATGTGTTCGCTCGTCATCAACGGGCTGCCGCACGGCAAGGAGCGCGCCACCACCACCTGCCAGCTGCACATGCGGCACTTCAAGGACGGCGAGACCATCACCATCGAGCCGTTCCGCTCGAAGGCGTTTCCGATGATCCGCGACCTGGTCGTCGACCGCGGCTCGTTCGACCGCATCATCGCGGCTGGCGGCTTCGTGTCGGTCTCGACCGGCGGCACGCCTGACGCCAACGCGTTGCCAATCGCCAAGAAGCACGCGGACTTGGCGATGGACGCTGCGTCCTGCATTGGCTGCGGCGCGTGTGTCGCGGCCTGCAAGAACGCGTCGGCCATGCTGTTCATCGGCGCCAAGGTCAGCCAGCTCGCTCATCTGCCCCAAGGTCAGCCCGAGCGCCAGCGCCGCGTGCTGAACATGATCGCTCAGGCAGACGCAGAGGGCTTCGGCTCGTGCTCCAACTACTTCGAGTGCGAAGCGGTCTGCCCCAAGGAGATCAGCGTGCGCGTTATCGCAGAGCTGAACCGCGATTACCTGAAGGCGGCGTTGGTCGGCGACGAGTAGGTCCGCCTTTCTCCTCGCGTTGTCCCCGAGCACCGACAGGGCTAGACTCCCCGGCCCTGTGGAGGCGTGCCCATGGGCAACGTTCCGTTTCGATGTCAGGTGCGGTTGACCCTTAGCGACCTTGACCGCGGCGTCTACGGTCAGCGCACCCTCGTTTGCGCGCAGAACCCCGACGAGCCCGACGAGCACATCCTGCTGCGCTTTCTGGCGCACGTGCTCTTCTACGATGACGCGTTGACCGACCGGTCGGGCTTTACCGACTTGCACGAGCCGGATCTGCAAGCGCTCGATCTGACTGGGGATCTGGTCATGTGGGTCGAGTGCGGCTGTCCGCCGATGAAGCGGGTCATCCGGGCGCTGGGGCATCACAAGGCGGCTCGCTTTCTGGCGTTGTTCGTGGACCGCGAAGAGGCCGAGCGCTTCCGCGTCGAGGTGACCAACGAGCGTCCGCGGCATCTCGAGCATCTGGAGATTCACCTGATCGACCCCGCCTTCATGCAGTGGCTCGAGACTGTTGGCAGCCGCAACATGGCGTGGAACGTGACGATCACAGAAGGGACCATCTACCTGGAGAGCGACGGCGAGCTGCGCGAGACCGCCGTGGAGCGGGTGCCTGTGTTCCAAAAGATCGCGTTGCTCGCTGAGTCCTGAACCCGCCCAACCTTCCCGACCACTCGAACCATCGTGCAGGAGAACCATGTCCCCCGACCCCCGCTTGGACAGCCAGGTCATCGAGTTCCTCGACCGCAACGAGCCCCAGCTGATCGAGCGCCTGCGCGCTTTGGTCGACGTCAACAGTGGCTTGGACAACCCCGCTGGCCGCCTGACCTGTCTGGAGCAGCTGCAGCGCGTTTACGAGCGGTTGGGCTTTGCCTGCGAGCGGGTTGCGCGGCCGGGCGACATGGTTCACCTGATCGCGCGGCGGCCGGCCAAGCCTCAGGTCGGCAAGACGGCCCCCAAGATCCTGATGCTAGGGCACTTCGATACCGTGTACGACAGCACCTCGACGTTTCTGTCGTTTACCCAGCAGGGGGAGTGGCTGTGCGGTCCCGGCGTGGGCGACATGAAGGGCGGGCTGGTGGTGGCGCAGGCGGCTCTGGAGGCGCTGCAGGCCGTGCGGCAGCTGGACGCGTTCGACTGGGTCTGTTTCCACAATGCGGACGAAGAGGTGCAGTCGCCGACCTCGCGCGACCTGATTCAGCAGCTGGCGGTCGACCGCGACCTGGCGCTGGACTTCGAGATCGGCCGCAAGACCGGGGCGTTGGTGCGGTCGCGGGCAGGCGTGGGGCGCTACTTCATCACGGTGCGGGGCAAGTCGGCGCACGCGGGCATGGACCCGTCGGCGGGCGTCAACGCCATTGTCGGCATGGCGCATCTGGTGTTGGCGCTGGCAAAGCTGAACGACCCCGCGCATGGCACGACCGTCAATGTCGGCGTGATCCGCGGCGGCACCAAGCGCAACGTGGTCCCCGATGAGGCGAAGATCGAGGTCGATCTGCGGATCCTGACGGTTGAGGAAGGCGAGCGCGTCGACGCGGCCATCCGCGCGCTGTGCAGCCAACCGCCGGTGCCGGGAGCGAGCGTGGACATTCTGGGGGGCGTGGGGCGGCCGCCGTGGCAGCGCTCTGCGCAGTCCGACCGTGCAGTTGCGCACTTTCAGGCGGTCGCACGGGAGTTCGATCAGGACGTCGGCGCCGAGGACACAGGCGGCGGCAGCGACGCCAACTTTACGGCCGCGCTGGGGATTCCAACCGTCGACGGTCTGGGGCCGGTCGGCGAGCACCCGCACACCCACGACGAGAAGGTTCGCCGTCACACGGTGGCTGAGCGCGCCAAGCTGGTCGCGCTGGCGCTGCTGCGGTGGAACCAAGCGGTGGAGATTGTGCAGGCGTGACGAGGGCTTGCGTCAGCTACTTGGTCGAGATCGACGGGGCGCTGGCGAACAGGATCTTCAAGTCGTCGTCGGCGAAACGCACGCCCAGGCCATAGAACAGGTCGGCGCGGGTGCTGGGGTACATCAGCTCGTCGCCACCCGCCCAAGCGAACAGGTACTTGTAGAACTCGACCAGCAGCACCGCGCGCAGTCGGGGCCGCGAGCTCTCGTCGAAACGGAACAGGTCGGCCGACAGCATCACGCGGTCGGCGAACGCGTGCACGTCCATGCCGCCGCCCGCGCTGGACTCGATTAGACCGCCGCGCAGCGTCACGAAGCCAAACCGCCGTGCGTACTGCACGCCGAACTTGAACTGGGTGTCTTCCTGGAGGTACGTGTCCGTCAGCAGCGGCTCCTGGCCCTGGGTACCCGTCGTGACCCGCGTCAGCTTGCGCCCCACATTGTCGCTGGTCAGGGTGGCCAGCACGTACATGTCCTTGCGCGGCTGCAGACGCAGGCTCAGGTGCGATTGCCACGCGAGCTGGTGGGCATACTGCACGCGCTCGGCGTAGGCCGCGACCCGGTAGTCCACGCCAACCTCAAGCGCCGTATAGCGATCCAGCAGCGCCTTGGCGTCGCCCATCACCTCTTCGGCCGACCGCACCAGCGTCTCGTCGTGCAGCAGCCGTCCCACCGTGCCCTTGCCTTCGGCGACGTGCTGGGTGGTGGTTTCGACCTCAGCCACGACGCGGTCCAGTCGCGCAAGCGTGCCGTCCAGACGCTTCAGCAGCGCGGTGACCGAAGCCACGGTAGAGTCGAACTCCCCTGTATTGCGGCCCACGATGTCGCGCACGGTGGTGGTCACGACCTCGATGTTGGCGAGGCTGCGGTTGGCACTGTTGGCGCCCTTGGTCACCTGCCCCGACAACCCGTCGGCCATGCGGTTGATCTTGGCAACGGTGTCGGCAAAGCCCCTGACTCCGCGATCCAGGTCGCCACCGGGGGCCAGGGTGCCTTCACTGAGGCGCTGGCGCAGATTCTCGGTCGTCAGCGTCAGCTCGCGGCTGGCCTTGACCAGGTTGTCGGCGATCTCCTCGAACCGCTTGGCACCTTGGTCCGACCCCAAGACCTTGGCCGCGTTGTTCGTGATCAGCGCCACGTCGCCCGCGATCTTGTCGATCTTCGGCACGATGTTGGCGGCGGTCTCGAGCTTCTGCAGCGTCGCCTGCATCGCCGTGGCCGTGACCACGATCGGGATCTCGTCGCCTTCCTTCAGGATCGGCCCACCGGCACCGGGTGTCAGTTCGAGGTAGTAGTCGCCCAGCAGCGAGGCTTCGCGCCGCGTCAGCAGGGCCGCGTTGCGCAGATTCCCCGACTGCGGGTCGATCACGCCCGCGTACGCCACGACCAGATTGCGCACCAGCAACGTCACGCGGACCTGGTGGCCCTTGAGGTGGATGTCGTCGACTTGCCCGACCGTGTAGCCGGCGATGGTGACCTTGGTGCCAGCCGCAATGCCGGTGACGTCGTCGAACATCGCGATGAGTCGATAGGTATCGCCGCCGCTGGTGACGCCGCGGTTCGAGTACGCCACGCCAATCACGACCAGAACGACGGTGGCGATGGCGAGGAGGCCGACGGCGACCGTGGCGCGCAGGTTCTTCACCGTTCGGCCTCCGCAGTCCGGCGGCCGCTGGTGCCGCTGGTCTCGATGAAGGCGCGCACCACGGGGTGGTGGCTGCTGCGCATGTGGTCGGGGGTGCCGTAGTCGACGATCACGCCATCGTGCAGCGCGGCGATGCGGTGAGCGATGCGGAACGTGCTGGCCATGTCATGAGAAATGACGACCGACGTTACGTGGTGGCGCTCTTGCGTCTCTGCGATCATGTCGTCGACCTGTGCGATCATCACGGGGTCCAGACCCGTCGTAGGTTCGTCGTAGATCAGGATCTCCGGACCGAGCACGGTGGCCCGCGCCAATGCCACGCGCTTGCGCATGCCGCCGCTGAGCTCAGACGGGAACTTGTGTTCGACATTGAACAGGTTCAACTCCTCCAGACGAGAGATGACCAACTCGCGTTCGTCGGCCCGAGACAGCTTGCGATGCTCTCGCAGTGGAAAGGCGACATTGTCGAACACGCTCATCGAGTCGAACAGGGCCGAATTCTGAAACAGCATGCCGAAGTGTCGCCGCGCTTGCAGGACCTCGTCGTGGCGCATGGTGAACAGGTCGCGTCCGTGAAAGAGCACTTGTCCCTGATCGGGCCGCAGCAGTGCGACCAGATGCTTGATCAGCACGCTTTTGCCGCTGCCCGACCCGCCGATGATGACGGTGATGAGGCCGGTCTCGATGCGCAAGTCGACGCCGCGCAGCACCTGCTGGTCGCCGAACGACTTGTGCAGACCCGTCACCTGCAGGATCGGCACTTCGTCGGACACGCGCACTCCACGCCGATCGGCCGGGGGAAGTTCCCCATTCGGCCCATGATAACGGACCCCCAGCGAGGTCAAAGAAAATCGCGGGCGTTTCGGGTTCTGCGTGCGTGCTGATGACTGCTTTACACGATCGCCGCCCACGCCTAGCATCGACCGATACGTCGGCACAGGCACGCGCGGAGGCGCATGGGGCACAGGGCGCAGTCAAGAGTAGCGTTGCGGGTCCTGAGCGGGGACCTGCAAGGCCAAGTCTTTCGCATCGACCACGAGTTGATTGTGGGGCGTTCGACGACCTGCGCCGTTTTCGTGCCCGACCGCCGAATCAGCCGCGAGCACTCGCGCTTCGTGCTGGAAGGCGACGACCTGTACGTCGAGGACCTGCAGAGTCACAACGGCACGTTTGTGAATGGACAGCGCATCGAGCGCATCCAGCTGTTCCACGGTGACCTCGTTCGTCTGGGGACGTCGCAGTTCGCAGTCGAGGCGTACCGGCGCTACGACTCAGCCTCCATGCGCGTCATTCAAGACGAGATGCCGCTGCATCCGCGCCTGGTCCGGCCCGTCCAGCCAATCTCCACCCGCCTGGACAGTTTGAACGCGGCAGCGCTGTTCGACGCCATTGGCGCATCGGAGACCGATCGCTTCCCGTCGGCCGAAAAGCTCGAGAAGCTGCGCCAGCAAACGCGTAACTTCGCGATCCTGCACGAGATCAGCAAGGCGCTTCAGCCGATCGCCGAGCTCGGCGACATGATGCCGGGGCTGATGGACCTGGTGCTGCAGGTGGTCAACGGCGACCGGGGCGCCGTCGTGCTGTTGGACGAGGACGGCGACCTGGTGCCCCGCACCGTGCGCTACCGAGACGGGACGGGCCCCACCTCGCCCGAAGCTGAGCTGACGCTGTCGAAGACGGTGGCGGACTGGGTGCTGAAGGAGCGCTGCGGCGTCATCACGGCAGATGCCAGCTCAGACGAACGCTTTTCGGCCGCCGAGTCGGTGGTGCTGAACAACCTGCGTTCGCTGCTGGTGGTGCCGGTGCAAGTAGGGGAGCGTCTGCTGGGCCTGATTCAGGTCGAGCACAACCGCACGCTCGAGGGCTTCGACGAGAACGATCTGCACCTGATGATGGTCATCGCGTCGATGCTCGGTATCGCCATCGAAAACATCGACATGACCCATGCGAGGGAGCGGGCGATCGTCCAGCTGCAGGCGGCCCAAGAGCAGCTGCTGGCGACGCAGGAGCGGCTGGTCGTGTCCGAGCGCATGGGCATGTTGGGCCGGCTGGCCAGCGGGATCGCGCACGAGGTGAAGAACCACCTCAGTCCGTTCATGCTGGCCGACATGATTGCGCGGAAGTATCAAGAAGATCAGGAGATTCAGGAGGCGGCCGAGCTCATGCTCGAGGCCCAGCAGCGCATCCTGAGTCTCGTGGACGAGATCCGGTCGTTCGCCGCCGGTGGCCTGACCTCGGTCAACATCGCTCCGCACGATCTCGCTAGCGTGATCGAAGGTGTGCTGCGTTTTCTGCGGTGTGACCGTGCGGTGAAGTTGGCCGACATCCGCTTTGAGCCCGCTGAGCGGCCGATCGTGTTCATGGACGCCCACCGCATCCGGCAGGTGCTGATCAACCTGATCCGCAACGCGGTCGACGCCGTGCAGCCCACGGGCGGCAAGATCGATATCCAGCTGTCCACCACCGCCGACCACGCCGTCGTTCAGGTGAACGACAACGGGCGCGGCATCCCGGCCGACCTTGCGTCACGGGTGTTCGAGCCGTTCTTCTCGACCAAGGGCGACAAGGGCTTGGGGCTGGGTCTCGACATCTCGCGGCAGATCATGCTGGCGCACAGCGGCACGCTGACCTTTGAGTCCACGGAGGGCGAGGGAACCACATTCCGCATGTCCCTGCCGCTGACGTCGGTAGACCCGGAGACAGCCCTACCCCAGGACCCCACGGGTGACTTCAAGTCCGCGGCCGGACTTGGGGTGGTGCCATGACGGAGCGCAGCGGTCCCCCTCACGGACAGCGGACCAACGGAAGCCCCCACCGCGTGGGCGATGTGGTGCGCATTGGTCGCGTGGTGGTCGTACGCAAGACAACGGCCATCGAGCAGCTGGTCGACCACCCGGACCGAAAGCTGGAGCGGATGCTGCACAGCGACGACCCGCTGGTGGCACGGACGAAGTCGGCGCACGAACAGCACTTGCGCTCCGTCGCGACCGTGCTGGACGTGCTGAACCGCAGCGGTGTCGAGCATCGGTTGGTCTCGACCTTCAACCGCAACTGGGCTGCTTGGGCGGACCTCGTCCTGACCGTCGGCGGCGACGGCACGTTCCTGCGTGCGTCCCACTGCATTGCCGCCACGCCGGACAGCGACGGGACGCCCATGTTTGGGGTCAACAGCGCGTCTGGAACCTCAGTCGGCTTCTTCTGCGCCGCTTCGGCAGAGGAGTTCGAGCCCCTGTTCCAGCAGATTCTGGCGGGCCAGCTGCGCAGTCGCGGGCTGTGGCGGCTGCAAGTCTCTTTGAACGACAAGCCGTTGCGCGACCTCGCCCTGAACGACGTCCTTCTGGCACATCGGGTGCCCGCAGAGACGTCGCGCTACACCCTCTCTCTCGACGGCGTACACCAGGACCAGAAATCGTCCGGTCTGTGGGTGGCCACCGCGGCGGGGTCGACGGCCGGCATCCGTGCCGCGGGTGGCAAGGTCCAGGAAATCGACTCGCGTGCCCTGCAATACCGCGTGCGCGAGCTGATGGCGTGGGCGGTTCGAGGCGAGCCTCTGATGGGCGGCTTCACGTCAGACGGTCTCGAGATTGTGTCGCGCATGTCGACGGGGATGCTGTATCTGGACGGCGCTCACCGTCGCGCTTCGTTTGGCTTCGGCGACCGGATCCGCTTTGAGCCTTCGCCGCGTCCACTGCCGTGGATCGCCCCGGCTTCCCTCGACGAGAAGCGTCAGGCGCAGCTGGCGGCGCAGGAAGCGGGCAAGGGCATCGGCACGCGCTAGGCGTCCGTGGCTTGCGATGCCGTCGGTCCGTCGACGTCATGCAGTTCTGCCGGCAGTGAAGCGAGGGGCCCTGGGGCGGCCGCGGACCGCCCGTGCCCGCGCAGCCGGACCAGCGCGTAGCCCGCCTTGATCGTGTGGCCTATCGGGCAGCGATCCTCGTAAACCGCGATGGACCCAGGAGAACCCTTCGTCGGCGCGGGTACGACGCGGTTGCCCGTCACCCAGGCAGCGCGCAGGCGATCGGCTTCGGCCTCGTCCACCCGGCCCAATTCCTTGCGATTCAAGTAGCTGCCGCAGCGAGCGCAGGTCGGCTCGACCGTCAGGTTGCCTAGCGCCCGGTGGACCACAAGCGCCACGAAAGCCGCCTCGGCCGCAGCGATCAGCACGTGCAGCCAGAGCGGCATCGGAGCGACGCGCGACACCCCCGCGGCCCGCCACGCCAGCAGGCCGGCATTCAGCTGCACCTGGAACGCACCGCGCCAGCCACCCACACCGACCTGGGCCACCAGACCGGCATCGACAAGCTGCAGGGGCGTGTCGGTACCCGACGCTGCAAAATCGGCAGCGAGGTCCTCACTATGTTCGGCAACGTGGGTCGCTTGCTCCAGTCGGAACAAGTACGCGTCCGCCACCCGATAGGCGCCCAGCCACAACACAGCCGCCACCACCGCGGCCGCCGTCAGACCCAGCGAGGGACGCACGCGAGTCAGATGCGCCAGCACGACCGCAACAAACGAGAGCGCAAGCGCTGCCAACACATCGTAGAGTCCGAAGACGACGACGACCTGCGCCGCGAGTCCTGACAACGTCCCCAACGCAAGGGCGCAGGTCGCCAACACGACGCTGACAAGTAGCGTGCGAAAGGGATAGAGGCGGGGCAGGAGGCGGTCTGGCACTGGCGGCTCACCTGTCGATGCGATGCAAGGGAGCTGCGGCGACCGGGCCGTCAATCGAGCGGGTAAAGCTTCGCAACGGCGAGCGCCAAGTCGATGAACTCGACGACCTTCTCTGTCCCTTGCGCCACCTGCCAAGTCGTCAGGGCGGCGATGCCGTCGTGCACGCGAACATCGATCGGGTCGAACGCGCGAAGCTGGAAGCCGACGTCGCCGGAGAGCAGGGGCTCGGGTGAGGTACCGGGCGTCAGGCGCATCTTGTAGCCTTCGGGGATCCGGTCGTCCTGAATCTCCGGAGCGTCCAGATCCGGCAGATCGAGGCCGGGCGGCGGCGCGAGCGGGCCGAAGCGAACGACGGTGTGAGCGTGCACGCGTGACAGCACCAGAGCGCGCATGAAGCCGTCGCCCTGACCGGTACCGGGCGCGCTGGCCTCCACCTTGATGACGAAGCCCTCGTACTCGCCTGTCAGCACTGTCGTTGCCGGACCCTGCTGGGTAGAAAGGCTGAGCGACTGGCCTGCCAGTGCCACCGGGTCGATGTGCCGACGTGCCGAACGGAACAAGCCGACGCCGGCGCCCGCGAGCACCAGACCCAGCGCAAGGAACAGTCCGACGATGCCCCAGTCGATGCGGGCCTCAGGCTTGGTGTCGTGCAGGCACTTGTCGACGATGTCGGCCGGGTCCTCCAGCGGCTTCAGCGCGTCCGTCTTCTCGCCGTGGGCACGCCGGTCGAGGATCGAACGATTTTCGTCCGCCAAGGCCTTGTTCTGCGTCACGGTTTCGTTGGCGCGATCGGTGCAGTGGCGCACCACATCGGTCGACAGAGCCAGGAAGGCATCCCGCTTCTCGCGGAACTTGACCTCGCGGATCTTCGCCCAGCGATCGGCAAACCGCTGCTCAACTCGCAGCAGCTCCGCATTGTCGTACTGGTCGGGATTCTCGCCGCGGTTCTCTGCTTCTTTCTTGCGGTCCCTCTGGTAGTCGACGAGGGCCTTGTCCTGCTCGAGGTCTGCGCGGATGTTCGCGAGCTTGGTCGCCTCTTCCGGAGTGGCCGTCGTGATATCGGCGATCTCCGTGCAGCCTGCCGACGCAAGCAACGCAAGCGCGGGCAACCACAGGAAACCGAGGACGTGCGAGCGAGTGGGCATGCGGGACCTCCGACTCGGGCGAACCGACCCACGCGGGGCAGGCGGCAGTACGAAGATGACCCTTCGCAATCGGCGCCATGACCATTGGGGGTCGGGCGTGGCGAGGGTCGGAGAAGAGGGGCTCAGCGCTGATCAAGAACCCGGTAGTTCACCTGTGGTGGCATGAGGAGGACTCACCCCCACAGCACTTGGCGACGATGCTAGCATGGAGGATGCAGCAGCGCAATCCCGAAGTTCTCTGCAATTCAGCGGGGTTGGGGCGTATTCCGGCGGCGGGGTGGATGCACTGACCCGGGGCTGCTCTGGCGAACCCGCGGACCAGCGTGCATGCTGGCGCCTGACCTGCCGTCCATGGCGCTGAGAACACCGCCCTTTCCCTCGAAGGTCCATGTCGTCCCCTCCGTGCCCCCGCTCCCGCCGCTCATGCCACCGTCGCGCCGTCTGGTTCGCGACGGTCGTGGCACTCTCGTGCGCGGCGACCGTATGGCCAGGGTCCGCAGAAGCGCTACGGGTGCGACTCCGGGCCCGCACGGCGCTGACGCTGCAAACCGAAGCTGGCGGTGCCGGACTGACCGTCACGGGGCAGCTGGAGGACTCGCGGGGCAAGCCAGTGGCTGCTGCAGGTATCGTCGTTCGCGCCAGACGGGAGGGGGAGGGTGGTGCGCGCCTGGACAGCCAGGAGCGGCTGGCCTCGACGAATGCGGCCGGCCGATTCGAGGTGCTGTTTCCACGCAGTGTCCTGGGCGCCACTGAGGGAACTTGGCAGATCGAAGGGCGATTTGCGGGAGGGCCGGAGCACGGTGAGTCTGTGGCCACGCAGTCGGCGGACCTGGCCAAGCCGGACGCGACCCTCGTGCTGGCGATGGAGTCGGAGCGGCTTCGTTCTTCGCAAGTCACGCTCGCCTTGGACGTTGAAGCGCGGGCGGGCGATTGGCCCATCGCCGGTGGGGCGGTGCAGCTCGCCGTGGACGGCCGGCCGTTGCTGGTGGTGCGAACGGCCGCGGACGGACGGGCGACGGCACAACTGTCCGTGGCGACTTTGGGCGGGTCGGGGCTGCATCGCCTGACCGCTCGCATCGAGGCCGATGACGCCCATAACGGCGCGGAAGCGGGGCGTCGTCTGGAACTTGTGACCGCGGTCGAGGTCGAGCTGTCCCTGTCGCCTGGGCGCGAGGGCCGGGCGTGTGGTGAGGGGGACTGGTGCTTGACGGGCGCTGTCCTTGCGTTGGAGGGAACGGCCCATCGCCCGGTACCGTCGGCCACGGTGGGACTACACGCCGATGGGTATCAGCTGGGCCTGCTGGTGACCGACGCGGAGGGCCGATTTGCAGGCGTGCTTCGCGGCACGGTCTTGACGACGCTGTTTCCTCCCGGCGCGGTCGGTGTGGTCGCGCGGGCCTATGTGCCTGCTCCCTTTCACGAAACCGGGCTGAGTGCGATTGCCGTCATCGACGTGCCGCCGCCGCCCGGGCTGTCGGGCTGGTGGTACGGCGGGCCGCTGATCGGCCTTGCGTTGGCGGCGGTGCTGCTGCGGTGGAACTCCCGGCGTCGGGAACGGGCGCTTTTGGCCCAAGACGAGGCGAAGTTTGCGGGACTGCCGGACGAGGCGGTGCGGCGGGTAGGACCCGGAGGGCAGCCCTCGTGCGTCGTCCGCGGTCGGATCGTGCACGGTGAGACTGGCCGCCCGGTAGCCGGAGAGCTGCGCCTGCTGCTGGAAGGGGCGCCGACGCCCGTCGACATCCCCTGTCCTTCCGGGATGTTCGATCTTCCAGGGCTGACCCCCGGCCGACATCGGTTGATGGTCCTCTGCGTCGAGCACGAGCCGCTGGAGCTTGCGTTGGTTCTGCCCCACGACGGCGTGTTCGACGGGTGCGAGCTGTTGCCTTCCAGCTGTCGAGCGGTGGTACGGGGCAGCTTTGCCGGCGTGCTGCGCAGGGTCACCGGCGTCGGCGTGGACTGGCGCACAGAGACCCCGCGCGACGTCGAACCCCGGTGGGCGGCGGGGGTACGACGCGGTCACGGCGAGGTGAGGGACGCGGTGCGCAAGGTCGAGCGGGCGCTGTACGGCTCACACACGGACCCTGACACCGCCAAAGAGACCCAGCAGGCGATCTCGAAGGTCGACGAGGTGCAGCGATGAGGCGCACCGCTTGGAGGCTATGGCCGTTTCTGGGGGTGCTTGTGGCGACGGCCGCCCTTGCGGCAGAGGATTTCGACCCCACTTCCCCGGACTGGAACGGTCTGGCGGGTCTGCTCGAGACGGCCGGCCTGGCCAAGGTCGAGGTCGAGGTGCTGCCGGTTCTGGACTGGTCGAAGATCGCGACAGAGGACGTGCTGTTCCTGCTGGCGCCGCAAACGGCTCCCCAGGGAGAGGCGCTGCGGAGTCTGGAGCGGTTTGTCGACTCGGGGGGCCGCCTGATGGTGGCGGACGACTTCGGTGCGGGTGACGCGTGGCTGCGCCCGTTCGGCATCGAGCTGTTGGACCGCGCAGGTCGGCAGCAGACAAGCTACATGGACCTCGAGCATTTGCCGCAGGTTCGGGTCAATCCTGACCCTGAGACCCTGGCTGCGGCCCGACGCTGGATGGCGACCAAGGCGCGGCTGACGCCGGCGGAGTTCCTGAATCACGACGTGATCGATTCTGTTGTCCTGAATCATCCTGCCGCGTTGCGCGTGACGGCTGCGTTGCCCGGCGACCGTCTGGCGGTGCTGTGGGGCCGGTACGACGAGCCAGGACTGGGTTGGCTTGCGGAAGCCGACCGGGGCGCGGGCCGGGTGCTTGCAATCGCCGACCCTAGTCTGTTCATCACTTCCATGCTCTCGAAATTCCACGAGAACAAGCAGTTCGCAGCCAATGTGCTGCGTTACTCATGCGTGGCCTCGCGTCCGTGCAGGGTGAAGCTGGCGGTGCGGATTGACGAGGTGCGCGGCCGTTTTCAGGGGCTGCCCATCGACCGAAATACCGACCTGCGATCGGGTCTTGAGGTTCTGCAACGCGCGCTGGAGTGGTTGGCCGCCGCGCTGCGGGGGCCTTGGGTCGCGCCTGCTCTGCTGGCTACCCTGCTGTTTTTGCTGGCTTGGCCGCCGTGGCGTCTGGCACGGTCGCCCCAGCCGGAGGTCCCGCCGCGGACGGCCGGCATTCGCCGCGAGAGCGCGCGCCTGACGGCCATCGGAGCCTGGCTCTCGCACGACCACGCGGACTATCGCCGGCCCGCCCGCCTGCTAACCGCGCACTTGGGGCGGCAGTTGGAAGCGGCAGAGCGGCTGGAACCATCCGATAGACAAGGCGAAGCCGTCCCGTCGGCCCGTGCCCCGTCCGGTCGCGGCGCTCGCATGGGGGCGGTCCTCTCTGACACCGGATTTGGCCTTGTCGGACGGAGCCAGACCATCGACAGGTTGGTTCACCGTGGCCGATGCTCTGCGCAGGCTGCGGAACGCCTGCGCAAGGTGTTCCGCGAGCTGGAGTTGGTCAGCCGCGACGACGCCGATCCCTTGAACCGCTCTGAATTCACCAGATTGTCCGCAGAGGTCGAGTGGGCCGAGTCGCTGATCGGCTACACCCGCGACCCAGCCGTGGTCCGCAACGAGGAGAACACATGATGACGCCAGACCAACCCGTGACGCCCGTCGCCCTTGACCACCATCGGTTGGCCACCGTGGTGGCGTTTCGTGACCGCGTCACCGCTGAAGTGGCGCGCGTGTACATCGGACCTGACGAGGTGGTGCTGCTGGTGCTGGCCGCCATGCTCGCCCGCGGTCACGTATTGCTGGAGGGTGTGCCGGGTCTGGCCAAGACCACGCTGGCCAAGGCGATGGCGCAGGCGGTCGGCTGCCAGTTCCGCCGGGTGCAGTTCACGCCCGACCTGCTGCCTGCCGACATCACGGGAACCTACGTCTTCAACCAGAAGCTTCACGAATTCGAGCTGCGCCGCGGACCGCTGTTCGCGCAAGTCGTGTTGGCGGACGAGATCAACCGCGCTCCGGCGAAGACCCAGTCGGCCTTGCTGGAGGCGATGCAAGAGCGGCAGGTGACGATCGAAGGCGAGACGCTGCCCTTGCCTGAGCCGTTTCTGGTGCTGGCGACGCAGAACCCAGTAGAGCAGGAGGGGGTGTACCTGTTGCCCGAGGCGCAGATCGACCGCTTTCTGGTGCGGATTCGCTTGGACTATCCCAGCGCTGCCTACGAGCTGCGGATGCTGCAGACCTACGACCAGCCGGTGCCGGGCGTGCGGTCGGTTGCCGGGGCGGACGACATTCTGGGCTTCTCGGCGGCAGCGGATGCGGTGCACGTCGAGGAGAAGCTGATGCAGTACGCCGTGCGCTTGGTGCAAGCCACGCGTGCGCACGGGCGCGTCGCTTTGGGCGCCTCGCCGCGGGCCACTTTGGGCTTGATGCGGCTGGCGAAGGCGTGGGCGCTGCTGGCGGGGCGGGACTATGTGTCGCCCGATGACCTGCGGCGGCTGGCCACGCCAGTCTTGGAGCACCGCGTGATGGTGACCACGGATGCCGCCATCGAGGGGATCTCGGCCGCTGCGGTGGTGCGGGACGTTCTGGCGAAGACCAAGCTGCAGGAGGGGACGCCGGGTGTGGCGGTTCCCAAGCCGGATCTTGTGCTGGACCCGCGCCCGGGAGACGCCACGTAACATGTTGGAATTCCGGGGACGGATCCTGCTGGCGATTGCGGTCGGTCTGGTGGCGGCGGGCGTGCTCCTGTCGCTTGCCGGAGCGGTGCTGGCCGGCGTGGTGTTGATCCTTGGCTTGACCGGAGAACTGCTGAGGATTCGCGCGGCGACCCGCCCACGTCGACCGCCGCTCGGGGTCACGGCGCGCATGACGGTGCACGACGCGCGGACGCCGTCGGGTGAGACGCGGCTGGCCTCGCACCGTGCCGGCAAGTGGGTGCCGCTGCGGTTTCGGCTCGACGTGCCGGACGGATTTGCCTCCAGCCGCCTGGACTTGCTGGAGTGGTGGACCAGTCCGGGGATCGACCTGACCGAGTCGGTGCCGCGCAGCGTCCTGTTGCCTTCGGGAGGGGTCGAGCTGGACCTGCAAGCGCTGGCGCTGAACGCAGCGGTGCACCGGATCCTGGGCGTTCACGGGCGGTTGACCGATCCGGCGGGCTTGGTGTCTGTGCCGGTCTTTCTGCCCAGTCCTTGCGAAATCGCGGTGCTGCCCCGGTCGTTGCCGATCGACCTGCGGCGGGTGGCAGAGACGCGGCGGATGGCGCCGCGGTCGGCGGGGGCGCAGCGACCGGACAAGGTGCAGGGGCCGGGCGACGACCTACGCGAGCTGCGGGAACACGTGCCGGGCGACCCCTTCAAGCACATCGCCTGGAAAGCGTCCGCGCGGCGCGGTCGGCTGATGAGCCGCAGCTTCGAGCGCGAACGCACGCGGTCGCTGTACGTGGTGCTGGACACAGGCTCGACCATGCGCGATGGCCGACCGGGGCGAGGGCCGCTGGATCAGGCGATGGACCTCGTGCACTCGCTTGCAGAAGCCAGCGCGCGGGGGCACGACCCGTTTGGTCTGGCGTTGGTCGATGGGCGCGTGGTGGACCAGCGGCCGGTGCTGGAGGGCGTTGCGGCCATACGCGATGCCGATCGGGCGCTGTTGGACATCCGTCGTGCGGTCGCCGATGACCTGACGCCGCTGGAAGAGGACGAGCTGACCCGTGTGGTGGCGGGGTACTTGACGGCAGTCGAGCGCGTACCGCTGCCGGCCGACGGCGAAGATCCGCACGTTCGCGAGCACTTCCGTCAGCGTCTGGTGATGGCGGCGCTGGCCCGATTGCCTGAGCGCGAGCGACTGCCGATGCTGCGGGGACCAGAACCCAGCGCGCGACCAGATCTCGCGATATTGCGTAGGTTTTGCCGTGCCATGGACCTGACGCTGCCCTATCGCACCGCGCTGTCCCCCCCGCACCGGGTCGAGGGGCTGGTGGAAGGGGTGGCCGCCGCGATGGCCGCGCGCAAGGGACCGTTCGCTATCGTGATCATCTCGGATTTCAGGCGCTTGTCAGGGGGCTGCGGGCCGTTGTGGCTGGCGTTTGCGCGGGCCAGGGCCGCGGGCAATCGGGTGTTGGCCGTTGCCGTGCGCGAGGTCGAAGAGCGGGACGTGCTGGATCTGGTGCCGGACGCCAACGATGCCGATACGGCACGGGGGCTGCTGCAGGCCGATGCCGCCGCGCGCCGCCAGCTGTTGGACGAGCTGGAGGATGGCTGTCGTCGGGCAGGGGCTGCGTTCCTTCCCGACCCGGACCCCGACGAGCTGGTGGCCCTGTGGCGTCAGTAGTTGGGTGACGCCTGACGCGCGCGCCCCCCCTTGCTGCCGCGGCAGCGCCCCGCGCATACTGCCGCGTCATCGCCGGAGGGAGCTGTCATGACCGATGCCATCATTCGCCAGTGGCACATGCTCAGGCTGGTGCCGAGAGTGCCGAACAAGATCTCGACCCGGGCGCTGTGCGACAAGCTCGAGGCCGCGGAGTTTCAGGTCGACGTGCGCACGGTTCAGCGCGATCTGCTGAAGCTCTCAGGCTTTTTCCCACTGACCAGCGACGAGTTCAAGCCGGCCGGCTGGTCGTGGACCAGGGACGCGCCATTGGTGGAGGTGCCGGGCATGACGGTGCACACCGCGCTGGCCCTGCGACTGGCGGAGGACTACCTGGACAAGGTGCTGCCAGAGACCACCCGCTCGCACTTGGACCAGCATTTCGAGAATGCTCGCGCGGTGTTGGACGACCTGACCGAGAACAGTCTGACGGCCTGGCCGCGCAAGGTTCGCGTCATTCCGCCGGGACTGACGTTCCGCTCGCCGCGCATCGAGCCTGAGGTGCTGGAGGCGGTGCACACGGGGTTGCTGCGGGAGCGTTGCCTCAAGGTCGTGTACCAAGCGCGCGACGCGGAACCGGTGGAGCACACGCTGCATCCGCTGGGCCTCGTGTACCGCGACACCGTGGCCTATCTGGTGTGCACGTTCCGCGACTTCACCGATGTGCGGATGGCCGTGCTGCACCGCATGCGGTCGGCGGAAGTGCTCAACACGACGCGCAATTTTCCGGAAGGCTTCGACATCGACAACTACATCGAGTCCGGCGCCTTCGACTTCCTGTTGGGCGACGGTCCCATCCACCTGGAGGTTCGCTTCGACCGCGGCGCCGCCAGTCGCGTGATGGAGACACCGCTCAGCGATGACCAAACGCTGGAGACGCTGGCGGACGGCGCCGTGGTGCTGCGGGCCACCGTTGCGAACACCGTGCAGCTGCGCGCGTGGCTGCGCAGCTACGGTGAGGCGGTCGAGGTTCTGGGGCCGCCCGACCTGCGCGAGGAGTTCGCCGCGACCGCCCGCAAGCTGAGCCAGCGCTATGCCTTGGGACGGGAACCCGTGTAGACCCGCAGACCCTGCGCAGGGTGACTTGCCGCTGCTTCGACCCCGTGGCCTACTGGCGCGATTCGCCCCAACATTCGGGCAGAACGAGCTGCCGTGACCCTCCCCCCGAATGACGCCCTGATCCGCCCCCATCGCCGCAAACCGGAGCTGCTCGCACCTGCGGGAGATGCTCAGGCCATGCACGCCGCCGTCGCGTCCGGCGCTGATGCCGTGTACTTTGGCCTCGACGACGGCTTCAACGCCCGCGCGCGAGCGCGCAACTTCGCGCTGGACCAGCTGGGCGACACCTGCGACGCGCTGCACCGGGCGGGTGTCCGGGCCTATCTCACGCTGAACACCCTGATCTTCGAGTCCGAGCTGCAGCCGGTCGCTGACGTGATCCGCAAGGCAGCCCAAGCCGGCATCGACGCCCTGATCGTGCAGGACCCGGCGGTTGCCCTGCTGGCGCGCGCCATCGCTCCCACGCTGCACGTCCACGCGAGTACGCAGATGACGGTGTCGAGCGCTGAGGCTGCGGTCTTTGCCGAGCGGCTGGGCATCACCCGGATCGTCGTGCCTCGCGAGCTGTCGGTCGATGAGATCGCGAAGATGGCGCAAGGCACACGGCTGGAGCTCGAGGTGTTCGTTCACGGCGCCCTGTGCATGTCGTGGAGCGGCCAGTGCCTGACCAGTGAGGCGTGGGGAGGCCGCTCTGCCAACCGCGGCCAGTGCGCGCAGGCGTGCCGCATGCCCTACGATCTCGTGGTGGACGGAAAGACACGTGACCTGGGTGAAGTGCAATACCTGTTGAGTCCCAAGGACTTGTTTGCCGCGCCTCTGCTCGAACGGCTGCTGCCGGCCGGCGTTCACGGGCTGAAGATCGAGGGCCGCCAGAAGGGGCCGCAATACGTCGCGACGGCGGTGGGCACTTGGCGGCGGTGGCTGGACGCCAAAGCGATGGGCTGGCAGGACCGCGCCTCGGCAGAGCGGCTCGAGAAGGACGCGGTGGACAGCGCGCTGTCGTATTCGCGAGGGTTCTCGCCGGGTTTTCTGCTGGGCGCTCAACACACCAGCTTGGTCGAGGGCCGGTTTCCCAAGCACCGTGGCCTGTGGATTGGCACCGTCGTGGCGGTCGAGCCGCGGGCGGTGCGGGTGCAGCGTGCCGACGGGCGGCCGTCGACCAGCGGCGTGGGCGCGAACTTGGGTCACCGGGTGCCCGACGCGGACGAGCCGAGCTTCGAGCCGCCCCTGCCGGAGCTGAGGCCGGGGCAGGGCGTGGGCTTCGATGCGGGCCACCCGGAGGACGAGCACGAGGCAGGCGGACCGATCTTCCGGGTCAATCCGACCAAAGACGGCTGGCTGCTGGGCTTTGGCACCCCGGGTCCGGACCTGACGAAGATCCAGCCCGGCCACCGCGTCTGGCTGACCAGCGACCCGACCCCCGGACTGGCGACGGCGCGGCTGCTGCAGGCGGGGCTGCCCACCGGGCGCATCGACGTCGTTCTGCACGTGAGCGGTCGCGAGGGCGAGCCCGTCGAGATCGAGGCCCGCGCACAAGGTCCGGCGGGCCGAGCGCAGCGCGCGAGCGTGCGCGGGACCACGCCGCTGGCCGTGTCGCAAGGCCTCGGCATGACGTACGAATTGCTCTACGACAAGCTGGGGTCGCTGGGGGGGACGCCGTTCAAGCTGCGCGATCTGGTCGCCGAGCAGGTGGGGCCGGGGCTGCATGTGCCGGTGTCCGAACTGAAACTGCTGCGGCGCGAGCTGATGACGAAGCTGGAAGCGCAGGTGCTGGCGGCCGCGCGGCACGGCACCGACGAAGCCGATCCGGCGGAGCGGCTGCGGGCCGAGCTGACGGCCGCGGTGCGTCCGGTGACGTGGCAGGTTGCGCAGACGCCGCAGGTGGTTGCGCTGTGCCGCAACGAGGCCCAGCTGGAGGCCGTGATCGCTGCCGGACTGCCCGAGGTCGAGCTGGACTGGATGGAGCTGGTGGGGTTGGGCAAGGCCGTGCGCCGGGCGCGCGAGGCCGGCCTGAAGGTGACGATCGCGACCGTGCGGGTGCAGAAGCCCGGCGAGCAGGGCTATGACGCCCGAATTGCCCAGCTGCAGCCGGACGCGGTGCTTGTGCGCCACTGGGGGGGCCTCGTGCAGTTCGCTGGGCTGGCGGGCGAGCCGCTTGCTGGGCTGCGCCCGCTGGTGCACGGCGACTTCTCGCTCAACGTCACCAACTCCCTGACGGCAAACCTGTTGTTGGGCATGGGGGTGGACACGCTGACGCCGGCCCACGATCTGGACGAGGCGCAGCTGCAAGGTCTGCTGGCCCATGTGCCGGCAGAGCGGCTGACGGTGACGATCCACCATCACATCGCGACCTTCCACACCGAGCACTGCGTGTACGCCCATCTGTTGAGCCACGGCAACGACTGGCGCACCTGCGGGCGACCTTGCGAGGCGCACGAGGTCTCGCTGCGCGACCACAAGGGCGACGAGCACCCGGTCGTCGTCGACGTCGGCTGCCGCAACACCGTGTTCAATGCGGCGGCGCAGAGCGCGGCGTCCGCAGTGCCGCGGCTGGTGAAGCAGGGCGTCAGGCGCTTCCGTGTCGAGTTCCTGCGCGAGACGCAGACCGAGGCGGCGACGGTGCTGCAAGCGTACGTCGACCTGCTGCAAGGGCGCATCCAGGCTGGTGAATTGGTGCGACGCGTAGGCGTTCACGAGCAGTTTGGCGTCACGCTGGGCACGATGAAGACGATGAGTGGCGCGCGCTTGCCCGAGGGGGTCCAGCCATGACGGCGGACGACGCAAAGCAGCAACGGCTGGCCCAAATCCGCAGAGAGATCGACGGCATCGACGACCAGCTGCTGACGTTGATCGAGCGGCGTGCCTGCGTGGTGGCAGAGGCGTGGCGGCTGAAGGAAGGGCTGGGCTGGGCGATCCACGACCCGCGTCGGGAACGCGAGATCCTCGACCGGCTGCGCATGGACGCTCGCGAGCTGGACCCGGAGCTTGTCGAGCACATCTTTCGCCGCATCGTCGGCGTGGCGACACCGACCCCGGAGGCGCTTGCGGGGGACGGTTGCCGCTCAGACGATTCTGGCCCATCATCCGCCCCGCCTGAGTCGGAGCAGTTCTGACAACTACCTGATCTGATTCGACAACCAACGAGGTTCCCCATGAAGGTCGCCCTTATCGGCCTGCCCCAGTGCGGCAAGACCACCCTGTTCGCCACCCTGACCGGTACCGACGCCAGCCGCCAGAAGGGCAGCTTCCAGATCGGCACGGTCAAGGTTCCGGACGGCCGGGTCGACAAGCTCAGCGAGATGTACAAGCCCAAGAAGACCACCTACGCGACCATCGAAGTGGTTGAGGCGCACCAGGCCGAGAAGGTCGGCAAGCATGGGTCCAGCCTCGACTCCGCGTTCCTGAACCTGGTCAAGCCGATGGACGCCTTCCTGCTGGTCGTGCGCGCGTTTGACGAAGAGGGGCTGTGCGACCCAAAGGCCGACGTCGAGTCGGTGGTGGCCGAGATGTTGCTGGCCGACCTGATGGTGATCGAGAACCGGCTGGACCGCGCCGCGGCTGACCTGAAGAAGGGCAAGCCGAGCGCGACGGCCGACGAAGTCGAAGCGCTCGAAAAGTGCAAAGCGCTGCTGGATCAGGACCTTCCTCTGCGAGCGGACGCGGCGTTGGCTGCACTGCCGGTCCTGCGCAACTACGCCTTTCTGACGGCGCGGCCGCTGCTGGTCGTCGTCAACGCCGGAGAGGGCGACGCCGGAGCTGATTCCGCCGCGGTCATGGCCCGCTATGGCTTGCCGGTGCAGGGGCTGCCGTCGTTCGTTTGTTGCGCGCAGATCGAGGAAGAGATTCAGGGCATGCCCGAGGCGGATCGACCTGCTTTCCGCGAGGCGATGGGCATTCAGGAGCCGGTGCTGGACGTCGTCGTGCGCCAGGTCTACGCGGCGCTGGGCCTGATCTCGTTCCTGACGTCGGGTGAGGACGAGGTGCGCGCCTGGACCATCAAGAACGGTACGCTGGCGCCTCGAGCCGCCGGTGCCGTGCACTCCGACATCGAAAAGGGCTTCATCCGTGCAGAGATCATCGGCTACGACGACTTCGTGACGCTGGGGTCCGAGGCCGCGGCGCGACGTGCCGGCCGCTACCGTCTGGAAGGGAAGGAGTACGCCGTGCAAGACGGTGATATCGTTCACTTCCGGTTCAACGTCTAGACCAAGGATCCAAGCAATTTGCGCACTTCCCTTGCGCGAACGGCACGGGACGCCTATCCTGTCGCCGTCTCGTGATCGAAGGCACGCGCAGCGAACCGGCTGCACCGGGTCGCGAGACAGAGTGTTTGACCTGCTGTTCTGGAGCGTTCGCCTCCCACGCCCTGCTCTTCGGCGTGCAGTCAGCGAACGACCAGCCCCCTTGGCACAAGGCCAGGGAACGACAGCCAGGTAACGGCCACCCCCCTCGCAAGAAAGGTGGGGGCCTCCCCCGACCCGACGTGACGAACCCCCGACGGGAAGTCACCCGCGCGCAACGTGCGTGCGGCCGAGGTCTTTGTTTGCAAAGGAAAGAATGCGTTTCGAAGAATTGAACCTGATCGAGCCCCTGCTGCGCGCCGTGCGCGACGAGGGCTACACCGAACCCACCCCCATTCAGGAGCAGGCGATCGGTCCCCTGCTCAGCGGCCGCGACATGCTCGGCTGCGCCCAGACCGGCACCGGCAAGACTGCGGCGTTCGCCCTGCCGATCCTGCAGAAGCTGGCGGCCGACAAGGGCATGACCGGTCCCCGCAAGCTGCGCGTGCTCGTGCTGGCCCCCACCCGCGAGCTGGCGGCCCAGATCAACGAGTCGTTTCAGGTGTATGGCAAGCACACCGGCGTCGCCTCGGCCGTCATCTTTGGCGGCGTGGGTCAGGAGCCGCAGGTGCGGGCGATTCGGCGCGGCGTCGACGTGCTGGTGGCCACTCCCGGCCGTCTGCTGGACCTGATGGGTCAGGGTCTGGTCAAGCTGAACACCGTCGACACGCTGGTGTTGGACGAGGCTGACCGGATGCTCGACATGGGGTTTGTGCGGGACGTGCGCAAGATCGTCGCCACCGTGCCCACGCAGCGGCAGACGCTGCTGTTTTCCGCGACGATGGCCCCTGACGTTCAGGAGCTGGCCGAGGACTTGCTGCGCAATCCGATTCGCGTGTCGGTCACGCCGTCGGCGACTACGGTCGACCGCATCGTGCAGTCCGTCTACCACGTGACCACCTCCGACAAGCGTCCCCTGCTCGAGGAGCTGCTGCGTGACCCCAAGGTCGAGCGGGCGCTGGTGTTTACCCGCACCAAGCACGGCGCCGACAAGGTGGTGAAGAATCTGGACAAGGCCGGCATCGAGGCGCTGGCCATCCACGGCAACAAGTCGCAGAACGCGCGAACCCGGGCCTTGGACCGCTTCAAGTCCGGCGAGACCCGCGTGCTGATCGCCACCGACATCGCCGCGCGCGGCATCGACGTGGACGGCGTGTCGCACGTGATCAACCACGATCTGCCAAACATTCCAGATAGCTACGTGCATCGCATCGGCCGCACCGCACGAGCGGGCGCCGATGGCATCGCGATCTCGTTCTGCGATGCCGAGGAGCGGCCCTACCTGCGGGACATCGAGAAGCTGATTCGCAAGGCAGTGCCCGTTGTGAAGGGACATGCGTTCGAGGCCAACGGAGCCCGCGAGGTCGCACCGGCGCCGCGTCAGGCCCAGCCGCAGGCCCGCCGACCGCAATCGTCGCAGCGCCAGGCGCAAGGTCGCCCCCAGCAGCCGCGTTCGCAGGCTCCGCAGTCGCGTTCGACGCAGCGCCCGGCTCAAGAGCCCCGCCGCGACGATCGCCGTCCTGCGACCTCGCAACCGCCCGCAGCACCGCGGCGCTCGCGACACGAGAACCGCCCGCCTCAGGCGGCCGCCCGTCCTGCCCCCGTGGCAGACCGCGGAACTGCGCCTCCCCAGGAGCGCATCGCACGCGATTGGTGGTAGAAGCGCGCCCTGGACCCGGCCGATTCCCCTGACGGGGAGCGTCCCCCGGGCCCCGTGAGGCGACGCCATGGCCGAATCGCTCCAGCTGATGGACTTCCTCTCTCGCGACCTCGCGCTGCCGCTGCGCGGGGTTTCGGCGACGGTGGCGTTGCTGGACGAGGGCGCGACCGTTCCCTTCATCGCCCGCTATCGCAAGGAAGTGACCGGCGGCCTCGACGAAGTGCAGATCCGCGCGATCGAGGAGCGGCGCACCCAGGTCGTGGAGCTGGAGGCCCGCCGCGAAGTCGTGCTGACGTCGATCGCCGGTCAGGGCAAGCTCTCGGAAGCGTTGGAGAAGGCGATCCGCGCGGCGACGACGCGAGCGGCGCTGGAAGACCTGTACCTGCCGTTCCGTCCCAAGCGCCGGACCCGCGCCTCGATGGCGCGCGAGAAGGGGCTGGAGCCACTGGCCCAACGCATCCTGGCCCAACCGGACCGGGCGGACCCGCTGCAGGAGGCTCAGGCATATCTGAAGCCGGAAGCGGACTTGCCCGATGCCGAGGCGGCCTTGAAGGGCGCGCGCGACATCGTGGCCGAGGCGGTGGCAGAGGACATCGAGGTGCGCAGGTTCGGTCGCGACGCGATGGCCCGCCACGGGCGCGTGACGTCGGTCGCGCCGCCGCGCAAGGACAAGGAGGCGGCTCCGTCACGCTTCGAGGGCTACGCCGACTTCACTGAGGCGGTGGCGTCCATCCCGTCGCACCGCTATCTGGCCATCTGCCGCGGCGAGCGCGAGGAGGACCTGCGGGTCGGCATCGAGCTGGACCGCGACAGGCTGATCGCGCGGACTGAGCAACGCATGGGCGTGCGCCCGCGGTCGCCCTACGCGACCCACTTGGCTCAGGCGATTCAGGACGGTGTGCAAAGGCTCTTGCTGCCCAGCCTGGAGACGGACGTCCGCGGCGAACTCAAGGAGCGCTCGGACCGCCAAGCCGTCGACGTCTTCGCCCAGAACCTGCGGAATTTGCTGTTGGCATCGCCGTTGGGTGGCCAGCGTGTCGTGGGCGTCGACCCCGGGATCCGCAGCGGCTGCAAGTGCGCTGCCGTGGACGACACGGGGCGATTCCTGAGCTCCGTGACGGTGTATCCGGGTCAGGGCGCAGCTGCCTCGGCCAAGGCGGTCGTGGACCTGCAGGCGTTCCTGCTGCGCCACCAGCCCACGGCGGTCGGTGTAGGCAACGGTACGGCGGGACGCGAGACGGAAGCCTTTGTGCGCGACGTGCTGGCCAAGGCAGGGTGGGCGTCGGTGCCTGTCGTCAGCGTCAACGAAGCAGGCGCAAGTGTGTATTCGGCATCGGACGTTGCGCGAGAGGAGTTTCCGGACCTCGATCTGACGATTCGCGGTGCGATCTCGATCGCACGTCGGCTGCAGGACCCTTTGGCCGAGCTGGTCAAGGTCGAGCCCAAGGCGATCGGCGTGGGGCAATACCAGCACGACGTGCACCAACCGCTGCTGGCGCGCAAGTTGGGCGAGGTGGTCGAGAGTTGCGTGAACCACGTGGGTGTCGAGCTGAACACTGCGAGTGCGCCGCTGTTGGCCCACGTCGCCGGCATCGGTCCGGGGCTGGCGCGCAAGGTCGTGGCGCATCGCGACCAGCACGGTCCATTCCGCAGTCGACACGCGGTGTTGAAAGTGTCTGGCCTGGGGCCGCGCGCCTACGAGCAGGCGGCAGGCTTCTTGCGTGTACGGGGTGGCGAGCATCCGCTGGACGCTTCCGCCGTACATCCGGAGCGTTATGGCATCGTCGAGCGGATGGCAGCCGATCTCGGCGTGAAGGTCGTGCAGCTGGTGGGCAACGCCAGCCTGGTCCAGACCATCGACCTGCGGCGTTATCTGGCCGGTGATGTGGGCGAGCCGACCTTGCGCGACATCCTGGCTGAGCTGCAGAAGCCAGGCCGTGACCCTCGCAAGTCCTTCGAACCTCCCAAGTTTCGCGACGACGTGCGAACCATGGACGACCTGCGGCAAGGCATGACCCTGGAGGGCGTCGTCACCAACGTCACGCCGTTTGGTGCGTTTGTCGATGTGGGCGTTCACCAGGATGGCCTCGTGCACGTGTCGCAGCTGAGCGAACGCTTTGTTCGGGACCCGCACGAAGTGGTTGCCGTCGGTCAGCGTCTGCAAGTCCGCGTGTTGGAAGTGGACCTCAAGCGTCGGCGCATCTCGTTGTCGGCGCGACCGCTGCGGGACGGAGAGGGTGCACCGGCCTGACCCTGATCGCTCCCTGAACTTCGCGCCCGGTTGCCGGGTATCCACCGCCGCTTTGCCGTACTACGCTTGTCGCCTCTTGAACGGAGGTCTCATGCGTTCCCCCCTAGTCTTCGTCCTTGCCGCCATCGTCGGACTCGCCGCCTGCTCCAACCACGACTCCGCCGAGAAGGGCTTGCGCTCCTTGGGTCAGGCAGCGCCCGAGCCCGTGGTGCCCGCTGACGTTCTGGCCAATCCCGCGCCTGAGCCCGCAGCCGAAGCCCCCGCGCCGGAGCTCGCTGGCTTCCAGGTCCCGACCGATAGCGGTGCCGCCCGCGCTGGACAGCAGGCAGAGGCCTTCGTGGCGTTCGACAGCCTGACGGCGGACGCGGACCTTCGCGGCGCACTCGAAGACCTCAAGGCAAACGGTGCCTCGCGCGCAGTGGCCGACCGGTACAAGGCGCTGGGAGCCAAGATCCACGCGGTGCTGCTCAAGGCGATGTGGTGCGACGACCAGAACGTGCGGACCCACGCGCCGACCTTGCTTGCGCTGCTGGAGCCGCCGCTGACCGCCGAGGTCGCCGCCGCCTTCAACCGCTCCCTGCTGTACGAACCGAATCCCGACGTCCGCGGCAACGTGGCGGCGGCCCTGACCGATTACAACGTACCCGGTACGGCGACGGCCCTGGTCGAGGTGCTGGAGAAGGACACGAACGTCAACGCGCGCAGCCTGGCCGCCTATGCCGTGGGCCTGCTGCACGACAAGTCGGCGATTCCTGCGCTGATCAAGGCTACGCGCGACCCCGAGACTTGGGTGCGGCTGCGGTCGGTCAAGGCGTTGGGCAAGATGGGCGACAAGGCGGGGCGTGACGCGGTCAAGGCAGCGCTGAAGGACCCCAATCCGCTGGTGCGAGACAACGCCAAGGAAGCGATCGGCAAGCTGCGCTAGACCCGATGGCGTCGCCCGTCGCGGCTAGTCGATGACGTGCGAGAACAGTCCGTCGGCCAGCTTGGGCTCGAACCAGGTCGACTTGGGCGGCATGACCTCGCCTACGTCCGCCACCGCCATCAGCTCGGCCATCGAGGTCGGATACGGCGACAGCGCGACCGCCATCTCACCGCTGTCGACGCGAGCTTGCAGGGCCGCCAACCCACGGATACCTCCGACGAAGTCGATGCGCTTGTCGCGGCGGGGGTCGCTGATCCCCAACAACGGCTCGATCACCTGTGCGGCCAGCACACTGACGTCCAGACGGCCCACCGGGTCGTTCTGCGGGACCCGCTCTGGCCGCACGCGCAGCCGATACCACTTGCCATCCAGATACATCGAGAACTCGCCAGTACCGCGCGGCTTCACGGCTTGGGCCACCGGATCGACCTCGAACGACGGGGCGAGCTTGGCCAGGAACCCGGCGGGCGTGTGCCCGTGAAGGTCGCGAACCACCCGATTGTAATCGAGGATCTGCATCTGGTCGTCGGGAAATATTACGGCAAGGAAGTAGTCCCACGGCTCGTTGCCGGTCGGGTTGGCAGTCTTGGCGCGGCGTGCGGCAGCGACACGAGAGGCAGCGGCAGAGCGGTGGTGCCCGTCGGCAATGTACAGCCGGTCCATGGCGTCGAAAGCGGCGGTCAATCGGTCGATTTGTCCGCGATCCCTCAGCACCCACAGCTGGTGCCGCACGCCGTCATCTGCGACTACGTCGACGTCGGGCGTGCCCTGCGCCGCCCGGTCCTGAATGGCCGTGACGTCGGCGTTGTGGCGATAGGTCAGAAACGCTGGGCCGGTCTGGGCTCCCAAAGCGTCGACCTGTCGAACGCGGTCGTCTTCCTTGTCCACGCGGGTGAATTCGTGGCGGCGAATGCGCTGCTGGTCGTAGGCCTGCACCGACGCAGTGGCGACCAGACCGGTCTGCACGTGGCTGCCCATGGTCAGTCGATAGACGTAGTAGTAGGGCTCGGGGTCCCGCAGCAGCACGCCCTGCTGGATCTGCGCCAGAAAGTTCTCCCGTCCCTTGGCGTACACGGCGGCGGAGTACGGGTCGGTGTGTGCCGGAAGGTCGATCTCGGGGCGCGAGATGTGCAGGAAGCTGAACGGCTTTCCGGTGGCGCGGGCCAAGGCTTCGGCCGTGGACACGACGTCGTAGGGGGGCGCCACCACTTCATCAGCGCGGCCGGGGGCAGGGCGAAGGGCGGGGAAGGGGCGAATCAGCGACATGGGGCCATCTCCGTTCCGGCCGCGCGACGCAGGTCGGCCGGCGGCGTGGCATTGAACGGCAGATGTCGGCCGGGTGCAAGTTGGTGAGGTTCCGCAACGTCATTCAGGTCAGCGGAACCGCGCTCACGCCCTTGCGGGATCGGGGACGGGCGGTCACGCCGGATCGGGGGCGGGCGTGGCCGGACCATTCGGCAGGGGCGTGGGCGCCTGAATGTAGTCCGTGGGCAGTTCGCCGGTCAGCGTCTTCAGGAAGGTGACGATCCGTCCAACCGTCGCGTCGTCGATGTCCTTGCCCAGCTGGTGGAAGGCCATCAGCTTGACCGCCTCCTCCAGCTTGGTGACGCCGCCCGTGTGGAAGTACGGCCCTGTCTTCTCGATGTTGCGCAGGGACGGCACCTTGAACAGCTGCTTCTCAGCGGCGTTCTTCGTCACGCCCGCGCGGCCCTCGTCCTGATCGCCCGTCCACGGCTTGACCTCGCCCAGCTTGCGGTACTGCCCGCCGCCGACGTAGGCCCCAGAGTGACAGCCCGTGCAACCGGTCTGAACGAAGGTGGCGAGGCCGACCTGCTCGTCGGCCGTCAGCGCGGTCTTGTCGCCCGCCAGGAACTTGTCGAAACGCGACGGCGCGACCAGCTTGCGCTCGAATGCGGCGATCGCCAGCGCGGCATTGTCGAACGTCACGACCTCAGCTCCGGGGGCAGCAGGCGGGAAAGCCTTTTCGAACAGGACCTTGTACTCGGGGATCGAGCGCAGGACGGTCTCCACGGCTGCGGCGTCCTTCATCGCCATCTCGACCGGGTTCAAGACGGGGCCCTTGGCCTGATCCTCGACGTCGGGAGAGCGGCCGTCCCAGAACTGCGCCAGATGGCCGGCGGCGAAGTACACGGTCGGCGAATTGCGCCCGCCCTTCTGCTGCTTGTGGCCCGTCGAGGTCGGCTGGCCGTCCACGCCGTAGTTCGCCAGTGTGTGGCAGCTGTTGCACGACAGGTCCTGGTTCTTGGACATGCGCGTCTCGAACCAAAGGGTGCGGCCGAGCGCGATCTTCTCGTCGGTGACCGGGTTCTTCTCCGAAGCGATGACCGCGGGCACCGGGGCGAACAGCTTGAGCATGTCGTCGCTGAAGGCGGGCAGGGCGGGGGCCGCGGGCTCAGCGACCTTGGCCACCGGCTCGGCGGCAGGGGCCGCGGGGGGAGCCTCCTTTCTGGCACAGGCGACCAGCGTCAATGCGGCGAGACACAGAGGAAACAGGTACTTCACGGCAGACCTCCGGATTCGTGGGGAGAGTGGTTTGGCACGCGGGCAGGGGAGTGCGCGGCAAGATTGTAGACCGATGCAAGTGAAATGCGACACGGAATCTCGCCGCGTGGCCCGCGAAACGGGCCATCGTGGCCGCGCGGACTTTGGGGATCGTCAGAAATTGGCGTGACCTCAAGGGCGTCCGTATCCTGCGGGGCGTGATGTTGCTCCGTACCGCCACCGACCTCCAAACGATTCCCCCTGCAAGGCTGGTCCTGTGCGCGCTGATCGCCGTCGCAGTTGTCTGGCCTCCTTGCGCTGTCCAAGCTGACCCGAAGCCTGCGTGCGCGGCGGGATCGACCTTGGTGGTCACGGAGTTTGCGCTTGGCGGCAAGGGGGCTCCGGCCTGGGTCGAGGTCACCAACATCTCCAACCTCGCTGTCAGCTTGGACAAAGTCACGATGCAAGTGGAGTCGTCCGAGGCGAAGTCGGCAACTTGGGGACTGGGCACGGTGTGGAAGGTCCTTGGTCCGGGAGAGGCGGTTGCCTTTGGTCACCAGCCCCCGGCGAAGAACCCGGAGAAGCCGACCGTCGTGGACCTTGGCGGCGAGTTTGCCCTTGCAGGCTGCAAGGGGGCGATCTCGCTGGAGGGACCGTCCGGCCCACTGGACGACGTGGAATGGGACCAGTGCGAGGGGGGTAATCCCAGTCAACCCGCCGTATGGGGGCTGGATCCTGCGTTTGCCGACCCGTGTCAGAACGACGACCTGGCGCTGTGGTGCCAGCCGTCCGGTCCGGCTTCCACTCCCGCAGGCACGCCTGGCAAGGCCAACTTGTCCTGCGACCTGGACGGTGACGGATTCCGCGTTCAGGACGGTGACTGCAACGATCAGAACGGCGAAGCGTTTCCCACCGCCCTCGAAGTCTGCAACGGGATCGACGACGACTGCGACGGAGCGACCGACGAGGGCGTCGTGGCTCCGGTCGGCACGTGTCTGGCGCAGGGCGTGTGCGCGGTGCCCAACAAGGACGGCACCGCCGTGGCGAAGTGCAACGGTGCCGCCGGGTACTCGTGCGCCTACTCCTACGGGTACGAGGCCGCCGTCGAAACCCTCTGTGATGGCTTCGACAACGACTGCGACGGGCAAACGGACGAGGACCTGTTGAACACGTGCGGCGTTTGCGGGCCGACGCCGGACGAGGTCTGCAACGGCGCCGATGACGATTGCGACGGACAGACCGACGAGCAGGTCCAGATTGCCTTGACTTGCGGCGAGGTTGGCGTCTGCGCCCAAGCCCAGCCGGTGTGTGCGGCAGGGGGCGTCGCCCAGTGCGCGCTGCCGCTGTCCTGGCAAGCGACTGAAACCCTTTGCGATGACCTCGACAACGACTGCGACGGAGCGACCGACGAGGACTTGGGTCTGGGCCAAGCGTGCGCAGTGGGCGATGGCCTCTGCGCCGCCAACGGAGTCTGGAAGTGCGGCGTGGCGGGCGCGGTTGTCTGCGATGCGGATCAGAAGTCAGGCGTTGCAGAGCTCTGCGGCGACGGTGTGGACAACAACTGCGACGGCCAAACCGACGAGGGCTTCGACGTCGGCAAACAGTGTGAGGCAGGCGTGGGCGTCTGCCGCGTCGTCGGCAAGGTGATGTGCGCAGGTGACCGGACGTCCGCCGAGTGCAATGTGCAGCCGATTGCCCCCACCTCCGGCGAGCTGTGTGGCAACGAACTCGATGACGACTGCGATGGTCAGACCGACGAGGACGGCTGCCAGACCGACTCGACCGCAGCGGGGTGGAGCTGCGCGTCACGCCAAGGAATCCCCGCATCGTCGCCCGGCACTGGACTGCTGCTCGTGTTTGGCCTGCTGGGGCTGTACCTGTGGCGCGCCCGGGTGCGACGAGGCTAGATCTTCACGGCATCGACCACTTCGGGTCCAGGTCGTCCGGCAGGTGCTGCAGCCGTCGGATGCGGCCATCCGGGGCAAGCTGCGCTCGCCACTCCCCACCGCCGACAAATTCCTCAGCAGTGATGCGGTAGCGAGCGGTCGCTTCGCCGTCGGCTGAGGCGGCTCCGGTGCTCGAGACCAGCTCAAACCGGCAGATGTCGCGGGTCAGCGCCAGCCATCGCACCACGGCGTCGATGCCTTGAATCCGCTCGACCACCAGTCCGCGCTCCGGTCCGAACCCGTGGCGTAGCACTTCGACGTCGTCGCTGACGGCGGCCGTCGTCGCCGAAAGGTCGCCGTAGCGGTTCAACGCCACCACCCAGCGCTCGAAAGCCTTGACGTGGGGCAGACTTGTGGTCATTTGCCACCTGTCTCATGAAGGGCGGGCGTGTTGCTGCAGAGGGCGGCGACTTCGTTAGCGCCGGACGACGCGGGCGCGGTCGCCGACCTCGTCGGGAAAATCGGCCTCATCGTTCTGGCGCCGTGCGGCGCGCACCGCTGCCGACGGAACTGCTGTCTTCTTCACACCAACCGAACGCGCCAGGTCTGCGTGCTTGCGCAGCTCGTCCAGTCGGTCTTGCACCTGCCGCATCAGCGTGCCCGGAGGATAGATGCCATCTGCGCGCATCACGCCAGCCTTGACGCCGGTCAGGATCTCGATACCGGCCTCGACCGTCGAGATGGGCCAGACGTGGAACTTGTCCTTGGCGATGGCCTCGCGCACGTCCCTGCTCAGGACCAGGTGCTGCACGTTCTGCCAGGGGATGATGACGCCCTGCTTGCCGGTCAGTCGGCGGGCCTGGCAGAAGCGGAAGAAGCCCTCGATCTTCTCGTTCACACCGCCAATAGGCTGGATCTGTCCAAGTTGATTGACGGAACCGGTCACGCCGATGCCCTGATCGATCGCCACACCCGACACGGCGGACAGGATTGCGTAGAGCCAGGTGCTGGACGCGCTATCCCCATCGACCTCGCCGTAGCTCTGCTCGAACGTGACCGTGGCGGTCAGACAAAGCGGCCGCCGCTGCGCGAACCGATCGCCCAGAAAGCCCGACAGGATCTGCACGCCCTTGTCGTGGATTTCGCCCGACATCTGCACTTCGCGCTCGATGTTGACGATGCCTTGGTTGCCTGCGAATGACCGCGCCGTGACGCGGAACGGTCGGCCAAACTGATGCTCGCCGACCGACAGGACGGCCAGGCCGTTGATGACGCCGACCCCGGTGCCGGACGACTCCAGCAGCCACTGATCGTCCAACAGGTCCTCGTGCATCTTGTCGGCAATCAGGCTGGAGCTGAGGGTCCGCTGTGCGATGGCACGTTCGATGTGCTTGCGCTGGATCGTGCGCGAGCGCCCCTTGCCGGCGAAGTAGTCTGCCTCGACCATCAGGTTGGACAACTGATTGAAACGCAGCGTCAATTTCCGCTGTGAGTCCACCAAGCGCGACCCGTGTTCGATCACCGCCGCTACGCCATCCTTGTCGATGGGCCGGCAGCCGTTGTTCTTGGCGGCGGTCGCGATGAAGCGGACATAGTTGGCGACCGACTCTTGCGACCGGCGGATCTCGTAGTCGAAGTCCGCCTTGATCTGGAAGATCTTCTTGAAGTCGTCATCTGCGCGATACAGCGTGTGGTACAGCGCGTTCGACCCGATCAAGACCAGCTTGACGCTCAACGGAATCGGCTCGGGCTTCAGGCCGCTGGTGGGCAGCAGTCCTGCGGTTTCGCCCAGATCCTCGATGGCAACTTCAGCGTTGCGCAGCGTGGCCTTCAGGTTCTCCCAGACCCCAGGGAACTGGAACAGGTCCGCCGCGTGGCAGATCAGGTAGCCACCATTGGCCCGCGCAAACGACCCGGCGCGGATCATCGTGTGGTCGGTGAAGTAGATGCCTTGCTCGACGCGCCGCTCGACCTTGCCGAACAGCCGGTAGTAGGTCGGGTGCGTCTCGAACACGACGGGAGCGCCCTCGGTCTGGCCGTTCTCGACCACCAGGTTGACGCGGAAACCCACGAACGGGTCGGGACCGGGCTGGTCGCGCGCTTGCGGGCGCTCGTCCTCAGGCAGAAAGCGCTCCATGTGGGCAAGCACTTCCTGGTACAGCGCTTCCAGGAACGCCGCCAGCTTCTTGCCCCCCGACCGGAACTGCTCGCGCACCTTCTTGAACAGCGGCCGAGCGATCCGCTCGCCCAGATCCTTCTGCAGCGCGGCGATCTTGGCCTGCGTGCTCTGCTCGACCTGGCGGTTGGACTGCACGAACTCGGTGAACAGGGGCTCCAGCTGCTCGCGTCGGCGGTCGAGCTTCTTTCGCTCGTCCTCCGCCAGCGCCATGATCTCCTTGTCGCTCAGGGTCTTGCCATCGACGATCGGCAGCGTGATCAGCTCGTCGTTCTTGTTGGCGCGGACGATGAAGCCGACCTTCTCGGCCTTGCGCGACAGCGCCACGAAGGCGTCGGTTGAGCTGATGTTGCCTTGGCTGACTGTGTGCTGCAGCTTCTCCTGATGCTCGCGGGAGTGGAAAGCGGCGGGCAGGCCTTGGGTCAGACCCTCCAGCAGCTTCTCCATCTCCGCCTTCAGGGTGCGCCCTTCGCCCGGCTTGAGGCCGATGGCTAGCGGGGTGTCCTCGTCGGAGAAATTGTGCAGGTAGACCCAGTCGTTGGGCTGCTTGCGGTCGGGCGCGATGCGCTTGAGCATCGACTTCAGCTGACTGCGCTTGCCGGTCCCCGACGGCCCCGCGACGTACACGTGGTAGTTGGGCCGCGTGATCGACAGGCCCAGCTCCAGGCTGCGGACGGCACGATCCTGTTCGATGACGGACTCCAGCGTCTCGACGCTTTCGGTCGTTTCGAAGTCGAACGCGTCCAGATTGGTCGTGACGGTGCAGGCCGAAGCCTCCAGACCCTTCGGGGTGGAGATCTTGACCAGCTTGGATTCCTTGGTGTTTTGCGTGCGGGCCATGGGCTCCTGCTCTTTACCGGGATGGGCCGGAGCCGGACGTCTATCACAGCGACGCACCGATTCAAGCGCCGACGTCGGGCAAGGGCAGGGCAGCAGGGGTCAGGGGTCGACCAGAATCATCGTCGGCAGCCCTTCGGCCTCCTCGAATCGCCGCTGGGCCGCGCGGGTCTCGTCCAGCGACGCGTAGGGTCCCAAACGCAGGCGCCAGAACGTTCCCTTGCCCGGAACCTCGACCGACGTCAGCACTGCCGGGTGGCCGCGGGACTTCAGCTGCTGCTGCAGCGACTTGGCCTCTGCCGCATCGCGAAACGCGCGGATTTGCAGGTGGAAGCCCTTCGTGACCGCCGCCTTCGGGTCGCGGCGGCCCGACACTTCCGGGTCCTCTTCGTCCGCGTCAGCGGCAGCCTTGGCGGGGTCAGGCGACTCGACCGCCGCCCGGGGTGCGCGGAGCGCAAGGGGGGGGACTACTGGCGCGACGCGTTCCGGCGCCCGCACCGGCGCCAAAGCCTCAGGTGCAGCGGGAGCTTGCGGCGGCTCAGGCGGCCGAACCGGCATTTGCGCGACGCGAGACTCCGCCACGGCCTTCGGCAAGATGGGCGCTTCGGCGGACGCGAGGTCGGCCGGGACTTGCGGGGCTGGCGCAGGTTCTGTCGAAGCCACGGCGACTTGGGGGCGTCGTGCTGTGTCGGGCGACTGCCTTGCGCCGGTCCAGTATCCCAGCAGGAACGCGAGCACCAGTGCCCCCAGCACGCCGGCGCCAGCCTGAATCAGGTGACGCACCTCGACCCGAAGCTCGATGCGTTCACGCACGTGTTCGAAGTCGCGCAGCGGCACGGGGGGCCTCCTGACCTACTCCTCAGTCACGCCTTCCTGCAGGGACACCATCCGCTCGGGCGCAGTGACGCCCAACAGCGCAAGTCCATTGGCGATCACCTGCTTCAACGCCGCCACCATCGCAAGGCGCGCCTGAGTCTTCGCGCGGTCGTCGGTGATCACACGATCATCGGCCTTGTGGCGCGAATAGTAGCCGTGGAACGCCCGACAGGCCTCCATCAGGTAGTACGCGATCAGGTGGGGCTCGCGACCGCGGGCAGCGCGCGCTACCACTTCGGGAAACTCCGCGATCAACATGCCCAATTCACGCTCGTCGTCCAGCTGCAGCGCGTCCAGCGCGGTGCCGGGCGCATAGGTCTGGCCGCCCTCAGCCGCTCGGACCAAGATCGACGCAAGACGCGCGTGCCCGTACTGAACGTAATACACGGGGTTGTCCATCGTGGTGCGGCGGGCAACCTCGAGGTCGAAGTCCAGCTGTGCGTCGGCCTTGCGCGTCAGGAAGATGAAGCGCACCGAATCGCGGCCGCTGCCGGGCTCGGCCGTCGTCACCTCGTCAACCACCTCGCGCAGCGTCACGAACTCGCCGGATCGCTTGCCCATCGGCACCGGCTTGCCGTCGCGCAGCAGCGCCACCATCTGGACCAGCAAGACCTCCAACCGGTCGCCACTCCAACGGTCGGCCAGGGCATCGCCCTCCTTGCGGCGCAGGTCGCCAAGCGCGTGCAAAACACCTTTCAGTCTGGAGACATAGCCGTGGTGGTCGGCGCCCAAAATATTGACCAGATGGTCATAGCCACGCGCGAGCTTGTCGTCGTGGTAGGCGATGTCGGCGGCAAAGTAGGTGGGGCGCCCGTCGCCGCGCAGCATGACGCGGTCCTTGCCGTCGCGGAACGGCTTGGGCATCTCTTCGCTGGTGCCGCGAAACAGCAGGGGCTGCGCGGCCTTGTCGCCTTCCTCGTCCGCGTCGGGCGCCTCGCCTTCGACTGCGGCCGGCTCGCCGCGGTAGGCCCAGTCGGCCATCTGCAACCGCTGGCACACCGCGCCCACCGCATCCACCGGCAGCCCACCCTCGGGGGATTCCAGACCGTGCAGCCACCGCTCGCTGAACCAGCGGTCGAACCGGATGTCCAGCACCGCCAGATCCGCCTGAATTCGCTGCAGCATCTTGCGCCAGGCGGCCTTGGTCACCGCGCGGTCGTCGCCACGGCCCAGAAACGCGGGCTCCCGCTGCGCCCACCAGGTGTCGTCCGCCCAGGTGGCTGCCGGGTCCAGCGCGTGGTCCCATGTGCCATCGACCAGCAATTCCGCAGCAGCTTCAGCGATGTACCGACCACGGTAGCCGTCTTCCGGGAAGCCCTCCGGCAGCCGCAGCGGCTCCTCGACCAGCCGCTCAGCTCGCTCCGCCTCGTTCAGGGGCGCCAGTGTGCGCAGCCAGTGCCAGACGCTCTCGCCCAGCTTCGACACCTGGTTGCCGACGTTGTTGATGTAGTACTCGGTCTCGACCCGATACCCCGCCGCCCGCATGACGCGCGCCAGAGCATCCCCCAACACCGCGCCGCGGCCGTGCCCAACGTGCATTGGCCCCGTGGGGTTGGCGCTGACGAACTCCAGCAAAACCCGTTGCCCCGCGCCGACTTCGCTCTGTCCGTAACCGGTCGACTCGCGCCGCACGTCGTCCAGCGCGGACTGCCAGCCCGCGGGACTCAGCCGCAGGTTCAGGAACCCCGGACCGGCCACTTCCGCCGCAGAGATCCAGCCTTCGTGATCGACTTCCTTCACCAGCGCAACAAACTGCTCTGCCAGCGCGCGCGGATTCGACTTCGCCGCCTTCGCCAGCTGGAAGCACAGGTTGGTCGCCAAGTCGCCGTGGCTCGCCTGTCGCGGGCGATCCAAGGGCACGTCGTCCACCGCAACGGGCTCGGGCAGCACGCCCCGCTCGACCGCCAGGGTCGAGGCTTGGGACAAAAGGGTGCGGATCCGCTGGTACAGGGTCGTCATGTCAGCTCCGCGGCACTCGGCGGCCGCCTTTCGGAAGGGCGCGACAGTAGTACGACAAGCCGCGAAGTTCCAGCCGATCGCGGTTCGCTGTGGCGTCGCGCGGGCGGTCGCATTGACAAACCCGGACCGCTGCCGGACGGTGCGGGCCGGTTGGCGGTGCAGGAAACGTGGAGGCGGCGTGGCGCGAGCGGTTGTGACGGGAGGGGCGGGCTTCGTCGGTTCGAGCCTGTGCGAGCGGCTGCTGGCCCTGGGCTGGCAGGTGGTGGCCGTCGACGACCTCAGCACCGGCCGCATGTGCAACCTGAGCGGATTGCTGGACCACCCGCAATTCGCCTTTCTTCACGCGGATGTGACGCAGCCCTTCACCATCGACGGACCCGTCACCGACGTGCTGCACCTGGCCTCGCCCGCTTCGCCGTTCGACTATTTGGCGCTGCCGATCCAGACGCTGCTGGCCGGCTCGTATGGCACCTTCGTCACCCTTGAGCTGGCCCGGCAGAAAGGCGCCCGCTACCTGTTCGCGTCGACATCCGAGGTCTATGGCGACCCGCTGGAGCACCCGCAGCGCGAGTCCTACCTGGGCAACGTCAGCTGCACCGGTCCGCGCAGCGTTTACGACGAGGCCAAGCGGTTCGCAGAAGCCACCACGATGGCGTTTCACCGCACTCACGGCGTGGACACGCGCATTGTCCGGATCTTCAACACTTACGGTCCGCGCATGAAGGTCGGCGACGGCCGCGCGGTGCCGACGATGCTGGACGAGGCGTTGCGTGGCGTGTCGCTGACGGTCTCAGGCGACGGCACCCAGACGCGCTCGTTCTGTTACATCGACGATCTGGTTGAGGGCATCCTGGTCGTTCTGGATCAGGGCGATGCTGAGCCGTACAACTTGGGCAATCCCGACGAGTTCTCCATCCTGGCCTTGGCGCAGCACATCCAGACGCTGGCGGCCGCCGACCCCGCTCGCCCCGAAGGGACGCTGCCGATCACGTTCCAGCCGCTGCCGGTCGACGACCCGCGCCGCCGCAAGCCGGACATTGCGCGGGCCGTTGCCTTGGGCTGGCAACCGCGCGTCGCGCTGGCCGAAGGGCTGCAACGAACGTATCAGGGGTTGCGGGAGCGCTCCCGCACGGACTCGACGGGCGAGTCGCGCTAGCGTCTCGACATGATCGATAAGTCCAAGAATCGAAGGAGCTTGCGTCGCAGGCTGCGGGCGACCGCCAAAAGGCGTGCGGGTCGCGGGCGGCAGCGGACCGTCGTAGGCTACTCGGGCTCGACCGCGCGCATGGCCTCGACCACGCCGGCGACATCGATGCCGTTCTTCGCGCAGAAGGGCAGGAAGCCCATGCGGGCGATGCTGCGCAGGGCGCGGGTCGACAGGCGCACGCGGACGAACTGATTCAGCTCGGCCACCCACAGGCGCTTGTACTGCAGGTTGGGCAGCTGGCGCATCTTGGTGCGGTTGTTCGAGTGGCTGACGCGGTTGCCGACGAGCGGACGCTTGCCGGTGATCTGGCAGATACGGGACATGGCTCTTCTCCGCTGGACGGTCGCTCTCGGCGCGCGTTCCTGTCGACTTCGGGCGTGTTCAGTCCACTGCGACGGGCGCAAGGGGCGACAATGTTGCGTGCGAACGCGTCTGGTGTCAAGGTCCAGTCGGTCGACTCGCCCTCCCTGAGTGTCGCCGGGTCGCTCCGCGAGGCCCGCTGCCGTGTTGTCGTCCCCAGACCCGCCATCGCTGCAACGCGCCGCACAGACCTGTCCCGACGCGTCGGTGGTTGCCCCCGGGCTGGTGCGCCTGCCCCTTGCGACCCTGACGATTCCGCCCGCCACCACCACGAATCACTTTCTTGTCGGCAGCGCGCGGACCGTGCTGGTCGATCCCTCGGCGCCCGATTTGCGCGATCAGGACCGGCTGGTGGGGCTGGTCGGCGTGCTCCGCAACCTCGGGTGGAAGCTGCGCGCGCTCCTGTTGACCCACCACCACTCTGATCACGTCGGGGCGGCCGAGGCCCTTCGCCTCCGGTTGCAGGTGCCGCTGCTGGCCCACGCGGAGACGGTCAACCGTCTGCCGCACCTGAGGTTTGACGGTCTGGTTCAGGACGGAGACGTGGTCGCTGAGGATGCAGACGGCAGTCGCTGGACGGCCCTGCACACGCCTGGGCACGCACCGGGGCATCTGGTGTTGCAGCACGACCGTTCGGGCGGGATGGTGGCGGGCGACATGGTGGCCGGAACGGGCACGATCGTCGTCGACCCGAAAGACGGGACGATGGCCGACTACCTGGCGAGTCTGCGGCGCATGGCGGCGGCGGGGGCGACCTGGCTTGCTCCATCGCATGGTCAGGTGCTGCCGGACGGTCAAGCGGTGATTGCGCACTACCTGCACCATCGGCTCGAGCGTGAGGCGGTGATCCTGGCAGCACTCGATGGCGAGGGCGTGACGCCTGAGGACCTGCTGCCCCGCGTCTATGGCGACGTGTCGCCCGGCGCGTGGCGATGGGCACAGCGGTCGCTGAGGGCGCATCTCATCCATCTGGAGGAGCAGGGCAGGGCGCAAAGCGACCGGGGGCGCTGGCGTCGTCAAGACCCCTGATCACGTCGGCGGGTGTGGCGCGGTCGTGTTGCGCAGGGAACGTGCCTGCACTATGCTCGTCGCCGTTTCGCATGACAGTCCGCCCGGTCTCGCGAGGCGGGCATCACGGAGAGCCATGACCTTCTACATTCAGCGTGACGGACAGCCCAAGCAGTTCCCCATCGAGAAGCTCGTCGAGATGGTGAAGAACGGCTCCCTCAAGTCCGACGAGTACGTGTTCGACGGTCGCACGCAGAAGTGGGTCGGCGCGACCCAGCTGCCCGAACTCGCCGGTGCTTGGAGTCAGGGACGCACGGGTGCTGCTGCAGCTGCCGCTGCTCCTGTTCCCGCCGCCGCCGCTGCTCCCGCCGCCGCCGCTGCTCCCGCCGCCGCCGCTGCTCCCGTCGCTACGGCCGCTCCCGCGACTGCTGGCAAGAGCAAGAGCAAGAAGTTCAGCGAGACCTCGTGGTTCATGTCCGCCGTGACCTTCGAAGAGGGCGGGCTGACCCCCAGCGAGCTGCCCCCCATGGAAGCAGGCGACAAGTTCGAGAATCTGCCGCCCGTGCCCGAGGAGCTTCGCCGCAAGTTCTCACTGTCGATCGCCGACCTCGACGACGGCAAGAAGAAGAAGTAGGAGTCCCCCGGATTTATGGCCACTTTCGCTGAACTACGGTCCTGCGCCGCCGCCATCGAGCAACGACTGGCTGAGCTGCGCAGGCATCTTTGACGTCGCTTCCAAGACCGAACGGCTTGACGAGCTCGAGAAGCTCAGTGGTGAGCCTGAGTTCTGGACCGACGCCGACCGCGCCCAACGACTGCTGAGAGAGCGGGCCGACTGCGCCTCTGCCATCGACATCGTCGAGCGACCCGCCACCACGGTGCGCGAGGTGCTCGAGCTGTCGGAACTCGCCGAATTGGAAGATGATTCGTCAATGCTTCCAGAGCTGCAGCAACAGCTGGACGGGGTGGTCACAGAGCTGGAGAAGGCTGAGTTTGCCCGGACCATGTCGGCGCCCACGGACCGATCGGTCGCGCTGCTGTCGGTCAACGCCGGTGCCGGCGGGACAGAGAGCTGCGACTGGGCCGCGATGCTGCTGCGCATGTACACGCGGTGGTCGGAGGCGCGCGGCTACGAGGTCGAGCTGGTCGACGAGCAGCCGGGGGACGAAGCGGGCATCAAGAACGCGACCTTGCGCATCAGCGGAGAGTTCGCGTTCGGCTACCTCAAGGCGGAGAACGGCGTGCATCGGCTGGTCCGCATCAGCCCGTTCGACGCCAACAAGCGCCGCCACACTACGTTTTGCAGCGTGTTCGTGGTGCCGGAAGAAGACGACTCGATTCACATCGAGATCGACGAGACCGAGCTTCGCGTCGACACCTACCGGGCCAGCGGCGCGGGCGGTCAGCACGTCAACCGCACCGAGTCGGCCATCCGTCTGACGCACATGCCCACCGGCATCGTGGTGGCGTGCCAGGCTGAGCGCTCGCAGCACAAGAACCGCGCGACCGCGATGAAGATGCTGATGGCGCGCCTGATCGACTTCGAGCGCAAGAAGCGCAACGCCGCCAAGGACGAGATCGAGGCCGCCAAGCTGGGCATCAATTTCGGCAGCCAGATCCGCAGCTACGTGCTGGCTCCGTACAGAATGGTCAAGGATCACCGAACCTTGCACGAGACGTCGAACACGGACGCGGTGCTGGACGGCGAGATCGACGGCTTCATCAAGGCGTATCTGCTGGCGGCCGCCAATGGGCCGGTGGCGCTGCAGGTGGGCTCGACCCTCGACTAGCTCGCCCGAAACCGCGGGCCGAATCCCTACATGGTGCCCGTAGATGGGAAGGCGACCAGCCAGATGCTGGTGATGACGTAGTCCACGATCAGGACGACGATCGACGTCGTGACGACCGTGCTTGTGGTCGCGAGACCTACGCCGCGGCTGCCACCTGTGGCGAAGAAGCCCTTGAAGCTCGCGATGCTGCCGATCACCAAGCCGAAAGCGGTGGCCTTGATGAGGGTGCACGCGATGTCCGAGGGGACGATCCATACGTAGATGCGCGAGAAGAACGACGCGTGGTCGATGCCCAGCATGCCCACCGAGACCAGATAGGCCCCCGCGAGGCCCACCGCGTTGAAACCCACCGCCAGAGCCGGCATCGTCAGCGTGCAAGCGACGATCCGCGGCGACACCAGGTAGTGCACCGGGTCGACAGCCATGGTCTCCAGCGCGTCGATCTGTTCCGTCACGCGCATGGTGCCGAGCTCGGTCGTCATCGCCGAACCCACGCGTCCCGCCACCATCAGCGCGCCGATGGTCGGGGCCAGCTCGCGGACCAGCGCCAAAGCGACGCTGCCACCGATCAGGCTTTTGGCGTTGAAGATCTGGAAGGCTACGGCGGTCTGGATGGCAAACACCGCTCCCGTGAACGCGCCCGTCAGCAGCACGATGCCCAGGGAGCCCACGCCGACGAACTCCATCGCGGACGCGAAGTTGCCATAGCGAAAGGGGGGCTTGGCGGCGCGCCACAAGGCCGTTGCCGAAAACAGGATCACCGCGCCGATGGCGTCCAGGCCAGCGATTGGGGCGCGCACAAGTCCAAGCCAGACGTTTCGCCACAGGGGCGGTGCGTCGGAAGTGTCGACCTGACTTGCCATTGCAGTCCTTACCTTGGCCACCGCGGACGTCGCACGGCCTGAATCGCCAAGGGTAGCAGAAGCGTGCTGCCCGTCACGAAAGCGGCCGCCGCCTTTCCCGACGCGGTTTCTGGCCATGCCGTTCCGGTGTCCCTACACTGAGCGATGGGTCCGTGACGGCCAGCCCCCGCGATGTCGCACGCCCCCATCCCCCCACCCTGGTGCGCCAGGGCCACCGGAGGCCTCGATGCGCCCCAAGTTCATCCCGTATTTCCAGATGGTTATGTTTGCCACCGGCTTGGCTCTCGTGGCTGCGGGGTGCGCGCAGACGGGGGACGTCCCAGGGACCGGCGCCGATGCCAGCGTGACCGACACGCCGCTGGGCGACGCGGACATCGGCGGCGAGACCTTCGTGCCGGCGCCCTGTGCCCCCGTGTCCGGCGACCCGACATTGCTTCGTTTGAAGGGCACGGTCTGGACGGGCGACGTGCTGCTGCCGGAGGGCGAGGTCTTCGTCTCGGCAACGACGGGGCTGGTCCTGTGCGTGTCGGAGGACTGCTCCGACGTCGAGGGGGCCGACTCGGCGACGGTCGTGTGCACCGACGGCATCATCACCCCGGGTCTGGTCAATCCGCACGACCACGCCAACTACAACCACCTGCCGCGCTGGCAGCACGTCAAGCGCTACAAGAATCGCTATGAGTGGCAGGCGGATTCGACCTACCACACCTTCAAGGCACCGCAGTCCGAGACGTTCTACAAGGCCAAGTGCGAGACCATGAAGTGGGCCGAGCTGCGCGGGCTTGTCAGCGGGACGACTGCGATGCAGGGGACCTCAGGCGGCTCCTGCATTCAGGGGTGGGTGCGCGACCTGGACGAGCCGGCGGCGAACGGTCTGGACGGCTACTCGATCTACACGCAAGTCACCAAGCTCTCCGGCGTTTCCGACGCAACTGTCAAGAAGTGGCAAACCGCCCTGCAGTCCGGCGCGACGTCGGGCGTGCTCCTGCATCTGGCTGAGGGCATCGACACCCTGTCCCGCGACGAGTGGAGCGATCTTGCGGCCAAGGGGCTGGTGAAGCAGGGCGTGAAGCTGATCCACGCGACCGGTCTGACCGGCGTCGAGCTCGCTGAGGCGCGACAGTACGGGGTGGACCTGATCTGGTCGCCGCAGTCGAATCTGGACCTGTATGGGGACACGACGCGCGTTCCGGCAGCGCTGAATCTGGGTGTGCGCGTCGCGATCGGCCCCGACTGGACCCCGTCGGGTTCGATGAACATGCTCGACGAGCTGAAGTGCGCCAAGAAGCTCTCTGCCAAGCGCTGGGGTGGCCGGCTGAGCGACGAGCAGTTGGTGCGGATGGCGACGGTCGAGTCGGCGGCGGCGGTGGGTGCCGGCGACTGGCTCGGACGCCTGGCCACCGGCTATATCGCCGATGTGGCTGTCTTTTCTGGGGATCGCGGCAATCCCTTCGCTGCTGTGATCGCGGCGAGGCCAGAGACGACCCGTCTGGTGCTGGTCGGCGGTCGGCCGCTGTATGGCGACGCGGCCCTGATGGCGGACATTTCCTCGGCCGACTGCGAGCCGCTGGATGTGTGCGGCGCGGCCAAGGTCGTCTGCGCGAAAGACTCCTCGGTGGACGGCGGCAGCCAGTCGGTAGCCGACATTCGGTCGAAGCTCGAGTCGACGCTGGCCAACGCGAAGGCCGCGGACAGTCCGACTGCGGCGTTCGAGTACGCTTACAAGCTGTGGCCGCTGTTCTTCTGCGGGGCCGAGGCCGATGCCCTGATCCAGTGCGACGTCGCAGGCGGGCCGGCGGTTTCTCCCTCGGCCAAGGATCTGGACGGCGACGGCAAGGCTAATGAGGTCGACAAGTGCCCCAACGTGTTCGACCCGGACCAGGGCGACCTGGACGGCGACGGCGTCGGCGATGCCTGTGACCCGTGCCCGCTGGCCCCCGGTGATTCGGAGTGCCCGCAGCCGGGACCTGGCGATCAGGATGGCGATGGCGTGGCCGACGAAGCCGACAACTGCCCCGACAAGCCCAATGCGACCCAAGAGGACGCCGACGACGACGGCAAGGGCGACACCTGCGACGCCTGTCCCAAGGGCTCCAATCCGGGTGACGCGCCGTGTCCGTCGAAGCTGGTGGCTGTCGATGTGCTGAACCAGGATGGCGGCGTCTATCCTGAGGGAGACTTGGTCAAGATCGAGAACTTGTACGTGACCGGGGCGGTGGCACAGAAGGGCACCACGCCGCCGACCGTGTGGGCGCAAGCCGAGCCGGTGGCGCCGTGGGGCGGCATCGCGCTGCAGCTGCCGAAGAGCACCAAGATCACGGTCAAGGTTGGTGATCGAATCGTCGCTCTCGGCAAGGTAGCGAATTTCTACGGGTTGAAGGCACTGTCCGACACCTCGATTCAGGTGCTGGACGGCGGGCATACGGTCACGCCTTGGGTCGAAACGCCTGCGACACTGTGCAAGGCCCCAGGATCGCTGCCTTTCCGCTCGCTGTTGGTCGAGGTGCAGGACGTGACGGTGCAGGCCAGCAACGCCGACGAGGCCGCGGGGAATGATTACGGCGAGTTGCTGCTGGAAGGAGGCCTGCGCGTGGGCGACGACCTGATCACTTGGGGCAAGACCCTCGACCGACCCCAGTCGGGCGACACCTTCTCGCTGATTCGCGGGATCCTGACGCTCTCGTATGGCACCGACAAGCTGCTGCCCAGATCCGCTGACGACTTCGCACCCTAGGTCGGTCCCCCTGTCCGCGGTCCTGTTTTGTCGCTAGACTCCGCCGCGAACAGGGTCATGACGAGGTACGAGGCCGTCTCCGGCTCGTCCAGGCCTGCCGCCGCCCCCGAGCGACCGCGCGTCCGTCGGGTCGAGGAAGACATGAAGATCGGAAAGGATACCGTCGTCAGCATGGAGTACGAACTGCGCCTGGGCGGAAGCGACGAAGTGATCGACTCGTCCGAAGGCGAAGGCCCGCTCAGCTTCCTGATTGGCCACGACAACATCGTCACGGGACTCGAAAAGCAGATCCTCGGACTCGCGGTGGGCGACGAGCGGGACATCGAGGTCGCGCCCGAGGACGGCTACGGCGTTCGCGACGAGTCGAAGCTGATCGCCGTGCCGCGCACCGTGTTGCCGCAGGACTTCGAGATCGAGCCCGGCCTGCCCCTGGAGCTTGAGGACGAGCAGGGTGAGTCGTTCCCGGTCTGGATCGCAGGCGTAGAGGGCGACCAGGTGATGTTGGATGGCAACCACCCGCTGGCCGACGAGACCCTGAGGTTCCACATCAAGATCACCGAAGTGCGCAAGGCCACGGCCACCGAGCTGACCCACGGCCACGTGCACGGCGAAGGCGACCATCACCACCACTAGGCGGCGGCTCAACCCCAGGCTGAAACGAAGCGCGCTCACGACCCGGCGGACGGTGAAGTCCATCGGAGCGTGAGCGCGTTTGCGTTTCGGCCAACTTGAAGGGAGCGTCCCCGGCGGGATTCGAACCCGCGTTCTCGGCGTGAAAGGCCGGTGTCCTGGGCCGGGCTAGACGACGGGGACGTGGAACCGGACGTAACCTCTGACTTTCTCTCTGGCCCTGTGGCCGTCACTCTCGTTGCGCTGTCTTTCGCGGACCGGCCGCCCGGTTCGGCCGACGCTGGGTGAGTCGGGCGGGAATCGAACCCGCGACCCACAGATTAAAAGTCTGCTGCTCTGCCGACTGAGCTACCGACCCGAGCGGGACAGCGGGCGCGGAAGTCTAGGGGGACGTCGCCCGAAACGCAAGCCGTCCGGCCGATCAGGTCCGACCGTCGCTACTCGAGCTTGTCCGCCGGCCGCTTGGCCTCGACTTGCGGGGTGGCGTCGACCTCGTCGCGGGTGATCTGTCGCTCCGCATCCTTCTGCGCCTTCTTGAAGTTGCCGATGGCCTCGCCCAGACCCTTGCCCAGCTGCGGCAGTTTCGTTGCGCCGAACAGCACGACGACGATCGCCAGCACGATCAGCAACTCAGGCATTCCGAAACCCATGGGACACTCCTTGTGATCGCTGCCAAGCCGTTGCGCCGCGAACGGCGAGATTCTAAGGGCGCGCGCCCGACTCGTCTAGGTCGATGCGGTCTGGTTTGCGTCCACCAGCAGCCGCAGCTCTGCATAGAGCCGCTGTGCCGCTTCCGTTTCGGCCGCCTTCTTGGTCGAGCCGGCACCTTCGGCCGATCGCTCTTGACCTTGCAGGCTCGTCGTCGCGCGGATCTGAAACCGTCTGGCGTGGGTCGGACCGAGTTCTCCGACGAGGTCATACGTGGGCGGTGCGACCCCCAGTTGCTGCAGCAGCTCCTGCAGCGCGGTCTTCCAGTTGGCGGTCGACGCACTCAGCTCGGTGCCCGGTCCGGCGACCTCCTGCACTTGCGCGATCACGGCATCCAGGGACTCGTGCATCAGGTCCAGCAGCAGCGTGGTCGTCGCAGCATAGCCCGCGTCCAGCAGCACGGCGCCCAACACGGACTCGAAGGCGTCGGACAAAACCGACGGTCGCTCGCGGCCACCTGTGCGGTCCTCGCCCTTTCCCAGCAACAGGGCGGGGCCAATGCCGACCTGCTCGGCCAGCTCGGCCAGCGACCGCTCTCGCACCAGCTGTGACTTCAGCACCGTCAGCTCGCCCTCGCGGCGCTGCGGAAGTCTGCGAACCAGCTCCAGTGTCACGATCAGGCCGACCACCGCATCGCCCAGAAACTCGAGCCGCTGGTTGTCGACGCCGCCGGGGTCCCGCTCGTTGCGCCAGGACGGGTGGGTCAGCGCGGTCTCCAACAGCTTGGGGTCAGAGAAGTGATGGCCCAAGCGCTCGCACAGCTGGGCGCGCGCTGCAACGGGGTCGGGTGCGCTAGCTTGCTTCGCCAAGGATCCCTCCACCCAGCACCCGATCGTCGTCGTACAGCACGCCACTTTGGCCGCGCCCGGCGCCGTGAAGCTCGCCGATGACGTGCAGCTCCACAGTCTCGCCCGCGGCATCGACCTTGGCTACCCGCGCGGGCACCGGCCGGCCGCGGTGCCGCACTTGCACAAGAACTTCGCGGCCTTCCACGGGCGGCGCGCCGGACAGCCAAACGCAACGCAACACTTGCAGCTTGTGCACCAGCAGCGCCGCGTGTTCGCCCACCACGACCGTGCCGTCGGCGCGCTTGTCGAGGACGTAGAGAGGCGGCTCGTCCGCCCGGCGCGTGCCCAGACCGAGTCCATGGCGCTGACCGATGGTGAAACCTTCGATTCCCTTGTGGAATCCCAATGGACGGCCTTCGCAGTCGACGATGCAACCGGGGCGGCTGCCGGCGTGCTGGGCGACGAAGTCCCGAGCCTTGCCTGCGCCCACAAAACAGATGTCCATCGACTCAGCCTTCTCCGCCGTCGGCAACCCCAGTCGCGCGGCATGGGCGCGGACCTGTATCTTGGTCAGGTCTCCCAGCGGAAAGCGAAGAAACCCGGAGACTTCTGGAGTCATCGGATACAGGAAGTAGGACTGGTCCTTGCTGGCGTCGACTGCGCGGTGGAGTCCAGAGTGGCCGTCAGGCTGCAGGTTCAGCCGCGCGTAGTGGCCGGTCGCAAGCGCCTCGGCGCCAAGAGCCTTGGCCCGCTCGACCAGGCGGTCGAACTTCAGGGAGCGGTTGCACTCGACGCACGGGTTCGGAGTCTCGCCCGCCGCATACGATGCAAGAAACGGCTCGATGACGTCGCGGCTGAACACCTCGCGCTCGTCCAGCACGTAATGGCGGATGCCAAGGCGGTCGGCGACGCCGCGCGCGTCACGGGCGTCCTCAGGGGCGCAACAGGTCCCCGACCGTCGTTCCACCGCCAGATCCACGTCGTACAGGCGCGCCGTCAGCCCGAACACGCGGTAGCCGGCCTCGACCAGTAACCCCGCGACGGCGCTGGAATCTACGCCGCCGCTCATCGCCACGGCCACCCGCGCTCCCGCAGGCAGGCGCATCGCGGCCAAAAGCCACGCGGCGGTCGAAAGGTTCGTCTGGGCAGGGTCTTGCGTCATGTGATCGGTGAGGTGTCCTGGTAAGGGCGGCGCAGGGTAGCGATCAGGCAGGCGTCCGTCCACCGACGGTGGCCCCGCGGATCCGCGCCACCAAGGGCGGCAACAGGTCCAGCAAGCGGTCGACTTGCGCGTCGGTGTGGTCGGGTCCCAGCGAGAACCTGAGCGCGCCGCGCGCGCGCGCACGTCCTTCGGGCGACTCGCCGTGCATCGCCAGCAGCACGTGGGAAGGTTCGAGGGACCCCGACGAGCACGCAGAACCCGCGGAAACCAAGATGTCTTCCAGGTCCAGCGCCATCAGCAGCGTTGCACCGTCGATGTCGGCGAAGGAGACGTTCAGGGTGTTGCCAGTCTCCAGATCGGCCGACACGTCGCCGTTGCGACGCACGCCGGACACGCGCGTCTGGAGCCCGCTCCACAGGCGGTCGCGCAGCCGACGGACTTCGGTAGCGGTTGCGAGGCGCTTCGGAAGGGCCGCCATCGCCGCTCCCAACCCAATGATCCCCAAGACGTTCTCGGTCCCTGCGCGCTGCCCCAGCTCCTGATGTCCCGGCAGCAGCGCCCTGAGCCGCACACCCCGTCGCACCCACAACGCGCCCACGCCCGGCGCGGCGCCCAGCTTGTGGCCCGACAGGCTGGCCAGGTCCAGTCCCCAAGTCTTCGGCGCGACAGGGATTTTTCCCAACGCTTGGGTCAGATCGGCATGCACGGTAGCCCCAGCCTGACGCCCCAGCGCGGCCGCCGTCGCGACTGGGAACAGGACCCCCGTCTCGTTGTTGGCCGCCATCAGACTCAGCAACCCGGTGGCAGAACCCTGAAGCGTCTCAGCCAGTTCTGGCAACCGCAGTCGGCCCTCTGCATCGACGCCGATGCTTGTGACCGCCGCGCCCTCCTCGGCCAGCTGGGCGGCCACGGCGCGCACGGAGGGATGCTCTACCGCGCTCGTGACGGCCGCAAATCCGCTCTTGCCGTGGCCCAGAACGCCCCGCCATGCCAGAACGTTGGCCTCGGTCGCGCCACTCGTGAACACGATCTCGCCCGCAGCCACCCCAAGCGCATCGGCCACCTGCTGCCGCGCGCGGTCGACAAGCCGCCGTGCCGTCTGACCCAAACCGTGTACGGACGACGGGTTGCCAAGGTCGATGGCCAACGCCTCCAACATCGCCTCGCGCACAGCCGGGTCCAGCGGCGAGGTCGCGTTGCGGTCGAAGTCCAAGCGGTTGGGTGGGGGAGAGGGCATCTGGCGGTATCCTGCGGCAACTTTTCGAGATGAGGGGGAATTTTCGTTTCGCTGCGGGCCGGTTCGGCCACCTGATCGGTTGACGCGAGGCCGGATAAAGCGTGAAATGACGCCCCACTCGCAAAGGGGGAGGCGACCTGTGGCAGCTTGGCACGGCATCATCGCATCGGCAATCCGCACGGGCTCGCTGGGCCGTGGTCGTCATGCTCAACATCTCGGAGTCGTTGGGCTTTGGGTCGCTGCGGCGATCGGTCTGACGCTGGCACTTACCCAGCCGACATTCGCCGAGCCTGCGGATCCGGACACCGACAAGGCGCCGGCCGCGGAAGAGGCACCTGGAACGGATGAGACCGACGCCCCGGCTGCGGGAGAAACCGACGAGATCCCCCCGGAAGACACGCCGACCGACACCCCGGCCGACGCGCCGACCGACGCGCCCAAGAAGCCGTCGCTGCTCGATGAAATCGACTCGGGCGACAAGGGGGGGCAGGCGTGGGACGTCCCGGCAGCGCCCGCTCCGCCCACCTACCCGTTCTTCGAGTACCACGGCTACTTCCGCCTGCGCCCCGACCTGATCTCGAACGGCCATCTGGGCATGGCCGTCCGCAGCGAGAAGTTCGACTCGCGCGTGCTCACGACCAGCGCCATCCTGCCGCCGCTCTCGCTGTGGCCGGCGACCCGTGACGGCGACTTCAAGGACCAGATCGACGCCCAGGCCAACGACGTGGCCGGCACGAACATGCGCCTGCGTTTCGCCCCCACGTTGCACCTCAGTGACTCGATCCGCATCGCGATGACCTTGGACTTGTTCGACAATTACCTGTTCGGCAGCTCGCCCGACTACGCCGGTGCCTTGCAGCGGCCCGACGTGCCTTTGCTCGCGTTCGCCACCGGCACCCGCCCGGGAACGGTCTCGGTCAAGGAGGCGTATGGCGAGTGGAAGACCCTGCTCGGCCTGATCCGCTTTGGCCGGCAGTCCTCGACCTGGGGCTTGGGAATTCTGGCCAACGGCGGCGGCGGCAACGGCTGGGACGGCGCGCGTCCGGTCGACACCTTTGGCGGCGCCCGGATGCCGTGGGAGGGCTCAGGCCACGACGCAGACGTCGGCTCGTACGCCGACCGCATCGCTTTCGTGACCAAGCTGGGGCCGCTTTACGCCAGCTATTTCTACGACTTCGTTGCTGAAGGCTTGGTGGGCAGTGACCCCAGCCGCATCGACGGCCAGAACCGCGATTTGGAGCAGCGCGACGACGCCCGCCAACACGGCATCGCCTTGTTCAGCAAGCCCATGTCTGCTCAAGAGATCGCCGGCCGCAAGACCAAGCTCCTCGACGACAACGGCTCAGCGTTCGACTACGGCGTCTATCTGCTCTATCGCACTCAGGAATTGGACCTGCTGGGCACCACGGCACCGGCCGACCTGAGTTCGGGCGATGCGGGCGCCGACGGCTTCATTCCGCGCGACGCGTGGGCCGGCATCGGCGACGCCTGGGTTCGTTGGGAGTCGCGGCCGACATTTGCACGCCGCTTCGTCGTCGAGGGCGAATTCGCCTTCATTCAAGGCCAGATCAACGACGCCAACACGGTGGGCGGCCAGGCGGCCAAGCCCAAGGACATGCAGATGTGGGGCGGCGCGCTGAAGGCCGCATTCCAGAACGAGGGCTTCGGCTTGACGCTGGACGCGGGTGCCGCCAGCGGCGACGACACCGGCTGCTTCGGCGTGGTTGGCGATGGGACGTGCTCGCTCGACACCGTCTACGGTCAGCCGAACGTGCAGGTCACGGCCTTCAAGTTCCACCGCAACTACCGCGTCGACTCACTGCTGTTCCGCGAGGTCATCGGCGGCGTCACCAACGCCTGGTACGCCAAGCCGACCGTCAGCATCAACGCCTACCCGTTCTACGTTCCGCAAGAGCTCGGCCTCGACCTGTCCGTCCTGTATGCCGGCGCGATGGACAAGCTGGGCACCCCGGGTCAGGGCAGCTCGCTGGGCACCGAGCTCGAGGCCAAGGGAATTCTGGGGCAGCGCGGGCTGTTCCAGAGCTCGATCGCTTTCTCGTATCTGCTTCCGGGTGACGCCTTCGACCTGCTCAAGGGCTGGTACGGCGCCACCGAGGCCAAGCAGCCGGAGAACACGTGGCGCCTGCTCGGCAACCTGACGCTGATGTTCTAGTCGCCGTTCGCGAGGCCCGTGCACCACTTCCATTCCACAAACGGCATCCTGCACGCTGAGGGCGTGCCGCTGCCTCGGCTTGCCGCTGAGGTGGGGACACCGACCTACGTGTACTCGCGCGCCACTTTCGAGCGGCACTATCGCGTGATTGATCAGGCACTTGCAGGCGTCGAGCACACGGTCTGCTACTCGGTCAAGGCCAACCCGAACCTGGCCGTCCTGCAGCTGCTTGCGTCGCTGGGCAGCGGCTTCGACATCGTGTCCGTGGGAGAGTTGCGCCGGGTGCTGTTGGCGGGCGGTGACCCTCGCAAGATCGTGTTCTCAGGCGTTGGCAAGCGCGACGACGAGATCGCCGCGGCCCTGTCGGTCGGCATCTACTGCCTCAATGTCGAGTCGGCGGAAGAGCTTGCCCGTACCGAGGCGGTGGCCCGACGGTTGGGCACGCGCGCTCCGATCGCGCTGCGGGTGAACCCCGAAGTCGACGCCCAGACCCACGCGTACATCTCGACCGGACTGAAGACCTCCAAGTTCGGCGTGACCATGGCCGAGGCGCGCGACTTGTATCGCCGGGCAGCCGCTTCGCCCCATCTGCGTGTGGTCGGCGTCGACAGCCACATCGGCAGCCAGATCCTGCAGTTGGATCCGATGATCGAGGCGGTGGCCCGCGTGCTGGATCTGGTCGAGCTCCTGCGGGCCGAGGGGATCCCCTTCGAGTCGCTGGACATCGGTGGCGGTCTCGGCATTGCCTATCGCGACGAGCCCACCGTGTCGCCTTTCGAGTGGGGGCCCACGGTCGCCGATCTCGCCCGGCGTCACGGTCTGCACCTGCTCACGGAGCCCGGGCGGGTGATTGCGGGCAACGCGGGCCTGCTGCTGACGCGCGTCCTCGGCACCAAGCGGAACGACTCGAAGTCCTTCGTGATCGTGGATGCGGCGATGAACGACCTCATTCGCCCGGCGCTGTACTCGGCCCATCACTCGCTGGTGCCGGTCCTCGAGGCTCCAGACCGCCGTATCGCGAAAGTCGATGTGGTCGGGCCGGTTTGCGAGTCCGGCGACTTCCTGGCGCGCGACCGCGATTTGCCAGAGCTGCGAACCGGCGAGCTGATCGCGGTGCTGGGCTGCGGAGCCTACGGTCAGTCGATGGCGTCGAACTACAACAGCCGCACCCGCGCTGCAGAGGTGATGGTGCACGGCGACACGCACACCGTCGTCCGGGCGCGTGAGACGCTCGACGACCTGTGGCGAGGCGAGGCGATGCTGCAGCCTCAGGCGCTGTGGGCTGAATCGGATGCGTAGTGCACCGCTGCGGAAAGTCCGCTAGCATCCGGCACCTTGGCTGACCCGCACCCGGAAACTGCCTGCCGCAGGAGATCGCGATGACCGAGCGCTACCTCTTCGAGAACACCGACGAACAGCCCTGGATGTGTGCCGCGTCCAAGGGCGTGTCGTACAAGTCGCTGCGATTCGACCCGGAGACACGGGGCGGCGCGGTCATGATCCACATGACGCCCGGCACCACCTATCCGCGTTACCGCGCCCACGCCGGCGTTGAAGTGCTTGTCCTGGATGGCGATCTGGTGGTGCAGGGCAATCGGGTCAACCGCGGCGCCTATGCCCACATTCCGGCAGCTGCCGTGTTGGCTCCCCACACCGAGAGCGGTTGCGTGCTCTTCGTCACGTTTTCCGGCCGCGTCGAGAACCTGCACGCGTAGCCGCCTTCGGCTTGGCCGGGGGGACGGAACCGTCAGGCGTCGGCTTCGACCCGGAGTCCTTGGGGCCTTTGCCTTTGCCTTTGCCTCTGTCCGTGCGAGAACCCAGCCAAAGTCCTACGAAAACGACAAACGCCGTGAGGACGGCCCAACGTCCACTTGTGACGCCCCTGCGACGTCCGCTCTGACATCCGCCGCCGCCCGTGCGGTTGATCGGCACCGCGGGAACCGCGCCGTCGGTCTTGGGCTGGGCTGCGGCCGGAGTTGGGCTCTCCACAGCGAAGGCGGGGGCAGACACGCACACCGTCAGGGTCAGGGCAGCCAACGACACTTCGGCCCATGAGCGAACGGTCCTGACAAGCCCAAGTCGCTCCGACATCGATGTCTCCATACAAAATACAGCCAACACAGCGGGTTGCCGCTGCATCGCCCGCCGTGGCACGGCTCGTCGCGCAAGTCTCCGCTGCGTGTTCCGCGTGTGGTCTACCCGCCCCATGCATCGGTTCGCCCCCGCGGACCAAGCTTGCATGGATACGCGCGCGACCCCTACAACCACGATTGGAGTTTTGCGGCCAGTGGGCGCCAAAGCGAGAGAGCCATGTTCGAAAAGGCCAAGCTGAATCGCGATGACCAGAAGGCCCAGAAGGCGCCGGTCAAGCCGCACGACGTGGCGAAGACTGAGGTCGAGGGGAACAAGGCCCCCGATCTGCCGGATTTGGGCGCGACGGGCGCGAGCGTCACCGGCGACTTGGGTCGTCAGGTGGAGCAGGCGGAGAACAATCCGGCCGAGCAGGCTGAGCAGCAGAAAGAACTGGCGCGCGTCCAAGCGTTGCCGCCGGGCGACCCGGAGCTCGAGTCCTTCAAGAAGCCCGAGGCCTTGGCCGCGCAAATGCCCGAGGGCAGTGGCGCCAGCGGAGCCGCGAAGTCGCAAGCGCAAGGCATGTCGCCCCAGGCAGAACAACAGGCTCCCGCAACGCTAGGTGCGAACGCGCAGCAGGTGACGACCCAGCCCGGTGGCGACGCCGTCGACGTCAAGTCGGTCGAAGTTCCCAAGGCGCCGCCTGTAGATGGCGAGGTTGCCGCGGCGATGTCGAACGCACAGACCGCTCCGCCGAAGGGCGCTGAGCCAACGGAAGTGGCCGCCGAGCCCGCCGCCGAGCCCCCGCAAGTGAAGGTGGCTGCCGAGAGTCCCGAGGCGAAGTCGGCACCACAGCCGACCCAGCTGGATACCGAAGCGCCCAAGTCCGGAGCAGACACTGCTGCGGGCGGTCCGGCGCCAGCGCAAGTGCCTGCAGGCGCACCGGAATCCGTTCAGACCGGTGATGCGTCGGCCGAGGGCATGGCTGGTGCCGAGCCGCAGAAGTCTCCCGACATCGCTCCCCCCGCCGTTGCCGCCGCCGTCGAGTCGGTGCCTCAGGCGGCTCCCGCCGCGGTGACCGATGCGCAGATTGCGACGCCCAAGGCCGTTGCACCGGCTGCTGTCGCGGCCGCCACCATCGCCGAAGTTCAGGCCAAGCCGGTCGGAGAGAAGGCCGCCTCGGCCGTCGCCGTTCCCGAAGCGTCGGTTGCCCCCACCGCCGCCGCACCCGTCGCAGAGGCCCCCAAGGCTGAGGCCGGCCCGTCCGCTGCCCCAGCGCTGACCGCTCCGGCACCGCAGGTCGCATCGGCAGCGGCACAGACGCCTGCCGCCGCCCCGACGCTGACGCCCGCAGAGCCGGGTCAGGCGCAGATTCAAGCACCCGCGGCGACCGCCCCGCAGGCTCCGGCGCCCGTGGTCGAGGGAGCCAAGGCCGCGGTGGAAGCGCCGCCGTCAGCTGCAGCACCTGCGACGGGAGTGGCCGGTGGCGCGCCCGCCGTCGCTCCGGCGGCAACCCCGACCGTCTCAGGCGGTGCGGCTCCGGTCGTTGTTGCGCCGGCTCAAGCAGAAGCCCCTGTCGCGGTGACGGAAGTTCCGGCAGTGGCGGGTCCCGACCTTGCCGTCGCTGCGGCGGCGCCTGTGGCCGCTGCTCCGGCCGCCGCACCCGAGGCGCTGGATGCCGGTCCGCAAGCGATTGACGCGGTTCCGGCCGCGGCCGCTTTGGCCCCCGCCCCGCAAGCCGCTGTTCCTGCAGCCACTTCTGCAGAAGCCACGCCTGCGCTGCAGCTTCCCGCAGGCAGCCTGACCGACCCGCTAGCTGGGCAGGTCGCCGCCGGTGAGCTGGGCAGCCCGGTCTTCGGTCAGACGGCAGAGCAGGCCGAGAATCTCGCGCAGCAGGCAGCAGCCGACCAGGACCCCGACGCGCTTCAGGCGATCTCGCAGGTTGCCGAAGTCGCAGGTCTGGACCCGAAGGTCGAGGTTGCCGCAGAGGCCGCCGGTCGTGCCAAACAGGTCGAACAGGCGCTGGCTGCCGGGCCCGAGGGTGCCGCGGCGGCCGCGCAGTCGCAGCTGCCCCAGCAGGCGCAAGAGGTTCTGAACGGCGGTCGCCGGGCCGTCGATCAGGTACAAGGCGCCGCTCAAGCGGACCGACTGGCAGAGCAGGGCATGGAGCACCTGCAGCGGGTGACTTCGGACCCGACCGCCGACGTTCGCAAGGTGCTGGGTGAGGGCGCTGCAGTTCCAGGACAAATGCGGCAGAAGGCGGAGCAGTCGCTCGGTCGCGACATGTCCGACGTCCGCGTCCACACGGGTGAGAAAGCCAAGGAACTGGCGGATCTTCACGGTGCCACCGCGTTTGCTCAGGGCGCCGACATCGTGATGGGCAAGGCCGACGAGCTGGCCGATCCAGACCGCGAACAGGTGATGGCGGAGGAGCTGGCGCACGTCGTCCAGATGGGCGGTGAGCAGGCGGCGACCCGAGGCGCGACGGGCGTTTCGTCGGCAACGGACGAGGCGGAGCAGGCGGCACGGCAGGCGGCGGAGAAGGTGCTGGACGGAGCGAAGGTGCTCGGTCTTCGCAACGAGCAGGCACGGCGGGCGATCTACCGCAACGATGGCACGGCGGCGGCAGACGGGCCGAAGATGCCGGAGCGGGTCGAGCTGTCGCTCGGCGGCAAGAAGGTCACGGCCAACCTGCCGCAGCTGCAGGCGGGAACGACGTCCAAGCGCGTGTCGTTGCCCTCGATGGGCATTCCCGGCCTGACCATCAAGTCGGCCGCGATGTTGAAGTTCGACAGCACTTCCGGGCAGTTCAAGGGTGGCTTCGTCGACGGCGCGCTCTCGGTCGGCACGGTCATGAACCGTCCGATGGCCAAGATCAAGATCGAAGAGAACGGCGACATGACCTCGACGTTCGACAACACCCCGCTGAAGGTGGGGTCGCTGATCGACGCCAACGTCACCGCCACCGTCGCGGCGACAGGCGTGACCGGAAAGGGAACGCTTCGCTTCTCTGACCTGCGCGGCGACAAGCTGACGCAGTGGCTCAAGAGCGGTTCGGTCGAAGTCAACGTCTCGTCGGAAGGCGCAGTCACCGGCTCTGGCAGCGTGGGCATCGGCGTCGGCGGCTTCACCGAGGGCACGCTGGCAGCAAAGGTGCAGGACGCGAGCTTGTCTGGCGCGGTTACGATCCAGAACGCGGCCGAGATTGCGCTGGCCCCCAAGTCCACGCTGACGACCGGAACGCTGACCGGGCAGCTGTCGGACTCGTCCAAGGTCGATCTGTCCGGCGATCTGCAGCTGAGCGTCGAGACGTTGGGCGGCCAGGGCAAGGTCGCGGCGAAGTGGGACAGCGAGTCCGAGAAGGTCACCGGCGCCGCGTCGCTGAAGTCTGAGCAACCCACCATGCTCGGCAAGGCCAACGTGCAGTCGGCGACTTTGACCGGACAGGTCACGGATTCGCAGCTGACACGGCTGGATGGCGACGGCAAGGCGCAGTTCGACAGCCTGTTCGAGGGGAACTGGACGGGCGGCATCGACCTGACCTCCGAGAAGGTCGATTTCACGTTGGGCGGCAAGCTGGTTGCGCCGATCATCCAGAACGAGGTCACGGTTTCCGACGGCAGCCTGACGATCGAAGTGAAGGCGGGCGAGCTCACGTCCACCGCCGGCAACGTCGACTTCAAGCTCGGCTCGTTCCTGACGGGCTCGGCCGTGCTGGAAGAAGGCACGAACGCGAACACCATCAATGCCACCGCCACCACCGCGCTGGTCAGCCCGCAGGCTTTCGACGGCGTGACGCTGTCGCAGGGCTCCATCACGCTGAAAGTGCGTGGCCCGCAGGTGGAGGTCGTCTCAGGCTCGGTCGACCTCGTGTACCGCGACGTCGCGAAGGGCGCGCTCGAGTTGACGGAGAGTCCGAACGTTCGAGAGTTCTCGGGGTCTGGAAAGGCCAAGTTGAACGAAGGGTTGTCGTGGGGGGACATTCAGGTCAAGTCCGGCGCCATCGACCTCAGCCTCCAGGCCAACAAGGTCGACGAGGCGCAGGGTCAGATGAAGATGGGCTGGCGCGACAACGTCGAGGGGCAGATGTCCTTCGACGCCAAGAAGGAGTTCACGGCCATCACGGGCACGGCCACCGCGCATCTGACCGGGCCGCAGCCGCTGTCGGGCGCGTTGACGCTGACCGCGGACGAGGGCAAGACCTTCGATCTGGACTTCAAGAACAGCACCTTCGACAGCTTCAAGGGCGCATTCGGTTGGGAATACGAGAAGTTCGCAGGCGAAGTCACGGTTGCCGAACCGTTGAAGGACTTCCAGGCCATCTCCGGTGAGGGCAAGGCCGACCTGAACGGCGACCTGCCGATCGGCGTGCTGTCCGGCACCGAGCTGATGGGCAAGAAGGGGTCATCGCTGACGGGCGTGTTGCGCGACGGAAGCTTCATCGGCGTGAAGGGTTCGCTGAACTGGCAGTACAGCAGCTGGCTGGCGGGCAAGGCAGTGATCGCCGCTCCGAAGCAGTCCATCGAGTCGATCGACGGCACCCTGGACGCGCAGGTCATCGCCGCCAAGACCCTGCCCAACAACACGAAGGTCGAAGTTCAGCCCGGTGCTGCCGGCGCCCTGCGCGTCGAGTTGGTGAACTCCCAACCCAAGCGCTACAGCGGCACGCTCGACTTCATCTACGACAAGTTCCTGCAGGGGCAGGTCGCGGTTGCGGGCGACATGCTCGACTTCTCGACCTTGGCGGGCGAGTCGGCGGGCAAGGTCATCGGCAAGCAGCCGATGGGCAACGTCGAGGTCCAGCCCGGTAGTACGATGAACGTCAAGTTCGTCGACTCCGAGTTCAGCAACTTCGATGGCAGCATCAAGTTCCTCTACAAGGACTGGCTCAAGGGCACTGCGCAGGCACTTCCCGGTGGCGGCTCCAGCGTCAAGGTTGGCGTGATCGGCGCGGCCGAGGCGTCGCTGACCCGAACGCCGACCGAGATGGTCGGCGATTTCAAGGTGTTGCGCGGCGGAAAAGTCAACGTCGACCTGGAGGCGAACAAGGACATCGCCTCGTTCAAGGCGGGGTCGCAGGTCAACTGGAAGTACAGCGACTGGCTCAGCGGCAAGATGACGCTCGACCAGGACAACCTGATCAACTCCATCAAGTCCAAGACCACTGCCGACGTGAAGGAGAAGCAGGTCGCCACCTCGCCCAGCTTCGTCCTGAAGCCTTCGTCCGGCGTGGGCGTCGAGTTCGCCGCGTCGACGCCCGTCGCCTTCACCGGCAGCGTGGCTGCGGCGGTGGACGACTGGCTGGAGGGCACGCTGGCCATCGGCGCGAACACCACTGCGACGACCTTCAACGGCAAGCTCACGGGCGCTCTGGCCAAAGAGAAGCCCGTCGACGGCACGCCGACCACGCTCACCGCGGGCGGAACGGTGACCGTCGACGTCGTTGCGAACTTCCCCGAAGGCGTCAGCGGCACGATTCCGTTCAAGTATGGCGACTCTGGTGCACAGTGGCTCGGCGGCACCGTCGACGGCAAGTCGGGCGCCGGTGGCCTCCGCTCGCTCGCGGGCGCCGTCACCGCCTCGGTTCTGACGCCGAAGCCGATCGGCTCGAAGTTCACGCTCGAGGCGGGCGGCGCACTGTCGATGCCGATGGCGAATGCGAACATCGCCAACCTGGGCGGCACCGCGGCGTTCACCTCGTCCGACCCGGTCGCAGGATGGCTCAAGGGCGACCTCACGCTGAATGCGGCAAGCACCACGGCTGCAGTCGGCGGCGACTACACTGGCAAGATCGCCAAGGAATTGCCCGCAGGTGTCGGCCTCAAGCTCCTGCCCGGCTCGGACGTCTCCGGTCTGATCGAACAGAACACCGTCCGCACCTTGGGCGGACAGGTCAAGTGGCAGTACGAGGACTGGCTGCAGGGCAAGGTCGAGGCCGCGCCGGCCGAGCCGGCCAAGCTCACCGGTTCGGGCGACGCGAAGATCATCAAGGAACTTCCGGTCATTCCCGGTCAGCTCTTCCTGGTCGAGGGCGGTGGCTTCACGGCAAAGCTCGACGGCGGCTCGCTCACGTCCTTCTCCGGTTCGGTCCCGTTCCGCTACGAAGACTGGCTCAAGGGCAAGGTCGAGGTCACCGACGGCACGCGCAGTAAGGTGCAAGGTCCCGCAAAGTCTGCAGTCACGGCTCCCGGCAAGACGCTGGGCTCCGGCGCGACGCAGGTCAAGCTCCTGGCGGGCGGCAGCCTGACGCATCAGGTGGCCAGCGACGGCGTCAAGGCGCTGAACGGCGAAGCGAATGCCGAGTTCGGCGAAGCGTCGACAGACGGAAAGAGCTGGCACATCCGCGGCACGGCGAACCTGCAGAACACCGAGGTTGGCACCTTCCGCGGCACCGTTCAGGGCGGACTCGTGTCCGAGCGCTTCTTGCCGCCATCGCTTCGCATCCAGAAGGGCGGCAACGTTGGCGCGACCCTTGACGGTCCCACCGTCAGCGCCATCAACGGCAGCGTGAACTACACCGTGACCCGAGGCGACCAACCGTTCGTCGGCGGCACGATGAACATCACGGCCGCCAAGGACCCCAGCACGATCAGCGGCGACATCCAGGGCACCGTCCAGCAGAAGACGACGTTCGGCAAGATCGACATCCTTCCCGGTGGGTCGCTTGCCGGGGCCATCGAGAACAACAACAAGGTCACGCTGGGTGGCAAGCTCGCGTTCCAATACGACAACTTCCTCGCAGGCACGATCGCGCTCGACGGCCAGCTCGATCCGAACGGCGGCCAAGTCCAGGGCGAGGCGCAAGCCACGACGCTTGCTGGCAAGACACTGGGACCGATCACCGTGCTCGCGGGCTCAGCGATGGGCGCCAAGGTCGAGGGCAGCGAACCCACCCAGGTGTGGGGCACCCTGATGGCAACCGCCACGGGCCTGATGGGTTCCGTGGAGATCCCGCGCGAGTCGAACTCCACCCCGACCAACGTCAGCGGCACGGCCACGTTCGGCGTGACCCAGGATCTGCCCGTCGGCGGCAGCGGCCTGGTCCTCGCCTCCGGTTCGCTGCTGACCGTGGGCATGCAGAACAACGCGTTCACCAGTGTTGCCGGCACGGCGGCGTGGAAGCTGGGCGACTGGCTGACCGGAAGCCTGACGGTCGAAAGTGGCGGTACGTTCGAGCAGATCTCCGGCTCTGGCACCGCGCAGTTGGCCAAGAACCTGCCCGTCGGCGGCACGGGGCTGGTGCTGCTGCCGGGTTCGGGCTTCGGCGCGAAGATCGTCGCAAACGAGCTGGACTCGGTGGGCGGCTCGTTGCTGTGGCAGTACGGCGCAGACGGTTGGGTTGGCGGCTCGCTCGCCGTTCCCGACGGCACGAAGATCGATGCACCTTCGGGGACGGCCACGGCCACGCTGAAGGCCGAAAAGGCGATGGGAGAACTGGTGTTGCTGCCGGGCGGCGGCGTCCAGGTCGAGATCGCGGCGGGCAACCCGACGTCGTTCCAGGGCGACGTGTTGTGGGCGTACGGTTCGGATCGCTGGCTCAAGGGCACGGTGTCGGTGGGCGCAGGTTCGGGCTTCGAGTCGATCAGCGGCCAGGCGGTCGCAGCGGTCGACAAGGACAAGCCGGTCGCGGGCAGCCAGCTGGTGCTCAAGAAGGGCGGATCACTGACGCTGCAGGTCGCAGCCAACGAGCCCGGCACGTTCGACGGCGAAGTGGCTTGGCAGTACCAGGACTGGGTCAAGGGCACCGTTACCGTCCAGGGCGGCACCAAGGACGACATTCGCGGCGAAGCCACCGCGACGCTCATCGCCCCGCACGCCGTCGCCGGTACCGGCCTCGAGCTCCAACCGGGCGGTGCAGCAGCGATCACGCTCGAAGGCACCGAGATCCAGGAGTTCGGCGGTTCGGTCGAGTGGAAGTACAGCGCGGGCATTCCCATCGCTCAGGGCTCGCTGACGGTCGAGGGCAAGACTCGCTTCGACAGCATCACTGGCGACGCAGACGCGCAACTGCTCACGGACCTGCCGTTCGGCGATTTGACTGTCGTTGCAGCCGGTTCGAACATCCAGGCGCACATCGCGCAGAGCAAGATCGAGACCTTCGGCGGCACCGCGGACTTCACCTACGGCGGTTGGCTCAAGGGCAACGTCACGGTCGACCCCAAGTCGACGGTGCAGCAGATTAGCGGCAAGGCGACGGCGGCGATCGAGGCGCCTTACAACCTGCCGGGCACCGAGCTGACGCTTCAGCCGGGCGGCGGCGGCCAAGTCACGGTCGAGAACAGCGCGGTCAAGTCGCTGGACGGCACGCTGCCGTGGACCTACGGCGCAGATGAGTGGCTCAAGGGCACCGTCGTGCTCGACGCCGGTTCGACCCCCGACAAGCTGACGGGGTCCATCACGGCGACGCTCGCCAAGAACTACATCCTGGACGAGCAGGTTTCGTTGCTCGAAGGCGGGACGCTCACAGCGCAATTCGACGGATCGCAGCTCCAACAATTCAGCGGCCAGGTGGGTGTGGGCTACGAGGACTGGCTGCAAGGCGACCTTGCGATCCAGAACTCGAACCTCGAGCAGGTCAACGGCACCGTCAAGGCGACGCTGATTCTCGACAAGGCGCTCGACGACAAGTTCTCGCTGCTGCGCGGCGGCTCGGCTCAGGTCGAGATCGCCAACAATCAGGCGAAGTCCTTCACCGGCGACGTGAATTGGCGCTACGAGCAGTGGCTCGAGGGCAACCTCCACGTCGACGTGGGCGACGGCAAGCAGGTCTCGGGCTCGGGCACTGCGACGTTGAAAGAGCAGAAGGCGGTCGGCGACGGCAAGCTGGAGCTTCAGCGAGGCGGGGCCCTGCGCGGCAAGTTCAACGCGAACGCGCTGGAAGGCGTGGGCGGTGAGGTCGGCTGGAAGTACGACGAGTGGCTCGAAGGCAACGTGTCGGTGCCTGACTACAGCACGCTCGACGCGATCTCCGGGACGGCCACCGCCAAGCTGTCGGCCTCCAAGGACTTGGGCAATGAGACCACGTTGAAGCAAGGCGGCGATCTGCAAGTCGATTTCGCCGCCAGCGCGGTCACCAAGCTGGGTGGACAGGTCGAGTGGCGTCACGCCGGCTGGCTGGGCGGCTCAGTCACGCTGAACCCGTCGGCTCCGGACCACTTGACTGGCCAAGCGACGGCTTCCGTCATCCAGCGCAAGGAAGTGGCTCCGCCGTTTGCGATCGAGCGCGGCGGCAACATGCAGCTCGAGTTCGACACCGCAAAGTCGCTGTTGGATGTGCCGTTCAGCGCGAACCTCGCGTGGGACTACGAGGGCTGGCTTGCGGGCGAAGTCGATGTTCAGGGTTCCACGTTCACCAACCTCAACGGTAACGGCCGCGCGTACCTGAAGGCCGAAAAGGACATTGGCGACCTGAAGTTGCGGCGCGGCGGCGAGCTGCGTGCAGCCATCGCCGGTTCCAAGCCAGACAGCTTCGGCGGCGACCTGAACTGGCAGTTCCAGAGCTGGCTGGCTGGAACGCTGTCGATTCAAGACGGCAGCAAGCTGGACAACCTGAGCGGCAAGGGCACGGCGGCGCTTCTGGAAGACAAGCCGCTTGCGGGTGACCTGTCCCTGAAGGCGGGCGGTGCGCTGCAGGCAGAGCTCGCCGCGAACAAGCTCACGACCTTCGGCGGCACGGCGTACTACAAGTACAGCGACTGGTTGGACGGCACGCTGCAAGTTGACGCGGGCTCGACGCTCGAGTCGGTCGGTGGCAAGGGCAACGCTGCGTTCACGCGAGACTACGCGGTGGGCGGCTCCGAGCTATTCGTCAAGCAGGGCTCCAGCGCCGAAGCGACCTTGCAGAACAGTCAGTTCCAAGGAGTCTCGGGCGAGCTCGGATGGAAGTTCCAGAACTGGGCTGAGGGCAACGTCAGTCTGCAGACCTCCAAGCTGGAGTCGATCGACGGCAATGCCCAGGCACGCGTCGTGGCTGAGAAGCCCGTGGCCGGCGAGCTGAAGCTCCTGCCCGGTGGCAGCGCCGAGGTCGACATCAAGGGCAACGCGCTGCAGCAGTGGGGCGGCGAGGTCCGTTGGCAGTACAGCGACCTGCTTCAGGGCTCGCTCTCCATCGAGGGCAAGCAGAATTTGGATGCGCTGCGGGGCAAGGGAGAGGCGCGCCTCATCCGCGACTTCCCGCTGTCGGGCACCGAGGTCAAGCTGCTGTCGGGCAGCGGCTTCGAGGTTCAGGTGTCGGCCGCCGAGGTCGAGAAGTTCAGTGGCAAGGCACGCTTCCAATATAGCGACTGGCTGCAGGGGGCCATCGAGCTGACCGAGTCGACGCCGAAGTCGGTCAACGGCCTGGCCCGGGCGCAGGTCATCAAGCCTTTCGCGCCGGGTGGCGGTCAGTTCGAGCTGCGTCAGGGCGGCAACTTGGAAGCCCAGTTCAAGAACAACGCCTTCGACACCATCGAGGGCGAGGCCCAGTGGGAGTACAAGGACCCGAAGGCGCACTTGGACGGCGCAATCACGATCCCGAAGTCGCCGGTCACCGCCATCAGCGGCAAGGCCACGGGGCGTCTGCTGGAAGACACGGCTCCGGTGGCGAAGACCAAGCTGCTTGCCGGTGGCAACCTTGAGCTGACGGTCGCGAACAGCAAGCCCGAGAACATGGGCGGCCGCATCGATTGGGAGCACGACGGCTGGATCGGCGGTTGGGTCGAGATCCCCAAGGGCACGCCGGTCGCCGGTCCCTACGGCGGCAAGGCAGGCGCGATCCTCAAGGCAGACAAGCCGCTGGGCGACAAGTTCACGGCCCGCAAGGGGGGCAACGTCGAGCTCGAGCTGGCTGCCGGCGCCTCGGTCGAGGACGCAAGCTTCCAGGGCCGCCTCGCCATTGACTACGACAGCTGGTTGCGCGGCACGCTGACGGCCGACGCGGGGTCGAACTTCCGCGCCCTCAGCGGCTCGGCGCAGGTCGAGCTGATCGGCGACAAGGAGGTCGGCTCGTCCGGCCTCAAGCTGCTGCAAGGCGGCAACGCGGAAGCGAAATTCGCCAACAACGAGCTGACGACCTTCGGCGGCGTGCTGCTCGTGCAGTACGAGGACTGGCTCGCGGGCTCCATCCGCGTCGACGCCGGTTCGACGGTCGACTCGATCTCTGGCCGCGCGACCGTGCAGCTGAAGAACGAGAAGAAGATCGGCGACTTCACGCTGGTGCAGGGCGGCTCGGTCACGGTCGACGTCGCGGCGTCGAAGCTTGGCACGTTCGGCGGCTTGGTGAATTGGACCTATCAGGAGTGGGCCAAGGGCGACTTGGTGGTCGACGGAACCAGCACGTTCGAGTCGGTCTCCGGCCACGGCGCGGCGGTCGTCACGTCCGACAAGCCGCTGCCGCACGACATCGTCCTGAAGACCGGCAGCAACCTGCGCGCCAAGGTCGTGGCGTCGGCGATCGACAGCTTCGGCGGCAACGCAGACATCGAGTACCAGAAGTGGATCAAGGGCGGCGTCACGCTGTCGGGCGACAACAAGATCGACTCGCTGTCTGGCCAGATTCACCTGAGCACGATGGAGGACAAGGACCTGGGCGGTCAGGTCAAGCTGAAGAAGGACAGCCGCGCCCAAGGCCAGATGGAAGCCTCCAAGATCACGACGATCTCTGGCACGGTCGGGTTCGAGTGGACCGAGTACGTCGGGGGCATGATCACCGTGGCCTCCGGTTCGACCCTCGAGTCGATCTCCGGACAGGCGCAGATCGAGCTGTTGAAGGACAAGGACCTCGGCGGCGCCCTGATGCTGAAGAAGGGCGGCAATGCCCAAGCGATGTTCGACGGCACGGGGATCACCAATGTGTCCGGCCAGTTGTCCATCGAGTACGACAAGTGGCTGCTGGGCAGCATCACCGCGACCGGCACGCTCGACGAGCTCTCGGGCAAGGCGGTGGTCTCGGTCGTCCAAGAGAAGACCTTCGGCAAGATCGCGATCCGCCAAAACTCCTCGCTGGAAGCGGACTTCACGGCCAACGCCGTCACCGAGTACCGCGGCAACATCGAGGTTGGCTACGAGGAGTGGCTCAAGGGCACGCTGAACTTCAAGGCTCAGGACCTCAACAGCGTCTCCGGCACAGCTTCGCTCGAGGTCATCAACGACCACGACCTCGTCGACCCGATCAGCCTGCTCAAGGGCAGCTACCTGCGCGCCAATTTCGAGGCGAGCTCACTGAAGGACTTCGGCGGCACCGTGCGCGTCGGCGTGCGCGAGTGGGGCAAGGGCGAGCTGACGGTACGCGACGGCTCGACCGCCGAGTCCGTGTCCGGCAGCGGCAAGATCGAGCTCGAACAGCCCAAGAAGCTGGGCGATTTCGTCACGATTACGCGCGCGTCGCTGGGTGCGGACTTCGAAGCCAATCAGATCAAGAGCATCTACGGCGAGGCAGAAGGCGAGGTGAAGGACTTCGGCAAGGGCTGGATCCGCATCGACCGCTCCAGCACGCTGACCAGCTTCACGGGTCAGGCCGGCCTCGCGTTGGAAAAGCCCAAGCCGATCGGCAAGTTCGCAGAGCTGTCGGGCGGAAAGATCATCGCCAACTTCGAGAACAACGCCCTGAAGGACTTTGGCGGACGCGTTGACATCACGGTCTTCGGCTGGGGCAAGGGCACGGTCGAGATCGAGTCCGGCAGCACGATGGAGAGCATCAAGGGCACCGCGACGCTGACGCTGACCGAGCGAAAGGAGCTCGCCGGCGGCAAGGTCGCCATCACCGGCGGTAGCGTGTCGGCGACGGTCGACGGTCAGAAGCTCTCCCGCGTCGCAGGCCGGATCGAGGCCGAGCTCACCGGCATCGCCAAGGGCGAGCTGTCGGGCGAGATCGACGTCGAGAAGCAAGAGGTCAGCGGTACCGGAAAGCTCACGCAAATCAAGGCGTGGACGGCCGGTCCCGTGAAGATCGAGGGAGCTGAACTCCAAGCCAGTGTCAGCAAGAACAAGCTGATGGGAGCGACCGGCAAGGGCACCATCGACGCGGGCAAGTTCGGCCGTGGCACGTTCGATGTGAACTACGAGGACGTGGGCGGTCAGTCGGTCTTCTACGGCACCGGCGAGGTCGAGTTCCAACCGCACGACCGCGTCAAAGGCAAGCTGGGCGTGACGCTGTCGCGCGACCAGAAGTTCACCGGTGAGGGCAGCGTCGACATCCAGATCAGCAAGGATGTTCATGGCATGGCGGGCGTCGCGCTGGACGACCAGGGCCACGTCAAGCTGCGCGGCAGCGTGAACATCCCCGGCCCGTTCGAGCTCTTCAAGCCCGAGCCCTACAAGAAAGACATCACGCTGCTGGACCTGTCGTTCGTGGTCTACACGCCCCCGACCGTCAAGGTGAAGGTGGGCGCCGGCCTGGGAATCGAGTGTGGCATCAAGCCCTTGACGCTCAGCAACATCTCGCTGGGCGGCGAGGTCGACTTGATGGAACCCGCATTCGCGTCGATGAGCGTGACGGGGCATCTGGCGTCGAGCGCCTACTGCGACCTGAACGCGTACGTCGAGGGCTCCGTCCAGGTGTCGGCGGCGGTCGTCGCGGTCGAGGCTGGCCTGCGCGCGGCGCTGAACCTGCACCTCGAGGCGGCGTTGTCCGCGGACCCGACCATCACGGTCGACCGCAACGGCTTGAACTTCGACATGCCGGTCGACGCCAAGCTGACGGCGGCCCTGAATCTGGTTCTGACGTTCTTTGCCAAGGTGAAGGTGGGTCTTGACGTCGGCATCTTCTCGGTCATGGCGACCGTGTGGAGCTACGACAAGTCCCCGGATCCACTCAAGTTGGCAGAGATGAGCGTCGGCGCCAAGGGCCGCGTGCAGGCGGGCGCAGGTGGCTTCACCGGCACCATGAACCCCGAGTACCAGGCGCCGGACTTGTCGCTGTCGTCCTTGAAGCGCGCCCTGCACCTCGACTAGCTCACAGCGAAAGCAGGCCGCAGCGGTGGTCCCTGTCGTTCGACGGGGCCGCCGCGCTTGCTTGGGCGAGGTTTGCGGGGAAGGGGAGCGGGACCTGCCGGGTGGGCGGACGCTACTTGCAGACGGTATTCAGCGCCGCAGGCGTACCGAAGTTGCCGGACACCGACCCGTACGGCAGCAAGGCGTCGCACCACGCGGTGGGGCTGTCATTCTTGGTCGCGTCGTACTTGCCGGGGTCCAGAGACATCGACTTGCTGCCGGTCAGACCGGGGAAGCCAATCGTCTGGCAGTTTTCCGGCGGCGGATCCTGCTGGCACGACCAGCCCATGGGCTCGTAGGCCACCTTGTCGATGATCTTGCCATTCCACTCGAGGATCACCTCGTCGGGACTGCTGTTGTTCATCGAGAAGGGCGACTTCTGCCCGGCGGTCCAGTAGCCGTAGGTCACCGATGCCGCGCCATTGAGCTTCTTGTCGGCCGACCCGCCAATCAGCAGGTAGTTCTTGGCCGGCACCAGCAGCGGCTTGTTGCTGGGAAACGCCACCTTGGTGGGGCTGGTGTCGTCGCGCAGGACCCAGCCACGCAGGTCCACGGGCAGGTCGCTGGTGTTGTAGAGCTCGATCCACTCCGCGGCGTCGTCAGTGCCGACCGGGTTGACCATCAGCTCGGTGATGACGATGACTCCGGGGAGGAAGTTCTCGGCCTGGCACGCGGGGGTACAGCCGTCGCCAGCGTCCCAGTTGCCGTCGTCACACTGCTCGCCTGGCTCGACCTTCTTGTTGCCGCACAGGGGCAGGTCGCAGGGGTCGCCCCAGCCGTCGCCGTCGGCGTCCGCCTGGTCGTGGTTGGCGTCGAAGGTGCAGATGTCGCAAGCGTCACCGATGCCGTCGCCATCCAGGTCGTACTGGTTGGGATTCAACGTGCTGGGGCAGATGTCACACACGTTGCCGAAGCCGTCCATGTCGCTGTCGGCCTGATCGGCGTTGGCGTCGAGCTGGCAGTTGTCGAACTCGTTCAACACGCCGTCGGTGTCGGTGTCTTCCCCGTTCGGCGCGCAGGTGGCATTGGACTTGCCCGGTGTGCCCCGGTCGCTGCCGGACGGCGAGATGACGCCGTTGGCGACGCACCAGTAGGCCGCAAAGTCGTTGAACCACGGGCTCATGTGGCTGGGGCTCAGCTGAACGGCGCTTCCGGTGATCGGCTTGGGCGTCTTCACGCCGTACTGGATTTGGTCAACGACGACGCCGGCCTTTGTGATCTTCAGCGTGTCATCCGAGTCGTCCAGCGTGATGCCGCTCCACGCGATGTCGACCTTGGCGCCGCCGTTCTTGTTGGTGTCCGTCGACCCGCCCAGCACGTAGAAGCCGCCCGGCTGAATCGCGATGGCCGGAGAGCCGGGGATCGTGAACTTTCCGCCCTTGCCCGTCTCGAACACCCAGTTGTTCAAGGTGATCGGCACGGGGTCCGCGTTGTAGAGCTCGACCCACTCACTGCTCGTGTCGGTGACCTTGTCCGAGTGGACGAAGACCTCAGAGAACACGACCTTCAGCGGCTTGACGACAAGCTTCTTGCACTCCGTCGAGCAGAAGTCCTCGTTGCTCGCGTTGCCGTCGTCGCAGTCCTCGTTCAAGTCGAGTTCGGCGTCGCCACACTGCGCCGGGTCGCACGCGTCTCCCTTGCCATCGGAGTCGGCGTCGAACTGGCCTTCGTTCCCGTTGTCGGGGCAGTTGTCGCAGACGTCGCCGAGCTTGTCCTGGTCCTTGTCTTCCTGGTTAGGATTCGGGACGTTCCAGCAGTTGTCCTTCGCGTCGATGATGCCGTCCTTGTCCTCGTCCGCGGGGGCGGGGCAGGCGCCGTTCAGGAAGCCGGGGGTGCCGAAGTCGCCATTGCTCATGACGTGCGGCGAGGGGCAGTAGTGGATCGCGGCGTCGTTGCCCAGGAAGGTGGTGTGCGTCGCATCCAGGGCAAGGGTGTGGCCGGTCCACGAGTTGACCGGCCAGTCCGCGGACCAAATGACCTTGTCGATGTCCAGGTTCAGCGGCTGCCCGGCCGACATGTAGACCGCGCGGAGGTAGATGCTGTCGCTGACGTTGCCCAACGTGACGTCGTCGCCGTACACGTAGCCGGGGACGAAGCCGCCGTTCTTGGCCGGGTCGCCGTTGCGGGCAAACACGAAGGCGTCACCGGGTTGCAGCAACAGGGGCTTGCAATGGTTGATAACGTGACCGTCGGCGCCAGACTTGTCCGTGATCGTCAGGCCATTGAGCTGGATGGCCTTGGGCGGGTTGGCCGAAACGTTCACCACCTCAAACCACTCGCCCACGTCGTCCGTCGAGTTCGCCGGCTTGACCATCACCTCGGTAATGACCAGATCACCGACGGTCAAGGACTGCGGCTTGGGCGGCGTTGCTGGCTTGATGCACGGGTTGTCGCACGTCCCGTCCGGGTACAGTTCCTTGCCCTCGTCGCAGCTGCACTCGGCGGCGCCATCGACGTTGGTGCACACGGACTTGAAGGGCTCCTGGCAAGGGTTGGACTCGCACGGGTCGACCGGAACGTCGGGCACGTCCTTCACATCCACCAGATCGACATCCGACCCGTCGTCGGCGTCCAAGTCCACATCGGCATCGTCCACTTCGGCGTCGTCCGCATCGACCGTGTCGCTGTCCACCGTGTCGCTGTCCACCGGGACGTCGGTGTCGGTCTTGCTGTCGGTGTCGGTCTTGCTGTCGGTGTCGGTCTTGACGTCGGTGTCCGTCTTGACCTCGATGTCCACGGTGATGAATCCGTCAAAGCCGCTGCTGGTGTCGGCGCCGGTATCGGTGGTGCCGCACGCCTGACCGGTGACCATCAGGGCGGTCAGGGAAAGGACGACGGGAAGGCTCCTGAACTTGCGCGTGTCGGACATCGTGAACCTTGGCTGGAGCAGCGAGGTGCTCGGGCGGTCGACCTGGGCCTGTCGGGGCGCCAAGCAACGCGTCGGTAGATAGCTTCCACTTCGCCGCGGTCACTTTCAACAGGACGCGCGGAGAACGAGGTGACGTGTCGCCGTGGCGGCCGACCGCGCCCGAGGAGGCGAGGTAGGTGGTGGTCCAGCAGTGCGAGGTGCCCCGCCCGCAGACCCGGCGCAGGATAGATCCCTGACGTGACGCGTGCAAGTCAGGTAAACAATCGTAAAGTCGTCAGTTTCCACGTTCTCCGGGTCACCCAAGGGATCATCCGGATGCAGACGGCAATCAGGCGCAGAATTCGGCCTCCCGACTTGTTTCGGGGGTTGAAATCCCTTGCGAGGTTGTCCACTCTGTAGCCCCTGTGGGGCCATGCGCTCTGCACACGGGTGCCAACAGGTTCAAAACTGCAGGTCGTCTCATCTTCAGGAGATGCCGAAAGCCTCGAAATTCTCGAGAGTTCACGGGAAGGGCCGCAGCGGTGCACTCTGGTTCGTAGTCATGCGAGGCCCCTTTCAGTCCGTCCGGTCATGGGCATGACCGTTGGAGCGGGTCGGAGGCGGGGCAAATCGCTGCATGGAGGACAGTATGGGGATCAAGCACTTGGCGACGCTCGGCGCGTTGTGGGGCGTGTTGCTGGGCTCGACCCTTCTCGCCGGGGTGGCGCTGGCGGCGGTGCCCGGAACGGCACTGATCGAGGGCACGCTACACTCAACGGGTGGCGGCGCGGCGGCGGACGGCGACTATGCGACGGTGTTCGCGATCTACAAGGACCAGACCGGCGGTTCGCCGATCTGGTTCGAGGGTCCCGTGACGGTCAAGGTTGCGGCGGGTCAGTTCAGCTACGCGCTGGGCTCGGGCGTGGCGTTGAAGCCGGCGGACCTGACGACGGGCGCGTGGCTGGGCATGAAGATCGGCCAGGATCCGGAACTGGCCCGCAAGCCCCTGCACTCGGTGGCGTATGCGCTGCGTGCTGCGGTGGCCGAAGGTCTGTCTTGCACGGGC
>CAJBNH010000117.1 GCA_903955385.1 uncultured Myxococcales bacterium | reverse complement strand
TCACGCGACGCCAGGGTCCGCGGGCCAGGTACTGGGGCCTGCGCAAAAACGTGTTCGACCTGCGCCGCACGGCGGCCGTCGAAAACCTCAATGTGATCGATCGGATGGCAGCGGTGGCGGGAATCTGATTGGTGCTCTAGGCAGGAACCGTCGAGGCCCGGCGCCCGCTTCACCTATGACGCGATCTGTGCTACCGAACGCACGCCGGAGTCGCCACTGCGGAGGTCGCCCTTGTCCCGCCTCACCCCGCTGCTTCTCGTCAGCCTGCTCCTGCCCACGGCGGTGTTTGCCCAAGACTTCGGGCCCATCAGCAGCCGCCCCCGCGCCATCACCCTCGAGCAAGGTCCCGGCGGGCCGACGGGCTACTTTGGCGCCATGTTCGGATGGACGCTGCCCCAGACCCCGTGGGCAGCGGAAGCGGGTTTCGGCTTGGGAGCGACCGGCTGGCAAGTGGCGCTGCAAGCCAAGCGCTTCTTTCAGGTGGGCAACGATGGCTCGTACCTGACGCTGCAGGCCGGGCCGTCGCTCGGGATGCTCGGCAAGCCGCTCGGCACCGAGGTCCCTACTGTGCACCCTGTCGAGGTCGGCAACGACACGATCTACTGGATTCTGTTCATGAATGCCGGCATCGGTTGGGAGGGCCGTGGGGCCTGGGGCGGGATCATGCGCGTCGCGGCGGGGGCCTGGCTCAACGTCGCCAACACGCAGGCCGACCTCTGCCTCCCGAACGACAATGCCCCAGGTCCCAACGAGTGTCATCCGATGTTCGCCCCGAGTGGCCCAGAAGTCGCTGAATTACGGGTGTTTCCTTGGGTGGCAGTCGGTTACGGCTGGGCCTTTTAGGCAAACCGTTGCCGACAGCAGGGCGCGCGGGGCAGGATCCAGCGGAGAACGGTCATGGCGCGGCCTCAGCGCCGCAACACTTCAGGAGGAAGCATGCTCCATTGCCGCACAACCTGGACGAGGCAAGGGCTGCCTTGGTTGCTCGCCGGGCTGGCCCTGATGGTCTGCGTGGCGTGCGGCGCGACAGAGCGCTACCGCCTGCCTGTCGACGCATGGCGAGCGCCCGAGACGTTTGCGCCACTTGCGTTCGTGGCCCAGTCCGACCGTCTGCAGGTGGCTCGCTTCTCCGACGCGATCCACGTCCAGCTAGGCCCAGACGTCTGGGCCTACTACCGCATCGAGGGCAACGAGTACTGGCTGTGGGTTCAGGTTCGGGAGGAGGGCATGACGCCCGACCGAGTCGCGCAGCTGCAGGACTGGGGCAAGGCGCGCGCCTTCGACATCTGGGACCGCGCGATGGTGGTCTACCGCCAGACGATGCCGACGGTGGTGCCCGCCCCGGCCATCTATGTTGCGCCACCGAGCGGCCTGCGGTTGGAGCTGAACTTGCGCTGACGGCGGTTTCACGGCGATGTCGCGTGGGTAGTCTGGGGGAAACCATCCCCGCGTCCGGAACTGCCCGCCCGGCCTTTGCGCGAGTCGGCACGGCAGCCGGCGCTTCTGGCGGCATGAGGGCGGGTCGGGAGGACTTTGGGGGTGGAAGGCCCTGCAATGAGGAATGATTGGGTGCGTTGACCGACGACACCCCCCAGCGCAGACTCACGCCCGAAAGCACGAACCGGCCCGGTCGGCGCACCTTGCCCGGATGAACGATGCTTGGAGGAAGCTTGCGATGACCTTGTTCCAGTTTGGTGCCGAAGATCCCGTCCGCGGCTACCGCACGCTCGACGAGCGCGTGATGCGGGGTAGCGCGGGCATCATGTTCGCGCTCGCGGTCATCGCCATCGTCAACGGCTTTGTCCTGAAGAACTACCCGGTTCTGCCCTTTATCTCAGGGTTTCTGGTCCTCAACTTCCTGACGGGCCTTGTCGTCAACCCCAAATTCTCACCGACGGTTTGGTTGGCGACGTGGCTGGTGCGCAAGCAGGCCCCGCTGCCCATCGGCGCCGCGCAGAAGCAGTTCGCGTGGAGCTTGGGTCTGACGCTGTCGGCCTTCATCTTCGCGTTCTCGCTGTTGCTGCAGCACGATGCCTCCTGGTTCGGCACCACGTGCCAGCTCTGCGTCATCTGCATGGCACTGCTGTACCTGGAGACGGCGTTCGGCATCTGCGTTGGCTGCAAGCTGTACGACCTCGCGATCCGTGTCGGCCTTCTGCGTGCGCCCGCCATCAGGCCCAACTGCATGGGCGATGCCTGCGAAGTTGCGCCGCCGAAGCAGGACGTGGGCTGAGCGGGCGCCTGCAGACGCGCGGCATTTTGCGCAGAGACTGCCCATTCGGCAGCCAAAAATCACACGCATTCAAGCGGGGTTGGCAAGGTTGACGGGGGGGGATCCGCCGGTGCAGACTCGGCCCGGGACGCTCGGGATGGACCAGCTTCGGGTTGGCCACACGGTGGGCGAGCGTGGGGTTCGGGGGAGGGGAGTCGCGGGGGCGAGTCCTTGTCCGCTGGGAGAGCCGAGGCCCTGACGTCAGGGGTCAAGGAGCCGTTGTGTCCGAAGCCAGCCAGTTCGACGCGGATGTTCTCATCATCGGGTCAGGGTTCGGAGGCTCCGTGTCGGCCCTGCGGTTGGCGCAAAAGGGCTATCGCGTCCTCGTGATCGAGCGTGGCCGTCGCTGGCAGGCAGAGGACTTCCCCAAGACCAACTGGAACTTGCGCAAGTCAGTCTGGGCACCACGGCTGGGCTGTCACGGCCCGTTGCGGCTGTCCCTGCTGGACGACGTGCTGGTGCTTTCCGCAGCGGGGGTGGGCGGTGGCAGTCTGGTGTACGCCAACACCCTGCTGACCCCTCCAGAGCCCTTCTTCCGCGACCCGCAGTGGGCGTCGCTGGCCGACTGGCGGGCAGAGCTGGCACCGCACTACGCCACCGCCCGCAAGATGCTGGGCGCTGTACCCAACCCGGTCGCGGGACGGGCCGACGACGTGCTCCGACGGGTGGCCGAAGACATGGGCATGGGCGATCGCGTCCAAGTCGCCGATGTGGGTGTGTATTTTGGCGAGCCGGGTCAGACGGTGCCTGACCCGTACTTTGGCGGCGAAGGACCAGACCGCACCGGCTGCAACCAGTGCGGCGCCTGCATGACGGGCTGCAAGCACGGCGCCAAGAACACATTGGACCGCAACTACCTGTATCTGGCAGAGCGACTGGGTGTGTCGGTGCAGGCAGAGCGCGAGGCGGTGGCGCTGCGCTGCATCGGCGGTCCCGACCAGCGCGGCGCGCAGGGCTGGGAGGTCGTGACGCGGTCCTCGCACAACCTGAGCCGCTGGTTTGGGCGTCCCGAGGTCCTGCGGGCACGGCAGGTGGTCTGTGCCGCGGGCGTGCTGGGGACTCTGCCCCTGCTGATGCGCAGCGTGCAAGCCGGGCACCTCAAGCACATGTCGCCCGCGCTGGGCGACCGGTTGCGGACCAACAGCGAGGCCATCGTCGGCGCCACTGCACGCGACGCAAGCGTCGACTATTCGAAGGGCGTCGCCATTACCAGCGGTGCGTTCTTCGACGACCACACGCACATCGAGGTCGTTCGCTATGGCGAGCGCCAGGACCTGCTGGGGATGCTGGCCACGCTGCTGGTCGACGGTGGCGGACGGATGCCGCGGGCCCTGCGCTGGCTGGGGACCTGCGCGCGGCACCCGCTGCGGTTTGCGCGCAGCCTCTGGCCGTTCGGTTGGGCGCGCAAGTCCATCATTTTGCTAGCGATGCAGACGCTGGACACCAGCTTGCGGGCGCGGTGGCGGCGGTCGAGGGTGCTGCCGTGGCGGCGGGTGCTGGGGACTGAAGTGCCCAAGGGACACCAAGCCAACCCCACCTATCTGCCCGTCGCCAATGAGGTCGCCAAGCGGGTGGCGGCCAAGATCGGCGGCGATCCGGTCAGCTCGCTGAACGAAGTGGTGCTCGACGTCCCGATGACGGCCCACATTCTCGGGGGCTGTCCCATCGGTCCCGAGTCGGTGGGCGTGCTGGATGCCCAGTGCAGGGTGTATGGTTACGAGGGCCTCAGAGTCTGCGACGGCTCGATGATCCCCGCGAACATGGGCGTCAATCCCAGCTTGACGATTACCGCGCTGACCGAGCACGCGATGGCGGCGGTGCCGGCACGGGCGACGGATCAGTAGACCTGACTATGGTTGGCAGGCCAGGAGGCCACCCCATGACCCTGACGGAATCCCAGAACAAGATCAGGGTGTTCTCCCCCGCTTCCGGCGAGCTGCTGGGTGAGGCCCCGGTGACCGACGAGGTGGCCGTCCGCGCCGCTGTCGCGCGTGCCCGAGCTGCCCAGACGGCTTGGGGTGCACTTCCAGTGCGTCAAAGGTGCAAGGCGATGCGGGCCTTCCGCACCACGCTGGCCCACCACGGTGAAGCGCTGGCCGAAGCCATCTCTCGCGAGAACGGCAAGCCGCTGCAAGAGGCGCTGAGCCACGATCTGGTGCCCGTGCTGGACCTGCTGGCGTGGTTCGAGTCGCGTGCGCCGCGCATACTGGCTCCACAGAAGCTGCCCCTGCACTTCCTGCTGCACCGGTCCAGCTACCTGCACTGCGTCCCGCGCGGCGTCGTGGGTGTCATCGGTCCCTGGAACTTTCCGCTGTCGATTCCCGTGGGTGATGCGTCGATGGCGCTGTTCGCGGGCAACGCCGTGGTGGTCAAGCCGTCGGAGTTCACCCCACTGATCGTGATGCGAGTCAAGGCGTTGTGGGACGAGGCTTGTCGTTTGGACCCGCGCCTGACCCCGGACCTGTTTCAAGTCGTCACCGGGCTGGGGCAGACGGGAGCGGCGGTGATCCGGGCGGGCGTGGACCAGGTGATGTTCACCGGCAGCGTGCCCACGGGGCGCAAGATCGCCTTGGCGTGTGCCGAGCGGCTGATTCCGTGCGTGCTGGAGCTCGGGGGCATCAACCCTGCCATCGTGACGGCCGATGCCGATCTGGACCGCACCGCGCACGCACTGGTCTGGGGCGGGTTCGCCAACAGCGGCCAGGTGTGCGCGTCGGTCTCCAGAGTCTACGTCGACCGGCGGGTGGCGGCCCCGCTGACCGACAAGATGGTCAAGATCATCGAAGGGTTGCGACAGGGAGACCCGCTCGACGCTGCGCAGGACATGGGGGCGATGACGACCGCGGCACAGGTCGAGATCGGGAGAGAGATCCTGGCCGACACGGTCGCGCAGGGCGGACGCGTGCGGACCGGCGGCGAGCCCAACGGGCGTCACTTTCCGCCGACGCTGATCGACCGGGTGCAGCACGGTTGGCGCATCACGCGGGACGAGAGCTTCTCGCCGCTGCTGGCCGTGATCGAAGTCGACGGCGAGGACGAGGCGGTGCGGCTGGCCAATGACTCGGACAAGGGCCTGATGGCCTACGTGTTTTGCGGCAACCGCGCCAAGGCCAAGGCGATGGCTGAGCGGATGCAGGCCGGCACCACCATGGTCAACTGCTGCCTCGACACACACGCCGCTGCCGGCACCCCGTGGCAGGGCGTGAAGGAAAGCGGTCTGGGGCAGGTCCACTCGGCCCAAGGGCTGCGCGACCTGACGCAAGTGCGGCACGTCCACGGGCGCAACCGCCTGCCGTGGTTCAAGCATGAGCTGTGGTGGTTCCCGTACTCACCGCAGGCCTACCGTGCCTGGCTGCGCGTGATTGGTATCGCGTGGTCAGGCGGGTGGCTGGACCGGTTGCTGAGGTCGCTGAAGCGGTAAGGGTCGCGACCTCACGGGGCCGAAGACAGGCCGTCCAAGGGGATGCGCACCGACAGCGAAACGGTGTCCAACGCCGCAGAGTAGGTGCCGTTGCCGACCACCATCGTCTCTGAGGCCGGCAGACCGCTTCCCGCGTCCGGGGCGACGATCTGGATCACGCTGCTGTCAGTGATGTTCTGGGTGGCGATGAAGTGGTGGGCGTAGGCCAGGTCGACCCACAGGCCGTACACCTGCACGCTGGCCCCCACGCTTGCGATGTTGCGCTGCCAGTTGGCGAAGTCGACGCTGACGTACTTGGTCGGGATCGCGCTGCTTTCATAGGCATAACCGGCGCGTACCTTGAGTCGGTCCGGGATCGCGTCGAAGTCCGCGCCCAGTCGGCCGCTGTACGCGCCCATCATGTCGTGACCCAGATGGATGTCGGGCAGCTTCGTCTGGGTGTTGTTGTAGGTCACGAAAATGTTCTTGGTCTTGATCAGGACTTCCTTCATGTCGGACCAGTCTTCGTAGACCCCGTCGACCTCCAGATTGAGGCGAGGCGTCGCCTGCCACGAGGCCCCCAGTCGGGTGACTGAGGCGAAGTTCAGGTCGAGCTCGGCCTTGTCGCCCGCGATCCCCAGCCCGGCGTCATGGGCGATCGCAGGCAGCACGACCTTGAGCGTTCCCGGCGCCGCAAACACGATCGACGGGCGATAGGACAGTCCGATGGCCCAGTCGGGCGTGGGCGTGACGGTCAAGCCCACGACCGCGGTCGGGATCCAGCCGCTGGTGCCTTGCAGTGTGCCGACCGCGTCGAAGCTGGTGCCGGGGTCCTTGACGGGGCCAGCCGTCGCGTCTCCCATCTTGCCGAAGCCGCTCCACACCGACTGGTCGAACATCGCGTCGCCGTGTGCCAGCTGCCCGGTGATGCCGACGCGGATCAGGTCGTGCCAGGCCGCGGCCACGGCCAGCGAGTAGTAGCCGATGAAGTAGTCCGTGGAGTGCAGGGCATAGCGCTGTACTCCGTCGTCGGGGAAGTCGACCTTGCCGACCGCACTGGGCCCTGTCGCCCCCAACGCCAGCGTCAGGTCCGACAGCGGCCCCACTTGGCCGAAGCCGTAGCTGATGGCGCCACTGGGACCGACGACTGGCGGGCCGCTATTGTGGATCGTGGGGCCTTGCAGCGACGTCGAGGTGAAAGAGAACGCCTCCCACGCCAACCGGGCATCCAGCGTGGCGCGCAGCCCGCGCTGCTGGGCCAGACCCGCCGGGTTGTACTGAAAGGCCAGTCCGTCTGACGGGTTGGCAGCCCACGCGCCACCACGTCCGATGGCGATGGTGCCGTTATCCGGGTATTCGATGCCTGCCGCCTTGGCCTCGGTACTGCCGAGAGCGCAAGAAACGGCGAGGCACGCGGCGAAAGCCGCGGTCAACCGACGCATGGTAGCTCCTACTGGGCGAGAACCCCCGGAGCGCATCCTAACCGCGATGGGTCGCAGGGCAACTCCCCGACCCTGTTCACGTTGCGTGTCGCTTTTGGGGGGCCGTCGGCTGTGGTCGACTGCGCGACGGGTCAGCGGCGGGCGACCAGCAGGAAGACCGGGAAAGCCCTTGTGCCGGCTTCGGTTTCCTTGACGATCTCCAGCACCGTCGAGAACGCTACCCCCGTGAACCCGGCCCGCGTCGCTTGTGCCGCCAGCGTCTCGCGAGCAAAGCCGTGGTGTACCTCGACCTGCACGCCGTGGAACGAGCCGTCCTCTTGGTCCAGGTCGGCGAGACAGAGCCAGCCGCCGGGGTCCAGCAGGGTATGGAAAGTCTTGAGGATCGCGTCGGTGTCCGGGACGTGGTGCAGCGCCATCGACGAGTAGATCAGGTCATAGCGCTCGTCCGGCAGCGCAGTCGCCGTCAGGTCCAGCAACTGCGTGTCCATGTTCGAGATGCCCCAAGCCGCGATCTTCTCCTTTGCGACCGACAACATGCCGGGCGAGGTGTCCGTCAGCGTCACGTGCCCCAGCTGCGGCTGCAGCGGAAAGCTGAGCATCCCGGTGCCGCTGCCGAAGTCGAGCGCGCGCATGTCGGCGGTGAGGGGAACCGCGGTTCGGATCCCGTCGGCGATGCGCCGTGCGCGGTCGACAAAGACCGGGTTCTCGTCCCACTGGCGCGCAACGGCGTCGAAGTGGGCGGAGTCCAGAGAGACTTTGGCTGTTGGTTCGGTCATGGCGTCGGGCGTCCTTTGCCCGCGGTCGAAAGCCCAGGCGCGAGCAGCTTGTTCGCTCGATGGCAGTCCGGTCAATCGCGGAAGGACAAAGGCACGAACAATGCAGGTGTCGTCGGACGCACCCCGGGTCCACAAACTCGCCACCCACGACAGCTGCGCCTGCCGTGCAAGGCGTCGTGGCCTACTCCAACGTGAATCTCGTGCGGAAGACTGAGCGGACAAGAAGGGCCTGCGACCCACCTTGTTTGCCATAAGAAAACGACGTAGCGTGCGCAGGAAATCTTGGTTGAACTCGGCGTGGAGTCGAGCGTAGATCAGGCTCGTTTTCGGAGCCCTGCCATGAACGGACGAATTGGATTCGCGATTGGGTTCGTCAGCTTGCTGGCCTGTCTTTTCGGGTCTGCCGTGGCCATTGCCGCAGTTCCGGGCACAGCGGTGATCGAGGGCACGCTGCAAGCGACCGGCGGTGGTCCGGCGGCCGACGGCGACTACGCCGTGGTGTTTGCGCTCTACAAGGACCAAGCGGGCGGCTCGCCGTTCTGGTTTGAGGGGCCGGTGACCGTCAAGGTCGCAAGCGGGCTGTTCACCTACGCGATGGGCACGACGACGCCCCTGAAGGCCGCCGACCTGACGACCAGTGCCTGGTTGGGCGTCAAGATCGACCAGGACCCGGAACTCCCCAGAAAGCCTGTGCATTCCACTGTGTTCGCGCTGCGAGCGGCCGTGGCGGAGAGCCTTGCGTGCTCAGGCTGCGTGGGCGCGACCCAGCTGGATGCTGCGGCGTTGAAGGACTACCTGAAGGCGGGCGACCTGGCGACGGTCGCGTTGTCGGGGGCGTACGCGGACTTGACGGGCGCCCCGGACCTCTCGGCGTTCATCAAGGCGGCGAATTTGGCAGACGTGGCGACGACCGGCGCGTACGCGGACCTGTCGGGCGCCCCGGATCTGACGGCCTACGCCAAGACGGCAGGCCTTGCCAAGGTTGCGACGACCGGCAAGTACATCGATCTTGGCGAGATTCCCGCTGCGGCGCAGCTGGGCAAGTCGTGCGGGTCGAATCTCGTGGTGGTCGGTCTGAAGGCGGACGGGTCGCTGGAGTGCGCCGCACCGGCCGCGGCTGCGACGATTCCGCCCGATGGCATCGACGAGATCTCGAACAGCCTGATCTGGAACCAGTTCACCGACGCATTCTCGTCGTCGGCGGCGATGGCGATTCCCGACAACAACCCGATCGGCGCGTCCACCGAGATCGATGTGGGCGACGTGGGCTTGGCGCAGAAGCTGACCGTGTCGGTCGAGCTGGCGAACTCGGACATCTCGGGCGTGCAGGTGTGGCTGTATGACTCGGCCAATCAGGAGTACGTGCTGTACAACAAGGGCGGCAAGAAGGGCGAAGGCATCAAGACCAGCTACCCGGACCCGACCAAGGCGGTCTCAGGCGACCTGACGTACTGGGTGGGCAAGAACCCCAAGGGCAAGTGGCGCTTGAAGGTCGTCGACACCGCGTTCCTGAACAACACGACCGACGGCCAGGTGGTGAAGTGGTCGGTGAACTTGCAGACCCTGTCGTCCAAGAAGATCCGCGTGGCTGGCGACCTGATCGTCGACGGCACCACCACCCTGACCGGCAACGTGACGATCGGCGGCAAGCTGACCATCGCCGGCCAGTCCGATGTCCCGGCCGGCACCTGCCCCGCAGCGCTGGTCAACGGCGTGTGCATGGTGGGGTCGGGCAGCGAGCGCACGTTCATCAACGCCGCCAAGTACTGCGCGGCCCGCAAGGCCGACCTGTGCACCGACAGCCAGACCTGGGTCCTGCGCGGCGCGCGGACGTTGAATGCAAACGCCTCGTGGACCAACTCCTTCTCGGACAACGATGGCGGCCAGTGGAGTGAGCTGAACGGCGGAACCGGCGACGACCATGGCAACACCAGCGGCTGGCTGGCCCCCTGCTGCTACAACCTGACGCCCGTGCGGCCGACCGACCAGGACGTCGGCGGTGTGCGCGTGCTGTTCATCAACAACGCCGAAGACACCAAGTTCCGCGAGGCGGCCACGCACTGCGTGGGCATGCAGGCCGACCTTTGCAGCAAGGCGCAGTACTGGGTGATGCGGCAGAAGGGCGCGATATCCGTGCGGATGTGGTCCTCTGACCACTCTGACAACGACAACGAGGGCTACGAGAAGGGCATCGGCCAGACCAGCGACGACACGAACTTCGGCCAGAACTACGGCTATGCGTGCTGCGCCAGCAAGCGGACGACCATCAGCTGCCCCGCGCCTTACACCGATGTGCAGGGCGTGTGCGTGATCAAGGCCAACAACAGCGGTGGCGACTGGAACACGGCGGCCAACGACTGCGCGACGGCCGGCGGCCGGGTGTGCTCGATTGCGCAGAGCTCGATCCTGCGCGCCGCAGGCACCATCACGCACGCCGCGAACTGGACCGAGTCGTACAGCGACAACGACGGCAACCACGCGTCGGTCGGTGTCGGCAACGCCGGCGACGACCACCCGAACAACTCGAGCTACGGCTGGGCCTGCTGCTATTGAGGTCCGATCAGGCTTTGCAACCCGCTGTCGCTACTGCAGATCCGGTGCCGGCAGGCGAAACGCGAGCTCCAGCAGCGCCCGACCCGACACGCCCGGAGGCGCTCCCGGCGGCGGTGGCAGGTGGCCAACTGGCTGGCTGACGACGATGGCAAAGCTGCCGTCGGGGGCGCGCTCCAGACTCAGACCCAGACCGTCCCCCGTGGGCTCGCGGTCGAAAACGTCCAGTTCGACCGGTAGGGCGCCGCCGTCGCTTCGCTGAACGCTGCGCAGGGCGTGCAGCGCCGTCCGCACGGCCTCAGGATAGGCGTCGGGCCACACGCCGGTGCGGCTGCCGTCGGCGGGAGCGGCCAAAAACACTGCGGTCCAAGGGACATACACGCGTACCGGCCGGCCGTCATGGTCCGGCATTCGCGTCCAGAATCCGTCGTCGTCGATCTGGAGCTCGGAAGGCGACCCCGGCAAGTTCAGCGGTACCATCAGCACCCTCGCCCGTCCCGGCAGCGTGTCGCCCAGCCGTAGGTCAGGGTGGTGGGCGTCGGCCAGCACGACGGCGACGCCCATGCGTGCCAGCCGCTGGACCGCCGTTGCGCGGTCGGTCGGCATCGGCGCCAGCAGGGACAGCACGCTGACGTTCTCGCGCGGCATCGGCGCCGGGGGGGCCAGCGGAATGCCGTCCAGCCGTCGCAGGACCGGCCACAGCTCTTCCATGTCTTCCAAGGGCTTGCGAAACGGCACCGGCAGCTCGGCAGGCCACCACCAGCCTCGGCCCGACTCGGGGTCCTGCACGGCGCCGACCGCGTGCCACGGCAGCCGGAATTCCAAGCGCGCGCCCGGACCTGGCTGACTCCACGCCAGACTCTCTCCCTCGGTATCCACCTGAAAGCCCGGCATGGCGCGGCCGACCATGAACTCCGCTTGGCCAGAGAGCTGGGGCAGTTCAGGCACTTGCAAGCCGCGCGAGGTCCGGTCGACCAGCACGATGGCCTTGCCGCCGTCGCGGGCCAGCAGCGTTTCGACGGCCTCGCGGCGGTCGGGGCACCAGTCGTCGCGGTCGCCATCGTTGGACAGGGTCTGCGGCGTGACGCGCAGGTTCCACTCCGGCGCCCCGGGGCGACCGACGCCCAGTCCCATCTGGTTCAGCAGGCGATTGACGTTGGCGGCGCGGTCGGGCTCGAAGCACGCGGGCAGCCGGTCGTGCAGCAGCAGACGCCCCACCTTGTCGGGCTCTGCGCGACCGGCGACGAAGAAGACGGCGGCCCACGCCAGACGCGCGATGCGGGTCACTTCCTCGTCCTGATACTCGACGATCAGATGCGTGGGATCATCCAGCCGCACGCGGTCGGTGGCGTCGGCCAGGTCGACCTTCAGCACGTGGGCGTGGGCGGCGGCGGGCAGGCCCTGATGGCGCGGATGGCCACCGTCTACCAGCACCACCAGCGGCCCATGGACCAGCCAATTGCTCAACAGCGCGGGGACTTCCAAAGCGACTCCTGTCTGTACTGCAGGTCGGCAGGACCCATCGGGCTCCGCGGCCGCTGCACATGTCGGGCCGGGGGACCCCCATGATCGCCCTGCGCATCGGCTGGGGCAAGGACCGCAAACGTCACGGCGCGCCTTGAAGGCGGGCGCACGAAACGCTACCGTCGCGCCGCTCAGACGCCGAAGACCCCGAGGTTCCCATGAAGTCTCCCCAATTCAAGCTGTTCCTGCTCGTCACCGTGATCGTCGCTGCGCTGGACCTCGGCACCAAGGCCTGGGTCGAGCAGGTGCTGTCAAGCACCCCGGACCGGACGCTGTGGGTCTGGCAGCCTTGGGTCGAGCTGACGCTGGCCTACAACCAGGGCACGGCGTTCAGCATGGTGCGCGACCTGGGCTTGCTGCGCGTGATCTTCGGCGTGTTTTCGCTGGCCGTCGTCGGGCTGTTGGCTTGGGGCGTGCTGCGGGGCAAGGGCGACCGCTGGGAGACGGGCGCCTATGGTCTGCTCGCCGCCGGCGCCTTCGGCAACGGCTGGGACCGGGTGTTTCGCGAGGCCCCGAACGGCGGCACGGGCGTCGTGGACTTCGTGAAGGTCAACTACCCCTGGGGCGGCAGCTGGCCCGCGTTCAACGTGGCCGACGCGGCCTTGGTGGTCGGGGTGGCGATGATCGCGTTGCGGATGCTGACGGCGTCGCGAGGCAAGCAAGCGTCCGGCAACCCCGGGCCCGGCAAGGCCTAGACTACCGCCGTCGAGTCAGCGCCGCGGGCCAGCGCAATCGCCTTGGCCTTCTTCGCCACCAGCTGGTGCAGGTGCGGCAGACCGCTGGGGCCGTCCCGCAGCAGCAGCCGCACCGTCGTCTCGACATCGCCCAGTGCCCGGTGCGCCTGACCCGCTTGGATCCGCAGGCCCAGCGCCAGATTCGTCAGCGAGATCGAGTACAGGTGCGGGTACATGCGCTTCCACGGAATGCCGCGGCAGCTGCAGCCCCAGGTCATCGCGTCGACCTCAGGCAGCAACTGGCGCACAAACCCCTTGTCGAATCCGGTGTTGTGGGCAACGACCAGATCGGCCCGGCGCAAGATCCCGCCCAAACGCTCTGCATCGATGCGGTGGCCGCGCACCATCGCGTCGGTGATGCCGTGCACCGCGGTCGCGTAGGTGGGGATCGGCACGCCGGGGTCGTGCAGGCTCTGGTAGGCGTCGACCTGCTCGAGCAGCCGCGCCTCGTGGTCCACCCGCAGCAGCAGCACGGCGACCTCGACCATTCGGTCGGTGCGGGCCGACAGCCCGGTAGTCTCTGTGTCGAGCACGGCGATATGCAAAGGAAACTGCAGGGTGACGGCGGGCGTGGGCATCGGCGGACCTGCCGCGAAGACGCGGGCGAGAGGCCGCAACGTACGGGCTGGCGGTCCGAACGGCAAGGCACGCGAGGCAAGCACCGTCAGGATGCGACATGGGGTGTCGGATAGCGGTCAGAGGCGGCGGGCTAGCGCCAGCGGTGGTCGAACACGTAGGCCTGCGCGTCGGCCGTCGCGTCCTGGCACAGCGCGATCAGCGTGTGGTAGCTGACCTCGACGCAGTTGGCGGACGGCCAGTCGCGGTAGTCGTTCGCGTTGCCGTCGGTCAGGGCCTTCCAGTTCGAGCCGTTCTGGTCGGTCTCCCCCTTGTGGATGTACCCCAACCCGCCACTGCCGCAGTTGGTGCCCTCGTAGGACGTTTTGTTGTAGTCCCACGAGAAGCTGCGCACCGGCTGCCCTGTCACGGCGTAGTCGAAGCCCTGCGAGCCGATCCAGGTCATCGCCGGGGCGATGTTGGCGTTCGACGGCAGTCCGCGGCGGGTCATGCTCGACACGGTGCCCATGTGGAAGCCCATCGCCTCGTTGCACGCCGAATAGACCTGTTGGTAGGTGTTGTTGCCCGTGATGTTGTCGACCGCGCACAACCACAAGTCGGGCTCGATTTGGCGCACGAACTTCATGCCGGGCGCGCAGCCGCTCTTGACCTCGCACTTGCCCGCCAGGCAGGCCTTGCCCGTGCCGCAGTCCGTGCCGTCGCTGGACGCCTGATGCGCGCAGCCGGTGGTCACTACGCACGAGTCCTTGGTGCACGGGTCGCCGTCGTCGCAGTCGACCGGCTGGGTCACGCACTGGCCGTTGGCGCACGTCTCTTGCGCCGTGCAGGCGTCGCTGTCCGGACAAGCGCCTGAGCTTGGCGGAAAAACGCACCCCCAACCCGGCTGGCACTCGTTGGCCGTACAGACGTTGCCGTCCTCGCAGGTCTTGGCGGCGCCCATGCACTTGCCCGACGCGCACTTGTCGTTGTCGGTGCAGGCGTTGCCGTCGCTGCACGCAGCTGTCGTGGGCGTCGAGACGCAGCCCGTGCCCTTGTCGCAGGCGTCGGCGGTGCAGGGATTGCCGTCGTCGCAGTCCACCGCGGTTCCCTTGCAAGTGCCCGCAGCGCAAGCGTCTTTCGCCGTGCACGCGTCGCCGTCGTCGCAAGCAGACGTGTTGTAGAGGAACTGGCAGCCCTTGGCGGCGTCGCAGCCGTCGGTCGTGCAGGCGTTGTTGTCGGCGCACACGACTGGCTTGTGGCTGCAGATGCCCGTGACCGACGAGCACGCGTCGAGGGTGCACGCGTCGCTGTCGCCACACGGCTTGACGGCGCCGGCCTTGCACACCCCCTTGTCACACTTGTCGCTCACGGTGCAGGCGTCGCCGTCGGAGCAGGTCGCCGCATTGGCCGTCGCCGTGCAGCCCTTGACCGGGTCGCAGCCGTCGTCGGTACACGGGTTCAGGTCGTCGCAGACCTTGGGGGAGCCCTGGCACTTGCTGTCGACACAGCCGTCGTTCACGGTGCACGCGGTGCCGTCGCTGCAGGGGGCTGCGTTCGCGGCGTGCAGGCAGCCCAGGGCCGGGTCGCAGGCGTCGGTGGTGCAGGGGTTGGCGTCGTCGCATTTCCCAAGACCGTTCGGGCCCTTGCACGCACCGCCCTGACACGTGAAACCAGTCGTGCAGGACGTGCCGTCGGTGCACGGCAGAATCGTGTTCGAGTGCAGGCACCCGACGCCTTGAAAACAGACGTCGCTGGTGCAGACGTTCTGGTCGTCGCAATCCGCGTCCTTCTTGCACGGCCCGCCGCAGTCTGGCACGTCGGTGTGGGTGCAGCTGCCCGTGGCGGCCGCGCAGGCGTCGGTGGTGCAAGCGTCGCTGTCGTCGCAGGTCTTGGGGCTGCCCGAGGCGCAGGCTGAGGCCTTGCACGCGTCGCCGGTCGTACACGGGTTGCCGTCGTCGCAGGCCTTGCCGTCCAGAGAGGCGTGCAGGCAGCCCACGTCGACGTCGCAGGCGTCCAGCGTGCAGGCGTTGCCGTCCTCGCAGTCGACTTTGCCGCCGGCCATGCACTGGCCCACCTGACACGAGTCGGGGCCAGAGCAGGCGTTGCCGTCCTGGCAGGAGCCAGCTTGGGGCAAGTGGGAGCAGCCGCTGGCGGGAGCACACGCGTCGGCGGTGCAAACCGAGCCGTCGTTGCAGTCGACCGCCGACCCCACGCAACTGCCGTTGGCGCAAGCGTCTTGCGTGGTACAGGCGTTGCCGTCGTTGCACGCTCCCGCCGCGGCCAAGTGGGTGCATTGGCCGCTTTGACAGGCATCGAGGGTGCAAGGGTCGCCATCGTCGCACAGGGCGCCATCGTCGGGTTGGCCGTCGCAGTCGTCGTCGTCGCCGTTGCAGGTCTCGGCTTGGGGCGCGGGGGCGTCGCACGGTTCAAGGCCCAATGCGGTGCAGAATCGCACGCCTTTGCACAGCCCGCCCTGTCCCGCCGTGCCGCAGGCCGTACCAAGTCCAAGTGCCACCGCCCGGGTGTCGCAGGCGCAGGTCAGGTCCAGCTTCTTGCACTGCTTCGACGTGCCGTCGGCGGTGACGACCTGCTCGCAGCCGAAGCCCGCGGGGCAGTCGGCCGCGCCCACGCACGTCGCACCGCAAAACGAGCCCAACAGACTGCCGTTGGCTGCGAGGTAGGGCAGGCACCGCGCCGTCGTGACACCAGCGGCGCCCCAGCAATCGCTGTCCTTGGCGCAGGGCTCGCACAGTCGCGCGTGCATCGGCACGCAGACCGACGTCGCTCCGGCAGCCCCCGCCAGCGTCTTGCAGTCGTACCCTGCGGGGCAGCCGGGCGAGCACAGCGGCGCGCACACGGGGCCGGACTCGGCCTCGATGCAGAATCCGCTGCCGCAGTCGCCGTTGCTGGCGCACGGACAGCCCGTGCAGCCCTGACCGCCCGCGTCCACGTCGGGGGAGTCGGTGCCATCGGGCCAAACGTCTTGCTGGGTTACGTCTTCCGGGGCTGTGTCGTCGGGGACGTCGGCCGTGGTCTCGGGTGCCGCGTCGGGGGCGGTGTCGGCGATTTCGGCGTCGGTGGAGTCGTCGGCAGTCCCGTCGTTGGGCTCGTCGGCGGCGTCCGAGGCAGCGACGGTGTCGGTCGCCACATCGTCGGTGCCCACATCGAGCTCGCCGGTCTGCGTGTCGGCCTGGGCGTCGGGCAAGTCACCTTGCAGGTCGGGGGCATCCAGCGCCGACCCGTCCACCGCAATCCCATCACTTGCCACGACCGCGCCCACATCGGGGTCGTTGTTTTCGGCGTTGCTGCAAGCGGCAGACGCCAGACAGAGGGTCACCAGCACCGAAACGGCAGCTGGACTCCAGGTCGCGGGGGCACGGATCATCGCTTGCCTCTCTGGCCGCCCGGTGGCCACGGTCGGACCTTTCGCGCGGCAGCTTGCGCGGACTTCCCCCATGGTGGCAAGGGTCTTGGTGCCCTGAGGGGTTGCGCTGTGAACCGGACACCACTACAAAGGCTCCAATCCGGACCGGAATGGCCCGGAATCACCGCCACGGAGCCCGCATGACCGCCCCCTCTGCCGCCCCGAACCTGGGCATGCAAGTCACGACGTTTGAGAACCCGATGGGCATCGACGGCTTTGAGTTCGTCGAATTCGCCGCTCCGCCGGACCAAGCCCCGTCGCTGCACGCCTATTTTCGCTCGATGGGGTTCACGGCCGTTCGCCGTCACCGGACCCGCGCCATTACGTTGTACAAGCAGGGCGGCGTGCACTTTCTGGTCAACGAAGACCCGGACAGTTTTGCCGCCGACTTTGCCCAAGCCCACGGCCCCTGCGCCGCCGGGTTCGCCATCCGCTTCCGCCGCGCCGCCCACGAGGTCCAGGCCGCCGCGTTGGCCGCCGGAGGCCAGCGCGTGGCCCGCGAGCAGACCCGTGCCATCGACCGGCCGGTGATTCAGGGCATCGGCGGCTGCATGCTGTATCTGGTCGACGACTACGGCAGTGTGGACGACATCTACGAGGACTACCTGCCGATTCCCGGTGTCGACGCGAACCCGACGGGCTTTGGCCTGACCTTCATCGACCACCTGACGCACAACGTGTTCCTGGGCAACATGCAGAAGTGGTCGGACTACTACGAGAAGTTGTTCAACTTCAGAGAGATCCGCTACTTCGACATCCAGGGCGTCAAGACCGGGCTGCTGAGCAAGGCCATGACCGCACCCGACGGCATCGTCCGCATCCCGCTCAACGAGTCGGCGGACCCCAAGTCGCAGATCAACGAGTATCTGGACGCGTACAAGGGCGAGGGCATCCAGCACATTGCGGCCTTTACCGACGACGTCTACGCGACGGTCGAGGCGATGCGGGCGGCGGGCGTCGCCTTTCTGGGCACGCCCGACACCTACTACGAGCTGGTCGAGGGCCGCGTGCCGAACCACGGCGAGGACCTGGCGCGGCTGCACGCCAACCAGATCCTGATCGACGCCGACCACGAGACCAAGACCAAGCTGCTGCTGCAGATCTTTACCCAGAACGCGATCGGTCCGATCTTCTTCGAGATCATCGAGCGCAAGGGCAACCAGGGCTTTGGCGAGGGCAACTTCCAGGCCCTGTTCGAGTCGATTGAGCGTGACCAGATGCGCCGCGGCTTCCTGTAGACTCGCGACCGGAGTGCCCCCATGACCCTTGGCTATCAGTCCGGCTTTGGCAACGAATTCGCAACGGAGGCGCTGCCAGGCGCCCTTCCGGTCGGCCGCAATTCGCCTCAGGTCTGCCCGTACGGCCTGTACGCCGAGCAGCTGACCGGCACCGCGTTTACCGCGCCCCGGCACCAGAACCGCCGCAGCTGGCTTTACCGCATTCGCCCCACGGCGCAGCACGGGCCGTTTCAGGTCCTGCCGCAAGGGACGTTCCACAACGCGTTTCAGGGGTTGGCGAGTCCAGATCAGCTGCGCTGGAGCCCGCAGCCCCTGCCGACCGCGCCCACCGACTTTCTGGATGGCCTGTTCACCATGGCCGGCAACGGTGCCCCAGAGGCGGGCACGGGCATCGCGATCCACACCTACGCTGCCAATCGGTCGATGCAGGGCCGGTTCTTCTACGACGCCGACGGCGAGCTGCTGATCCTGCCGCAACAGGGAACACTGCAGATTCGCACCGAGCTGGGCGCACTTGCGCTGCAGCCGCAGGAGATCGCGGTGATTCCGCGCGGCATCCGCTTCACCGTTGATCTGCCCGACGGACCCGCGACCGGCTACGTGTGCGAGAACCTGGGCGCGGCGCTGCGGCTGTCGGACCTGGGCCCCATCGGCAGCAACGGTCTGGCGAGCTCGCGCGACTTTCAGACGCCTGTCGCGGCCTACGAGGACGTCGAGGGCGCGTTTGCGCTGGTCGCCAAGTTTCAGGGGCGGCTGTGGCAGGCGCCGATCGGGCACTCACCGCTGGATGTTGTCGCCTGGCACGGCAACTACGCGCCCTACAAATACGATCTGCGCCGCTTCAACACGCTGGGCTCGATCAGCTACGACCACCCCGACCCCAGCATCTTTCTGGTGCTCACCTCGCCCAGCGACACGCCGGGCGTCGGCAACCTCGACCTCGTGATCTTTCCGCCGCGCATCCTGGCGATGGAGAACACGTTTCGCCCGCCCTGGTTCCACCGCAACGTCGCCAGTGAATTCATGGGCTTGATTCACGGCAACTACGACGCCAAGGCAGATGGGTTCGTGCCCGGCGGGGCGTCGCTGCACAACAGCTTTACCGGCCACGGTCCGGATCCGGCGACCTTTGACAAGGCGACGGCAGCCGACACGTCCAAGCCCGACTACCTGCGCGAAACCATGGCGTTCATGTTCGAGTCGCGGCTGGCGCTGCGGCCCACCGAGCAGGCGATGGACGCCACCCACCGCCAGCGCGACTATCAGGCCTGCTGGTCGGGCCTGCGCAAACACTTTGACCCCACCCGGCCGTAGGTTCGGCCCACGCGCCATCCCCCCGGCGCACAGGAAACTCGCGTGAAGCTTGGAAGTCTGAAGCAGGGCGGTCGCGACGGCACGCTGGTGGTGGTCTCGCGAGACCTGACCCTGGCCGTGCGCGTGCCGCAGGTGGCGCCGACGTTGCAGCGGGCGCTGGAGGAGTGGGCGACCGCCCGTCCGGCGCTCGAGCGCGTATCGCAGGCGCTGAACGCTGGCGGTATGGGCACTTGCGAGGGCCAGCCGGTGTTCGCGCTGGACCCGACCGAGCTGGCGTCGCCCCTGCCGCGCGCCTACGAGTTCGTCGATGGATCGGCCTATCTGGCCCACGTCGAGCGGGTGCGCAAGGCGCGCGGTGCCGAGGTGCCAGAGAGCTTCTACGTCGATCCGCTGATGTATCAGGCGGTCAGCGCCGGTTTTCTGGGTCCCCGCGACCCGGTGCAGGTGCGCGACGAGGCGTTTGGCATCGATCTGGAAGCCGAAGTGGTGGTGGTCACCGACGACGTGCCGCACGGGGTCACGCCGCAGCAGGCGGTCGGGCACATCTGCCTGATCGGTCTGGTCAACGACGTCTCGCTGCGCAACCTGATCCCGCCCGAGCTGGCCAAGGGCTTCGGTTTCCTGCAGAGCAAGCCTCGGTCGGCGCTGTCGCCCGTGTTCGTCACGCCCGACGAGCTGGGCGGCGACTGGCGTGGGTCCAAGGTGCATCGGCCGCTGCTGACCCATCTGAACGGACGGTGGTTCGGGGCTCCAGAGGCTGGCGAGGACATGCAGTTCGATTTTGCCCAGCTGGTCGCCCACGCCGCGCGGACGCGACCGCTGTCGGCGGGCACGATCGTGGGGTCCGGCACCGTCGCCAACCACGACACCGCGCTGGGCGCCAGCTGTCTGGCCGAGTTGCGCACGGTCGAGACACTGCGCGATGGCAAGCCCTCGACGCCGTTCCTGAAATTCGGCGATGTGGTGCGCATCGAGATGCAGGACCGCCAAGGCCGCTCGATCTTCGGCGCCATCGAGCAGACCATCGAGCGGCAGGGCTGAGGCGGCTGGGTCGCAGGGGGGCCAATGGAGACCGACGGACTGCGGCTGTACGGATACTGGCGCTCAAGCGCGTCGTACCGCGTGCGGATTGCCTTGTACCTCAAGGGCTTGGAGCACGAGCTGGCGGCGGTTCACTTGGTGCGCGACGGCGGCGAGCAGCACGGGCTGGCCTACCGCGAGGTCAATCCCCAGGGGCTGGTGCCAGTGTTGCAGCACGGCCAGCGCACGATTCGGCAATCGGCGGCGATCCTCGAGTACCTGGAAGAAGTCTTTCCCCATCCGCCCTTGCTGCCCGTCGCCCCGGTCGATCGCGCTCGGGTGCGCGCGTTGGCCCAGTTGATCGCCTGCGACGTCCACCCCTTGGGCAACCTGCGCGTCCTGCAGCAGCTGGAGCGGGAGTTCGGCGCGACCCAAGCCCAGCGCGAGGCCTGGAACCGCCACTGGATGGCGCTGGGGCTGGCGGCGTTCGAGGCGCTGCTGCACGGCGACCCGGCGACCGGCGCGTTCTGCCACGGGGACTCCCCAACGATTGCCGATTGCCTCCTGATTCCGCAGGTGTACAACGCGCGTCGGTTTGGCCTCGACCTGACGCCGTATCCGACCGTGCGGCGGATCGAGGCGCACTGCCAAGAGCTGCCCGCGTTTCGCAAGGCCGCACCGGAAGTGCAGCCCGACGCGCCCGTGCAGGGCTGACCCATCCAAGGACCCGGAGGAGCGATGCGGACGACCCAGGACCGGCCGGCGGCCATCCCCGCGCACCTGCAACCCTTCATCGCGCATCAGGATGCGTCGCTGTATACGCCGATCGACCACGCGTGCTGGCGCTTCATCCTGCGGGTGTCGACGGCGTTCTTCGACCGACACGCCCACCAGAAATACCGCGATGGCCTGCGCGAGACCGGGATCTCGACCGAGCGCATTCCGCTGGTTGCCGAGATGGACGCCTGTCTGTCGCGGTTCGGTTGGCGCGCGGTGCCGGTCAACGGCTTCATCCCCCCGGCGGCGTTCATGGAATTCCAGTCGCTGGGGATCCTGCCCATCGCGTGCGAGATGCGGTCGCTGGACCACCTGGCCTACACCCCCGCCCCCGACATTGTGCATGAGGCGGCCGGGCACGCGCCGATCCTGGCGGACCCGGAGTACGCGCAGTACCTGAGGAATTACGGAGAGGTGGCTCGCCGTGCCATCGTGTCGAGCCACGACCTGAACCTGTACGAGGCGATCCGTGCGCTGTCTGAGGTCAAGGAGGACCCGGCGTCGACCCCCGAGCAGGTCCGCCGGGCTCAGGACACGCTGGAGCGGACCGTCATCGCCAGCGAGTACGTCAGCGAGGCCGCGCAGCTGGCGCGCATGAACTGGTGGACGGTCGAGTACGGTCTGGTGGGGTCGCTGCAGCAGCCCAAGATCTACGGCGCAGGGCTGCTGTCGTCGGTGGCCGAGAGCGGCAGCTGTCTGGGCGAGGCCGTGCGCAAGCTGCCGTTGACGCTGGATTGTCTGCAGAACTCGTACGACATCACCCGTCCACAGCCGCAGCTGTACGTCACGCCCGACTTCGCGACGCTGACCGAGTTGCTCGAACGCGTGGCCGAGCGCATGGCCTTTCGCCGCGGCGGGTTGGAGGGGCTGGCCAAGGCGAAGATGGC
>CAJBNH010000116.1 GCA_903955385.1 uncultured Myxococcales bacterium | reverse complement strand
TGGAAAGTCAAAGAAATAGCCGGGATGCACGATCAGGCCCTCGCGCTCGATCAGATCGAGGGCCAGCGCCTCCTCGCCCTCGCCGCACGGCACGCGCAGCACCGCACTCCAGCCGCCGTCGGCGGGCAGAACGGTCACTTCAGTGTTGCGGAAGGCGGCCTCCAGCGCGGCTCGATTCGCCTCGAGCCGTTGTCGCAGGGCTGCCTGAATGGCGGGCTTCAGCTGCAGCAAGCGCGGCAGGGCCTGTTGCACGGGCGTACCGACCGACAGCCACGTGTCGGCGATGACCTCGAGCCGCTCAAGTGCCTGCGACAGCGCGGGTTCCGGACCGCTGACGGCCATCCACCCCAGCTTGAGCTGCGGCAACAGGCACGCCTTGGACAGACCGCCCAGCGCGAACGTCAGGCAGCGGGTCTCGCCGGCCACGCTCTCCACCCGGTCACCGGCGGCGTGGGCACGCGGGGTCCAGGTGTCGGCGAAGACCTCGTCGGCGATCAGGGCAAGGCCTCTGCGCGCGCACAAATCCGCGATTCCGTTCAGTTCCTCCCGCCTCAGCACCGCGCCGGTCGGGTTGTGCGGGCTGACGACCAGAAGGGCGCGGGTGCGCGGCGTGCAACGTCGCTCCAGTTCAGCCACGTCCACCGGCCAGTCGCCGCCGACCGGACGCGCAGGGCAGGGCACCGGAACGACCGATTCCAGACCCGCCAGATACTCGAACAGGGGGTAGCTGGGGGCCGGCACCAACACCTCGTCGCCCGGATCGCACAAGAGCTTGAAAAGAAACGCGTATGCCTCGCTGGTGCTGGCCGTCAACACCACCTGCCGGGCGGCAACGCGGTCGCGATAGACCTCGCGGGCCAGCGCCTGACGGGCGTGCAGAAGGCCAAACGGCTCAGGGGCATAGCGCCCGTTGTCGGCACAGTTCAGCGCTTGCGCGACCTCAGCGAGCGGCAGCTCCAGACCCACGCGCGTTGGGTTCGACTCGGTCAGGTCGACGACCGGCAGGTTCCGGCGACGCCGCTCGGCCACCGCCTGGGTCAGGGCGTTTTCGCCGCCGGGCCAGTCCGTGCGGCGGGAGAAGGGGGGGGCAACGGGCGTCATCCCAGCGTCTCCACCTCACCGTTGAGAAACGGTTGCGCGAAGGCCACGTAGCTGCGCCAGCCGTGGTCGATCTGGGCAAGGTGCGCGGCCTCGAGCGTGCGCGCCGCGCGGGCCGGGCTGCCTATCAGCAAGCTGTTCTCGGGGTAGCTGCGGCCGACCGGAATCAACGTGCCCGCGGCCACCATGGTTCGGTCGGCAAGCACGCAATTGTCCAGCAAGGTCGAGTGCATGCCGATCAGGCAGTCGTCGCCGATTCGGCAGCCGTGCAGCACGACCGAGTGCCCGACCGTCACGCGCGCGCCCAACACCACCTCGCTGACGCCGCCGGTCGTGTGCGCCACCGTGCCGTCCTGCAGGTTCGTGTACGGGCCGATGCGAATCGGGCCACAGTCACCGCGCAGGACCACGCCGGGCCAAACGCTGACGTGTTCGGCCAGCTCGACGTCGCCAATCACGGTGGCCATCGGGTGGACGAACGCGGTGGGGTGGATGCGTGGGCGGACGCCTCGCCAGCTCTGGATCATGGCAGCCTCGGACCCGGAAGTGCCGCCGCGACCGACAGGGGCCGAGGGACTTCGAGAGGTTGGAGGATAGGCCCTTCGCCGTGGACCGCCAATCTGCGGCCGCCGAGGGGCGTGGTCAGGCAATTTATGCAGCAGAATCATGAAGTTGGGTGTGGCGGCGGAATGGGCCGCGGTTGGGCGATCATGCCATCGCCGAAATGCACCTGAAGTCGGGTAGGTGAGTCTCCGGATAATCACAAGACATTTTGCTAGGTTGTCTTGCTTCCGATGGGGCTGTTTGCGGCTGTTTTGCGGCCCCTTGGCGGGGTCTGCCCCATTCCGGCCCGGCCGGGTCCATGATCACCCTTGACTCTCGTGCGATTGTGCTCAGCATTCGCGCCCAGAAGGCAGGCGAATTCGACCGTCGAATCGCCTGTCCGGGATGAAGGACAGTAGGGCGCATTCCGCCGCGCCCGCGGAGAACCAAGGCGATGAACGACTCGATGAACTCGAAGCCTCCTTCGGCACCGGCAGTCTGGCCGGAGCTCGGCGCCGCGCCGCAGACCGCCACGGTCGAAGAGGCCGAGGAGCCCCCCTCGGGCAGAGGCCTGCGAAAGTCCGCACGCAGCAAGACCTCTCCCAAGACCAGCGCCCTGCAGCTCGACTGGACCCGTCCCACGGCCACCATCCAGGCCTTCGACCCCTCGGCGCGGCGCAAGAAGTCCACCCAAGACACCGGCGAGCTGCCTCGCAAACGCAAGACACGGCGGCTGGCGCTGGTCTGCAACGTCAAGCCCGACGCGTCGTCGATGCCCGGGCCCGTGGATGAATACGAGGAGTACGACAGCCCCCAGACCGTCGCCGCACTGGCCGGCCTGCTGGGCAGAGAGGGCTACGTCGTCACCGTGCTGGAGGCCGACCGGTCGCTGCCGCGCAAGCTGGCCGCCGGCAGCTTCGACATGGTCTTCAACATCGCGGAAGGCAAGGGCGGTCGGTGCCGCGAGGCCCACGTGCCCGCGTTGTGCGAGATGCTGGGCATCGCCTACACGGGGTCGGACCCGCTGACGCTTGCCGCGACCTTGGACAAGGACGTTGCCAAGCGGCTGGTCTGCCGTGAAGTCCACACGCCTGCCTGGCTGACTGTGCGCAAAATCGAGGACTTGCGCGCGTTCGACCTGGCGTTCCCCGTGTTCGCCAAGCCGCTGGACGAGGGCTCGAGCAAGGGCATCCGCGACAACAGCCGCTGCAAGGACTTCGCCGAGCTGGAGGCCTTGGTGTCCGAGCTGCTCGAGCTCTATGGTCGCCCAGTGCTGGTCGAGGAATTCATTGGCGGGCCTGAGGTTACGGTCGGCGTGGTCGGCAACCGCGACCCGGAAGTGATCGGCATGATGCACGTCGTCCCCACTCAGGGGACGGTCGAGGACTTCATCTACTCGCTGGAGGCCAAGCGCGACTACGAGAACCGCGTGCGCTACGCCATCCCGCCCGAGCTGCCGGATGCGACCTGCCGGCGGATCGAGGCCGCCGCGTTGAAGTGCTTCCAGCTGCTGGGATGTCACGACGTCGCCCGCATCGATTTCCGCATCGGTCCCGACGGTCACCCGTACTTCATCGAGGCCAATCCGCTGCCGGGTCTGTCCCCCACGTCGGGCGACATCGTGCTGACGGCCAAGGCGATGGGCATTCCGTGGGAGACGCTGATCGCCCGCATCGTGCGCGAGGCCGAGTTCCGGCAGGGCGTGCTGCGGCCGACGCTGGTGCCCAAGGCCGAGGCGAAGCGCAAGAACCACCTGCAGTTGGCGCCGACCCTGCCGCTGTTCGACGCGGCGCCGGGCCAGGGCTGAGGCCACCACTTCATGCGCGTCGCCATCGCCTACAGCGCCCAGCGCCAGACGCCGGACACCGACCTGACAGAGACGGTCGAGGCGCTGCAGCACGCCATCGCTGCCTTGGGCCACCAGGCGCTGCCGATGCCGTTGGGGTATGACAGCGCGAGCTTCCTGAGTCAGCTGAAGGCCTTGCAACCCGACGTCTGCTGGAATCTGTGCGAAGAGGCCAGTGGCCGCGCCGGGCGCGAGCTGCACGCGGCGGCGTTGGTCGAGTTGGGCGACGCTCCCGTGACCGGCACGTCTGCGGCGACCCTGTCGCTGTGTCTGGACAAGTCCATCGTGCGCCATGTGCTGCGGGGGGTCGGTGTCGCAGTGCCCGATGCCGTGCTGGTCGAGGGCGGAGGCGAACTTCCCCAGTCCATTCCGCTGCCTGCCATCGTCAAGCCGGCGTGTCAGGACGGCAGTGTCGGCATCGACCGCGACTCTGTGGGCCACGACCGCGCTGCCGTGCTGCGTGCGGTCGAGCGGTTGCACAAGAGCGGCTGGGGACCCGCGCTGGTCGAGCAGTACATCGAAGGGCGCGAGCTGAACGTGCTGCTGCTGGGACCTGCGGGCGGGCCGGTGGCGCATGTGGCGCTGGGCGAGATCGAGCTGGACGGGCTGCCCGAGGGCGAGCCCCGCATCCTGACCTATGCCGGCAAGTGGGAGCCCGACTCCGACGCCTACCAGAAGACGCCCGCGCGCTATCCCGCCAACGTGGATGCGGAGCTGGCCGAGCGGCTGCGGGCGATGGGCGAGCGCGTGTTTCGGGCGCTGAAGCTCAGCGGCTATGCGCGAATGGACGTGCGGGTGGCGGCCGACGGCAACTGCTATGTCATTGACGTCAATGGCAATCCCGACATTTCTCCCGATGCGGGGCTGCAGCGCGCACTGCCCAGCCTGGGTCTCGACTTTCCGCAGTTCGTGGCGCTGCAGTTGGGTTGGGCGCACGTGCGCTGACCTCCGGTTCCCCGCCCCTGTCTCCATCGACGCACCCCAAGTGTCTCCATCGACGCACCCCAAGGACCCCCATGAGTCTGGACGTCCCCGCCCGCCTCACCGTCACCACCCGCCTGGCCGTCGCTGCCGACCGTGCCGCGATTGCGCATCTGCTCGAGACTGCAGGTAATTTCAACGAGGAGGAGGCGGGAGTCGGTCTGGAGCTGGTCGACATCTTCCACGGCGACGGTCCCACCAGCGGACCTGAGGGCGACTATCCGACGCTGGTGGCAGAAATCGACGGCCAAATCGTGGGTTACGCGACCATCGGCAAGACGCCTTTCACGCACGGCACCTGGCACCTGTACTTCATCGCCAGCGACGTCACCCGGCGGCGGGCCGGGATCGGGCGGACATTGTGCTTGGAGATCAAGAAGTTCGCTCAGCAGCGCGACGGTCAGCGCTTGGTGCTGGAGACCAGCGGCCGCGAGCTGTACGGCGGCACGCGGGCGTTCTACCACGCCACCGGCTTCACGGAAGAGGCGCGCATCGCCGACTACTACTCGCCTGGTGACCCCGTGGTGTACTTCGTCTGGCGCTGGTAGCTCTGCCTACCGCACCCGCGCGACCAACGCCTTCATGCGCCCCGAGGGATGGTCCAGCGCCGTGGGGCGGTGCTCGACCTCGACGACTTCGCGCCCGGCCGACTTCGCCCCCTCGCGCACCTTCTGCTCCAACTGCTTGCGGTTCAGCCCCAGCGCGTTCGTGCACGCCAGCAGCAGTCCCCCCGGCGCCAACAGTGCCAGCGCCGTCGTCACCAAAGTCGCGTAGTCCTGCGCCGCCGAAAACCGCTGCTGCTTGACGCGACTGTAGCTGGGCGGATCCAGCACAATCAGGTCGAACCGGTCACCGCGCTTGGCCATTCTCGGCAGCCAGTGGAACACGTCACCGCGCAGGAAGTCGTGCCGGTCAGGGTCCTCGAGGCCGTTCAGCGCAAAGTTGGTCTGCCCGATCTCCAGCGCCGGACCCGCCGCATCGAGACTGACGGTGCGCAGCGCGCCGCCCGCCGCCGCTGCGACCGAGAACGCACAGGTGTAGGCAAACGTGTTCAGCACCCGCAGCCCGACGGCGTTGTCCAGCAGCCACCGTCGATTGTCGCGTTGATCCAGATAGATACCGGTGGGCAGTCCTTCGCCCAAACGCACGTGGAAACGCAGGCCGTTCTCCAGCACCACACCTGCGCCGCCCGGAGCCGCCTCAAGCCCAAAGAACGGCTCTGGCGGTGTCAGCCCGGCGGCGGTTGCGTCGACCACGGTGTTGGCCTGCAGGGGACGCAGCTTCAGGTACACCGCGCGGGCGTGCAGCCGGGTGCCCAAGGCGTGCGCGAGCTCGCGGCCGTCCGCAAGTTCCCGCGCAACGGCAGCGGGTTCCACGGGAGTCCTCAGGTCGGGCAGCAGACCAAGCACGAGGTCCTCACCGTAGGCATCCAGACTCCAGTCGGCCTCGGCTCCCACGTCGACCAGGCGAAAGGCCGTTGTGCCCGGGTCGGCGGTCAAGGCCGCGCGGGCGTCGAGTGCCTCGTCCAGATGCTGCAGCGCGGTGGCCAGATAGCGCGGGTCCAGGGTCACGGCAAGTCTCCGTCTGCAGCAGTCGGGGTGTCGCGAAAGCCCTTCAATTCGCTCAGGCCGTGGCGTCGCGCATACGCCTCTTCGACCCCCGGACAGCGCGACAGGGCAGGGCAGTCGCGACACGCCGGACCATACACCGCCAGCGAGGCCTCGACGTGGGCCATGCCGTGCAGCAAATCACCCGAGGCGTCGTCCAGATAGTGCGTCTCGCCATAACCGGTTCGACCCATCGACACGCGGTTCGGTTGGCCCACGACACAGTTCGGAAAGCCCTCCAAGTGCAGGTCCAGCCCCGCCGCCTCAGCCGCCCGCAGCGCCTGCTGTACCTTGGGCATCACCTGGTCAAACGTGACATCGATGCCGTGCCACCGCCCGCCGCGCCCCTGCAGCGACGGAAACGCGAGCTTGGCCGACACCGGCGGACCAAACCGCTGCGCCAGAAACACCATGTGGTCCGCGAGTTTGTCCAGGTTCGGCGCCGCCACCACCGCGTTGACCATCACCCGACACCCGGAGCGCAGCAAGTGCTCGATGCCACGCTGGATCTCATCGAACGCTTGCGGTGGCGCCCCGGACATCGCACTGCAGGTCTCGGCGTCTGGCCCGTGCAGCGACACGATGGCCCGCTCGAGCCCCAGACCCACCGCCCGGTCAGCCAGCGCTGCGTCGGCGAACGTGCGCCCGTGGGTGTGCAGGTCCCAGACCACTTGCCAGGCCTGAAAGCGCTGGGCGACCGGCCAGAACGCCGGGTGCAGCGTCGGCTCGCCCCCCGTCAGCACCACGCGGCGAAAGCCCTGCGAGTGCAGGAACGCCGCGCGCCGCAACACCTCGCCCACTGGAGGAAACAGCGCCGCCGGGTCGCCAGCGTTGCTGCACATCGGGCATTTGTGGTTGCAGGTTTCGCCCAGGCGGAATAGGGCGACGGACGACGGCGTGACGGCAGGGTTGGCCGGCGGCAGGCGCTTGCGAAGGAGGTGCAGGCTGCTGGCGCGCGTCGGCATGCGGCGATTGTGCAGGACGGGTGGGGGCTTGTCGATCCGGGTCGGGAGGTTGACCCTGCGCGGGGGCTCACCTAGACTCCCGCACCCGGTGCCCTTGTCGGGTGTCGACGCGCGACTAGCTCAGCTGGATAGAGTATTGGCCTCCGAAGCCAAGGGTCGCCGGTTCGAATCCGGCGTCGCGCGCTAAGGAATTTGCTGTTGGATGGGT
>CAJBNH010000115.1 GCA_903955385.1 uncultured Myxococcales bacterium | reverse complement strand
TGCACGTCTGCCTTGATGATCAGGTTCAGGTCCTTGGTCTCGCCGGCCGCCATGTCTTCGAACAGCGAGTCGAGCGTGCGTCGCGAAGTCTTCAGCAGATCGCGCTCGCGCTGCTTCTCCACCCGGTGCTCGACGATGGCCTTGGCCTTCTTCTCGTCGGCCACCACGTAGAACTCGTCGCCTGCGCTGGTCACGCCGTCGAAGCCGATGACCTCGACCGGAGTCGCGGGGCCGGCTTCCTCCAGCGGCTTGAGCATGTAGTCGAGCATCGCGCGGACGCGGCAGTACTGCGATCCCGCAACGACATACTGACCGCGCTTGAGCGTGCCCTGCTGGACCAACAGCGTGGCGACCGGACCGCGGCCCTTTTCGAGGCGTGATTCGATGACCAGACCGCGAGCGTCCGTGGACGGATCCGCCTTCAAGTCCATGACTTCTGACTGCAGGGCCAGCATCTCGAGCAGCTTGTCGATGCCCGTGCCCTTCTTGGCCGAGATCTCGCAGAAGGTGACGTCGCCGCCCCACTCCTCGCTGACAACGCCCTGATCGGCCAGCTCGCGACGGACCCGGTCGATGTCCGCATTCGGCTTGTCGATCTTGTTGACGGCCACGATGATCGGCACGGCGCCGGCCTTGGCGTGGTTGATCGCCTCGATGGTCTGCGGCATGACGCCGTCGTCGGCAGCCACGACCAACACGATGACGTCGGTCGCCTTGGCGCCACGGGCACGCATGGCGGTAAACGCCTCGTGGCCGGGGGTGTCCAGGAAGACCACGCGACCCTTGCCCGTCACTTCCGCGACGTACGCGCCGATGTGCTGGGTAATGCCGCCGGCTTCGCGAGCCGCCGTGTGGGTCTTGCGGATCGCGTCGAGCAAGCTGGTCTTGCCGTGATCGACGTGGCCCATGACCGTGACGACCGGCGAGCGCGGCTGCATCGAGACGTCTTCGGCGGCCGGCGTCTTCAGATAGGCGTCGAGGTCGAAACCGACGTTTTCGACGGTGAAGCCGAAGTCGGCAGAAACCAGCTCGACCGTGTCCAGGTCCAGAGCGTGGTTGATCGTAGCCATGATGCCGAGATCAAACAGCTTCTTGATAACCTCGTTGGCCTTGACCGACATCTGGTGCGCCAGATTGGCGACCGTGATGGTGTCCTCGATGCGCAGGTGCCGCTTCTCTTGCCGCGCGACCGTGACGGGGACGACGGGCATCATGCCCTTGCCCTTGCCACGCTTCTTGCCGCGTCGGCGGTCCTCAGCCGTCTGGCCCACGGTGTCGCGGCGACGGTCGTAAATCACCTTGCGGCCACGACCACCGGAACGGTCGTCGACCGGAGCCGACGGAGCACGTTCGGTCGCGGGGATCGGGCGACCGCGCTCGACGTCCGGCGCGGGCGGCGGCGGGGGCGGGTCGGTCAGTGCAGGCTTGGGCGTAGCCTTCGGAATGTTGACCAGATACTCCGGCATCTTGGTGCGGATCAGACGCGGCACCTTGGTGTTGCTGGGCAGCTGGGTCGTCGGCTGCAGCGCAGCGCCGATCTCGTTGAGGTCGAGGTTGCCGTTCGCAGGAACCTGGGCCGGTTCAGCAACGACCTCCGGCACGTGGACGACGACTGCAGCGCTTTCCACCGCCTGAACGACGGGGGCGCCGACGGGCGCTTCCGCCACGGGCACGACGACAGGTGTAGCTTCAGGCACGGTCTCGTAGACACGCAGCTGGAGCTCGGGCGGCGGCGCCAGATCCTCAACCTTGGCGCGACGCAGACGCGGACGATTGTCCGTCAGCGCGGGCTGCTGCGGCGGCGCGGGGGGCGTCGGCAGCGGCGGCGGCGCGGGGGTCGGGGCGGGCGCGGTCTCAACGACAGCGGCAACGGCGGCGACAACGGCGACTTCGCGCTCCGGTGCCGGCGCAGGTGCTTCCTCGACGGCCGCAGGGGGTTCTGGTGCGACGGGAGCCGTTTGTGTCGGCGGTGCGACGACGACAGCGGGCTTGTCCGCAGGCTCGGCGGCACGGCGGACTACGGGGCGCGGCGCGGCGACCGGCGGCGCGACTGGAGCGGGAGCGGGCTCCACGTGGGCCTCGGGCCCATCTCCGTCGGCACGTGCGATGCGCCGGCGCACGACGGTGCGACCGGTGCCCTCGACGGCAGTCGTGACGGGGGCCGCTTCCGCAGCGCGGGCAGGACGAGCCGGTGCGAACATCCGCCGCAGCGTGTCCGACTGGGCCTGGTCCAAGCGCGAGATCGTCGACAACAGCATGCCGTTGTCACCCGCCCGCTTGACGAGGACGGCTTCCGGGATGCCCAACTCGCGGGCCAGATCAGAGACTCGAAGGGTAGTCGCGACCGCCAAGTGCAACTCCGAACGCGTGGTTACCCACGCCTGTGGCTCCCGTGCCCCTGAACGCGCTCCGCTTGCAGCGTCTGCGCGATCCTTGCGGCCAGGACCTTCCATGCCCCGATACGCTCGTCTTCCGAGGCATCGAGGCGTCGGCGGCGCAGTCCCGCTTCGCGTCGCTCGATCAGGCGCTGCGCCGTGTGCGCCGTGCCTTCGAGCCAAACCCGTGCGGGGCCATCGCCCCCTTCCCGTCCAGCCGAGGGGCCTGAACGAGCGTCTTTGCGCGTCGCCGACTTCTTGCGTGAATGCGAGAGCATCCACAGAGCCTTCTCGACGCAACCGAGGTCCGGGCACAGGTGCAAACCCTTGCCTGACCCCGCGACCGGCGATCCCTTCACCACCGGTCTCTTCACCGTGGGCGTACCGGCCAAGGCCGAGACGTCCAACTCACCAGCGTCCGTCACCTCAACCCGTACGAGCTGGAGGGCTGGCTTTCGTTGCCGACACCCCATGCACGTCCGGACCGGGCCGGTCCGCTCTGGGCTCACGCAGGCTCTCCCGGCAGGGCGATGTCGCCCAACTCGGCAGGCGTATCCACCTGAGGCTGTACCGTTTCTTCGCCGTCCACCACGGCCGGGGCCTCGACTTCAATCGGGGCAGGCGGGGCGTGGATCGCCGCAGCGGCAGCCTCGCGGGCTACCCGTGCGTCCTCGTCGCGGCGCTTCTTCACTTCGAACGCGATCTGCTGGATCTGCAGGGCCATCTCCTCGGAGACTCCGGGGATCGACGCGAGATCTTCCGCATGGGCGTTCAGCAGGTTGTCCGGGCTGTGATAGCCAAGCTTGAAGAGGTAGGAAATCAGCGACTCGTCGAGACCCGGCACGACCGCCAGCGCCTCCCCGAGCATCTGCTTCATGTCCTCGATCTTGCCTTCCGACTGGATGTCGATCTTCCAACCCACCAGGCGGCTGGCCAGACGGACATTCTGACCGCGGCGACCGATCGCGAGCGACAGCTGGTCGTCGGGAACGATGAGCTCGATGGTCTGGTTGTCCTCGTCGATCAGCACGCGGCTGACTTCCGCAGGCTGGATGGCGTTGCAGACGAACTTCGCGATGTCCGGGCTCCAGGGCACGATGTCGATCTTCTCGCCACGCAGCTCCTGAACGACGGCCTGAACGCGCGAGCCCTTCATGCCGACGCAAGCGCCGACGGGATCCACATCGGAATCCTTGGAGGCCACGGCGATCTTGGCGCGCTCACCCGGCTCGCGGGCGACGGCCATGATCTTGACGATACCCTCATAAATCTCAGGCACTTCCAACTCGAACAGCTTCTCGATCAGGCGCGAGTCGGTACGCGACAGGACGATCTGCGGACCGCGTGCATCGCGGCGGATCTCCTTGACGTAGGCTTGCACCCGGTCGCCGGCGCGATAGCTCTCGCGGAACATCTGCTCGCGCATCGGCAGCACGGCCTCGGCGCGACCCAAGTCCACGATCACGTTGCCGCGCTCAAACCTGCGCGTGATGCCCGTGACGAGCTCGCCCTTGCGGTCCTTGTACTCGTTGAACACGACATCGCGCTCGGCGTCGCGCACGCGCTGCATGATCACCTGCTTGGCGGTCATGGCGGCGATACGGCCGAACTGCTGGCGCGCGGTCTTGATCCCGAGGATGTCGCCGTACTTGCGATCTTCCTCTTCGGCGCTCAGGCGGTCGCGGTCCAGATAGAAGATCTGGAAGCCCAGCTCGTCTCCCGGCTGGACCTCGGCGTCGATGAGTTGTGCCGTCGTGTGGGCGAACTCGCGCTCGTGGTTCGACACGGCGCCGTCTTCGACGACCACCATGTACAGCATGAGTTCCACTTGACCGATCTCGTCGTTGTACTTCGCCTCGAGCTCGCGGTTGTGACCAAAGGTCTTCTTCGCGGCGGACAGGATTCCCTGCTCGAGGGCCTCGACCAGCACGCTGCGGTCGATGCTCTTTTCCTTCGACACCTGATCGATGATCTGGTTGAGGTTGCCGATCATCGCACTCTTGCTCCTTGCCGTTGCGTCACCGTTCCGCCGGACCCATGTGCCCGTCGACCCGCGCCACGCTACTCTTGTTCCGCACCGTCGTCCGACGCCCCGTCATCTTCCGGGTCGTCATCGATTTCATCACCGGCCGCGCGGCCTTTCGCCGCATCCTGAGCCGCCAGCTTGCGTCCCAGCGCTTGCCATTCGTCGAACGTGGGGTTCAACGCTGCGCGCTGGATGTCCGCCACCGCGAACGTCTGCTCTTCGTCCTTGCCCGTGCGCAACCGCAACGTGCCGTCCACGCAGCCGATCAGGACACCGTTGACCGACCTGCGGCCCAGCCCGTCGGCCCCCGCAAGCGTAACCTTGGCGGTGATGCCTGCAAACCGCAGGAAGTCCGCCACGCCGCGCAGGGGGCGGTTCATCCCAGGGCTCGAGACCTCGAGATCGTACTCGGGCTCGATCGGATCCTTCACGTCCAGCAACGCACTGACTTTCTTCGACACCGTGGTGCAGTCCCGCAGTCCCACAGCCCCATCGCCTTCGCGCCGATCGATCTGCAGCAGCAGCCGCAGTCCCCGTCCGGCAGGCGTCACGCGCACGGCCAGCAGCTCGAGTCCCGCCGCGTCGACGACGGGGACGAGCATCGCCTCGAGGCGGGCTTCCAAGGCCCTGAGGTCGGGTGCGATCGGGCTCACGTGCGGTCGGTCTCCTGTCTGCGTATCGACTCAGTCCTTCGTTTCGGTCACCTGGCCGCGTCCGTCGACACGGTGGTCCGGTCCGCCTCGTGCGCCCGCGATTCCCGCGGAGCGACGGTGCCGGTCATCAGCCTGGGCCAATGGGGGCATCATCACCTGGGCGGTCGCGCAACCCCCTGCGGCAGACGAAACGCCCGCCGGGACCGGGGTCGCGATCTTGGACCGCAGTCCAGGTCACGAGGCGCTGGTGAAGAGCGCCAGCTTCGCAGGGATCGGGACGCCGAACGTGGGACGGCGAGTTCCGACCGGACGAAGCACTCGGAGGCGGCACCCGGATTCGAACCGGGGATGGAGGATTTGCAGTCCTCTGCCTTACCACTTGGCCATGCCGCCGAGGGCGCGTGAGAGGTACTCCAAAACGTCTGACAGGTCAAGGGCCCGCAGGGGGATCACGCCGTCGCAGCATCCCTTCGCGGGGCGTCAGCAGGCGGATGATTCGTCCCAGCGATCGCTAGAGGGAGGAACTCTCGATGCGCAGCGCACCCTCCGCCAGGTCGTCGCGGCGGAACGTCACGGGGGGCGGCATCCGACGTTCTGCGCGCAGGAATACCTTGATCGTCGCAGTGCGATCGTCGACCACCGCGGGCAACATCTGCACGATGTCGAAGCTCGACGCGTCGGCGGCGTCGCGCAGGTAGGCGGTGGCGCGCGTGCACAGCGGGCGCCACTTGTAGTTCATCAGCTCGCTCTCCAGCAGCGGTGAGCCCCGGCGTGCGTGGTGGAACAGGTCGGCAAACGAGCGGAACCTCTGCTCCGCTTCCTCGTCATCCTGCGTCGGAGGGCGTGTCGCCAAATGGAACATGGACGTGAGGATGGCGCGAATCTCGCCTTGCGGGGTTGCCGGGCGCGGGGTCGGGGGCGGCCGATCGGCGGGCAGGTCGGCCTCCGCAGCAACGGGCGCCACAGCGGCTATCGTGACAGGCGTCACCACCTGCTGCTCCAACGCCACGACTCTGGCCAAGACCTTGGCAAGCTCGGTCTCTAGCGCAGCAAGTCGGTCCTCCGCGGAGCTGTTGGGGACGAGATTGGGTTGCGAAGTCATGGGCTTCCTGAAAGGTAGACCGTGCAGCGGTTGCGCCGGGATGTCAGCAGAAGCTACGCGACCTTCGGCTTGCCGTCCACCCGGTCGGTCAGCGGACCGGCGGTTGCGGCAGACGACCCAGACAGGTCACGTAGTCGGCAGCACGCAGTAGCTGGAAGTCGGGGTGAACCTGTGGCGCCGGCTCGCGCTTGGCGATCTGGACGGCCAGGCCCGATGTCTCGACGCATCGGTTCAGCGAGGGCATCGCCGGGGTCCACGGGGACTTGGCCGCACCCTCGATCGGCACCAAGTGGTTGTTCAGGTTCTCTTCACGGAAACCGACCGGGATCTTGCCATCCGCTTCGGGGGCGACCTCGACGTCCGGCGTGACACCGACGACCTGGATGGTCGTGCCGCTGGGGGCGTAGTACCGGGCGATCGTCAGCTTGATGTAGTACTCGGTGTGCAGGGCAGGCTCGAACAGCGTCTGCACCGACGCCTTGCCGAACGTGCGCAGACCGACGACCAGACCTCGCGCGTTGTCCTGAATGGCCGAAGCCACGATTTCTGAGGCGGAAGCGGCCCCGTCATTCACCAGCACGACCAGCGGCAGCTTGATGTCCGAGCTCTGGCGTGAGGCGTCGTAGACTTCCTCGCGGCGGTGGCGGCTCTTGACGCTCACGATGCGTCCCGACGACATGAACATGTCGGCGACTTCAATCGCCTTATTGAGCAAGCCTCCAGAATTGTTACGCAAGTCGAGGATGATGCCGGTCAGCTGACCGCCGGGAGCTTCCTTGGCCAGCTTGTCCAGCATCTGCCGCAGGTCCTTGGTGCTGTCGGGGATGAAGCCCGTCATCTTGATGTGAGCGATACCCGGGTAGTCCTTCAGCAAGTGACCGACGACGTTCTTGACGTCGATGTGCTCGCGGGTGATGGCGATGTCACGCGGTGTCGGGTCGCTCTCGCGGCTGATCGTCAGCTTGACTTGGGTGGCCTTGGGACCACGGATCAGCTTGACGACCTTGGTCAGCACCCACCCCGACACGTCGACGCCGTCCACTTTGTGGATGATGTCGCCTGCACGGATGCCAGCTCGCCAAGCCGGTAGGCCCTCCATCGGGTTCTCGACGATCGTCATCTCCTCCCGCTGGGTCAGCACCGCGCCAATGCCCTCGAACGAGGCATCTTGGGTCTCGTCGGTCGACTGTTTCCATGCCTCTTTCGGGATGATCGATGAGTGCGGGTCCAGCGCGTACAAGTAGCCCGACGCCGCCGATTCCCACACGCGGTTCAGGTCCGGGGGCGGGCGCGGCCGGTCGTCGGGCTCGCCACGGTTCGCCGCTTTCGGTTCAGTCTGTGCCGGATTGTCCTTGGCCTGAGCATCCTTGGCGTTGCCAGACTTGCCCGCCTTGGCCTTGTCGTCGCTCACCTTCGCGCCACCTTTGTGCGCGGGCCCTGAACCGGCGGCTGCGTCCGCGGGCTTTCCCTGCGCCTGCGCGTCAGCCTTGGCGACGGCACCGACAGGAGCGGCTTGGACTACGGGCTTGGGTTCCGCGGCCTTGCGCGCAGCCTCTGCCTTGAACTCCTCGACCTTCTGCTCCGTGTAGGCCATCACGCAGTCGAACTGAGGGCGAGAAAACGCAAGCGGCTTCCAGGCTTCGTTGTAGGCGCTGTTTCGCGTGCGGATGCGGTCGCGCAGCTCGCGCACCTCGTCGTCGGTGAGCCGGCGGTGGCGCTTGGTCGTTTGATGCGCCTTGAGGTACTCGTCGTTCGGGATGTGATGCAGGACGACGCCGGGGATGGGCGCACCGCGGCACAGGAAGGCCTCCGTGGTCCCGTCCAGACGCCCCTCTTCGTCGGCAAGTCCCTTGCGTTGCTCGAAGAACGTCAAGGGCAACAGCTCGACTGCCGGCTCCAGTGTCATCAACGCGAAGTTCGCCGCCTCAGTCCATGCGCGCTTTCGGTCGGCCGTACTGTCGATGTAGTAGGTCGCGACATAGTCCAACACTTCATCGAAGTTGTGCACGTCGAAGGGCACGTCCTTCCAGTGGTCGACCTCGTTGGCATCCTCGTCGGTTTCGGCGACCTGGTCCCCCGCAGTGGCAGAGGCGGTCGGGGTGACGGCCTGTGCGGCGCCGCCCGGGCGCTCGTCAGCGGCAGCCGTGGCCTTCGCCCGAGCGTTGCGCGGCGCGCGGGCTCCGGCGGCCTGCCTATCGCAGCCTGTGGTGAGCCAGGCGGCGCCGACAAGGACAACCGAAACCCATGAGATCCAGCCAAAAATTCGCGTCATCAGGTCTTTCGCGCCTCCCGCATCTGCGCCTTCCGTCACGTCGTCGTTCGCTTGTGTTCCGTGGTTTCGAGCGTGCCAGCCCCCAGAACGCGGCGCAAGTCGCATGTCTCGGACGAAGCCAGCAGCTGTCGGATGTCATCCGCGTAGGCAAAGGGTGCGGTCAGGTGCGAGCGCATCTTCCGCACTCGACCGATTGCCTGCAGGGCGGTCTGCCGCAGAGGGTCGCCCGGTGGTCGTCGCAGCACTTCGCCGGCTGCCTCGATCGCCTCTGCTCGCATGTCGTCGCGTCTGCACACCAGAAACAAGTCTACCCCCGCCAGCAGGCCCGCCAGCACGATGGCCCTTGGCTCCAACACCTTTGCGATGCCGGCCATTTCCAGATCGTCGCTGACGATGACGCCATCGTATCCACACTCGTCCCGCAGCAGCGGCCGCAGGATGTCTGGTGAGACGGTGGCCGGTCGGCAAGGATCCAAAGCCGGGAACAGGACGTGGGCTGTCATGACCAAAGAAAGGTGAGGCGAAAGCTCGCGGAAGGGGACGAGCTCGACCGCCCGCAGCCGGTCGAGGCCGTGGGGCAGCACCGGCAGCGCCAGGTGGCTGTCCGCGTCCGTGTCGCCGTGACCGGGGAAGTGCTTGCCGCAGCCCAAGACGCCTTCCGCTTCCATGCCTTGTAGCAGCGCCTTGGCGAAGCGGGCCACCAGATGCGGGTCTCGCGAGAACGAACGATTGCCGATGATCGGATTGGCCGGGTTGGTGTCGACGTCCAGCACCGGGGCGAAGTCGACGTTGAAGCCCGCAGCCCGGCACTCGCGTCCCAGCTGGCGGCCCACGCGGTGGATCAGGTCTTCGTCGCCGTAGTCGCCCAGCACGCGCATCGGCGGCAGGATGGTGAAGGGCGCGCGCAGCCGAGCCACAAGTCCACCCTCTTGATCGACAGAGCAGACGGCAGGCAGGCCAAGCGGGGAGCGACCGGCGGCGGTGTGGATGGCCCGGGTGTGCGCGGCCAGTGCCTCCAGATCGATCGCGCCATCCGACGTGAAGGTCAGGTTGCGGCGAAACAGGATGACGCCGGCAAGTCCGCGTGCGAGCTGGTCTTCCACCAAGGGGGCAAGGTCGGTGCCCTCATAGCCGACGACGAACAGCTCGAGCGCAAGGTCGGCGGCCTCCTGATCCGTCAGGGAGCGTTCCTGCAGCGAGGCGAGGTCGGCGAGCTTCATGCAAAGCCTCTCGATGGCGCATGGGTGCGCCGCAGGAGCCCGGCAAGCGTTGGAAGAGGAGAGAATCGCGTCAGTTCGAGCACTTCTCGAGCATGCCCTGAAGCGGCTGGGCGTCGCCGGCGTCGGGGTAGCGGTCGAGATAGGCCTTGGCATGCTTGGCGCAGTTCGCCTTGTCGCCGCGCTGGAAGAAGATGCGCGCGAGCTGGCCGTGGGCCTTGAAGTAACCGTTGGCAACCGCCTGCTTGAATAGAGAGATCGCTTCGTCGGGCTTGCCGGCAAGGATCGCGTCGCGGCCTTCCTTGTGGAAGTCGGCACCGGTCTTGCGGGCGGGCTCAGCGGCGGGCTCAGGAGCGGGCGCGGGGGCCGGCGTAGGCTTGGGCTCGACCTTGGGTTCGGGCTTCGGCTCCGGCTTGGGCGCGACGGCCTTGGGTGTGGGTGCAGGGGTCGGCTTGGCGACGGCCTTCGGCGCAGGCGCAGGGGCCGCAGCAGGCTTGACGGCCGTGGGCTTGGCCTTTTCGGCAGGCGCGGCTTCAGCGGCCTTGGCTTCCTGCTTGGCGGCGGCAGCGACCGCTTCCTTGCTCTTGGCCAGCAGCTTTTCAGCGCGGTCGGCGATCGGAGTCTCTGGCTTCGCTTCGGCCAGGATGCCCTGAATCCGGGCAAGCGCCGTCGCGGGGTCGGTTTCGATCAACGTTTCCGCTTCATCCAGATCCGCCAACTGACCCAACTCGAGCTCGATGCGCCGCAACAGCAGGGCGATCGAGGCGTTTCCGGGGTTGTCGGCCTCAGCAGCCTTCAGCACCGTGCGAGCCTCGGCCAACATGCCGGCTTCGTGCAGCTTCTCAGCCTTGCGCACTTCGGTCGCGGCATCACGGGTTGCGGGTTCGGCGCTGGGAGACTCGGTCTCAGCAGTCGCAGCGGCCTGAACCTTGACGTCCGACTTCGGCGGCGTCTTGCCCCCGTCACCCTTCATCGCGAAGAACGCGGCCACCGCAGCGCCGACGACGAGCAGGGCGGCCACGGCCAGATAGATGATCAGGTTGCTGGACCGGGGCTTGTCGCTGGTGGCAGGCGCGCGGGCGCCGGCAGTCAGGAAGCGCAGGGACACGTGACCCAGCTCGACGAGGTCGCCGCTGCGCACCTCGCACTTCGAGTAGGGCTCGCCATTGACCTTCATGCCGTTGGCCGAGGCGAGGTCCAACACCTGCCAGGTGCCGTCGGTCAGGCGGGTGAAGCGCGCGTGTTCTTTCGAGATCGAGCGGTGATCGACGACCAAATCGCAGGCGTCGCGAACGCGGCCGACCGTAACCGGCGAGCGGGTAATGCGCAGCTCCAGCCCGCGCAGATTGTCGCTCTCGACGACCAGGCGGGGCTGGGACGACTCGGGCAGGCTGCTGACAGAGCCCGCGGGCTCGCTCTTCAGTAGGTCCTGGATGTCCAACAAGTTCACGACAGCAGTCGAATTCTCGTCGACGGGACGCGGTCGTCCGGCCGGCGCTGCGGCCGGACGCGGAGGCGGGGGCGGAGCCTGAGAGGCGGGAGCATCGACCAGCGCATTGTCGCGCTTGGCGGGGCCTCCCTCGGACACAAGCTCAAGCACGTAGTCGCCAACCTGAACCACATCGCCTTCCCGCAGCTCGGCGCGTTCGCGCAGCAGCAGGTTGTTGAAGCGGGTGCCGTAGGTCGCGTGGACGTTCTCCAACCAAACGTGGCCGCTCTTCGTCGTCAAACGCGCGTGTTGGCGTGAGACGTTGCGATCGGCCAAGCAGATCGAGTTGGCCTCATCGCGGCCGACGCTGAGCTCGCCATCCGTCAGGGGGACGATGGTGCTCCTGCCTTCACTATCTTGGATGGACAGCTTGAGCATGGGGCCTGTGGAACTCCCTGGCAGCAGTCAGGGCCGCGCGGCATTGGGCCGGTGCAGCGTGGTGGGCATGGTCAGCCCACCGGGGACGAGGCACAATCGGTTCCGCAGCGTGCCGGTGTGCAGGCACACGAAACCGGCAGGATGCTAACACGCAGGCGAAAGCGCGACAAGAAGTGGTGAACGCGCACGGCGACCGCGATCGAGGCGCAAGGACCCCCGACGATGCCGACCTTCGACACCGACCCCGTCCAGTTGGCCCTGTCGGCTGAAGGCGTCGAGACTCGCCAGCGCGCGTGTCAGCCGTCGGCTCGCGTGCGGGTGGGCCTGTTGATGAATCCCAAGGCGCGGCGACTGCGGCGTTCGGGAGAGCGCGCGGCCCTTGCCGACCTGCTGGGTGAGCGCGATGCGTGGATGGAGACGCACGATCTGGCGTCCCTGCGGCGCGCGCTTGCGTTTCTGCTGTGCGTGCGCGCGGCGAACGTGTTGGCGGTGGCCGGAGGAGACGGAACGGTCCACCACGTCGTCAACGCGTTGCTGGCCTTGGGACGCGAGGCGGAAGCGGCGACGGGCGTGCGTCCGCCCCTGCCGAGGCTGCTGATCCTCAACGGCGGCACGCTGAACATCGTCGGTCGCACGGTCGCCATCCACGGTGCCCCGCGAGATACCCTTCGGAACTTCTTGCGCTATTTTCAAGGCGCGCCGCTGTCCCGTGTGCCGGCAAGGCGCTTGCCCCTGCTCGAAGTGCGTTGCGGCGTGGCGCCAGAGTCACAGTCGGACGGCGCAGCGGCTCCGCGCACGCCGTCGTGGACGGATCTGCCGCCGCGCTGGGGCTTCGTGTTCGGATCCGAGGCGGCGTTTCACGCGCTGGAGCTCTACGGGCGCTTTGGAGCAGGCTACTTGGGGCTGTCCCGGTTCCTCCTCGAGTTCTTCCGCGGAGCGCTGGTGGGGGGCGAGCTTTGGGACACCGAGGGCTGGAAGCTGGGGCCGTATGCCGACTTGCGCGTCGATGACCAGACCTTTGGCCGGTACTCCGGGGTCGTGGCCTCGACGGTGGACCTGACGCTGGCGATCGGCTCGGTGCGCACCATCCGAAGATCCCTGCATCGGCCAGGATTTGCCGCGCGGGTGGTGGAGGAGACCGACCTGTCGCGGCTGATGCGCGTCGTTCCGGGGCTGATGTCGGAGCGATCGGTCGCGGGCGTGCGCGACTTTCCCGAGGCGACGCGCATGGATCTGTCGGGTCCCTACACACTGGACGGTGAGTGCTTCAGCGAGCCCGCCGTGTCATCGGCACGTCAGCCTCTGGTCGTCACGGCGAGCACAGAGCGGCTGCACGCGGTGCCAGGAGATTTCACTGCCGACGAGTGGTAGCCGTTGGGGCCACCAACGCCGTTCACCGTCTCGAAGCGGCCGATCACGACGCGGTTCCCTCAGTTGCTTCATGGTGGGCTAGTCGGTATTCTTACGGGTTCGCCTCAGGCGTGGGTCGGCTGACAATCGGCACGGCTCGCGACGAGCGGATTTGGGATGACGACGGGGGGCCGGGGTGCCTGCCCGGGGGAACGCGTATGAAGAAGCGGTGGAGCACGTGGCTGGCCGTCGGGGCTGCGATCGTCCTGTGCAGTGCGGCCTGCAGCTCGTCCGGCGGCGAGGACGGCACGACCGACGCGGCGGCCGATGGGGCTGAGACCTCAGTCGATGTCGCCAGTGACGCCACCGAGACGGTGGATGCGGGTGCCACTGAGGAGGTGAGCGAGATCACACCAGATTCGGCTATCGACGACACGACTGAGGCCGATGGCACCGCGCCGGGAACGGACGTGATCGCCGACACCGACGTGGCGAAGGATTCTGACGTCAGCCCCGATACCGACACGACCAATCCCGATGATTTCGCAGAGTTGCTGGTCAAGATTCTGGGCCCCGGAGGTCGCGAGTCGCTGCAGAGCGAGGGACAGGCGATGCAGCTCGCCGGCGTTGTTTACGGCGGCCCCGACTCGATGACGTGGAGCAACAGCAACGGCCAGACCGGCAGCATCACCCCCAGTGCGTATTGGCAGAGCCCGATCATCCTGCTGGAACCGGGGGACAACATCCTGACCGTCACGGCGACCAAGGGCACCGCCATCGTCACCGACAGCGTGCGGGTGACCTACAACCCGTACTTCTCGTTCGAAGGGCCGCCAGAGGTGGCACCCGACCTGTTGTTCGTCAACGAACCCGCCAAGCTGGTGGTGCGGATGCGGCTGACGGCGGCGTCCCCGGGGCCGGATGGCTCAAGCGTCGTCAACCCCGCGACGATTCAGCTGATTGAGGTCGACGCGGCGGGAAAGCTGGTTCAGGAGCACACCAAGCTGGTCGACTCCGGCAGCTCGACGAATTGCGATGACGTCCAGAAAGACAGCGTCTTTTCGAACTGCCTCAACGTGTCCCCCAGCGCCCCGAAGACCATGTACTTCCGGGTCCGTGCGACGGTGACGTTGCCGGGCAAGACGTTCGAGGCCCTGTCCCCGGTCGCACAGGTCGACGTCGTCCAGCGGTTCGACCAGACCGAGTGCACCCAGATCGTGTCGCTGCAGAAGCAGGTGAAGGCGGCCTATCTTGCGGCGTTGCAGGCCGACGGCCCCGTCCAGGCGCAAGCACAGGCGATTGCCTCGCTCAAGGGCAGCTCCATCGTCGCGGAAGCCGGTCCTGCCAGCGGTGGAGGCTACGGCGTGTGGGTGCGCTATCTCAGCGGTCGCGTCGGCGCTCTGAATCTGGCACCGGCCGGCACCCGCGGTGGTCCCGGCGAGCCTGGTCTGCCCAACGGAGCACCGCAGACCTACAACGTCGGCACCCGCCGAGCCCTGACGCTGGCGCCCTTTGCCCAAGAATTCAAGGTTGTGGGAGGGGGAGACGAGGCTGAGGTCGCCGGCACCGTCCTGCAGGAAAAGCAGTGCCCGCCGTTCAGCGTAGACGCCCTCTCAGGGTCGAGCGCGTTGCTGAAGTACTACCGGGCCATGTCGACCTACGGCGTCATCGCGATCTCCGGTCACGGCGAGGCGTACTTCGGCAGCATGGACACCCAAGCCAAGCAAGTGCTGGGCTGGGAGCACTTGGGCTCGCAGGAGGTCATCTGGTCGGGCGAGCCGGTCACGTGCTCGGCGCTGTCGACTGGCAAGAAGTCGTGCAACCAGCAGGGGTCGGGGTGTTCCGCCGGTGAGACGTGCATCAAGACAGAGACCGCCAGCGGCGTGTGCGTCGACCACACCCAAGGCGACATCATGCGCGGTCGGGTCGTCATCGGCGACGAGACCTACGGCGTCCTGCCCTCGTTCATCCAGCGCCATAGCATCGAGCCCTTCCCGTCCTCCATCGTCTATTTGGGCGCTTGCCGGTCGCTGTGGAACGGGTCGCTGGCCGTCCAGCTGCTGGGCAACGGCGCGGCGGCTGTCGTCGGCTACTCAGACTACGTGTCCAACGCGTTTGCGTTTGCCGAGGGCGGTGGGTTCTTCGAGGGGTTGCTGCAGAAGGACGAGAACGTGCTGCAGGCCTCGTCGACCGCACAGGACCCGACCTTGCCGGGGCGGATGCGCTTTGTCGGCAACAGCAAGGCGCGCGCCAGCGAGGGCGGATTGATGAATCCTGGCTGGGACTTGGGCAAGGTCACCGGGTGGAAGCAGATCGGCGACGGTCGGGTGATTTCGCGGCTTGGTGTCACCACGCCCGTGCAGGGCAAGTTCATGGGCATCATCTCGACGGGGCTTGGCTTTACCGCCCAGAGCGGATCGCTGGAGCAGCCGTTCTGCGTCCCGCCCGCCACGCAAGAGCTTTGTTTCTACTGGAAGTTCTACAGCGAGGAGTTTCTGGAGTACTGCGGTTCCGCCTACATGGACCGCTTTACCGCCACGCTGACGGCCGAAACCGGTAAGGTCACGCTGACCGACGTCTGGATCGACCCGCTGTGTCCCTACGACTGCGATGGCAAGTACCCGTGCGAGGCGGGGTCGCCGCTGTGCAAGTGCGGACAGCAGTGGAAGACCCTGACCAAGGCGGACGTCAGCTTCGATGTGGGCGGCGTGTTCATGACGCCGTGGCAGACCTCGTGCAAGGACGTGTCGACCCTTGCGGGTTCTGGCAAGAAGGTGACGCTGAAGTTCTTCGCGACCGACATTGGCGACTCGATCCTCGACACCGCCATCTTGCTCGACGACGTGACAGTAAAGTAACCTCCCGAAACGCTTGAGTCCCTCGCTCGTTGTCCCCCCTGGCGGTTCCCGGACCGCCGACAGGAGCCCTGCCATGTTGCACGCGCACCGCTGGTTCGCTGCCCTTGCCGTGACTTGTTTGGCGTTCTCCGCCTGCGGCACTCCCGAACAGGACCCGCAGGACGCGGCGTCGAACGACGCGACCGACGTCAGCGACGCGACCGATACCACCGGCGAGACCGTGTTGCCCGGCGATGGCGTCTGGCTGGCGTTTCAAGTCGACGACTCGGCCAACCAGACGTTCGGCGACGGCGACATGAAGTGGACTGGCTCGTTCGCATGGGACGAGACGACCAACGAGATCGTGCCGGCGGACTCGTGGCTGCCCAGCGACGGTCCCTATCCGCTGCTGTACGACGACGGACCACTTTCGGCGGGCGGCCATGAGAAGGAAGGTGCGGTCAAGGGCGACCACATCTTCAGCACTCAGGTCAAGTTCAAGGCGGCGACGGATACCACCTTCGAATACGGTGTGTTGAACGAGTTCGATAACTGGATGTGGGTGGGACCGAACGGCAAGCTGGTCGTCCCCGCAGGCGCAACCGGCGTGATCGATGCCCCCGGGCAGACGCTGAAGAAGTTCGGCACCATCGACATGAAGGTCACGCTGGACACCCAGACGCTGCACCCGAATTTCGCCTTGTGGAAGCCGGCGACCCACAAGTTCTACCTCAAGGGCTCGATGAACCAGTGGACGCCGGTGCAGCTGCTGGACGACGGCCAGAAGGGCGACGCCGTGGCCGACGATGGCATCTACACCTACGTGCACCTGCTGAACCTGGGCAAGCACGACGGCGGGCTGCCGGCGGGCGATGAGGTGCAGTTCATGTTCGTCGCCACGCAAGGCGATGCGCTGCCTGAGGAAGGTCAGGAGTACAAAGGCGCGATGAAGGCCAACGCCGAGGGTGTCGAGGCCTGGACCGGTACTGGCGCGGGCGGTGCGTGGGAGTCGGCGGCGGTCCTGTTCGCCAAGGACTCCAAGGGCAAGTTCGAGAACACCGCCATCGTCGTTCCGGGCGGAGCGGCGTGCGACCCGGCCTGCAAGGAGACCGAGGCCTGCGTCTCAGGAAAGTGCGTGGCCATCGCAGGTTGCGTGCCGGCGTGCGAGGGTGGCCTGCAGTGCGTCGAGGGCAAGTGCGTCGACCCCAATGCGTGCGACCCCGCCTGCACCCAAGGGTGGAACTGTGTGGGCGGCACCTGCGTGGACCCCAACGCTTGCGACCCGGTGTGTGGCGATGGTCAGGTCTGCAACGCCGGCAAGTGCGAGGACAAGGTCTGCGACCCCGTGTGTGGCGAGGGCCAGCAGTGCGTCAAGGGCGCGTGCGAAGACAAGCCGTGCGACCCTGCGTGTGGTGAAGGCCAGCAGTGCGTCAAGGGCGCGTGCCAGGATCTGCCGTGCGAGCCGGCCTGCAGCGATGGCTTTCAGTGCAACAAGGGCAAGTGCGAGGCCATTCCCTGCGATCCCGCGTGCAAGGACACCGAAGAGTGCGTCGGTGGCAAGTGCGTGCTGGTCGGCCCCGCGACGCTGACCGCCGTGACGCCGGGCTGGGCCCCGGCAAAGGGCGGCGGGATGGTCGTACTGAAGGGCGACAACCTCAAGCCATGGCACAAGGTGACGTTTACCTCGACGAACCCCTCGGCGACATCCGGTGTGGGCACCGACGCGACGGTCGTGGCGGGACAGGGGCTGTCGGTGACGGTGCCGGGCCTGCCGGTCGGCTGGGCCGACGTCACGGTCGTCGTCCCGGGCCAGAGCACGCTGAAGCTGGCCGGAGCCTTGGAGCTGCTGGCGTTCGAGTCGCCACAGCTGGACGGCAACCTGAACGATTGGGACGCGACCTCGCTTGCCGGGGCCAGCACCGTCGTGACCGACTGGGGCGCGGACAAGAACGAATTGACGACGCTGCAGGCGGCCTTTGACGATCAGAACGTCTACTTCGGGATCCAGGGCGTTTGTGAGGCCGGCAACGCCATCGTGCTGTACGTGGACGTCGATCCGGGGAAGACCACGGGTCCCAAGAGCCCGGCCTTGCTGAAGGACCAAGCCGGCGCGGTCGACGACGCCATCAGCAACCTGCTCGTGGGCGCGAACACCAGCAACGGTTTCGAGTTCGCGTTTGCCACCATCGGCATGGCGGGCTTCGACGGCGGCGATGCGGGACAGTCGACCGGCGCGGGCTGGCGCGGGCTGGGCAACCTCGAGGACTTCTCGTGGCTTGCCTTTCCGGTCAAGGCGCACTTCGCCAACAAGGTGATCGAGGCCTCGATCCCGATCGCGACGCTGTTTCCCAATGGAGTGCCTGCGGGCGGCGCCGATCTGCAGTTCTTTGCGGCGCTGGTGTCCAAGGACGGCAACGGCAACGCGAATCAGTTCCTGCCCACGCAGATCAGCCCGCCGGACGGCAAGACAGTCACCACGCTGGCCACGCTGCGGGTTCGCAAGTAGCCGATGTCGGGAATCCTTTGCCCGGGTCGCGGGCTCTGACACCACGAGGCCGGCAGAAGGTACGGCTTCGGGGGGATGACGATGGCGATGGGCAACGGAGTGGGCATCGGGCAGTGGCTGGGCGCGGTCGCCATGGGCGTCGTCGGCCTGCAAATGGTTCGCAAGTACATGGGGATGCGCGCACTCAAGCGGCGACTTCACAAGAGCGAGCAGCGCCGCAAGTCCACGGATGCGCCGGGCTGACCCGACTTACTTCAGCTTGGCCGGTTCCATGATCTCGGGAGCCTCTGGACTCGCCGACTTCTTCTTCGGCGCGGTCTTGCGGGGCTTCGCGGTCTTCTTCGCCCTGCCTGCCGGGCCCGGTCCTCGCAGCGCACGTCCCCACAGCAGCAACAGCCACGCCGCCAGCACCAGCAGGGGCCAGTCGCCCATGCTCGCGTAGACGGTCCTGTCCTCCAGCAACGGCACGTCTTGCAGCAGCGTTTCGGCGCCGTCGAGCGACGTCTCGGCCACCCGCCGCCCCACGGCGTCGATGAAGACGCTGACGCCTGTGTTGGTCGACCGCAGCAGCCACCGGCGATACTCCACCGTCCGCATTAGCGCGAGATTGAGGTGGTGGTAGGGCTCCTCCGTCTTACCGAACCATGCGTCATTGGTCAGGTTTACGAAGACATTGGGGTTGTGCGCGGCGATGCGGCGGGCATAGCGCGGCACCAGATCCTCGTAACAGATCAGCATCCCCATGCGCGCCTTGCCCAGCTCCAGCGGTGCCGTGCGGGTGCCGGGTTGGAAGCGTGACGTCTCGGGCGACAGGTCGTACAGCCACGGAAAGCGCTCACCGAACGGCAGGTACTCGCCGAACATGAGCAGAAACGCCTTGTCGTGCATCCCCAGCACGTTGCCTTTGCCGTCCAGCAGCAAGGCGCTGTTGTAGTTGCACTCGGTGCAGGTGGAGTCGGAGTGCTCCGGACGTCCCCCTTGGGTCATCGCGCCGAACAGCAGCGGCACATGGAAACCCCGGATGGGAGAAGACGATTGCTGCAGCCCTTGCGACAGGTCGGCTTGAACGTCGGCGGGGAAGGTCAGCGCGGCGTCGGGTAGTGGCCGGTCGGCTGGCAGGATCCGCTTCACGTTCCGCGGCAGCACCCACGCGGGCTGCGCCTGAAAGCCGACTGCGGCCGTGATCTCGCCTCGGCTGCCGGCGTTGACCTCGCGCGGCACCCCATTGTCGTCGGTCAGAAACACCCGTCCGCCGCGGCCAACCAGCAGCACACGCCCCTCAGCGTCGGTGGCGCCTGCCAGCAGGTCCACGTCGGCCGCGCGAGTTGGCGTTTGCCATTTGCCACGCGGGGTTCTGGTGTACCAGGCGCCGTGTTTGCCCGCGACGTACATGGAGCCGTCTGGGCCGAACCAGGTCGCATAGAACGTCTCGACGCCGACACGTTGCGCGAACCAACGGTCGCCTTCTCCCATCACGACGGTGCCGCCGTCGCCTGCTGCCAGGAAGGTCACGTCCCTGGGGTCGCCCGAGACGCTCCACAGATCGGCCAGCGCTGGCGCAGGCATCCGCACCAGAAGGTCGCCTTGGACCTTCAGCAGGGCGCCAGAGCGACCGACCAACACGATAGTTCCCAAGGAGTTGCGTGCGGCAGAGGTCACGTCGACCGGTCCCGCACTGCCCGCGTGCGCCACCGGCAGCAGCTGCGGTCGCGGCGCACCCTGCCCGGGCACCTGGACCGGCGCACCCTTGTCGGTGACGGGCGCGGCCGGCACTTCGAAGTCCAGCTTCCACACCCGGCCGCTGCGGGAAACCACGAGTCCTGGGGCGAGCTTGCCGTCTCCGTCCACGTTGGGCGACACGGTGGCGACGCCCGTTTCGTCCTGCGGCAAGTCGACGCGCCATGCGCCTTCCGGTGTGACCGTCACGACACGATGACCGCCGTCGATGGCCCGCCACAGGTCGCCACGCGGCGAGGAAAGGGCGCTCAGCAGTCCCAGATCGCGCGGCAGCCCCAGACGATCCGGCGGCTCCGACGTCAGCTTCGTGCCGTCGTGCCTCAGGATTGCGCCGCCAGCCCCGACCAGCAGGAAGTGGTCGGTGGTATGCAGCACGGGGTTGTCGCTGAACGGCTGGTAGGCGCTCTCGGGCCAGACCACGAGTTCGGCGCCCTTGGCCTCCAGACTGCGCGTCATCTGTTGGTGTTTCAGCAGGTTGTGGCGAAGCGTCTGCGAGCGGGCGGGGCCGCTGAGGTAGCGGGCCTCCTTCTCCCAAATGCCGATGTCGCCCTCGACCATGCCGATCTTCATCTTCGGCGCGGCCTTTTGCGCTGCATCGACTTGCGGGATGCGCAGGGCACCCCAGCCCGCGGCAAGAGCCACGCCCGCCGCCGTGACGGCCAGGAAGCGCCACGCCGGGCGCCGTCGCTGCAGCAGGGCCAGAAACGGCTCGGTCAGCGCTGCGTTCGCCGCGTAGAGCATCGCCGACACGAGGTGTACCCCCCCGAGCTCGGCGATCTGGATCATCTGCAATTCCGGGGTGATCGCGTTGCCCAGGAACCAGGGGAACAGCATGGGCGTGACGACCTCGCCCAGCCACAGGCACAGAAACGCGGACACCGCGACCGGAGCCCCGCGCGCCACCAGCCACCGCCAAGCGAACAGGCCGATCGCGACCGACAGCCCTTGTGTGACGGCTTGCACGGACAGGATGGCCCAAGCGGGCAGGGCGGACATGTGCCCGAACTCGCCGAGCATCTCCGTGATCCAGTGGAAGCCGCCCAGATTGGTGATCGTGCCGGCCAGCAGACCCAACCAGAAGCCTTGGCGCGGCGTGGTGCCGCTGGCCGCAATCAGCAGCGGTACATACGCGAACCATGCGAGATAATGGTGGTTCCAGTCCGGATAGGCCAGAAACACCGCGACGCCGGTGGTCGCAGCAAGCGTGACGGCGGCGGCGCGGACGAGGACGGAAGGCATCATGGCTGGTCGTGCTCGTGGCCGTCGGAACCGTGGCCGTGCGGGTCGCTGCCGGGCGTCGGCTCGCCGGGCGGGAACACGGGAGTCCCCCCGAGCTCAGGCGGCAGCGGCGGAACCTCAGGCAGCCACGGCAGCTTGCCGTCGGGCCGAGGGCGCGGTGTGACGACCTGAACGATGGGCCGAAGGAACAGCAGCGCCTTGGCCGGCCGCGGGAAGCGCATCGACTCGCCCTGCAGCTTGGCCAGCAAAGGTTGGATGCGAGCCTGCAGCTGTTGTTCCAGCGCACGCCGTTCGACTTCGGGCAGCTTGGCCCCCAGCGCGTCGCCATCCTTGCGCAGCTGCACGATCTCGGCGTAGTGGTCGGCGCGGTATCGCATGGCCAGACGCACGAGCTTGGACTCGTCCCCCTTGGCCTGCAGCATCAGCGCGATGCCGTCTTCGACTCGCCGGGCGCTGCGCTCTACCAGCTGGTCCGCGGGGGACTTGGCGCATCCAAACAGGGTCAGCGCGAGCACCGCGGTCGCCGCAAACGCCGCACTGCGCCGCAGCAAGTGCGGCAAACGGGAGCGGGGTTGGTGGTGCAGATCGCTCATGGAAGTGCGCAAAAACCAGAAGCGCCACACGAGCACGAGTCTCGGTGGCGCTTGTCTGTGTCGCGTGGCTGTCCAGCCCAGGGAAGGGCTTGGTGCGAAAGGCGGGACTTGAACCCGCAAGGGCTTGCACCCACTAGAACCTGAATCTAGCGCGTCTACCAATTTCGCCACTTTCGCATCGGTCTCCGGGCGCCTTGCCGCTGCTCTCAAGTTTGAACTTCTTGAGGGAATTGGCTGGTGTGCCCGGGTGCTCTCGGCTGGCCGCGCGGGCTGCGAGAGCGGCGTTACAATGCCCTTGGACGGGTGGGTTGTCAAGGTCAGTCGTCCCCGAAATCGCACCCGGTGGCGCGAATTCTCGGGCCGCGGCTAGCGGCGCCCCTTGCGAACCGGCTTCTTTCGCTTCAGCAGCACCGTGTCGCGGAACGAAGGGCTCAGGTCTTCCAGGTACATGTCCGCAGTCGGAATGGACGATGGAACCTTGACGCCGATGTACTTCTCGATCGGCGGCAGGTGAACGACCAGCCCCTCGTCGGCCAACGCGACCGCCTTGCCCTTCTTGCCCGCGCGCCCGGTACGGCCGATGCGGTGCACGTAATCCTCAGGATCCATGGGCAGATCGAAGTTAACGACAAGGTCCACGTCGTCCACGTGCAGGCCGCGGGCCGCGACGTCGGTGGCGACCAGGACCTCGATCTTGCCGGCCTTGAAGTCCTTGACCAGGCGCAGGCGCTTGGCCTGCGCGATGTCGCCCGACATGTACTCGGACTCCCAGCCGTTGTGGTACAGCTTGAACTGCAGCCACTCTCCCGCGCGCTTGGTGTTGATGAAGATCAGTGCCTTCTTGGGCTTCTCCTCTTCCAGCACCCACAGCAGCAGCGGCAGCTTGTCGCGCTCGGACACGTGGTACAGCACCTGCTCGACGTTGGCGGCGGTGACCTGCTCCGGCTCGATGCGGATCTCGACGGGCTCGTGCATGTACTTCTGCGCCAACCGCATCACGTCGAACGAGAGCGTGGCCGAGAACAGCATCGTCTGGCGGTCGGAAGCGCAGTGCGACAGGATGAAGCGGATGTCGTCGACGAACCCCATGTCGAACATGCGGTCGGCCTCGTCGATGACCACGATCTGCACATAGCGCAGGTCCAGCAGCTTGCGCCGCATGTAGTCCATCATCCGGCCAGGTGTGCCCACCACGATGTCGACGACGCCTTCGATCTGCCGCGCCTGCTTCTCCCAGTCCATGCCGCCGAACACGGCGACCGTGCGGAAGTCCAGATAGCGCCCCAGCTCTTCGGCGTCGCTGGCGATCTGCAGGGCAAGCTCGCGGGTCGGGGCGATGATGGCGGCGCGCGGCGCGTTCGAGTGCTGCCGGTCGGTCTCCAGCAGCTCCTTGAAGATCGTGATCAGGAACGCCGCAGTCTTGCCGGTGCCCGTCTGCGCCTGACCCGCGACGTCATAGCCGTGCAGGCTCTCAGGCAGGCACTTGGCCTGGATCGGCGTGCACCGCTCGAAGCCCAGGTCCGCGATCGCGCGCAGCACCGGTTCGGGGATGGGCAGGTCCGTGAACGGCACGTTGGTGCTCGGGACGTAGCTGCGGGGCTTGTCGTTGGAATCGTCGGGATCGGAACCGTAGTCCGCTTCCAGATTGTCGGGCAGGGTCATGGTCACCTTGGGTTGGCAGCGGACGGGCCGGCCGGCATCGCGGCCCCGGCTGGCGTCCCCGACAGGAATCGAACCTGTGGCCTTTCGCTTAGGAGGCGAACGCTCTATCCTTCTGAGCTACGGGGACCTCGAGCGCGCCGCCGGAGTTGCTGCGGCACGTTAGCAGCAGGGGGCCGATCCGACAAGGTTTCCCCGGAAAGAGTCCTCCGCCAAACACCGCTTGTTGCGAGAGGACCATGTCGCCCTCCAGCCCGGCTGCACCGCTGACGCCCATCGAGCTTGCCGCGATGTCCGACGCCGCCCTTGCGGCCGAGATCGAGCGACACAACCGCCTGTACTTCGCGGAAGCGAGTCCTGAGATCTCGGACGCTGAGTTTGACCGCTTGGTGGCCACCCTGAAGCGGCGCGCTCCAGAGCACCCGGTCCTGCACAAGGTGGGCGCGGCCGTCGAGGACGCCACCACGGACAAGGTCGAGCATCGCGTGCCGATGCTGTCGTTGGACAAGTGTACCAACTCGGAGGAGTTCGACTTCTGGTTGGAGGGGTTGTGGGAGGACTTCACCGGCGAGACTCGAGCGTCGCGGGTGCATGCGCCGAAGCTGAGGAAGGTTGAAGCGCAGGACGCGCTGCACGACCGGCAGGTCGAGGCGGCCCGGCGCCGGGACGAGCAGAAACAGAAGTTTCGCGCATGGGCGGCGGAGTGCCAGGTCGTGGCGACTCCGAAGATCGACGGACTGGCTTGCTCGCTCACCTATGACGCTGGCGGACTCCTGCGGCTTGGTGCCACCCGCGGCGACGGTTCTGTCGGCGAGAACGTCACGGAGAATGCGCGTCGGATCCCTTCGATCCCCGGCCGCCTCGCCGTGCCTGGCGAGGTCGAGGTGCGCGGAGAGGTCTACATGGCGCTCTCCCGGTTTCACCTCGTTTCGGACAAGTTTGCGAACCCGCGCAATCTCGCAGCCGGCGCGCTGAAGTCGAAGGAGAATGCGGGCGTCTCGCTCAGCGACCTCGGCTTCCTGGCCTACGACGTACTGGGGTTGGGGCTGACCACCGAGGAGGAGAAAGCGAAGGCGCTCAAAGGGTTGGGGTTTGTCGTGCCCGAGCTGCGGGCGGGCTCAGCGGCGGACGGCGAGAAGACCTACTTCGAGTTCATGCGGCTTCGCGAGTCGTTGGACTTGGAGCTGGACGGCGTTGTCTTCAAGCTGAATGACTCTGAGGCGACCAGCCACCTTCGGTCCACCGCCCACCATCCCAAGGGCGCCATCGCTTGGAAGTTCCCAGCAGGACTCGAGAAGACCAAGCTGGTCGAGGTGGAGTGGAGCGTGTCGCGCACCGGGACGATTACCCCGGTCGCGATCGTCGAGCCGGTGCAACTGTCTGGCGCGACCGTGACCCGGGCGACGCTGCATAACCTCTCGAATCTCAGGCGCTTGGGGCTGCGCATTGGCGACACGGTCGACCTGGTCCGGCGCGGTGGGGTCATTCCGCACCTTGAGTCCACTTGGGGCGGCGGCGCAGACCTGGTCGAACCTCCGGCGCGGTGTCCGTCGTGCGGCAGTCCGACTCGGGAAAGGGAGAGCGTTCAGAAGCGCCCGGGCGGCGAGGAAGTTCGCACGCAAGTGCTTCTTTGCACGGCGCCCGACGCGTGCGTGACCGCAGTGCGGCGACAGTTGGTTCATTACTGCGCGGCCCTGGACATGCGTGGCTTTGGCGACAAGGTCGTCGAGATGCTCCACGAGAGCGGCTTGGTGACCGACCCTGTTGACTTGTACCGACTTACGGCCGGTGACATCGCAGCGCTGCCGGGGATGGGCGAGCTCTCGGCTGCCAACCTGCTCGCTGAAGTCGAGAAGGCGCGGCGAGTTGAACTCGCGCGATTCCTTGTGGCCCTTGGGATCGACGGTCTGGGGGATCGCACTGCCGCGGACTTGGCAGATCGGTGGTCTCTCCAGGAGATCCGGACGCTTACGGTCGAAGGACTTGCCGGAGTGCCTGGGTTTGGTGGCGGCGTACGGCCGAAGGATGCGGAAAAGGCGAAGACGTGGGAGGAAGAGAGCCGCAGGAAGGCCAGAGCGGTGATCCACGGACTGGAAGGTCAGACTGCTCTCGTGGATCGGCTACTTGAACACGTCAGGATCCTTCGGTCCGAGCGCCAAGGCCCGCTGGTCGGCCAAGTCGTCGTGTTCACCGGCGGACTCGAACGAACGAAGTCAGAGGGCGCGTCAGGCAAGTTGCGCCGGGTGACGCGCCTGGAGGCAGAGACACAGGTTCGCACACTCGGCGGCGTTGCCGGCTCTGGCGTAACGGCCGAAACGACCATCCTCGTGGCCAACCCGACGGCAGGGCCAGAGTCAAGCAAGCTCAAGGCCGCGCGCAAGTTGGAGGCGACAGGGCGCCTGCGCATCCTGACCGAACGCGAGTTCTGGGCCCTGATCGGCGACCCGATGGAGTCACCATGACCGCAAGCAACTCCCAGTCCCGAAGGGACTTCTCGAACGGTAGCCCACGGACTTCAGTCCGGGGGCCCCACGCGCTCGCCCTTGCCCCCTTTGCCGCCCTCCTCCTTCTAGCCCTGCTGGCGCTCCCAACCCCCGCCCAAGCCACGGCGGCCGAGACCGAGTGGACCGCGGGCGTCATGGCCGGCAGTGAGTCGGCTGGCCTATCCGCAGGTGTTGACGTCGGTGGAATGTATAACCTGAGCGATTTCTGGGCGTTGGGCGGATCTGTGCGTGACCGGCGTTTTCTGTGGGATGCCCCTTCCGGTGTCACTGCGGCGACCGCAGACGTCCGCATGGTGCTGGACGCCCTGACTTGGGTTCCCTCGCTGGGCGTCGCGGCCGGTCCCGCATGGGGGGCCGACGGACTGGCGTGGCTGGGGCGTGCTGAAGTGGCCTTGGGCTATCGACCCGCCCGCGACTGGGGCTTGGTGTTCCGAGGGGGGGCTGAGTCCGAGCTCGCGGCCGGTGCTCCCCTGCGGTGGACCTTCGGCGTCGCCTGGGTGTGGTACCGCGGCGCGGGAATCGGCCTGGATCTCTAGGGAAGCGGACTAGCGCTTGGCAGGCGTCGCCGCCTTGGGCAGCGGCGCCGCGGAGTCGTCCATCGGCATCGACTGCGGCGGCACCTCAATCACAAATTCCTTCTGGACCGGCCGCTTGGCCTTGACCGGACGATCCGCCGACTCGGCGTCGGAAGCGGGCGGGGGCGTCGATGCCGTCGGAGCAGCCTCGGTTTGCACGGTCGGCACCGGAGTTGGCTCGAGCGACATGCGACCGGCCGCAAAGTTCCACAGATGCCCGGCGCGCACGGTGGTCAGGGTCTCGCTGGGAGGCGCCTGAGGGTCGTCCGCGGCATCGATGCGGACCGCACCGTCGGTGACCTGCACCGCGACGCCGGCTTCCTCGCGGTTGGTCACGGTGAAGCGAGTGCCCAGAACGGAGGCACGGAAACCCGCGAACATCACACCAAATTTCTGTCCAGGCCGCAGCTTGTCGACCTGACACTCGACCTCGCCTTGCCGAACGCGGAGGAAAGCGAGGCTCGGGTTCACGGTCAGCAATTCCAGCTCAGCGCCCGCTGTCAGCGTCAGCTCGAAACGACCAGGAACGACCACGCGTGCCGGCGCTCCTGCCAGCTTCAACGAGCGCAGCTTGTCACCCGTTCGCAGCGCGTCACCGGCCCGCAGCAGCCTCCAATGGCCATCGACGCCTGCAAACTGCACGTCGCCTTCCACCTCGGCAGTCTGCACGCCCTTCTGGGCCGCTGACACGGCTTGCGCGAAGGTCTGCTTGTCCGGATCTGTGGCCGACCGGAGCATCGGCGCCACGAACAGAAAGACGAGAGCCGTCGCCGCAGCGAAGGATACGGCCCAGCCAACGCGCGCAGGCACGCGTGGGGGCGCCCGCCACTGACCGGCGAGCATGCGCACCCGCTCGTCGAGCGACAGCCGCTGCTCTTGGGTCAGGCCAGGGGCGCGACCGCGTTGCAGGAAGCCATAGTAACGCCGCACGTCGTCGACCGTGTCCTGACACGCACCACACCCTTCGAGGTGTGCGGTCAGGTCGGGGCGTCCCGTCAGCGCGTCGGTCGTTCCATGGGCGTCGCCGAGCAGCTGGAGCCACTCGTCGCGGCCGGGACAGCCCGGAAGTTGTGAAATCTGCTGGCTCATCGCACCACCTGCAGCGCGTGGGGGGGCAGAACGCCCCGCAGTCGCGCCGTCTCGAACACATCCTTGCGGGCATGGAACAGCCGGGACTTCACGGTGTTGACGCCGATGCCCAGCGCCGCCGCGATCTCGTCCAGACTCATGCCCTCCAGCTCGTACAGGGCAAACACGGTCAGCTTCTTCTCAGGCAGTTTGCCCAAGATGTCATAGAGCTGCCGGCACGTGTCGCGTGCTTCGAGGCGGGACTCGCCCGCGTGCAACTGCGACGTCTCCGCCTTCTCGATGCCGACCCAGCGCAGGAACCCCTTGCGGCGGCCACGGCGCAGGTACTGCAGGGCCACGTTCACCGCGATGCGATGCAGCCAGGTCGTGAACCGGGCGTCGCCGCGGAACCGATAGAGCGCCCGCTGCAACTCGATGAACACGTCCTGTACGATGTCTTCCAGCTCGCTCGAGGGGCCGACGATGTTCCGGGCGATGGACTCGACCCGGCGTCCGTGCCGCCGGTAAAGCTCTGTCAACGCGTTGCCGTTGCCACGCTGGTAGGCCTGAACGAGCGCCACGTCGACGGCGTCCGCCTGTGTCTTGTCGTCGTTGAGGTCTTGTACCGCGCTGATCATCGTCCGGACTCCCGCACACTACTGAACATTGGGTTGCCGGCCGGTCAAGAAAGGTTCATCGGCGGCGTTTCGCGCACTTTCCAGACCTACCCTTGCTTGCATTTCGATGGCGCGCAAGGGGGTCCGGCAGTATACTCACCGCCCGCGTTCGCGGCGGTCTGGTTGTGAACATCCCGTAATTCCAAGTGAGTTAGCACGGAGTCGACATGCTTCCGATCCCGCGGCGGTCTCGTTCCGCCCTTTCCCGGCTCGCCGCCGCCACGATCGTCGTGACACCGCTGCTCTGGTCCTGTTCCAACAACCAGACCGACACCGGTTCGGGGACCGAGACCGACGCGACGGCTGGCGCCGACGACGGTTCGATCAGCAACGGCGCCCTGCCTGCGTTTCAGGCCAGCACCCCCGCGACCGGCGCCCGAGTCGACCTCGAGGGCGGCTGGGACGACGCCAGCAAGCACGTTCGCGTTCGCCTCTACGTCGCTGGTTTCGCCAACCTCCTGGGTCTTGCCGGGCACCTGCGCTTCGATCCGTCGGCGCTCAAGCTTACCGCGCTGACGGGCGCTCCGGTGCCGTTGGGGCCGTCGAAGGACACGCTGACTTGGGAGGCCCGCACCATGGCCAAGGAGAGTCCAGCGGGCCGTGTGCTGCTGGGCGGAGCGCGGTTTCGCAAGAAGCCCAATCCCTACGTCGGCCCTGAGGGCGCGGTCGTCGATCGCGAGCTGTGGGTCACCCTTGAGTTTGAGGTGCTGCAGCCCGGTACCCACACGATCGCCTTCGACCCGGCCAGCACGACAGCGCGCAACGATGGCAACGAGGAGGTTTCGGCCACCTGGGGTTCCGGCCAAATCGTTTGGAAGCAGGGAGGTGTGAAATGAACACCCACCTGAAGCTTCTTGCCCTCGCCGCTGCCACCGCCGTCCTTGCCGCCGGGGCCGCACTTGCAGTTCCCGTGCAGCCCGCCGCGTCGGTTGATCTGCCACCGCTGCCAGGTACCGCGTTCGCTCGCAAAGTTCAGGCGCAGCAACGTGAGGCGCACGAACAGCTGAGTCGGCTGCCCCAGTACACGCCTGCTGCTTGGGCCGCCCAGGACTTCGCGGGCATGCCGGCGCAGAAGTGGACGATCGTTCATCAGGACATTACGGCTGAGGTCGTGGCCGCGACGAAGACCCTGTCCACGACCGTGAAAGTGACCGTACGGGCGAACAAGTCCGGGATCCAGAAGCTGGATTTCGTCAGCCTCGAAATCAGCGATGCGACCGTGCTGGACGCGGACGGCAACGAGCTGACGGCCACGACGGAGGCCGCGGGGCAGGGCTATGGCATGTTGTCGATCACCCTGCCGGCGCCGCTGACGGTGGACCAGGACCAGACGTTCGAGGTCACGTCGAAGGCCGTGCTGGACTGCAACGGCGACGAGGGGCTGATGTCCTGCTCGTTCGACTCGAGCTTCAAGTCCGTTGTCCTTGTGCGGTATTACCTGTGGTCGGCGGTTTCGTCGTACTCGCCTTTCACCAGCGACCTGCATGTCATCACGGCGGCAGACGAGGTCGCAGCGGCCCCCGGCGTGCCCAGCGGTCCGGTCAAGCTGGAGAGTGGCAAGCTGATTTGGTCCTTCGCACAGGAAGAGATCACCGACAACGCGGGCTTCAGCATCGCCGAGTACGAGCCGCTGGTGGTCGATGCGAAGGGCGACCTGCCTACCGTGCGCGTCTACGCCATCCAGCCGTCTGCCGACAACGCGCAGACGATGGCCGACTTGGGGCAGCAGATCATCGCGGCCTATGGCGGCTGGTTCGTGAAGTTCCCGTGGCAGGGGCTGAACATGATTCAGCTCGCGAACAACTTCGGCGGCGGTTATGCCCCGTTGGGCGCGGCCTTCCTGTACGGCGAAGTGTTCGGGATGGAGCCCTCAGACCAGGACTACGGCCAGTGGCAGTCGACCGTCGAGCTGATCGCGCATGAGATCGCTCACCAGTGGTGGGGCAATCTGGTGGCACCGCTGGGGGCGGGCAACGTCTGTTTGTCCGAGTCGTTGTCCGAGTTCGCGAGCTGTCTCTACACCGAGACGGCGCTGGACAACCGTTCGCAGATCCTGGGCGACAACCTCAGCTACATCTTCACGGTCCCCGATGCGTCGGACCGGCCGATGACCTCGTCCACGGTCTACTACTCAGCGGCCTACATCCAAATCATCTACCACAAGGGCGCCGTGGTGTTCGACATGCTGCGTCGTGAGCTGGGGGACGAGGTGATGCTGAAGAGCCTGTCCGCCTACGCGCAGAAGTACCACAGGGATTACGCGAAGGTGGAGCAATTGCGGGCCGTGCTGGAAGAGACGTCTGGCCAGGACTTGGGCTGGTTCTTCAAGCAGTGGTTCAGCGGCAAGGGCGCCATCCGCGCGCATCTGGCGGCCCGCTTTCTGCCGCAGGACGACGGCACGTGGACGGTGCGCTTCCAGGTCACACAGAAGGCCGAGAACCTGAAGCGTTTCCAGCTGGTGCTGGCCATCGACCTGGCCGACGGCAAGACGGAGGAGCGGGTCGTCGAGATCGCCCCCAGTGCCACAGAGACGGTGGTGCTGGCTGAGGTGCAGGTGCCCTCGCAGCCCGTGCGCGTGCGCGCGGACCCCCAGCGCCTACTGTTGCGCGCGTTTACGGTCACTACCCCCGGCGACGTGAATCTCAGCGGGCTGGTCGATGGCCGCGATCTCGTCGACATGGCGATCCGTCACGGTCGCGGTGTCGTGTTCACGGCCAAGAACGGCAACGACTACTTCATGCCGGACACAGGGTTCAACGAGATCTACGACGTCGCGCCCGACAACCGGATCGACATCGACGACGTCGACACCCTGATTCCCTGGGCTGGCGTCGAGGCCGAGCCCTTCTGACCCTCTGCGGCCAAACCGCGCCCCAACCCACGGAACACATGACGCTTCCCGAAGCTCCCCAGACACCGCGCCGCGTCCACCTCGTCTCGTTGGGGTGCCCCAAGAACCGCGTCGACAGCGAGCACCTGCTTGGTCAGCTGCAGCGTGCCGGTTTGGAGCCCACCGGCGACCCGAATGAAGCTGACGTGCTGGTGGTCAATACCTGTGCGTTCATCGAGGCTTCCAAGACCGAGAGCATCGACGTCATCCTCGAGATGGCCGACCACAAGGCGTCGCGGCCGGGAACGCGTTTGGTCGTGGCGGGCTGTCTGGCCCAGCGCCATGCCGCCGACTTGAGCCAGTCGATGCCCGAGGTCGACGCGTTCGTGGGTACAGGCGAGCTGGACCAGATCGTCGCGAGGCTGGGACTGGGCCTGCCGGGAGCGGGCGCGTCGGTGCTGGGGGCCGAGCGGAAGCCGCGCCCGGAGTACCTGGCCGACCACTTGGAACCTCGCTATCTGGCACCGGAATCCTTTTCGACCTACCTGAAGATCGCCGAGGGGTGCTCGCAGGCCTGTGCGTTCTGCATCATCCCCAAGCTGCGGGGAGTCCAGCGGTCGCGAACCGTCGAGGACTGCGTGGCCGAGGCGCGTCAGCTGGTCGCCCGTGGGGTCATCGAAGTCAACGTGGTGGCTCAGGATTTGACGCATTACGGTGAGGACATCGGCGAGCCCGACGCCCTTGCGCGGTTGGTGCGCGAGCTGGGCAAGGTCGACGGGCTGAAGTGGGTGCGCCTGCTGTACGCCTACCCGGACAACATCACGGACAATCTGATCGACGCCATCGCCACCACCGACAACTGCTGCAAGTACCTGGACATGCCACTGCAGCACGCCTCAGACGCGGTGCTGTCGCAGATGAAGCGCAAGACCAGCCGTGCGGAGATCGAGGCCCTGCTGAAGCGGCTGCGCGACGGCATCCCCGACCTGACGCTGCGCACGACCTTCCTTTGCGGGCACCCCGGTGAGACCGAAGCGGATTTTCGCGAGCTGATGGAATTCGTCGAGCAGCAACGCTTTCACCGTGTCGGTGCGTTTGCCTGGAGTCGCGAGGAGGGCACCCTGAGCGCCCGCCTACCCGGTTCGGTGCCCACCCCGGTGCGGCGCGCGCGGGTCAACCAGCTGATGAAGCTGCAGGAACGCATCTCGACCGAGCGGTTGCAGGAGATGATGGGCCGCGTCGTCCCGGTCTTGATCGAGGGGCTGAGCGACGAGACCGACCTGCTGTTGCAAGGGCGCACCCAGGGTCAGGCGCCCGACATCGACGGCGTGGTGTATGTGAACGACGCGCCGAAGGACATCGGCCGTGGGCAGATTCGTCTGGTCGAGATCACGCAGACGGGACAGCACGATCTGGTCGGCCACGTGGTCGGGTAGGGTGGCCTTCGGTCACGCGAATTGACACCCGGCAGGTCGGCGTCGAGACTGCGATTCGTCAGGTGGCTTGACGTGTGCGGGAGGGGCGAATGACGCGGTGGGCAGCGACGGCACGACGGGCGACCCTGCACGGTCTGGTCTGGGCGAGCGCGGCGGGTCTGCTGGCCGTCGCGTGCAGTGAGTCCTCGACCCCCAAGGTAGATCCGCCGCCGCTGGCTGGTCTGACCCACCCCGAGATGGCGCGCGTCGGCGATGCTGTGGCGTTTACGTCAGCATCCGTCGTCGGTCTGACGGGCGGCGTTGCCGAACACCCGCTGACGCGCTTTCGCTTCACGTTTGCCGATGGCTCGCCAGTGGTGGACCAAGCCCAAGCGACGACCACGCATACCTTCGCAGCTGCGGGCAGTTACGCCGTTGCGCTGACGATCACCGACACTCGCGGTCTGACCTCGACCGTGCAGTCCACGATCCAGATTGTCGCCGACTACACCGCCACCTGCACTGAAGGCAGCCCCGACGGCTGCTCGTCCGGCTTGTGCTCGGGCGACGTCTGCGCGGTGGTGGCGTGCGTGGACGACGAGATTTGCAAGTTCTTGGGAGCACAGGGAAATCCCACCTGCCAAGCGGGCGTGTGCGTGCGAACTGAGCTGCCGCCGCTGCCCGACGTTTGGGTGGACCTGGACGCGTACGACACGGCAGACGACGCGACGGCGACCGATGCGGCCGACGACGCGACCCCGACCGACGTCGAGGACGCGAACGACGCTGCGGTGCTGCCCGACGCGATCACAGCGGTCGACGCCGAGGATGCCGACAGCGGCAGCGAGCCAGACGGCGGATTGCCAGAGCTGTGAGCAGAGGACGGTGGGGAACTCCCGAGTTTCCGGCGGCCATCGGCTCCACACCGTCGCTTCTGCCTTGACGCCAAGCCCGGTTTGCCCTAAAACGACGGCCCCGCACGCGCGTCTGCCGCCCCTTTCGGGTGCGATCCAGACCCGCGACACCCTGCGGACAGTCGACAGCAAGCATTGATTTTTCCAAGAGGATCCCGTGGCGAACCATCCTTCCGCCCTCAAGCGTGCCCGTCAGAACGAGAAGGCGCGTCTGCGCAATCGCGCTGGCAAGGCCGTGAATCGCACCATCATTCGCAAGTTCGCGACGGCCCTCGAAGCCGGCGAGGCCCAGAAGGTCCTGCCCGAGGTCATGGCGCAGCTGGCTGGTAGCGCTGCCAAGGGGGTCATCCCCAAGAAGCGCGCTTCCCGCAAGATCGCCCGCCTGTCGCGCGCAGCCGCCAAGGCCTAGCCGTTCGCGGCGAGGTGTCCCGTGGTCGAGCCGACTGCCGCCCCTCCTGGCCTCGAGCTCGTGCGCCACTGGTGCCGCGTCGCTGCCCAAACTACTGAAAGCCAGCGCTTTCTGCTGAGTCACTTGGCCTCGGGCCTTGTGGGTCGCGGCTGGTTGCATCCCCTCGACAAGCTTCGCGAATCTGCGGCCGACGCCTTGGGCGAGCCGGTCGATCGCGTCAACGCCGATCTGGACGCTCTGGTCGCGCTTGACCTTGTGACGGTGCAGGACGGCAAGGTGACCACGGTTGGGGCCTTGCTGGCCGCGCGATCGACCGGGATCGACTTCGTGCTGGACGCCCAACACGCCGTGCACTTGGTGGGACCGTTGGCGGCGCTTGCCGCAGCGGTCGCGCTGCACCGCAAGGGCGAGGTGCGCGCCGTGTGTGCCGACGACGCAACGACGCGTCTGGTGCTGGTTTGCGACGCCTCCGGCATCTTTGAGCGGCGACCCGAGTCGATCGGCCTGTTCTTGCCGGCTTGGGACGGTCAAGGCTCGCCGGTGGCGTACGCGTCGGGCGGTGGCCTATTCCGCGACGATGACGCACTTGGTCGCTGGCAGGAGCAGCACGGTGACCCGCCCGGGATGCCGGTGGCCTCGTTTCTGTTCCCGATGGCCGCGGCAGAGTTGGGGGAGGAGTTGGGGCGTGCCTTGGCGCCCCTGTTCGATCGTCTGCCCGACTACGACTAGGAATTTCCGGAAATCAACGGGTTGTCGGGGACGACGCGAAGAGGCAGCGCTGCCTCAGCTCGTCGGCCCACACCGGGCGCGCGTCCAGCACCGCGGACTGCGCACGCAACCACACGTCCAGCTCTGCACAGCGACCTTCGCGCGCCGCCGCCAGCGCCACCAGCCGCACCGTCTCTTGGGGGAGCTCGGTGCAGCACGCTTGCAGCGCGGGCAGTGTGGCCTGCAGGGTGCGCGGGGCCTGGGTCAGCTCGCCCCGCAGCAGGTGGTAGCGCGCCCAAAGGTAAGTGGCGACAGGGGAATCCGGTAGCGCCGCGTGCAGCCGATCGACGACCGGCCCGGGCTTGCGGTAGGGGCCGTGGGCCCCCAGCAGGTCGCGGATCGCCTCGCGCCCCGGCAGCGTACTTGCCAGCAGCAGTCTCACCTCCAACGCCCGCCGCGCCGCCCGGTGCACCGGAAGCGCAAGCGCCGCGTGCCAGTCGGCTTGCGCCCGCTGCAGATTGCCCGCGCCCAGGGAGAGATCTCCATGGACGACAAGGGCTTCCGCCCGCTCCAGCCGATTCAGGCCTTGGGTTGCGGTGACAGCGTCGGGCAGGTCCAGCACGGCTTGAGCGAGCCGCAGCGCCTCGGGAAATCGTCCAATCCGCCCTTGGGCCGCCGCGAGGCCCAGCTGCAGTCCGGGCTCAGGCGTGCAGACGGTGCCCAGCCGATCCAGCAGCCGTCTCCACACTTCCTGTGACCCCTGCAAGTCGTTGTCGCGCCAAAGGTCGGTCGCGCGACGAACGGATCGGCCGACTTCCAGCGCACAGGCTTGGCCAAACAGCCCCGGACGCTCGAACCGCGCGCGTGCCCTATCCAGCTCGTCGGGAGACACCGGGTGCGCGGCCGCGTCATCCACGAAGCGCTCCCACTCCGCAACCAGTTGGTCCACCGCAACGCCGGTCGCCTGCGTCAGGTCGGCCGTTCGGTAGATTTGCGCAAACACCTGCGGCCCATAGCGATCCCGCAGCCAGCGCAGGAACGACCCGGCCAGCGTGTAGGCGCGGCCGCTCGACTGGCCGAAGAAGCCAACGGGCGAGAACAACTCGCGAAGCGGCGGCGCCAAACCCAACATCCGCATCGCGCGACTGGAGCGGTGCGGATCCATGCCGTCGGTCTGCGGCCACTCGGCGGCAACCGCGGTACCCTCGATCAGCAGCGCGTCCGGCAGAACCCCGCCACGCAGTGGAACCCGGAAGGGGAGAGGGGCCAGCACGCCGGCAAACACGTGCGCCAGCTCGTGGGCAAGCACCGACGCACCATATTCCGGAAGCGTCAGATGCACTTGCGCAAGCCACGGCTTGGCCATGTCGACGTGCTCGGCGCCCATCCAGCGCCGCTTCTGCTCAGCGTCCTCGTACAGATACACCTGCACCGTCGGCGGCGTGACCCCAAACCACTGGTGCAGCTGGTGATGGCGAAAGGCGACATCAGCCGTGACCGCGCGCTGCAGGGCCAGACCGTCGGGACCGTCCGCGTCTTGTGGGGACAGGTGGACGACGGCAGCCGCGGGATCCTGCAACCGCACGCCAGGCATACGGATCTCCAGACGGACCGACAACACCTGCTCGACGGCGGCGGCGGGCAGACGCCAGCCCATCGGCTCGGCCAGCCACTCTCCCGCCAGCAGACCCAGCACGACCGATAGCGCGCCGACTTGGGCCGCTCGCGACCTCCTCAGCAGCGTCCCGACCGCTCGCAGGCCGTACGGGGCATCGACCGACCGCAGCGCGACAAACAGAACCAGCAGCGGTCCCCACGTCGCCAGACCGACGATTCGCCAGACGACGTAGGGCGTTCCGACCGCCACCGCGTCCTCGTACAGTGCACCGGCGAGCCAGCCGACCAGCCCGTGCCACGCCTGCACCTGCGGCTGGGTGTAGAAGTGCAGCAACGGCCGCACCAACGACAGCAGCACCAGAGCGGCAAACGTCGCGGTCGCCCGCCCGACGCGTGATGACCCGTCTGCGGCGGTTGGCCATGCCTGCAGGGACGCCGCGGCCCACGCTGCGCCGATCAGCGCCGAACAGACCGGGCCCAGCGCGTAGAAGGCCAGTCCCTGCAAGAGGTTGCAGTTCGGCACCCAGACACCGGCGACCAGCAGCGCGAACAGTGGCAGAACGACGACGGCCGCCAGCTCGAAGGCCAGACGCCGTAGGGACTTGCGGGTCCCGGCGAGGACGACCCAGCCCCCGGCGAGCCCTACGACGAGCGCGAGGAACAAAGACGCGTGGTAGTCCAGCACCCCCAGACCGGGCGAAGTCGTCAGCGCGCAGGCGACGCACAGGGTGGTGAGCGCGGGCCAGGGCAGGGTACGGAGGCGTCGGGCAAGCGAGGGCATCCGCCGACGGTAACAGGGGCGACGAACAGGGAGCAACCCGGCGTCCAGACCCCGGAGGAACTCGGTCGGCGCCATCGTGATTGACAGGTCGTTCGCAGGCGGTGGTAAGCTCGCGCGTTCGCGCTGGCCGCAGTTGCTGTCGGCGTCGGTCGATTGGGCACCACTCCCCCAGAGAGAGACGACGCATGGGTTCGACCCGGCTGGTCCGCGTGGACATCGAAGACTCCGAGCAGGAGATCGTGCTCGCCGACGTGACGACGATCGGCCGACAACCGACGAATACCCTGCAGATCGTCGATCGGCTGGTTTCGAAAGAGCACGCGGTGCTTCAGCGGCACCCGGAAACGTCGTCCTGGTCACTGCGCGACCTCTCCAGCCGCAACGGCACCTACTGCAACGAAGTGCTGGTCGAGGGGCAGATCGCCCTTCGCAACGACGACATCCTGCGCATCGGCAGCACGTCCTGGCGCTTCGTGGCCGAGATTCCCCGGTGGATTCCCGAAGAGCCGGTGGTCGAGACGGCGTGGGATGAGCGTTCTGCCAGCGTTCACGCGACGGTGCAGATCGACCTCGAGAGCGACTTTGTGCCCAGCGAGCTCGTGTTCGATGAGCACACCCTGCGCGCCGATTACGACAAGCTTCGCCTCGCCTACACGCTGTCACGCGACCTGCACGCGGCCCCCGACATCGAGGCCGTGCTGGACCGCCTGCTGAACCGCATCTTTCAGTGGATGCCGGTCGACCGCGCCGTCGTGCTGTTCGTCGACGACTCGCTGGCGGGCGACCCGGCGGACCGGCTGGTGCGCGCCGCCCTCAAGACTCGTCCCGGTGCCAACCTGGGGGATGATCAGGGGTATTTGGTCCCGCGGTCGATCCTCAAGCAAGCCGTGGGGCGCCGCGAGGCGGTCTTGAGCACCGATGCGATGCTCGACGCGCGCTTCAACCAGGCAGAGTCGATCCTGATGCAGGGCATCCGGTCCAGCATGACGGTGCCGCTCCTGACCCACGACCGCATCATCGGCGTGCTGCACGTGGACTCGCTGATCTCGTCGGGTCTGTTCACAGAGAAGGACCTGGCGGTGCTGGCGGCGGTGTCCCAGCAGGCGTCGATCTCCATCGATAACGTGCTGTTGCAGCGACGGGTGCTGGAAGAGGCGGCCCTGCGGTCGTCCCTGTCACGCATGCTGTCGCCCAATCTGGTCGAGCGAATCGTGTCGGGCGATCTGGTGATCGAGAAGGGTGGCGTGGTCAAGCGCGTCACGGTGCTGTTCGCCGATATCCGCGGTTTCACCAGCCTGACCGAGCGCCTGCCGCCGCCCGACATGGTCGCGATGATGAACGAGTACTTCGAGCGCGTGAGCAACGTCGTGTTTGCGCATGACGGCACGCTCGACAAGTACATCGGCGACGCGGTGATGGCCCTTTGGGGTGCGCCGCTGGGCACCGAGCACGACGAATTGCGAGCCGTACGAGCGGGTTATGAGATCCAGCAGACGGTCCATGCCTTCAATCGAGAGCGTCTGGCCGCAGGTCAGGAGCAGATCAGCGTGGGTGTGGGCATCGCAACCGCCCAAGTCATCGCGGGTTACGTCGGTTCGACACGCACCATGAGCTACACGGTGTTCGGCCGCGGCGTGAACCTGGCGGCTCGGTTGTGCGGCGTGGCGGGGCCGGGCGAGGTGCTGCTGGCGCCCACGACGCACGCTGCTGTGCGCGATTGGGTCGACGCCGAGGTGCTGGCGGAGCGATTCCTCAAGGGCATGGCCGACCCGGTGTGTCCGGTGCGCGTTCGACGCATGTTGGACTCCACCGCTGTCGTCGCCTTGCCGGTTGAGCCGACGTAGCTGGCTTGGGACAGCAGCGGCAGCGGCAAGTCCCTATTCGTCCAGCGTTTCCAACCGATCCAACAGGGCCAGCACGACTTGCGCGGGCGCGGGCGGGAACACCTGCCGTGCCGCTGTCCGGCCCTCGTTCAAGGCGGACGTCAGCCTTGCACGGGTGGACGCTTCGGCGCCGCGCAGCTGCAACCACTCGACCCACTTGCGAACTTCGGCGTCGTCGGGTGCCTCTCCCTGCCTCGCGCGCGCCAGCAGACCCTGCAGCCCGGCCACGTCCGCAGGCTCAGCCCCTTCGCACGCCAACAGCACCGGCCAAGTCGGCTTGCCCTCTCGCAGATCGGCGCCCGCGTCGCCGCGGCCTTTGCGTCCAAGCAGGTCCAGCAGGTCGTCGCGGATTTGGAAGGCCAGACCCACGTCGGCACCCAGACGCTCCGCCGCCCGGACCTGCGCGATGGGCAGCTGCAGCAGCAGGGCGGCCCCGGCCAAGCACGCGCCGAACAGCGGCCCCGTCTTGCCGATGTCCACGGCCTCGACCGTGGCTCGCGAAGGGGCCGGGTCGTCCCGTAGATCCAGATCAGCCACCTGACCACGGACGGTCGCCATCAGCGCGCGCGCGGCCAGGCTGGTGAGGGGGGCCCGCAGGTGTTCGGGGATCGAGGGGGCTTCCAGCAGCGCCGCAAGCGGCCCCACCAGCAGCCCGTCGCCGCCATTGATCGCTTGCGCGACGCCTACTTGCGTCCACAGCGTCGGCTTGCCTCGGCGCAGTCGGTCGTTGTCCTGAATGTCGTCGTGGACCAGCGTTCCGTTGTGCAGAAGCTCCAGACACGCGCCCAGATCCAGCGCCGCCTCTATCGGACCGCCGCCCGCCGCCACCAGCGCCGCCGGCAGCAGACCGCGCAAACGCTTGCCGCCTGAGCCCAGTTGGTCGCGAATCATTGCCTGCAGGCCTGCTGCGCCGGCGTTGTTGGGGGCGCCGAGCGAGTGCACGTGGGACAGCAGACCCAGCGCGCGCGTCTCGAGACCGGCGCGGTGCGGGGCAAGCAGGGCGTCGAAGGTCATTGGCAGCTCCCTAAGGCCAGATCTTGCGGCAACAGGGCGACGGTGCGGCCACCGATGGCCGTCCAGGCCGCGATCGCCTGTTGAACGGCTTGCGGTGAGTCGGACAGGGCGAGGACGCAGTCGCCACCGCCCGCGCCCGAGGTGCGGGCGATGCAACCGGTGGACTGAATGAGGGTTCTCAGGTCCCGCAGCGGAGCAGGATCCAGGTCAGCAACGTGGATGGCCGCGCCGGTGAAGGCCCGCTCGCAGGCCCGCAGCGCATCGAGGATCAGCTCTGGCCGGCCGTGGCTCCACACCTGCAGCAGCGCGGTCGCGGCACCGGCGATGTTGTCCAAGTCTGCGTCTGGCAAAGGGTCCCGCGCAAGCGCCGACGTCGTGGCGGCCGGCACACCCGAAAACAACGCGGCGCCGTGCAGGCCGTCCGGCCACGCCAGATGGACCGCCTGCGCCGGCTCGTGTTGCCACGCAAGCACACCACCATGCGCGATGGTCGCGACGTCGTAGCCACTGCCGCGTTTCCCCTGTCCCTGCGCATGGATCGCGCGGCCCCAGCTCGTCACGGTGGTCGGCGAGGTCGGGGCGCCGTCGATGCCGGCGAGCCGCTCAGAGGCCAACACCGCCCGCAGCACCGCCACCGTCACCGCCGCGCTGGTCCCCAGACCCACCTTGCGCCCGTCGACGTCGCCACTCACCTGAAGGCGCAGATCATGATGCAGTGTGCGGTGTTGATGGTGGGCGAGC
>CAJBNH010000114.1 GCA_903955385.1 uncultured Myxococcales bacterium | reverse complement strand
GGGCGTCCAGACACGGTCGCCCGGGCACCGACACCAAGCACGACGTGATCGTGCGAACCACCGTGCGGCAATCCTGGATCTGGCCGTACTTCTCCTTGGCGTTGGGCTTGTCGAACAGCCAGCTCGAGGTGCCCTTGCCGTCCATGCTCACGGCGCGGAGCGGCAGGTCGTGCTGGAGCTGCTTGCGCCGGTGCGCGATGGTGATCGCTTGCCGAATCAGCTTGCGCACCTCGCCAGGCCGCAGCGCCATCAGCAAGTCGCGCAGGGTGGTGTCCGGCACGCGTCGCCACAGCCGCAGGCGTTTGCGAGCGCCCACACCCAGCCAGGTCGTCAGGGTCTCCACATCGCCCAGGCCCTTGCATCCCGCTGCCATGCCGACGGTGGCGGCCGTCAGCAAGGTGCGGATCTTCCAGGTCGCCTTGCCCTTGCGTGGATCGACCACGTCGTCGAGGTGCAGCTCATCCAGCCGTGCACTCACATGCCCGATGACCCGCCGTGTCAGGCGCAGGGTCGTTTCTTGTTGCATAGTTATCTCCGGTGACTTGTCCGGCGGCTGCGACTGCACCATGCTGAAGCTGCCCGCCGGCGGCGTGCGGACGCCGGGCCTGCCAGCCCGTACGCCCGCGGAATCTTGTCTGATCCTGAGTATGTGTCCGGCGCCGCTGGCGGGCGATCTCTTCGTACCGAATCGTAGACGACTTCACGCCGAGCCCGTACCTGCCGGCTCGACCAATCGCGTCGAATCCAGAAACTACATGGAAATCAGCGGTGGGTGTCGTTGCGGAGTGGTGGGCGGGGAGCCTGACGCCCGCCGGGCACCGTCCCGCCAACATGCCTTGCGAAGATGTGCTTCCGTCTGCGGCCGCTACTGGCGGACCGTCACGGCCGCGCAGCACTCCAGATCACGGTCGCTGGGGCAGGTCAGGCGGCAATCGCGGCTGGCACCATCGGCTGGGACTTGGGGCGCTTTGGCATCTCGTACGCCGCTTCGCCGCGCCATGCGGACGGGGTTGGTGTGCGGGCCGGTGACGCGGAACATGGAGCTGGCGGTGCGCAAGACCTGGCAGGCCATTCCGGACCCCAAGATCTGCATCGCGGTGGGGGCTTGCGCGATTGCGGGCGGACCGTTCGCCGGTCACCCGGAGCAGCAGGGCGGTGTGGCGGCGGTCGTTCCCGTCGACCTGTTCGTGCCCGGCTGCCCGCCGCATCCGCTGACGATTCTGGATGGGTTGCTTCGGTTGTTGGGCAAGGTGCGGGGCTAGTGCCTTTCCCAAGGGACGACGCGCCGAACGACGCGGGCACTGAGCGGCCAACAGCGTCAGGACACGCGCATCTGCGAGGGGCCCCACAGCGCTGCGCGGGATGGGGGCGCTGGTCGGGCGGGAATTCAAGGAATTGCAGGCGGTTCGAGAGGCTGACCGGGGGGGCCGGCAGCGCAGACTCGCGGTTGGTCGCTCGGAAAGGGCGTCTTGGGGTCGGTATGGCGGTGGGCGACGGTGGCCATACGGGGGGCACCGTGTTTGCATCTACGGCGATGGTGCTGCTGATGTCGAAGCGGTCGGTCACCCGGAAGGCCAGGATGTGCCGGGAGAATTTGTCGATGACGGCATGCACGGCGGGTAGCCGAGCCTCGGCGACGCTGTTGATGTATCGAACAAGAAGTCTCGTTCGCGCTGACGATCAGCAGCGCTGGCAAGTCCTGCCCGTTCGGGTATCCTGAGCCCGCGCCGGTCCTTGTTGGCGCAACGGTTCGCCCATGCCCGTCGCCCCACCCGACCAGGCGCCGACCTACGTGCAGCTTGTCGCACGCGCGCTTGCCGCCCGACCCGAGCTGCTCGCCGTCGCTCGCGACAACGTCCGTCGGTGGGTCACGTCCGGCGCGCAGGCACGAGAGCGGCTGGTTGCCTGGGATCGCATCCTCCAGGACGCACAGGCGGGCTCGGACGGCATGGCGCGGTTGCAGGGCCTGCTCGCGTCCGACGCTCCGCTTGACGTTCGGATGCGAGAGTTCGCGCCGTTCGCGGGACTGCTCAGTCGCGAAGAGCGACGCAAGGCGAGGGATCTGTGCAGCTTTCGTCCCTTGTCCACCTGATAGGTGCGGCCAGCTCCCTGACGCAGTCGGACCGCGTCATCGTGCTGGGGTCGGCGGCGCTGCTGGCGACGCACGCGACGCTCGGCGAGGCCGGGGCACCGCTCGAGTTGACGCGGGACGCGGACCTGTGGCTCGAGCCCTGCGACGAGGAACTGGCCGCGATGCTGCACGAGGCGTTGGGCGAGGGGAGCCTGTTCGACCAGCACTTCGGGTACCATCTGGATGTCTTGCGCCCGAGCATTGCAGACACCTTCGCCGAGGGCTGGGCCCTGCGCACGCAAGCAGTTGCCGGAACCAACGCCAGGGCACTGTCAGCGGTCGACGTTGCTGCCGTGAAGCTGCGCGTGGGTCGGCCCAAGGACGAGGCGCTCGTGGCGCAATTGTTTGCGTCCCGACTGGTGGAACCCGACGACGTTGCGGAGCTGCTGCGCAAGATGCACTGGTCCGAAGCAGAGATGCACCAGACCATTTTGCGGTGGGGGCGGCTGGCGCTGACGGTGCGCTGACGGCGAAGCAGGACGTCTGTGTGTGGGTGCCTCCTCGAAAACCATCCAGAGTGATCCTCAACCACCACGCGCACTTCCGCACGCCGCCGACGTCGACACCGCATCGCCGACTGGCGTGAGGGCAGCGGCGAGAACCACCGTGCCGCGCATCTGGCAACTGGTACTACCTGAGTGTCAGGCGGCATGGTCCAGCGGCGGAAGCTCGTCGAGTGCATCGAAGTCGGCACTGTCGGCGGGATCTGCGGTACAAGGGCCTCAGTTCTTGGTGCACATCAGCAACTGCATGTACGGCGCAGGGGTACCGGCCACGGTTCCGGCGTCGGCGACGGACACGGCAGGCGCGACCGCGGCCGTCGTGGCGTCGACCAAGTAGGCTGCGTACGCGGTGTACCCGCAGCAACGTCCGGGCACCGTGCCTTCCGGCCGGTTGTAGCCGTGCGTGTGCGCGGCCTGGGAGGCGGTGTGGGAATGCTGACCGATTGCGCGGTTCTCATTGTTGGCCAACGGGTTGCCAATCGTACTGGCCACCGCGCCGCCCTCCTGTAGACCGACGATGTAACGCCCGCGCGCGGCGACAAGCTCGGTCCAGCCCACTGGGCAGACCGTCAGGTTGAACGGCATCACCGCACCCTTGGGAATCGCGGCGTTGCCGAGCAGCGCCCCGGTGACGACCAGGTCGCCGTTGACCTGTACTTTCTTGTCCGAGAGCGTCTGGACGTTGACCGACCACGTGACGATCTCGCCGTCGATGCCGTTGTTCAGGAACCCCGTGTCGATGACCTCGATGTACCACTTGCCCTTGGGATTCTTGCCTACCCAGGTTGTCAGGTCGCCGGACACGGTCTTGGTGTCGGTGGGCCAGGTGGTCTTCACGGCCGTGCCCTCGGTCGTCTTGCTCCACAGCACGAACTTCGTGCTGGTCGGGTCGATGACGTTGATCACCAGATTGCTGGTGTCGCTGTTGGCAACGTGTGCTGAGATGGTCAGCGTCTGGGCCACGCCGAAGTCGGGCACGTCGATCAGGTCGCTGATACCCACCGGGTTGTTGTCGAGAATGGCGACCGGGGTCTTGGCGCTGGTCGCCACCTCGTCGAACTGGTTGAACAGCAAGCCGTTCGAGATTTCGTCCAGGCCGTCCTTGGGCAGCGCCGCCGGGTCCATCGCGACTACGCACTCGTAGCTACCGTCCGCCTTCAGCCCCCTGACGACGAGGCCCGTACCGCAGGTGGCATCGAGCTTGGCCAGCGTCGGGGCGCCATCGAGGTCGGCGTACTGGCCGGTGGTTGCGACCTTGGCCAGGTCGGCGGTCTTTGCGTAGACCGCCAGGTCGGGAATATCGGTCAGGTCAGCATACGCACCCGACAAGGCGACCGTGGCGAGCGAGGCCGCCTTGACGTAGGCAGAGAGGTCGGGGCCGCCGTCGAGGTCTGCGTACTTGCCCGTGGTGGCGACCTTGGCGAGGTCTGCGGTCTTGGTGTAGGCGTCCAGCGCGGCCGTCTTGGCATAGGGAGCGAGCACGGCGGCGTCCATCTGGCCGGTACCGACGCAGCCGGAGCAGTCAAGCGCTTCGGCGGTGGCGGTGCGCATCGCGAACAGCGCAGAACGCAAGGGCTTTCGCGTCAACTCTGGGTCCGATCCCACCTGGAGTGACAGGTAACCCTTGCCCGTCAGCGCGGTAAGCACATCTTGGGTCAGGGGCGACGCGGTACCCAGTTCGTGGCTGAACGCGCCATTGAGGACCGCGGTGGCGACGGGCCCCTCGGTCCACACGGCGCTGCCGCCCTCGGCGTCCTTGTACAGGGCAAAGATCATCTCGTAGTCGCCGTCGGCCACCGCGCCGCCACTGCTCGTAGCCAGCACTCCCTCGACTTGGGCCGTGGCCGGGACGGCGGCGTTTGCGGATGCGGAGGCACACAAGACACCGAGCGCCGCCGCAACGGCGGCAATTCGTGCGCTGGTGCGCGTCCCGAACCGGCATGACGGAAGGATACCCAACATTGATGAACCCCTATGGAAGTCATATTCGAGACTGTCCGGCCGCATCGCGGCTCAAGCGCAACGTGCACATAAATTAACACAAATAAACATGAATTGCAATAGTCATGGTGCGTGCGCCGTAACCGCCCAGAAGTCCCCGCCTCTCCGCCGCGCACGCGCTGACCGACACTTCCCTCGAGGAGGTGTCAGCTGTGCTCGATGTCAGCCCGATCGCTCCCTACGAACCGCGCCGGTCTTCGCTGCGTGACCCGTGGACCGAGGCCGAGGCCCGCGCCGCCCTCGCCGCGGCAGGCCAGCGCGGACTGGCGTTCGCTGCTTTCGCGCAGTTGCGGCCAACCCTCGGCGACTGCCTGGTGCAGCGCGGTGAGCTCCGGGCGGCGGCGGTCGTACGCCACCTTCGGCTGTGGTGGACTCGCCGGCCCGGGCTTGGCGGGCGGGCGAGGTGCGAGGGCGGAGTTGGTGGGCGAGCGTGAGGCCATCGCCCCTGATCGCTCGCTGAGCCAAAGTGCCGCGCGGCAACAGGATCAGGCGGGGTGATGCGACCCCGCACGCGGCGTTCAGGAATGGCGACTTCGGCGGCCGCCGCGCGCTCTTGACCGTTGTAATCACAAGGAAACTCGCGATGATGCTTGCCCTGCCCACTCTGCCCTGCTTCCCTGCGTGCCATGAGCGCTTGCCTCTGGACCGTCCTCGCGTGCTTGCTGGGTTTGACAGCCTTGCTGCTGGGTGCACGACGCATCTGGCCGCAGCGCTTGGTCGATCCGCCGCCCGTGGTGTTCTTCGACGGTTATTGCGCGCTGTGCAGCCGGTCCATGGAATTCCTGATGCGCCACGACCGCGCTCAAGTGCTGCGCTTCAGCCCGTTGCAGGGCGAGACGGCGCGCACGCTGTTGGGACTGCAGCCCGAGGGTGACCCGGACTCGGTAGTTTTGGCGATGCAGGGTAGCGTCTGGCACGGGTCTGACGCCGCTCTGCGCATTGCCTGGCAGCTCGGCGGCGTCTGGCGCGGGCTGTTCGTGCTGCGCCTGGTGCCACGGCCGGTCCGCGACGCGGTGTACGGCTGGGTCGCCCGGAATCGCTTCGCTTGGTTCGGGCGCAAGGAGACGTGCCGGCTGCCGACCCCAAGCGAGCGGGCGCGGTTCTTGCCGTGACGGCCGCGGCCGAAGCCCCACGGTGGACCCCTTGATCCCGCGGAACGTCTCCGAAGGCGCGCAGGAGCGCATCGAGCGGTACGTGGCCCAGGAGGTCGAACGGCGCACTTCTGCAAGCGAGGCGACGGGGCCGGCAACCGATGGGTGCCCTAACGCTCTGGTCGGGGCAATCGGCTGCCCAACAGGCGGTCCCAGAGGTTCGTATAGAATCCGAAATTGCCATGCGGGTACCGGTGATGGTCGGCGTGGTGGCGCCCCCCGGTCAGCAGGGCGGGGCCTCCCGGCAGCAGCTCCATGCCAAAGTGCCCCAAGGTGCCCCAAATCCCGTTGAGCATCAGGTAGGCAATCATGCCGCTCCAGCACGGCTGCCACAGCGCCAGGACCCCCAACCACAGCCCGCCGAACCCCAGCACTTCGGCGGGATGAACGACGAACAGGGTCAAGGGTCTGACCAGCGAATAGCGGTGGTGCAGGGCGTGGACCCGCCCGAACAGGGGCCCCCAGTGCGCCATCCGATGACCTGCGTACAGCGCTGCATCCATCGTCAGCAGCAGCCCGACCGCGTCCCCGACCGCGCGCAGGGGACCCGAGGTCGGCACAACGACGATCCAGCCCATGCAGAAGGCCCACCAGCCCAGCCAGGTGATGGCGGCGCTACCCAGCACCGTCAAGGCGGTGGTCTGGACCTCTGCCACGGTCAGAGCCGGCGGAGCGGGGGCGATCCGGCGGTCCGGCCACGGCCGCTGCAACGCCCAGCCGCCGACCACGCACGCCAGCACTTGCGCCAGGTTCAGCAGGACCGCCCATCCGGCGGCCTCGACAGGACCCAGCCCGAGCAGCCATTGCTGCAACAGGGCTTCTGCTTGGGCCAGCGGCTGCATCGTCCTCCTCCGACTCTCCCCGTGTCGGCGTGCACGCGTCGAGGGTGAGCTGTCAAACCTCCGTCTACACGAAGCCTCGACCCACGCCAAACGACGCGTCCGCCGGGTGGCAGAAAGGGCGCACCCTGTTGCTAAAAGAATGCGCCGATGACTTTGAAATCGTGAATGAAATGACGACGGGTCGCATTTCTGATCGCAGCTGCCCGGACGCCGCATGGCAGGCCCTGGAAGTTTCTGCGCTCAAGGCGGCTGCGGGCGCCGCTGTCGTGGTGCTGAACGGTCCGCGGTACTGGACGGTGGATTCGCTGGCCGGGTCGATTCTGCAAGACACGGCCGTCAAATCCTTTGGCGGCATCGACATGCGCATGGCGGGTCAGATGGATGTGCCGCTGACCGACTTGTCGACGATGCAGCAGCCGTACCAGCTGCACACGATTCACCGGCAAAGCGCATTCCACTGGCTCGCGGGGCAGTCGGCATACGAATTGCACGACCCGAGTGGCCACGCGTATGTGATGCAGTCGTACAGCGCGCAGAAAGCGGCGCTAACGATCGAGGATCTGGCCGGTCTAGGGCCGAAGCTGACGGGGCTACCGACCGGCTGGACCTACGCGCCGCGCACCCTGGCTAACAACTTGAATCTACTGGCGGCTGCGGGCGATGCGACGGTCGTGCAAGACGAGCTGGGCAACACGTATTCGATGGAGTGACAGCAGCCGCTGCGTGCCGGCGTGGTCGGCCAGATCCCAAGCTGCGCGAGGGGCCGTCGAGATCGGTCTGGCCTGTCCGTAGCCTTGCGCGGCAGCCCTTCCGCGTTGACGTCTACTGGTATACGACCGTCAGCGTGACCTGTGCGGATTGCCAACCCTCGGGTTCCCCTGGCGAAACCCGAATCACCCCGCCGATCTGGACCGACAGTCCGCCGGCGCCATCCAGGTTGGCCTCGAGCGAGCCACCGCCCAACGCGTGCGCGTTCCGCGCGAAGATCTCGGTGGAATCCACGGTGATCGACCCCGCATCGAACGGCTGGATCCGTGCCGTTACCGTGACGGCCAGGTTGGCGACGCCGTGGATGAGGAAGACGCCCGCCCGCCCGCTTGCATCCATCACCTCGCCATCCGCCTCGTCGCCAGAGGTCACCCTGCCGGTGATCGCAGAGAGCGAGTAGGTCTGCTCGCCGAAGGTGGGCGGCGTGATGGCGCCGAAGTGGGCTTGCGTCTGCTCGGCCACCGACAGCGGCGAGACGATGACCAGCGTGGCCGTTCCCGTGCACGTGACCGCCTGGGCAGCGGGCGTGAGCAAGAGGCCGACGGCACAGACGACGGCGGCAGACCGACGCGACCGGCAAAGGGACATCATGGGCGAGTCCTTTCGGGGTCCCAGCGACGCGCGGCACGCAATGGCCGCATCGGCGACGACCTCGCACGGCAAGGTGCGGGAGGCGTAGGCATCGGGGGGACCGGCTGTCGGGCAGCGGAAGGGGCGGGGCAGGCGGTGGCCATGGCCGCGCGAAGTATCCGAGAGCGCGAACGAGAGGCTTCAGACGGTCGGCGCGAGGCGCACAACCATGGGAGAAGGAAGTCCCGACTGATACCTGCGCCCTGTATATCAGTGGAACCGATGGGCAGGCAAGCGTCAGGGCCATGGCAAGGCGGCCGCGTGACACTGTAGAGCGGGTAGGGACAGGCTCTCGCCCGTCGGGTTCCCCTTGCCTGTCGCTACGGACGGACGCCCCGACCCGCCCCCAACCTTTGCAGTTGCCACACCAGCGCCCCACCCGTCAGCAGCGCCGCGACGCCGTCGGCGATCGGCCCTGCCCCCCACACGCCGTCGAGCACGAGAAAGCCGGGTAGCACCGCCAGCAGCGGGATTGGCACGATCACCTGCCGCAAAACAGGTGTCGTCCGGGTCAACGAGACCGGCGTGACGAGGGGAGCGTTCAGGGGGCCGTGCGACCTCGCGGTTCGACCAAGGCTTTCGCAAAATCGGTAGAAGTGTGAAGATGTCGGCGCGCGGAGCCGCCATTTCTCCCTCCTTCCCCCCGTTCTGGCGGCCCGAAGACTTCCGAACGAGGTCGTTGCCATGACCCAGAACACTGCAATCCGTTCGTTCGCTCGGGCGTGCGTGTGCGCCTGTGCCTTCGGCCTGTTCGCCGCGGCGACGGCGTTGGCCGGCCCCGTCTTGACCGTCGAGGGCGCGTTGTTCGCCACGGGCGGCGGTGCCGCGTCCGACGGCAGCTATGTGATGACGTTTGCACTGTATTCCGCCGCCGACGCACAGGAGTCGGTGTGGAAGGAGACGCAAATCGACGTCAAGGTCGAGAAGGCGCACTTCTCTACGCTGCTGGGCCAGGGCACCGTGCTGTCGCCCGACTTGTTCTCTGTGCACCCCGAGTTGTGGATTGGCGTGCGCATCGGCGTGGACCCGGAGCTGCCGCGCGTGCGGATCGGCGCGACTCCGCTGGCCTTTCACGCCCTGACCGCGGCCGCGCTCACGGGCAAGATCGACGGCAAGCAGTTGGTCGACGGCTCGGTGCCCGCGACGGCGCTCGGCTTTGCGGCGGCGGGGGCCAAGACTCCCGGGGGGCCGGCCGCCAACCTGGCGTGCACCGGCTGCGTGACGCTGGACCATCTGGCGAACGGCGTGATGACCGCCAGCAACGTCGCCGTGGCGGCGGGCGGCATCAGCCAGTCGGTGCAGGGCGTGCTCGACGCTTTGACGGGCGCGCTGACCGTCAGCGGCAAGCGCGTGGGCATCGGCAAGGTGCCGGCGGCGGCCTGCGGACTCGACCTCGCGTCGGGCGTCGGCACCACGTGCATCGACGGTGCGCCCGCCGTGATGGTGCGCATCGCCGCGAACGCCAACGAGATGCAGAGCCTGAAGTCCGACGGCCAGATCGTGTACCGCAAGGACACGGGCGGTGTGTACGTGCTGTCGAAGTCGCTGTGGCGCGAGGTGATGTACAAGCCGGTGTGCGGCGACGGTGCGCAGGAAGCGCTAGAGCAGTGCGACGACGGCGCCAACAACGCCAACCTGCCCGACAAGTGCCGCACGACGTGCCAGAAGCCCGCGTGCGGCGACGGCATCCCCGACACGGGCGAGCAGTGCGACGACGGCGCCAACAACGCCAACCTGCCCGACAAGTGCCGACCGACCTGCAAGAAGGCGACGTGCGGTGACCTCGTGGTCGACTCGGGCGAGCAGTGCGACGACGGCAACGCCACTACGACCGACGCCTGCGTCGCGTGCGTGATCGCCACCTGCGGCGACGGCTATGTGTGGGCAGGCAAAGAGGATTGCGACGACAAGAACCAGCAGGACGGCGACGGCTGCTCGAAGACGTGCAAGACCTGCGGCGACGGCACTTGCCAGCCCGACAAGAACGAGAACGCCAACACCTGTCCCGGCGACTGCCCGATCCCGGTCGGCACCGACCCGTCCAAGCCAGCAGAGCACTGCAAGGCCGTGCTGGCGGGCGGCACCAAGACCAACGGCGAGTACTGGTTGAAGTGGGGCGGCATGGCCTCGGCCATCCAAGTCTACTGCAACCAGACCGAGGACTTTGGCACCGGCGTCGTGGGCGGCTTCATGCTCCACTGCGGCAGCGGCAAGTCCTCGATTTCAGGGGCAGCGTGCAGCACCAGCCTGGCGTGGTCGTCGATGAAGGAAGTGGACTACCGCACCCACGTGATGCGGGCGCCGACGACGAGTTGGTGGATGAGCCTGGAGATGAACCAGGCGGTCAAGGGCTCGGCCGTGCCCTGCGACGTCCGCATGCGGGTCAAGAGCGACATCTGTCCGGCCGTCGGAGGGTGGGGCAAGACCGACAGCTCGGTGCTCAGCGGCTACACGTGCGCCGGCTTCGAGGCCGCCAGCGGGGGCATCCGCATCACCGGCGGCGGCGCCGACACCATGGCCAACGGCTGGGCCGAGATCACCCACGGCGGCGGCTTGGGTCCCGTGCCCACGTACGTGTCGGGCAGGCACACGCCCATCAGCTCGGGGAGCAATCCGTCGAGTCCGTCGGAGTGGGAGGGCTATGTTCGCTAGTCGGCGGGCAGGGCAAGCGACGACGACTGTGACCCGCCTGCCCTTCCGGGACGACCATCCCGACCATGACGCGGGCATCTGACCAGCCGACGACATCACCAGCACAAGACCTGCGAGGGGCCCAACGGCGGGGCTACCAGTTTCCCGTCGCCTTGCGCAGCAGCTTGTGGATGTTGTGGGGAAATCGCTTGTCGAGGTATTGCACCGCGCAGGTGCCCGTTCGCACGTGGATGCCGCGCTCCTTGGCGACCGCGAGCGCTTCTGGGGTCTCGCGGCCCATATGAATCCAGACGTGCGCGATGCCCGCGTCGGCGGCGGCCTTGACCCACGCCGCGGTCTCGGCGGCAGGGACCTCGAGGACGACGCCATCGACCGGCCCGGGAAGGGCGCTCAGGTCTGGCCAGGTCTTGTCGCCGTCGATCTCTGCCACGCTTGGGTCGATGGCGTAGACCACGTTGCCGCGAGCCTTGGCTGCGCTGTACGACAGCTTGGGAAAGGGTTTGCTCGCGCTGTGGCCGACGAAGGCGTAGCGCTGCATCAGCCAGAAGGTTTCGTGGACGGAGGCCATGGTGCAAAAGGCTCCTTGCCGAGCGGGGTGTTCGTGACGGCAAGTTTGCATCAGGTGGGCAGCCGGTGTCACGGCGGCGGAGATCGATGCTCCAGACCCGCCCGACGACTTGGACCTCGACCCGCCGTTCTGGGGAAGCTGGTGTCGTGACTTGACCCCCGGCACATTCCTTCATTCAGAACAATCATTGGCTTGACAGAGGGTTAGGGCGGACGTAGACGGTTGGTGGCCTGCTGCGCGCCTCTGGACGGTCTGAGGGCGGCGGTGAGTCGGGTGACGCGTGCCAGAGTGGTTGGGGATCGGAGCTTGTCTGTCCCACACGTCGGCATCCATTCGTCATCAAAACAGTAGGAGCGGCCACAGGTAGTGGCGTGGGGCGGTCCCTGAAACGGCCGCAATGCGACGAATTCGCGCGCGACGATAGGGTCGAGGATGGCTTGGCAGAACTGCCATGCTTCCGCATTCGGGAGGACCGATGCGGGCCGGCAGTGCGGCCATGGGTCCAGACTGAACCGTCATGTTCGGAGCAGGCTCCTACGAATCGAGGGCCACAGAATGGCCCGCTGGGGTCGGTGATGAAAACTGACATCCGTGTTGCTGGAAGTTACTTCATTGGGCTGTTGTTGCTGTCATCCTTCATGGGGTGTGCCAGCGACGGTACTTCGGGAGGAACGGCACTGACCACCGGCGGCGAAGCAGCCAATGGCGCGGCGACGGCAAGTGAGCGCGCCGACCTCACGTTCATCCGGGAGGAGGAAAAGCTCGCCCATGATGTCTATGTCAGTCTTGGCGGGAAGTGGGACCTGCCGGTGTTCTCGTCGATCCCGCCGTCGGAATCCGGTCACATGGCGGCCATCGGCACACTGCTCGTGGCTTACGGGATCCCGGACCCCATCACCAACGATGTCGCGAACCAGTTTTCGGATCCGGCGTTGCAGGCTTTGGACACGCAGCTGTTGGCTAAGGGTGCCGTTTCTGTTGATGAAGCGCTGCAGGTCGGAGCGCTGATTGAGGAGTATGACCTGGTCGACATCGGAGCAAGGCGGGCGCACACCACCAAGCCGGACATCCTCGCCACCTACGACCAGCTGACACTGGGTTCCCGCAACCACTTGCGCGGATTTCACAGCCAGCTCGTCGCACGCAACCAGACGTACGAGCCCCAGTTCTTGAGCCAGGCAGAGTACGACGCCATCGTCAGTTCGGCCCACGAGAAAGGTGCACCGTAACCGGTGAGCCGCTTGGCATCGACCCAGCTGTCGGTGACCGCGGCGTGCTCCCAGAAGACTCCGCCGCGGGCATGGTCACCGCGGACACGGCACCCCCCAAAGAGATCCTGCATATCTCCGTAACCGTGCGTATTCATGCAATGTTCTTGCCTAACCCCGTCGTCATGTCCACACGTTTCGACCAGACCTGCCGGTCGCAGACGCGAGGAAGATGTGACCAATCATCAGGCCCCCCCCCCGCCCCCCGACTTGACAGCAACAGCCCCGACAGTGCACCTGTTCAGGACCACGGCCGTGGGGTAGCGGCGCCGTGACTCCCCTTCTGCACCGAGGTCCCGTGCGCCGGTCAGCCCTGACGCTGCTTCTGCTTCTGCTCGCGGCATGTGCCGATCCGCCTCTGGCGTCGCTGCAGCCGGGCGCGGCCGACGCAACCCCATCCGTCGCAGACGCTGACCTGGCAGACGCGGATGCAGTCGACTTCTCGACCACTCCGACGCCCGACGCCGTAGAGCCCGCTGCGGACGCCACGCCCGACAGCCCGCCAGACGCGACCGACACGGCCGCAGACGCCGCGCCAGACGCCGCCGCCCCCGACGACATTGCGCAGCCGCCCAAGCTGGGCCCCCCGTACCCGATCGTGCTGGCCCACGGCTTCTTCGGCGCGGACAGCTTCGCGGGCATCGGGTTCGCCACCTACTTCTACGGCGTGCGCGAGGACCTGCTGGCGCATGGCGAAACCCACGTGACCACACCAGCCGTCGACCCTTTCCAGTCCTCGCCCTACCGCGGCGCGCAATTGCAGAAGGCGATCGAAGACTTGCTCGCGCAGACCGGTCACGCCAAGGTCGTGCTGATCGGCCACTCGCAGGGCGGTCTCGACGCGCGGTGGGTGGCCGCACAGCGCCCGGATCTGGTGGCCGCCGTGGTCACGTTCTCGACGCCGCATCAGGGCACGCCGGTCGCCGACGCCGCGCTGGGGCTGATGCCGTGGAAGGGCGCGCAGAAACTGGTCGACAGCCTGCTGCAATTCGTGGGCAAGCCGGTCTGGAGCGAGGTGGACGGTCAGACGAGCCTTGCCCAGTCGATGCAGCAGCTGTCGACGCCCGCGATGAAGGAATTCAACGCCACGGTGAAGGACCAGCCTGGCGTCGCCTACTATTCGCTGGCGGGCCGAAGTGCGCTTGCGCTCGCCAAGTCCGAGTGCCAGCCGCAGGTCGCGGTGCCATTTGCGCAGAAGTACGACAAGAAGGTCGACACGCTGGACGCGATGCTGTGGGCCACGCGCGAGGTGGTCGACGGCGGGCTGTTCAAGGCGATTCCGCACGACGGCCTGGTGCGGGTGGCCGATGCGCGGTGGGGCACCTTTCTGGGGTGCGTGCCGGCGGACCACCTCGACGAGATCGGCCACCTGTTCGGCGACCCGCCCGGCATCGGCAACCCCTTTGACCACAAGGCGTTTTACCGCGAGTTGGTGGCGTGGTTGCGGGGGCAGGGGTATTGACGGTCGCGGCGGCCTGGCGACCGTGCGGTGCCGCGACTGCGGGGCGACCGACCGGGACGCTCCCGGGTGAGCACGCGCGGCAAGGAGACCCATGCCCGAAACTCCCACCCACGTCGCCCTGTTGCGCGGCATCAACGTCGGCGGTCAGAACGTAATCCGGATGCAGGACCTGACGCGCGCCGTCGAGGCGATGGGCTTCTCGGCGGTACGCACGTACATCCAGAGTGGCAACGTGCTGTTGGCCACGCCAGAGACGGACCGCGCGGCACTGACCAGGCGCCTGGAACGCGGCCTGACCGAGACCTTCGGCTACGCGGCGCGCGTCGTGGTGCGATCTCGTGCGGACCTGGCCGCCACCGTCGCCGCGATGCCGCCCGTGTTTGCCGACGCGACTTGGAAGCACAACGTGTGTTTCCTGACCGATGCGCTGGACGATCCCGGCGTGGTGCTGCGGTTTCCCCTCAAGCCTGAACTCGAGTCCGTGACGTATGCACCAGGCGTGCTGTTCTGGTCGGCGCGGATCGAGACGCTGACCCGGTCGACGATGCTCAAGCTATCGGCGCGGCGCGAGTATCAGGAGATGACCGTGCGCAACCCGAATACCACTCGCAAGCTGTTGGCGTTGTTCGGATGAGTTCTGGGCGGTCGGGGGGCTGCGGGGCGGCGTGCGTCGGCGGGCAAGCTCGTCCGGGCGCAACCGGTCACTGTTCAGCCACGATCGGAGTCAGGCCGTGAGGCCGCCGCCGCATCGCGAAGCAGCGCCGCGATCTGCCGCTCGACCCGCCGCAAGTCGTCCTCCGCGTACTCGATCCAGTCCTGAAACAGGATTCCGGGGCCGTAGCCCTTGACCAGGGCGACCGTCAGCCACGACCGGCCGGCGAGCCGCAGGTCCAACGTCTGCTGTCGTTCGCCATGGTCGTCCATGTACACCGTGCCGATCTCTGTCCAGGCGCCCGCCACCGCCGCCCAGGGCACGAAGACGTAGTGGTGTCCGTCGCGGCGCAGCACCCCCTCACTGCCGACGTGCAGAAAGTGGCGGTCGAGGCGGCGCTTGAGCCACAGCGGTCCGAACAGGTTGATCCACAGCGTGTAGTAGACGATCAGACCCACCGCCAGCGCGAGCCCGGCCGCCATCGCCGCTGTGTGCCAAAGCGGCCCATCCGGCACGATGTGCCGCCAGCCGCCATCCACCAGCGGCGCCAGCAGCGTCAGCCACAGCAGGAACAGGAACATCGTGATGCCAAAGGGAATCCACGAGAACGTCGGCGTGGGCCGCACCACCAGCCCCACGGCCCGCCCGGCGTCGATCTGCTCGGCAATTTGGCGAATCGCAGCAGGCAGTTCGTCGCGCCGCCCGGCGCGGATGCGGCGGTCGAACCAGTGACAGCGGCGGACCGAGACGCGCAGGCCCATGGTTACCTCGGTTGCCCGGTGACCAGCGGCGACGCCGGCAGCTTGCCGGGCAACACGTACTCGACGCCGCCCAGCAGCCACGCAAGCGCCAGTGCGACCACGATTGCACCGGTCCACCACAGCATCGGATGACCCTTCTTCTTGTACGGGTCGACGAGATCGCGCTTGGCGCCACGGGGCAGCGCGGCCACCTGAGTCAGTGATCCGCCGAACGGGATGTTGATCCGCGCCCGGGCGTTCACCGCCCAGCCGTTGGGGTCGAGCATCGGCGCCAGGTTGCGCTGCCGCAGCTTCATCCACGCGATCAGCACGGACGGGCCGGAGATCGCGACCATGATGCCCAGGATGGCGAGCGGCATCTGCCACCACACCAGCTTGAAGAAGGCCCCGAACATCGCACCCAGCATGCCGCCGATGGCGCCGATGGCCAGACCGATGGCGGCGAAGATACCGGCAAACCGGGCAACGTCGAACGCCTCTTTCTTGGCCGGGGCGGCGGGGTCGGCGGGGGCCATGATCGACCCGTCGCCGATCTTGCCCGCCTTGGCGGCTGCCACCTCGTCGACCGCCTTTTCCTTGGACGCGGCGAACCTGGCGACCTGCTGCTCGACCATCCGCAGGAACTTCTTGTACGGCGACCACACCGCCTGACGGATGCTGACCGGGTTCTCGACGATCCGCACGATCGTCGCGTCCCAGTCCTTGCCCGTGCGGTCGTAGAAGATGCCGTTACGGCCGACGGACAGGTAGTCCGAGTCGCCGCCTGTGAATGCGGCCACGATCGTGCCGGTCTCGCCCGAGCCACGGCGGGACAGCGTGCAATAGGCCAGGTGGGTGTGGCTGGCGAGCGCCATGCCGGCGTGCGCGCCCACGTCGTTGACGTACAGGCACAGGTCGCAGCTGCGCTGGTCGAGGTACAGCGTGCCGGCCTGGAAGATGCCCTTGCCGCCCAGCGCGAAGAAGTCCTCGAAGCTGACGAAGCTCTTCAGCAGCTTGTGCAGGTGCCGGTGCAGGCGCAGCAGCTTCTCGACCGCTGCGATGGCCAGGTACTCGGTGTCGAGTACGCGGTCGGTCGCGATCAGATCCGTCACGTCCTGGCGCGCCGAACCTGCCAGCAGCTCGCGCACCTGTGCGACGCCCAGGCCCTCAACGTCAGCGCCGGCCTTGGCCGCCTGCCACGCGAACCAAGGCGCGAGACGATCTTGGACGGTGTGCCAGTCGGCCTCGGTCAGGACCTTGCGGTCGCCCACCAGTGGCTTCACCGCGCACGCGACGAACGCCGCCATCTCCTTGGTCCAGGCGGGATTGATCGCATCGAACGGCAGTGGCATCCCCGCGCCCATGCGGGCCAGCGGCAGGTCGCGCAGCTCTGCGGGCGTGACGCTCAAGTCGCGCGCCGCGATCGCCTGATACTGTTTTTCGTCCGGGTGCAAGGCTTCGGCCGCGCGCGGATCGAACGCTGCCAGGCGTGCACGGGCGAACGCGTCGTCGATCTTGGACCGCACGGTCGCCAGGACTCCGGCGGCCGCTGCGGTGTCGACGCCCAGGACCCGCACCGCGGCGTCCTCGCCTGCGCGGCACCACGCCTCGTAGGCCGCGGCAGCCGCAAAGAACCGATCGACGTGGTCCTGCGTGACGCCGGGCTTGCCGCTGCGGTCTGCGACAGAGCCCACAGAGGCGACCATCGCCTCGATCGCGGCGCGGACCCCATCCGTCTCGGCTGCGTCCGCGGGCACCACACCATCGCCATTCAGCCGGGTGGCGGCGAACAGCGTGGCGGCGTTGGCAGCATCTTCGACCGTGATCGACGGCGAGTCCGGCCGCCCTTGCAGGACCAGAATCCGACGCGCGGCAGCGAGCCAGGCGACGCCGTCCGGCGTGCGGTCGTCGATCGCCGCTAGCGGCAAGGCCTGCTTGGGTCCGACGAGCTCCTGGGGGTCCTTCAAGAGCGTGCAGGCCCACCCAACCGCCGTCAGCAGCTCTGGCGCACGGATGCGGCCGTCGCCGTCGGTGTCGATCGCCTCGAGCGTCTTGGCGTCGAAGAACAAGCCCTTGGTCGGGCAGCTCAGGGCCACCCACAGCTTCTGGTCCAGCGTGTCCAAATGGACGATGTCGTCGCCGGTCTCGATGCGCACCTGATCGAAGCCGCCGGCACGGAAGAACGTCCAGCGGTGTGAAGGACTCGAGGCCATGGTCACACTCCGATGCGCCCGGAGAAGCCGCGGAACCGGTGGTCCGAAAGGCAATGCGGCTGGGGGCGATGCAGCGGCATTGTGCAAAGGTCGGACCACGAAAGAGAACCTGACGAGACTGGCGGATCTCGGTGGGGATGACAACGGCACGAGGCGGTTGTGCGGGGGCCTGGGGTCAGGCAGTTCCAGTTGCCAGTTCGGGAGCTGACGCGCTGGCCAAGGTCAAGTCCTGCTGTCGCCGTCGGTACGGCATCGCCGACTGGCGTGGGGGCAGCGGCGAGAACCACCGTGTCGCGCATCTGGCACTTGGCACTACGTGCCCCCTGTGTTACGCCATCCACCGCAACCTTTTCGGCCACCAAGCATCTAAAAGGCCAATAGCCCCGCGGCGCTTTGGCCCGGACGCGGCCTTCCCCTCAACGTCATCGTCAGGAGGATCCTCTCTCATGCCCCTCGAGACCATCGGCAGCCCCACCCTGTGGTTCGGCTTCCTGGCCTTCGTGTTCGCCATGCTGGCCATCGACCTCGGCATCTTCCACCGCAAGTCGCACGTGGTGGGGCTGCGCGAGGCGGCCGGCTGGAGCGCCGTCTGGATCGCGCTTGCCCTCGTCTTCAACGCCGTCCTGTGGTGGCAGTTCGGGGCGCAACGCGGCTTGGAGTTCCTGACCGGTTATCTGGTCGAAAAGTCGCTTTCGGTTGACAACATCTTCGTGTTCGTCCTGGTGTTTTCGGCGCTTGGCATTCCGCCGCTCTACCAGCACCGCGTGCTGTTCTGGGGCATCCTCTCGGCGCTGGTCATGCGGGCCGTGATGATCTTTGCCGGCGCCGCGTTGCTCGCGAAGTTCCACTGGCTCATCTACGTGTTCGGCGCGTTTCTGGTGCTGACCGGCATCAAGATGTTCGCGCAGCGGAGCCAGGAACAGCACCCCGAAGACGGCTTCGCGCTGCGCCTGGCGCGGCGGCTGATCCCGTCGACGCCCGACTTCGACGGCGAGCGATTCTTCACGGTGCAGCAGGGCAAGCGCCTGGCCACGCCCCTGTTCATGGCCCTGGTGCTGGTCGAAGTGACCGACGTGATCTTCGCCGTCGACTCGATCCCGGCCATCTTCGCCATCACTACGGATCCCTTCATCGTGTTCACGTCGAACATCTTCGCGATCATGGGCTTGCGGTCGCTCTTCTTCCTGTTGGCCGGGGTGATCGACAAGTTCCGTTACCTGAAGGTGGGCCTGGCCGCCGTGTTGGTGTTCGTCGGCGCCAAGATGACGGCCATCGACTTCGTCAAGGTCGCTCCCGTCGTGTCGCTTGCAGTGATCGGTCTGATCCTGGGCACTTCGATCGCGGCCTCCCTGATCGTGTCGCGCAGGGAAGCGGCTCGCGCGGGTTCCGACGACCGCTGACTCCCGGCACGGGCCCCTGAGCGGCCGACAAGATCAGGACAGACGCACCTGCGAGGGACCCCACGGTGCTGCGCCGGACGGGTGTGCTTGCTGGACGCAAATTCCAGAGATTGTCTGAGGTTCGAAACGTTGACCGGGGGGATCTGGCCGCGCAGACTGACGGTTGAACGCTCAAAATGGGCCGACTTGGGGTCGGTCTGGCGGTGTGCGACGGTGGCTTGGGGGCAGGGCCGTGTTTGCGGTTGCCATGCCCAACATCCACCACGCGAGGCCGCAGCCCGCAGGAGCCCGAGGAGTCACGCTTGGACGAACCCGCTCAGCAATTCCTGAACCGCATCTGCGGCGCGTTGGCGATCGCCCCCGACGGCGGAACTCCCGCCGCCATGCTGGTCGAGCGGTCCGAGCGAGCCGCGCTGCTGGTGACGGCGGCGGCTGATGCGGCGGTGCTGCTGATCGCGAGTGGCGCCGACGCCCTGCCCGACAACTCGACGGTCCGGTCGTGTTGGTTCGACCTGACCGCCCGCGACGCGCCCGAAATCGTCGGCATCGTCAAGGGACTGCACCGGGAGGTGATCTTCGTCGGCGGGCCTGACATCCCCCTCGACCCCCGGCGCCCCACCGCGCTCGACAACTACGGCGTGACCTTCGGCCAGGTTCTGCTCGACGGCACGCTGAAGCTCGCCGAGGGCCAGGTCGTCCCGGGGCTGGACCGCGCCGTCGCCCGCGCGCTGACGGGCCCTTCCCCCACGGCCGAAGCGCTGCGAGCAGCCGAGCGCGCCGGCGAGCGCGACCTGGGTGAGGAAGGCCGCTTCTCGCTCGACGGCACGCCCTGGGGCGTCGCGGGCATCGCTGTCGCCATCGCGTTGCTGTGGTTCCTCGAGGTGCTGTGGGGCGCTTCGGAGAGCACGCAGACGCTCGCCCGCATGGGCGGCAACCGCGGCGAGTGGGTCTTCGCCGGCGAATGGTGGCGCCTGCTGGCCGCCGGCTGGCTCCACTCGGGCATCCGTCACGCTGTGGGCAACCTGTACGGTCTACTCCTGCTCGGCATTCTGCTCGAGAAGCTCGTCGGGACGTGGCGGTTCCTGCTGCTGTACGGCGTCTCGATCGCCGGCTCGGAGCTCTTGGCGGCCGTGGTCGGCCCGGAGCAGCTCGGCATCGGCGCGTCGGGCGGCGTCTTCGGTGTGATGGGGGCGCTTTTCGTGCTCTCGTTCCGGTCGGACGGCCTGCCTCGGCTCGAGCGCAAGGCCGTGGCCATTCACTCCGGCGTGTACCTCGCCTACAACCTGCTCGCCTCGCTCTTGCCAGGTGTCGGGATGGCGGCCCATCTGGGGGGCCTCGCGACCGGGGCGCTGCTGGCCGCCACGGGTGTCCTGACGTTGCGGATGCCCAGGCCGTGGGCGCTGTTCGACGGCCACGTCTGGCTCGAACGGACCTTGGCGGTGCTCGCGGTGGGCTCGCTGGGGCTGCACGCGGCTGCGCTGGGGCTCGCGTGGCAGCAGGGGCGGCCTTGGGATCTCGAGTCGGTCGAGGTCGAGCGGGTGACCATCCCCGGAACCGACCTGTCCTGCGACCTGCCCCGCGGCATGGCGAAACGCCACGCGGTCCGCCAACTGGGCGAGTGGACGGCGCACGGCTACGGCGACCCCTGGGTCGATCCGGTGCTCGTCGAGGTGTCGGTGCTGGGACGCGAGAGCGTGCCCGAGGGGCAGGCGCTGGCGGCCCAGATCGAGCTCGACCGCCAGGACTTCGTCGCCCACCCGCCCAAGGACCGCAAGGCGCTCCAGCCGCCCGAAGTGGTCACCGTCGGCGGCCGGCCCTGGGTCTTCCTGGACCTCGAGTCGACCGACGGCGAACACCTGCCCCGCTGGTTCGGTTACGTCGGCAAGTCCGCGGTGGACGTCGAGGTCTCGCTGGCCCCCGACTCCGACGACGACTGGACCGAGGACCCGGAACGCTGGGTCCGCGGCGTCCGCGGCGGCTGACCCGGACGACCGAGCGTGTCGCCTGGCGTCAGTCGAGGTCCCAGAAGTAGTTCTTGCGCGTCAGCTCTGCGGCGTCCTCTTCCGGCGCCGGCGCGGCGGTCGGGGGCGCGTTCAGGTGCTCGACGGCATCCTCCAGGTCGTCCGTAGCCCCGGTCCACCAGTCGTCGGTGCCGAATTGCGGCCAGGTCGCGGGGAAGATCGGGTCGTGCCAGCGCCGCGCGAGCCAGGCCGAGTAGTCCACCGTGCGGATCCCGCGCAGGGGCTCGATCAGGTCGAGCGTGCGGCGGTCGAACGCCCGGAACCGCTCGTACCCCGTCAGGAAACGCTCGCGCAGCCGCACGGTCTCGACGTCGCGCCCGGGCAGCAGCAGCCACAGGTCCTGCACCGCCGGTCCCACGACCATGTCGTCGAAGTCGAGGACGTGCAGCACCCCTTCGCGCAGGATCAGGTTGCCCGCGTGCAGGTCGCCGTGGATGGGACGCAGCGGGACGTCGCGGAACCGCTCGCGGGCGGCGCGGGACAGGGTGCGGGCGGCGGCTTCGTAGCGGCGGCGCAGGCGTTGTGGCACCAGGCCGCGCTGCAGCAGCCAGTCGAGCGAGTCGTCGAGCCGGTCGGCGGTGAGCGTCAGGCGGTGGCGGACGTCCAGGACCGCGCCGACGTTGTGCGTGCGACCGGCGAGCGCGCCCAACCGCTCGGCCAGCGCGTCGTCGATCTCTTCGGGCGCGCGCCCGCCCTGCCGCTCGAATAGACAGAACAGGATATGGCCGGCGCGTCCCACCGTGTCGCCGTCGGGCAGCGTGACGACGTCGCAGACGGGCACCTCGGCCGCCATCAGGGCGCGCAGATACGCGTGCTCCTCGCGCACCTGGGCTTCGGTCCAGCGGTTGGGGCGGTAGAACTTGGCGACGCGGCGGGTGCGCGCCTCGTCGGCGAGCTCGATCTCGAACACCCGGTTCTCGAACGAGTTCAGCGCGAAGCACAGGTTCCGGCAGCGCAGGCCGGTCGCCTCGATGGCGTCGAACACCACGTCGGGGGTCAGGCCGAGGAACAGGTCGGTGGCGGCAGCGTCGGTCATGGGGGGGACGATGCGCCGAACGGCGGCCGCAGGGAACCCCCCGTCCTCGTGGTTGTCTTCCTGCGTCGCAGCAGACACACCGATGGAAGCCTCCATGCTGTCATCTTCGGACGCTGACTTCGCACGGACAGGTGCGTTCGCTGGGCGAAAATTCGAGTGATTGCCGCCGTTTTGAGAGGTTGACCGGGGGGATCTGGCGGCGCAGACTGACGGTTTGACGCCCGGGATGGGCCGACTTGGGGTCGGTCTGGCGGTGTGCGACGGCGGGTCTGGGCCGGGTACCGTGTTTGCATAGGATCTATGCCTTCGGCATGGGCTATGCCTCGGCCCGCTGCTGGTCTGGCGCAGGTGGGGAGGTCGGCGTGCCAGACTTGGGCGAGCAGGTGCGCAGCGAGACGGCCAGCCTCCACAAGCGACTGGAGTCGCTGCCGTACTTTCAGGCCCTGCACGCAGGCGCACTGCCCAAGGTGGCCATCGTCAGCTTCCTGCGCGGCCTCGCGGTCGTGCACGCGCTGCTGGAACGGACGCTTGCCGGTGCCTCCGACCCGGCCCTGGCCCGGCTGGCCAGCCACACCAGACCGAAGGTCCCGTTGCTGAACGCCGACCTCGAACTGGTAGCGTCATCGGGCGTGCCGAGCATCACGGCGGCGATCGAGCACGCTCTGGCGTGCGCAGCGCAAACCTTGGTCTAGGCGGAGTCCCCCCACCACCTCGCCGGCATCCTCTATGTGCTCGAGGGCTCGCAGCGCGGCGGACTCGTGCTGCGCGGCGCCTACGCCCGCTGCTTGGGGGTGACCCCAGAACGCCTGTCGTACTTCGGCTGCTACGGCAAGGACACGGCGGCACACTGGCACACCTTCGTCGGGCTGCTGAACGCGCTCCCATGCGACGCTGCGCAAGGCAGGCAGGTCTCCGACGCAGCCGTCTTGTGTTTCGAGCAGCTGGCGTCGCTGTGTGCGGCGCTGTTCCCCTTCGCGGACACGGACCTGCGGCACCATGTCGTGGCCGTCAACGCTGAGGCGGGCGACCACGCCATGCCGCAGGACCCGATGGAGGTCGCGTTGGCCCTGCGCGCCGGTCATGACGCCTGGAACCAGTTCCCGTACCTGGGCTTGCGCTTCGGCGAACGCGGCCTGCGCTTCACCAGGAGCGACAGCTGTTGGCTGGTGGCGTTGACGCACATGCCGGCGGAGACGGCGACGCGAAGCCTTGTCTGGCTGCGAAGCGTCCTTGCGAGCCGCGGCATCCCGACCGTGATTCTGGAGAGCCATCTGCGCGCGATCCAGACCGCGCTGGCGGCCGAGTTCCCGGAGCGGCCGGAGCAGCCGGCACGCTTGATGCCGTTCCTGGCCCATCTGCAGGCCGAGCGCGATACGAAGTTGACTGGGGGCGAGGGACGGGCGCGACTGGTGCGCGATTTCGACGCCCGACTGGGCGCGTGCCCAGGGCTGGTGATTCCATCTGCAGCCGCGCTCTTGGCGTCGGCATGGTTGGACGAGCGCTCAGGCGTTCGGGGCGGGCTGGCGGCCACCAGCGGCTGGCTCACCGATCCGCTGCGGTTCTCGCCGGAGTGGACTGCGCTGGTCGCGGAGTACATGTCACGACTCGATGCCTTCGGTTTCGCGCCATGCTGAACTGGTGCGCCTACTGTCAGCAGTTTCAAGGCGAGACTGAGCCGTATGAGGTGCTGCAGATAACGCACGGCATCTGCGCGACCTGCGAGTCCTCGATGCTCGCCGATTCCGAGCCGGATCTTGCCCGGGTCAGGTTCCTGGCCGAGCTGCAGGGCGAGTTCGCGGCCGCAGGGCGGCGCGGCGATGTCGGGGAAGCCGAAGCGATGATCCTGCGGGCCGCGCACATCAACGTGCGGCCCGTGGACGTGCTGGTGGGCCTCCTCGCGCCGCTGTTGTTCGAGATCGGCAAGGACTGGGAGCGCGGCGCCATCACCGTGGCGGACGAACACCGCTTCAGCAACTTCTGCGAGCGCGTGTACGCGGCGATTGTCGCCCGGACCAGCGCTTCAGGTGCTCAGGACTCGACCCGTCCGGACCGGGCGCATGTGGTCCTGGTCAACGCGCCGGGCAACTGCCATACGCTCGGGATTCGGCTTCTTGCGCTGTGGCTCGCCAGCCACGGCGTCGACGCACACGCGCTATTGCCGACGCCGCCTCTGGAGGCGTTGCTGACCCTGATCCGGCACGCGTCGCCGCGGGCCCTGCTCGTGTCGGTGGCGCTGCCGGAGCAGATTCCGGGGGTGCTGGACATTGCCGCGCGCATCGCCGCCTGGCCGGAGGCCACGCGCCCAAGGCTGATCGTGGGCGGCAATGCCATCAAACTTGGGCTCGTGGCGGCGATTCCGGGCGCAGAGTTGATGACCGACATTGGCCCGCTGCTGCGGTCACTGGCGACGTGAGCCACCGTGAGCGGCGCCGCCTCCTGGAAGAGCCCAGTAGGTTTGAAGAGATAACGCGAATCGTTCTCGAGCCTGCGCCTGCCCGACGGCTACTTGCTGCAGGCCACGCGCGACACGCCCCCGGGCCGGCGTCGCGCCGATCGTTGCCATGGTTTCGAGCGTGTCGCGCAACCGCGCGCTATTGACCTTGAGTCCGTCGACGTTGATGTGTTGCCCTCGGGGCCTGGCATCCCGGCAGGATAGATCCGTGCACGGCCAGGCTTCACGGTGACTGCGGACTGATCCCGTCCAGCACGTACCCGGCGGTTCGGTGGCGGTCAACTGTGCAAGACCGCGGCCGCTGGGGGACTATCCGCACTTGAGGAGCCGCGCCGCAGAGCCTTGCCCCAAGGCCTCCATACGGGTCGCAAGCACCAGAAACACTTGGGCGCAAGTCAGGGCGTCGTCGAGGGCATCGTGGGCGCGGCCGGACGGAACCCCGTGTCGGGTGGCCAGATCCGCGAGGCGTACGGACGGATCTGCCGGAGCTCTGCCGGGGACAGCCTGATCGTGCAGGTGATGGGCGAGGCGGGCGGTATCGAGCACAGGTCCAGGAAACGGCTCACCACACACTTCGCGAAAGGCCCGATCCAGCAACGGGCCATCGAACTCCTGGCCGGAGTGGGCGATGACGACCCGACCCCGCAACCGCGTGACCAGGGTGGGAAGGATCTCTGCTTGTGTAGGGGCGTCGACCAGACCGTCCGGCGTCAATCCGTGGATCAGGACAGACTCTGGTCGGAAGACCGCGCCAAGCGGCGGACGGACGAGCGAATTCCACGCGGTGTCGAGAAGCACGCGACCGCCTTCGATGTCGACGAGGCCTACGGAGAGGATGGCATCCGTCCGCGTATCCAGGCCGGTGGTCTCGAGATCCAGCGCGGTCCACCGGGCCATGCGCCACGAGCAGCGCAAGTCCAGCGGAGACGCGGCCCACTCGCGAACGCGGGCGGCTAGCGCCTCGGTGCTTTCAGTCGGCCCACTCAACGGTTTCTCCTGATTGGGTCGTCGCCGGTCAGGCGCACCAGGGTGGCCCGGGCCTCTTGGACGACGGCGGCGGCGTCCCGATAGTGCGCCCGGTCCGACGGGTCCAGATCGACCGCGTGGAGGTGCTGCGGACATCCTGGGCGGGCGAGGGAGGCCCGAAGGATCTGCCGCGACACCCAGTCGAATGCCGTGGCGAGGTCCTGGGCCAGGGCGGCGTCGACCGGCGCGCTGCGGTCGAGGGACCGGAGACGCTCGGCCGTGGATCGTGCGTCGCTGCCACAAGAAAGCGCTGCGATCCTCGCGAGGTCTGCGATCGGCGCGGCCAACGCTGCCGCGGCATCCAGGGTCGCAACGGTCTCGCCGTCAGCACGCAAGAATCCTGTGGCCAGGCAAGTCACGGGAGGCTGGACAGTGAGGGCAGCGCGCGCCAGCCGACGCAGGAACGGCGGGCGGACGGCGGCTTGGCGAAGGCCGAGCATGAGGGGCGCTGCCATGTCTGCGTCGCCTGCGACGACACGTGCGTCGAGAAACGGACCGACCGTGGCCGTTGGCGCATCCGGGCCGCGCTCGGCCGTCCAGTCGGCGACATAGCGCCGCCAGGAGGTCGTGGGTCGGCACCAGAGCGGATTGGTGGCGCGCGTGCGGCCAAGACCGTTGGGCAGACCGTCGGCGTCCAGACGGTCGCCCACGAGCCGCGCGAAGGCCTGGAACCAAGCCGCCGCTTCGGGCCGCGCACCCTCCTCGTGGGCCAGTACATGGTCGGGAACGGGGAGCACCACCGGGTCGCAGCGGCCAATCGCGTCGACGGCGACCCAAGCGAATCGCACGGGTGGCGCGCCCAACTCTGCACGCGCATGGGCGATCAGGCTGGCGACCCTGGCGTCGTGCGCGGCCGCAGCTACCTGGCCGACGACGCTCGCGTCGTATCCCTCGTCCAGCAGGGATGCGACCACCTGAGTGACCCGGTCGCCGAAAACGGCTGGTTCGTCACGACTTGGGTGACCGCCCCAGGCCAGCAACAGCGAACCTTGCCGTGGACCACGAGACAGGTCCGCATCGGTCAGCACGCCGAGGCCCCCGTCTCGCCGCGGCACCAGCACATGGCGCACGCCGCGGTCCATCATCCGCAGCAGCGCGTCCAGCATCGATGCCTCTGCGTCGAGGACGACTGCGGGCACGTGCAACGCCGACAGGGGGGCTTCGGGGGGCAGTCCGCCCGCGACCACTTCATTGCGCAGTTCGCGGTCCGTGACGAGGGAGGGCGGCTCGCTAGTGACCAGCACGCAAGAGCAGTCCTCGCGGCGCATCGCCTGCGCGGCCGTCGAGATCGGTGTGTCGGGGGGCAGCACGAGCGTCGGCTGCCGTGCCACGTCGCCCGCGCGACTGCGAGTCAGGTCGAGCGCCTCAGGGGCCGCGCGAAGTGTGCGGGGCGCCGAGAGGCGCATGGCACGGGCGTGGGGATCGAACGCGCGAGCGAACGCGGTGTCGCCCAGCAGCGCATCGAACGCCGGCCGCGGCAGAAACCAGGCCAGGGTGTCTGCCCCCGTCTGCACCGACCCGTTGGGTTCGAAAGCCGAGGCGAGCAGGCGGGTGTCGCCGGGCATCATTCGGTCTCGCAACGTCCCGTCGGGCCTCAGGAAGTCCACGTGACCGGTTCGGATGGACACCAGTGCGTCCGCGGTCGCCCGGCCAGGGTCGAGGGGCGTCCCCGCGGGCAGGTACTCGATGTGAAACGACCCGGCGGCGGCCCGCACGACGGCCTGAGGCAGCGTGTTCCAGGGCGGCCAGGCCGACAGATCGCGAGTCAGTTCTTCCAGCACGGCGCGCCCCCTGGTCCCTTTCGGCCCGGAAGACCATAGCACGGAGCGGCGGCGCGCTTGAAGCCGGACGGCTGGACAGGGCAGCCCTGACCGTGGGATCGTCACCTCCCCGCAGGACGTGCCATGAAGTCATCCCATACCCCGTTGCAGTGGAAGCGATTTCTGGTCCGAATCCTGTTGCCGACCGGCTTGGCCATCTGCCTGTTCGTTGGCCTGATTTTCGGCGTGGTTCTACCGGAGTTCGAGCAGAACCTTTTGGAACGAAAGCGCGAAACAATTCGCGAACTGACGCGATCCGCCACGAGCATCCTGGCAGAGCACCACCAAGAGGAACTGGAAGGACGCTTCTCCCGGGCCGAGGCCCAGAGTGCCGCCGCCAAGCGCGTGCGTGACCTGCGCTATGGGCCGGAAGGCAAAGACTACTTCTGGATCACGGACCAGACGCCCGTCATGGTCATGCACCCGTTCCGGACCGACCTGAACGGCAAGGACGTCACGAGCTTCACGGATCCCTTGGGAAACCGGGTCTTCGTCGAGTTCGCCCGCGTCGTCCGTGAGCGCGGCAGCGGCTACGTCGACTACGTTTGGCAGTGGAAGGACGACCCGAGCCGGCTGGTGCTCAAGGAGTCCTACGTGCAGGGGTTCAAACCATGGGGTTGGATCATCGGCACGGGCCTCTACACCGACGACGTGCGGCGGGAGATTTCAGCACTTTCGGCACGTATCCTATGGATTTCCATCGTGATCGTCGCGATTGTGTCGATGATCTTCGCGTCCGTTGTGCTGCAAAGCCTGCGCATCGAACGGCAACGCACGGCGGCCGAGGATGCCCTGACCGAGTCGCACGAGCGATACCGTGCGCTCGTCGAGGCCGCGACCGAGGGCACGCTACTGGCGGTCGAGGGCAGATGCGCGTTCTCGAACCGAACGCTGCAGTGGATGCTCGACCTGACACCAGAGGACATGGAGCACCGTGATTGGTTGGACCTTGTGGCGCCCGGCGTGGAGGGCGAAACCGGTCGGGCCTATCTGCGTGCCGTAGCCGCAGGGCAACCGGCGCCGATGCAAGTCGAGACGTGGCTGCGACGCGGCGACGGTTCGACCGACCTCGACGTGCTGTTGTCGGCCACTCGCGTCACGTTCGGTGGACGCGAGGGCGTCATCGTCAATGTCCGCGACATGGCCAGGCAGCGTCTGGCGGCCGGCGGCGACGGGGTCGGGGGCTACGAGGCCTTGCGGGCGACGTTGGACGTAGGCGTCGTGCGAACGACCGTGGGCCAGCACCCGCGGCTGGTCGAGTTGAACCCGGCGGCACGTCGCATCCTCGGACTCGTGGATGGCGACGATCCGGGCAAGCTGGATCTGCAAGCAATGTGCGTGGACCCCGCCGAGGCGACCGCCCTCGCGCGGTCGCTCGCCACGGACGGTGTCGTGAAGAACCGACTGCTTGTGTTGCGGCGGCGCGACGCGTCAAGAGTGACGGTGTCGCTGTCGGCAGTGTTGGCACCCGGCGAGGACGGCAGACCCCCGTCTTGTCAGGGGTTGGTCGAGGACGTGACCCGCGAGCGCCAGGCCGAGTCCGAGCGCGAGGCGCTGCTGGCGGAGCTGCAAGCGTCACTCCTCTTCCTCAACGAACCGATTCTTCGCTTCGTGCGGCCGGCCGCAACTTGCGAGATGGGGACTCCGGTGCTTCGGGCCGCGGCGCAGATGACAGTCGGTGAGCCCGGAGCCCTGCTGGTCACGGCAGACGGGCGAGAGCCAATCGGTATCGTCACCGACCGCGACGTGCGCGAGCGGGTCGTAGTGGCGGGGCTCGATCCGGCGGCGCCCGTGTTCCGAATCATGAGTTCGCCACTCATCACCATCGACAACCGCGCTCTGGTCTACGAGGCGTTGCAGCGGATGCGCGAACGCGGCATTCAGCACTTGGCGGTTCGGGATGAAGGTGGGCAGATACAGGGACTTGTCCGGCAGGCCGACTTGTCGCAGCTGCACCGGTACTCGGCTGCGGTCCTGATCGAGGAGATCCGACGCGCGGAGAGTCCTGAAGTCCTGGCCCGATGTCGGGCGCGGCTTCCCGAGCAGGTTCGAACGCTCATCGCCAGCGGCGCACGGCCCCGAAACGTCAACCGGGTCGTGACGGCGGTTTCCGACGCTGTGACGGAACGGTTGGTGGCGCTGGCCATCGAGGAAATGGGGCTTCCGCCGAGGCGATTCTGTTGGGTCGCGCTGGGAAGCGAGGGCCGCGAGGAGCAGACGCTCGCCACCGACCAGGACAACGCCATCGTCTACGAGGATTCGGGTGGCGACGCCGACCCCAGCGCAGAGGCGTGGTTTCGCGCGCTGGGCGTCAAGGTCTGCCAGGGCTTGAACGACGCCGGGTATCAGTTCTGCCCAGGCGAGGTCATGGCTCGCAACCCGAATTGGTGCCGCCCGCTGTCGTCGTGGAAGGCGTCGTTCAGCAGCTGGATCCGCACGCGCAATCCTCAGGACCTGTTGGCTGTCCAAATCTTCTTCGACTTCCGCTGTGTGGTCGGCGAGCGGACCCTGACTGAGGAGCTTCGGCGTCACATCCGCGAGGAACTGTCCGAGAACCCCGCGTTCTTCCCCCTGTTTGCGCAGAACGCCCAAACGTACCGGCCGCCGCTGGGGCTGTTCGGGCACATCGTCGCCGAGTCGGAGGGGCGCGGGCCGAAGACGCTGAGCCTGAAGGACGCGATGATGCCGATCGTGAACTTCGCGCGACTGTATGCGCTGCGTCATGACGTCGCCGAAACCAATACGTTCGACCGGCTGCGCCGCCTGCACGAAAAGAACGCTCTGACGCGCTCGAGCCTCGACGAGGTGACTGAGGCCTATGCCTTCCTGATGGAGGCGCGCCTCAAGCGTCAAGCAGCGGCCGTCGGTGCAGGCGCAATTCCGGGCAACCAACTCGACCCCAAGGCCCTGACTCCTTTGGAAGAAGCGCTCCTGCGCAAGACCTTCGGCCAGGTCGGCATCCTGCTCAAGAAGGTCGGCTACGACTTCTTGGGAGCCGGCTGATTTGCACGATGGGCCGTTGCGGGACGAACCCATTCAATGCTACACGCGGCGAAGTGGCCGGGGGCGGCCACTTTCCCCCCAGAAGACGCGCGACCCCTCCGCGCGAATTCCCCGAAAAGCATCGGAGGTAGCGCATGTTCCACGAACCGGCGGAGAAGAGCCAGGTCAAGGATTTGGCCATGGCCTACAAGACGCGCCTTGGCGTATGGATGTTTCTTGTCTACGCACTCGTCTACGTTCTGTTCGTGGCGATCAACCTGATCGACCCGTCGATGATGGAAAAGACGGTGCTGATGGGCCTGAACCTGGCGGTCGTCTACGGTCTTGGGCTGATCGTCGTCGCCCTTGTGATGGCCGTGATCTACAACAGGATGTGTCTCGTAGAGGAGCGCCGACTGGAAGCGCCCGCAAGCGACAAGGCGGGGGTGTAACCATGGAAACCATCTCGATCGCTCTCTTCGTGTTCTTCGTCGCGTTCGTGCTCGGCCTGTCCTTCTTCTTCGCCCGCAAGGCCAAGTCGGCTGCCGGCTATTACGCCGCGGGCGGCAACATCCACTGGGCGGTCAATGGCATCGCCTTTGCGGGAGATTACCTTTCCGCCGCGTCGTTCCTGGGAATCTGCGGGATGATCGCCACGGCCGGCTACGACGGGTTCCTGTATTCCATCGGCTACCTTGCCGGTTGGATCGTTGCCCTATTCGTGGTTGCCGAACCGATGAAGCGGATGGGCAAGTACACCTTCACCGATGCGCTGGACAGCAAGTTCAACCACAAGGGAATCCAACTGGCAGCGGCGGTCAGCACCCTGGTAGTGTCGATCTTCTACTTGATTCCGCAGATGGTCGGGGCGGGTGTGCTCGTGACTCCGCTGTTGGGCCTGCCCCACTGGGTTGGCGTCATCCTGGTGGGCTCGATCGTGATCGTCATCGTGGCCACTGCGGGGATGACGTCGACGACCTACGTGCAGTTTCTCAAGGGGGGGCTGCTCGTGATCTTTTCGGTCATCGTCACGGGCGCGGTGCTGTTGCGCGGGCTCTCGACCACGCCTGACCAGGACGGCACGGTCCCCTACCACAAGTACGCCACGATCGAGGCGACAGTGGCCGACGGCAAGGCCATCCCGTCCGATCCGGCGTTTCGATTCCTGGACGCCAAAGAGGCCTCGGGTAGCCATTTCGTCAAGCTCGAGAACGCGGGCAAGCTGGGATGGTGGAAGCAGATCGAGAAGGAGGGCAAGGTCAGCCTGGTCGAGTTGCAGTCCGTTGTCGTGCTGGCCGACGGCTCCAAAGTGATCAACGGGGCGCCCGCTTCCAAGGAGAACCAACTGCGGCAGGTCGGCAACCTCGAGGCGATCGACGGCAAGACGGGTGCCGAGGCCACCACGGGATCCGTCGGGCCGTTCGAATTCCTGGCCAAGATCGGCTCGCCGGGCACGCAGGTGCGTACCTGGAAGCCTGCGAAGTTCGACGATGGCGACGCCAAGGTGACCGCCTACTACCCGTCGATCACGGCGGGAAGCAAGATCATGCGGCCCGGCCAGAAGTTCAAGGTCGAGGGCACGCCCATCGAGAAGCTGGACTTCATCTCTCTGATGCTCGCCCTCTTCCTGGGCACGGCCGCGTTGCCGCACATCCTGATCCGGTACTACACCGTCCCGACGCCGGCCGCCGCGCGCAAGTCGACCATCGTGGCCATCGCGGCGATCGGCTTCTTCTACGTTCTGACGCTCTACATGGGCCTTGGCGCGATGGTGAACGCGGTGGTGAATCCGGCCGACAACAACATGTCGGGTCCGCTGCTTGCCAAGTCGTTCGGTCCCATCCTGTTCGCGGTCATCTCGGCCATCGCCTTCGCTACGGTCTTGGGCACGGTCGCCGGCCTCATTGTCGCGGCCTCGGGTGCGGTGGCTCATGACGTGATGGACCGGTACATGGGGCTCAAGCTGGACGATCGCAAGAAGGTCCGCATGGGCAAGATAGCCGCGTTCGTGGTGGGCATCATCGCGATCATCCTCGGCATCCTGTTCCAAGGGGTGAACGTGACGTTCCTGGTCGGTCTCGCGTTCGCAGTGGCGGCCTCGGCGAACCTGCCTTCGATCATCATGTTGCTGTTCTGGAAGCGGACGACACCGCAGGGCATCGTGGCGTCCATTCTGGTGGGCATCACCCTGTCGATCGGGATCATCCTGTTCTCGCCCGACATGTACGAGCTCTATGGCAAGGTGCGGTCCGACGCGCCGATTCCGTTCGCCAACCCGGGCCTGTTCTCAATCCCCATGAGCTTCCTGACGTTGGTGGTCGTGTCGCTGATGACGGCCAAGAAGCCCGACGCGAAGGCGAACGCCGAGCTCGCCGTCGGTTGACGAGCGTCGCCCCTTCGTCACGTCCCCCGTATTCAAGAGAGGAGATACCCATGCGCTGTGTGAAGTGGATGCTCCCATTGCTGATACTGGCCGTTGCGTCGCCGGCCTTCGCGTACAAGGTCCAGATCTCCGAGGATGCCTTTCTCAACCTGGACGTCCTGGGCCAGTCGCAGGCCCAATCCACCGAGAAGGCGGCGCCCGACGCCAGTTGGTCCAAGGACCTCTTTCTCAGGCGCATTCGGTTGCTTGCGTTCGGCAGCCTGTCCAAGAACGTCAGCTTCTTCTTCGAGACGGACCAGCCGAACTTGGGCAAGAACGGCGACTGGGCCGCGCCGCTCTTCGTGCAGGATGCGTTCATGACGGTGAAGGTGTCGGACGCGTTCATGGTGGATTCCGGCATGGTCCTGCTGCCCTTCACGCGTCACAGCATGACGGGCGCCATCGGCCTGAACGGCATCGACTACCACAGCAAGATGATCAAGTTCCCAGACGGCACCCACAAGATCTGGCGCGACGCGGGCGTTCAGGCGCGCGGTTACCTGGCCGAGCAGAAGCTGCAGTACCGCGTGGGGCTGTTCGGTGGGTCGCAAAACCTGGCATTGCAGAAGGATGCGACGGGCAAGGCGGTCACTTCGTCCAACCCTGGCGACCTGCCGCGCGTCACCGGCCACGTTCGCTATGCCATCTCAGGGACCGAGACCGACTTCTTCGCCAAGGGCATCTACTTCAGCCCCACGCCCATCGTGTCGGTCGGCGTGGGCGTGGATTACGTTCCGGACGCGGTCCTCACCAAAGCCGCCGTTCTGGACGGGTCGAACGTGGTGACGGCCAAGGGCCAACTCGGCGACCACATGGGAGCAGCGGGCGACGTCTTTGTGGAGTACCCGCTGGATGCGGACAACGAGGTCGTGTTTCAGGGCACGGCGCTGTACTACGACGATGGCCCCAAGGCGAAGACGTCTGGCGTCGGCGCACTGACTGAGGTGGGGTATCGCTGGCACAGCCTCGAACCCGTCGTCGCACTGGACTATTTCGACAGCGAAGTGCCCAAGGCGGACTACATGGGCGCGCATGTCGGCCTGAACTGGTGGATGGCCAAGCACGCGACGAACGTGAAGCTGGACTTCGCCTTCGAGAAGACCGGAAACCTGGAGGACGGACCCTCCGTTCGCACGGTCACGCTGCAAGGCCAGTTCTTCCTGTAGTTCAGACGCTTTTGCCCTCGACGCGGACCCGCCTGGCCCTGATCACAGCGCGCCAAGCGTCTGCGTGGCGCACGCCGCAGCCGGTCGCCCGTTCCGGGACGACCCGCTGAACGACGCGGGCAGCTGAGCGGCCGACACGGCTTACGAATTCTTGGTAGTGCGGACGGCCGTGCTCCAGCGCAACGGCCTGTGGCGTCTTCCGGCCGTGGCCTTTGCTTCGTTCAACGGCAGCGGGTCGCCGGTGCTACCGCCGCAACATCCTGAACGCATGCAGCCAGGTACCGGCCTTGACGCCATACAGCACCCACGCCAGGCACAACGGTTCCATGGCACGCGCGCCGCGGATGTCGCCCAGGTCGGCCGCTTCCCACCCGAAGTCGCGGAGCAGCGCCGTGACCGTGGCCTTGGCGCCGTCGTCGTCGCCGCAGATGAACATCGTGGGCGGCCCGGCCTGGTACTGGGGCTGGAACATCGAGACGTTGCCCACGGTGTTGAAGCACTTGACCACGTGCGCCCCAGCGAGCTTGCGCTGGATCTGTTCGCCCAGCGAGTCGGTCGTGCCCACGAAGAGGGTGGGAGGGAAAACCTGAGAGAAATCAAGTGGATTTGTCGCGTCGAGGACGATCTTGCCCGAGAACTCGAGCGGCCCCGCCTGCTCCAGGATGCCGAGCGTGGCCTGACCCAGCGTCGCCAACACCAGCACCTCGCCGAAGTGCGCCGCGTCGGCAAAGGTGCCGTGCGAGGCTGACGGACCCGCCTGTTTCGCCCATGCCGTCGCCTTTTCGTTGCCGGCGTCGCGGCCGCCCATGCACACCTCGTGGCCGAGGGTGACGAACGCCGAGCCGAGCACCTGACCAACCTCGCCGGTACCGAGCATGCCAATCTTCATCGTGTTCTCCTGTTGCGCCTGTCGTTCGGGCAGGTGATTGGGCGGGGGAAGGGGGTGTGTCGGTTCTGGCGCGAGTCGCCCCCGGTGGCAAGCGGAGCTGCGCAACCACGCGGTTTGCCATGGCAATGTTCGTGGCGTGTCGGACGATGTGCAGTGGGCTGAAGGGAGGCGTGCCGGTCAAGCCGCCGTGGGCCGGACCGTAGATCCTGCCCTTCTCGGTCAGCGCGCCGCGCAACGGCCCGACGGTCGTGACGTTCTTCCTCAGCCGGTCAGCGATGTCGCCCAACGTTGGCCGGGGTTGGGCGCGAGTGCTTTGCGCAGCACGGCCGAGCTTCGCGGCGAGGCGATCAGCATCAGGGTGGTGATGGCCGCCGCGTAGACCCAGCGATCGGTCGTCGCCGAAGTGTAGCACCGACTACCGAACCGGCCGGCGGTCCGTCCACCTGACCTCCGACACGACGACCCCTTTACGCAGGCCGTGGAGAATCGCTAGCGTGGGTCCAGTGCAGCCGCGAACGTCCGACACCTCCCGTTCGAGCGAGCCATCCGGAGGCGCCATGCCCCACCCTTCCTCCCCTGCCGCCATTGCCCTGCTGGGACTGGTGGTCGCCTCGTGCGCCGGCGTGCCCACAGAGACGACCATCACGACGACGAACAGCGTGTACACGGTGCGTCAGGCAGGGTTGGTCGCGCCGCCGACTGGACCTCGCGGCACCGGCGACCTTCCCCAGCGCGGCGAGACGCTGATCGAGGGGGGCTGGAGTCAGGCGTACCTGACCACGACGTCGCAGCGCCGCGAGGCGGGCCAACCGGGCCAGATCTATCTGGGGTCGATGGCGCACTTCCGGGCCGCAAGGCTGTTGGGCGATCGCATCGAATTGGGGATTGGCGGCGAATATTTGTTC
>CAJBNH010000113.1 GCA_903955385.1 uncultured Myxococcales bacterium | reverse complement strand
GCGTGGGGTCGCAAAAGCGAAAGGTGCCGCACCAACTGCTTCGGCTCTGGGTGGGGACCTGGCCCATCTACCACGAGGGTGACCCGGTAGTGCCTGCCCTTCGCGCCGGCATCTTCAACCACACGATGCTGGCGGCCACCCGCAATCGGGTCAGCCCTTGCGGGGCCAAGGCAGGCCGCCCTGGGCTGGCGGACTGCGGTCTAACGAAAAGTCACCGCCCGTTGCCGATTTCAACGCCATCTCCCACGGTACGCAGTGGCCATTGTGGCAGGTGTAGAACGGCGGGCACCGCTGGCAGCCGTAGGCCGAGGTGTGCGCCACGTACGCAGGATCGTCGCAACGGCCGTTCGCTTTCGCGAGCAGGGAAGCCAGCACGCCAGGATCGCATGGGCCAGGCGGCTTCGATGGAACCGACGCCTCGCCCTCGTCCCCGGACGCTCCAATCTGGCGCTGCCAGGGCGTGCCGCAGTAGTTGTCGGTGACCGGAACGAAGCCGCGGAAGAAGGGGTTGCGGGCCATGTCGTGTCCTCCTCGAATGGAGTGGTTCGTTTCGTCGTGGGTTCAGCCGCCGCAACCGCCACCACAGCCACCACCGCCGCCGGTGACGTTGCGCAAGGGGTTGCGCAGCGGGGCCACTTCGTCGGTCGTGCGGTCCAGTTGGGAGAGGGCGGTGGGGCCCAAGGTGCAGACGACGGCCGTGCTGCCGGCCCGCGTGACCTGGCGCAGCTCGCCGCCGCGGCGCAGACGGTAGCGGGCCACCGCCGCGGCCGTGGTTCCGGTCGTCTCGTCGAGTTGAAGTCCCGAGTAGGTGCCGACCGTCGGGACCACGACTCGACCGATCAGCGACTGGTCCATGTCCGGGACTTCCCCGGTCATCGCCTCGGCCATCGACGGCATGCGCAGGAACGGCGGATCCGCAGCGACATTGTACAGATCCGGCAGCCCGGCCCAGAACCGCCCCACGACGTGTACGCTTCCCGGGACCGTCTCGGACTTCGGGCCTGACGGCAGGAACACCTCGCCTGTGCGCATCCGCACGCCGTAGGTGCGCCCAGCGTGCACCACGACGTGGTCCCCAAGCTCGCGGTCCTCGCCCACCATGGCGCGAACAGCCGCGTCGCCGAGCACCTGGCGGGCCTTGCACGTGCATACGAGGTTCAGCGCGTCCAGATCGGGGACGTGGTGTTCGGCATCCTCTCGTGACAGGCCGAACGTCATCGCGCCGTGAGCCCAGTAGTTTTGGACCTCAATCCGGGGATCCTCCTCGTCCTCGCCTGCCTTGTCCGACTGGCCGATGACGCTCCAAGCCAGTGTCGCGTCATGTGTGTTCCAGGCGAACAGGCTGGCTGGATAGTCGACGGGGCCGTTGGTGAAGCGCTTCTTGCGCTCCTCGCCGAACTTGCGGACGACCGAGGTCAGGCCCGAGCCGACGGTCAGCAGCCAGCGCAGGGCCTGCTGCCGTGGCGCCTCTTGCAACGGCGACACGACGCTCTGCCCCTGGGCGAGCGTCATGTTTGGCACGACGATATCCTGGGCCGCCGCGCCAGCGAGCGCTTCGTCGTAGGCGAAGCCGCCGAGGCCAGGGGCGAGCCAGCGAGCGCCCATCGACGGCTCGATGATGGCGGGGAGCGCCGCCACGTCGCCAGCCGCATTGGCATAGGCCAAGCCGCTCGTGTTGGCGAAGGCTGCCTCAGCGAGCGCCCAGACCCGCAGGTCATGGAGCGACTCCTCCAGATCGATCTGGCGCCAGTCGCGCCGGAGCTTCTGCTGCAGGGTAGCGAGCGCCGGCGAGGTACCGGCGTAGACAACGTCGCGCGGGAACAGGAGGTAGAGGCCGTCGGGGAGCGCGGCGTCCTCGGGGACGGGGAGCATCAGCGCGCGGTGTGCGTAGACGGACTGGAGGCGGCCGGCGAGGTCGAGGAGCGCGGCACTTGTAGGCTGGACGGCTCCGCCGGAGATGGTCGGGGGATCGTACGGCTTGCTCGCGGCGAGCAGGGGAACGACGACGAGCAGGGAGCCGGTGTCGGGGTTGTGGAGGCGCACGACGACGACGGCCTCGAAGCTGGCGAAGTGCGTCAGGTTGGCGTCGCCGCTGGCGGTGATCGCCGTTGCGTCGAGGCCCACGATGATCGTCCGCTCGCAGATCTCGAACACTGCGGAAGCGATCGTGATGGTGAGCCGCAGGCGATAGCGACCGGGGTTCGGCCAGTACTTGGTTCGCTCGTTGTAGCCGCCGGCGGCGTTGCCCGACTCCTCAGGACTGCCGTCACCCCAGTTCCACGTGTACGTTGCGCCCGTGAGAACGCCTGTTCGCGTGCGCAGCTCGTCGGCCTTGAACTGCACGGTCGCGGACCCGCTTGCCACGAGCTCGACGACGATGTTGGTCGCAAATGCTGGAGCCTGCTCGCCAATCATCCTTCTACCTCCGTCTTGACGAAAGCCTCGCACCAGATGACGCCGGCCGGAACCCTAGAAGCCGCCACCCATTACAAACCTTCATAACAGCACATGCGGCGCCCCTCTCAGAACTTGCTCCGCGGCTAGGCAGTAAACGGTTCACTTGATGCAGACCGTGGTCCAGATACCGGTCACGAGCCCGTATTCCATCGGATCCCAGGCGTCCAGGTTCTTCGGCCAGGGCTTGCCGGCTTCCACCCACCTGCGGATAAGGCCATCCTTGCACTTGGTCTCTACCAGGGACGAAAGGCACTCTGGGCAAGCTGGCACGATCCGCGACGTGTAGCTGTTGTAGGCTGGAAGCCCCTCGACCAAGCCGAATGTGATCGCTGCCACGCTCGCCGCCCTCGCTCCATTCCACTTTGCGGCACACGCGGCGTGCGCCTTCGCGTCCTGCTCGGTCGTCGTCGCCTTGTTGCATTGTATGTAGTCGAACCCCGAATACCCCAAGAACTTCCCCCCTTCATACAGGCACCCCGACGTACACCCGTCCTTGCCCACCGTATTCCCGTCATCGCACTGCTCGCCCGCCTCGACCACCCCGTTGCCACACGGACTCACCACGCACGAGCCCTTGTCGCAGACCTTCCCGGTCGTCCCGCAATCCGCCACCAACCCCTTCTGCAACCCATCAGAACTGCACTGATACGCCTTGGTCCCCTCGCAACTCCCCTGACCTGGCGCACACACCCAGGCAGCGCACTCGCCCGTCTGGCACGACAGACCTTGGGGGCACGCGACCACGTCCCAACCACTGCCGTCGGCCTTGCAAGTGCCCACGCCGCCGCCCTGGCACCCCTTCGACAGTGGAACACACGCCAAACTGACGCATTTCCCGTCACTGCAGCTCTTTCCCCCGGTCAGGCAGTTCTCGCCATTCGTCTTGACCGTGCCGGTCGCATCGCACTGCACCACCGTCTGCGCCTCGCAGAACGTCGCCCCCGGCGCGCACACCTTGGCCTTGCACAACGTGCCCACGCACACCGAACCCGCCGCGCACGCGCTCTTCTGCCACCCCATGCCGTCGGACTGGCACGTCGACAACAACCCGTCCTGACAGACCGTCTGACCAGGCTGGCAGGCTTGACTGGCACACGCACCGTTGCTGCACGTCTTGCCCTTCGCCGCGCAGTCCTCGACCGCAGCCTGCGCCGTGCCCCCGCTGCTGCACTGCTGCACCACCTTGCCCAGGCACGAG
>CAJBNH010000112.1 GCA_903955385.1 uncultured Myxococcales bacterium | reverse complement strand
TACGCCCTGCGCAAGGGAGCGCTGAGATGGCAGTAGACAACAAGGACGCCCGCGAGGGCCTGACCTACACGCAGCCGCTGTTCGACGTGATGGAGTCGGTGCCGGGTCTCGACATCGGCGTCACCACGATCGAGAGGCTGCTGACGTGGGCCAGCACCAACAGCCTGTGGGTCTTCCCGATGGCCACATCGTGCTGCGGCATCGAGTTGATGTCTGTCCAGGCGGGCCGTGTCGACATGGAGCGCATGGGCAGCTTCATGCGCGGTGCCCCCCGGCAGTGCGACGTCATGGTCGTGGCCGGCACCATCACCGTGAAGATGGCGCCTCGCGTCAAGAAGTTGTGGGACCAGATGCCCGAGCCCAAGTGGGTCATCGCGATGGGAAGTTGCGCCATCAGCGGCGATTTCTACCGCGACATCTACTCGGTGGTCCCCGGCATCGACACCTTCCTGCCCGTCGACGTCTACGTTCCCGGCTGTCCGCCGAATCCAGAGCACCTGATCGGCGGTCTGATCCGGCTGCAAGAGAAGATCCGGTTGCAGCGAGAGGGCAAGTGGGTCGAACCCGAGGCGCGGCCGGAAACAGCGAAGATGATCCGGCCCGCCAACCGCCGCCTGCAGGACGCGGACCGCGACCCGGCGCTGCTGCAAGCGCAGATGGACGCCGTGCTCCGCATGGGCGTGAACGGCCGCGAGGACCGCGCCAACGAGGTGGGCCTGATCCCGGGTGACCGCATCGTTGCCGCCGAGAGTCTGGGCATCGGGCGCAACGTCGTCGCCGCGGCCAACCCTGCCGTCGGCCCGCGTTCCGAGCCGCCGGTCGCCCCCGCCGAGCAGCCCTCCGCCCCCCTGAAGCAGGAGGTAACGCCATGACGCCCGAACTCCAAGCCGCCGTGGGCCAGTTGCTGGGCCGTGAGGACGTCGCCGCGTTCGGCATGGTCGTGCCCGCCGAACTGCACTTCGCACTCGCCAAGCTGCTGAAGGACAACGGCTATGTGTTCTACGTGACCGTCGTCGCCAGCCACTGGCCCGCCCAACCCGCCGCCAAGGGCGCCCCCGAGACCGCCGAGCACTTCGAGGTGGCGACGGTTCTGCGCAACCTGCCGCAACTGCAGGACAATCGCACCGGGTCGCAGACCTTCTCTTGGCGCGTCGACTTGGCCGCCGGACAAGACATCGACTCGCTGGTGCCGCTGTTTGCCGGCGCCGACTGGCAGGAGCGCGAGCAGTACGACCTGGTCGGCGTTCGCTTCGCCGGTCACCCCGATCTCCGCCGTCTGATGATGGACGAGGACTGGCCCGGCCACCCGCTGCGCCGCGACTACGCCATCGAGACACCGCACGCTCCCTGGAGGTAACCCGATGACCCACGCGGTCTTCGACGCCCTGAACCCGCCGCCCGTTGCCGACGTACACCTCGACCTCGAGAGCTACGACGCCGACGCCGACCTGATGGTCCTGAACCTGGGCCCGCAGCACCCCAGCACGCACGGCGTGTTTCGGGTCAAGCTCGTCCTGGACGGCGAAGTCATCGTCAAAGCGGTTCCCTATCCCGGCTACCTGCACCGTGGGGTCGAAAAGCTTCTCGAGAAGCTGACTTACGCCCAGCAGACGCCGATCGTCGACAAGAACGACTACCTGTCGCCGATGATCAACGAGCAGGTCCTGAACATGGCCTTCGAGGCCGGTCTGGGCATCGAGGTGCCGCGTCGCGCGCGCTGGCTCCGCACGATCCTGGCCGAGCTGCAGCGTCTCGCCTCGCATCTGGTCGCCATCGGCACGTTCGTGATGGATGTCGGCGGTTCGATCGGCGGCGGCGCGTCGATGTTCATGTACACGTTTCGCGATCGCGAGCTGATCCTCGACCTGTTCGAGGACCTGACCGGCGGCCGCTTCCACTACAACACGCATCAAGTCGGCGGCAATCGCCACGACGTGCCGGTGGGTTGGGACGTCAGCATTCGCGCCGCGTGCGACCAGATCGAGCGCAGTCTGGACGAGTGGGACGTGATGACGGTGAAGAACGGCGTGTTCCGCGACCGCACCATCGGCGTCGGCGTGCTCAGCCGGGATCTGGCCCTGCAGCTGGGCGCCAGCGGCCCCATCATGCGCGCCAGCGGCATCGATCTGGACCTGCGTCGCGACGCACCGTACCACCTGTACGACGAGCTCGACGTGCAGGTGGCCACCGGCACCGGCGGCGACTGCTTCACCCGCTACCGCCTGCGCGCGGTCGAGTGCCGCGAGAGCATTCGCCTGATCCGCATCCTGCTCGAAGACGTGCCCGAGGGTCCGCTGTGCTCGCTGAAGCCCAGCAAGGGGCCGACGGCCGTCAAGATCAAGGACGGCCAGTGGTACGTGGCGGTCGAAGGCCCCCGGGGCGAGATCGGCACCTACCTGATCGCCGGCGGCAACAAGGGCATGTCCCCGTACCGCTTGAAGATCCGTCCGCCCAGCCTGCACGCGCTGGCGACCGTGCCGTACCTGCTGCCCGGGCACACCCTTAGCGACGCCGTGGCCATCCTGGGCTCGCTCGACCCCATCATGGGCGAGGTGGACCGATGACGCTCGAAGAACTCCTCGCCAACGCCTGGGTGCGCGGCCTGGTCGCCAGCGTCCTGGTGCTGACCGGCATTCTGGTCGTCGCCGCCTGGGCCACCTGGGTCGAGCGCCGCGTGGCCGGTCGCCTGCAGAACCGCATCGGCCCCAACCGCGTGGGCTGGTTCGGCCTGCTGCAGCCGATTGCCGACGCCTTGAAGCTGCTGCGCAAGGAAGTGCTGGTCCCCGACCGCGCGGATCGGGGCTTGTTCCTGCTTGCCCCCGGCCTGCTGCTGTTCTTTGCCATGGCCGCCATCGCGGTCGTGCCGTGGGGTCCGGGACTCGTCGCCGCCGACTTGGACATCGGTCTGCTGTGGGTCCTGGCGATGTCGGGGATGATGCTGGTGCCGACCTGGATCGCGGGCTGGTCCAGCAACAACAAGTACTCGCTGGTCGCCGGCATGCGCGCGGCGGCCCAAGGCATCAGCTACGAGGTGCCGCTGCTGCTGTCGGCGCTGGTGCCGGTCATGCTCGCCGGGTCGTTCAACCTCAGCGACATCGCCGAGGCGCAGGCCCGTGACGGCTGGTACGCCATCTGGCCCCCCGGCATCGGCTTGGCTGCCTTCGTCATCTACTTCACCACGTCGCTCGCCGAGGCGAATCGCATTCCCTTCGACATCCCCGAGGCCGAGAGCGAGCTCGTCGCCGGCGTCAGCACCGAATACACCGGCATCGCGTTCGGCCTGTTCCAGATGACCGAGTACATCCACACCTGGCTGTCCAGCGCGGTCGCGACGCTGCTGTTCCTGGGCGGTTGGCACGGTCCGTTTCTGGGCGATTCGTGGTGGGCGGGCCTGATCTGGATGGTGTTGAAGACCTCGGTCCTGTTCGTGTCGATCATGCTGCTGCGGTGGAGCCTCGTGCGGTTGCGCGCCGACCAGCTGATGCGTTTCTGCTGGGTGTGGCTCGTGCCGATCTCGCTGGGACTCGTCGCGGCGACGGCGATCTGGATCCAGGTCGCCCAAGGAGGGCGCTGACCCATGGGCCACTATTTCCAAGCCATGAAGTCGGTCGGCACCACGCTGAAGAACGCGTTGCGCAAGCCGACCACGTCGCTGTACCCCGAGGTCATCCGCCCGCGCGGCGAGCGGTACCGCGTCGCCTTCGCCCTGACCCACGACGAGCACGGCGAAGAGAATTGCATCGCCTGCAAGCTGTGTTCGCTCATCTGCCCGTCCGAGATCATCACGGTCACCCCCGGCGAGAAGCGCGATTCTCCCGTGACCGGCAAGAAGCGCGGCTATCTCGAAGACTTCACGCTCGACATGAACGCTTGCATCTACTGCGAGTTGTGCGTGCAGGTCTGCCCCACCGACGCCATCGTGATGACGCGCCAACCCGAGAAGCCCGCGTTTGCTCGCGAGGATCTCGTGATGACGATGGACAAGCTCTACGCCAACGAGAAGAGCAAGCCGCTGTCGTGGTCCAACGGCACCCGGCTGTGCGACGTGCAGGACCCGGCTCGGCCCGTGACCACGCTGCAGGCCAAGGCAGAAGCTTCGGTGCCCGAGCCGGCCCCGACCGCCCAGCCCGCTCCCCCTACCGCAGAGGTGCCGTGATGGCCGAAACCATCGCCTTCGGGATCATCGCCGCGTGCATGTTGGGGTCGGGCCTGCTCGCCGTCACCAGCAAGAAGCTCGTGCACTCGGTCCTGTGGCTCGCCGCGACCCTGGTCTCTACCGCCGCCCTGTATGTGGCGTTGGCGGCTCCGTTTCTCGCGGCGATGCAGATCGTGCTCTACACCGGCGGCGTCGTCACCCTGATGCTGTTCGGCGTGATGCTCACCGACCAGGCGCACGACGTCGGCGCGGCCAACTTGAGCGGCAAGCGCCTGCCGGCGGTCCTGCTGGGCCTGCTGCTGTTCGGCCTGCTGGCCGCGGCGATCCAGCGCACCAGCCTGCCGCCCATCGTCGAGGCCCCTCCCGCAAGCACCGTCGAGCTGGGCAAGGTCCTGCTGCTCGACCACGTGGTTGCGTTCGAGGCGCTGTCCGTTCTGCTGTTGGCGACCATGATCGGTGCGATCGTGCTGGCACGCCGCAACGACGTTCAGGACTGAGGAGACACGCCATGCCCACCTCTGCCTATCTGCTTCTCGGCGCCGCCCTGTTCTGCATGGGCGTATTCGGCGTGCTGACCCGGCGCAATGCGATCGGCGTGCTGATCGGTGTCGAGCTGATGACGAACGCCGTGAACCTGAACCTGATCGCGCTGTCACGGGCCAACGGCCACCTGACCGGTCAGGCCTTTGCGCTGTTCTCGCTCGCGCTGACGGTTGCTGAGGTCATCGTGGGCCTCGCCATCGTGCTGCTGCTCTACCGCTCGCACCGCAGCGTGCTGACCGATTCCGCCGTGGAGATGAAGGGATGAACATCGCCTCTCCCATCACGCTCGCCGCCGTGGCTGTCATGGCCCCGCTCGCGACGTTTCTGATCATCGGCCTGATCGCGCCGCTGCGCCGCTCTGGCAAGCCCGCCGCGTGGGTGGGGATCTTGGGCGCGACCACGTCCACGGTGGCCGCCGCACTGCTGGTGGTCGACGGCCGCAGCGACATCCTGATCGCCGACTGGCTGGGCGCGGGCGGCAAGTTCTTCGCCTCCATCGGCTTCCAGGTCGACGGCATCTCGGCATCGATGCTGCTGGTCGTGTCGCTGGTCGCCTGGTGCGTGCAGGTGTTCTCGCTGGGCTACATGAGCGACGAGACGCCGGCCGGTCTGGGTCGCTACTACACGTGGCACTCGCTGTTCCTGTTCAGCATGAACGGCTTGGTGATGTCGCCCAATGCGCTGCAATTGTTCCTTTGTTGGGAATTGGTTGGCCTCGCGTCCTACCTGTTGATCGGTTTCTACTTCCGCAAGCCGTCGGCCGGTCGCGCCGCCGTCAAGGCGTTCTGGATCACCAAGCTCGCCGACATCGGTCTGGGCGCCGGTCTGGTCGCGCTGTACGTGCTGACGGCCAAGGCCAGCCCCGACGGCCTCGGGTCGTTCGACTGGTCGCCCCAGGTCGCGCAGGCCATCGGGACGGGCGGCGCCACCGTGGTCGCCGGCCTGTTCTTCGTGGCCGTGATGGGCAAGTCCGCGCAGTTCCCGCTGCACATCTGGCTGCCGGACGCGATGGAAGGCCCCACGCCCGTGTCGGCCCTGCTGCACGCCGCCACCATGGTCGCCGCGGGCGTCTATCTGGTCGTGCGGGCGTATCCGCTGTTCCAGGCCGCCCCCGACGTGCTGCTGTTCATGACTTATCTGGGCGCATGGACGGCGATCTTCGCGGCCGTGATCGCCACGGTGCAGACCGACATCAAGAAGGTGCTGGCCTACTCGACCTGCTCGCAGCTGGGCTACATGGTGTCGGGCCTGGGCGCCGGATCCTTGTTCGGCGGCTACTTTCACCTGTTCACCCACGCCGGCTTCAAGGCGCTGCTGTTCCTGGGCGCGGGCGCGCTGATCCACGCCGTGCACTCGAACGAGCTGACCGACATGGGCGGCCTGTGGCGCAAGATGAAGCTGTCGGGTACCGCCTTCATCCTGGGCGCCCTCGCACTGGCCGGCGTGCCCGGTCTGGCCGGTTTCTTCAGCAAGGACACGATCCTCGAGGCCCTGCACGCGTCCGGCCAGACGGTACCGTGGCTGATGCTGCTGCTGGCCGCCGGTCTGACCGCGTTCTACATGACGCGCGTGGTCGCCCTGGCCCTGTTCGGCAAGCCCGGCCACCATACCGAGCACGCCCACGAAGCCCCCGCATCGATGCTGATTCCGGTCTTGCTGCTGGCCGTCACGGCCGTCGGCGCGGGCTACATGGGCGGGCCGCTCGCCAAGATGGTCGGCGCCGAGTACGCGTTCCACTGGTCCATGACGGGCATCATCGCCACGTCGCTGGGTCTGCTGGGCATCGCGGCGGGATGGGCCATCTACGGGGCGCGCATCGTAACCGCTGAGCAACTGGCTGTTTTCGCGCCCATCGGCAACTTCATTCGTGCGTCGGCCGTCGACCGCTCAGCGGCATGGGTCTACCGCAACGCCATGCTCGGCCTCGGCAGCGGCATCGCTTGGTTCGATCGGTATGTCGTCGACGGCGTCATGAACCTCACGGCATGGCTGGCGATGAGCGGCGGACAGCAGCTGCGGACCTTCCAGAGCGGTCGTGCAGGCGACTACGTCTATGCCGTGCTCGTCGGCGTAGTGCTGCTGGTCGCGGCCGGCTTGTGGAACGCGTGATTCAGGAACGGAAGAAGGAGGCTCGATGAGCCAGCACCTGCTAGATTTCACCGTCGCCGCCCCGGCCTTTGCGGCGCTTCTGCTGCTGTTCATCCCGGTCCGGGCGATGAACGTCGTGCGCGGCGTCAGTCTGGTCGGAGCGCTCGCGCACCTGGGCGGCGCCATCGCGGTCGCGCTGAACTACGACCGCGCAGTGGGCGGCGTGCAAATGGTCTCGACCCACGCGGTCGTGCCGTCGATGGGCATCGCGCTGACGTTCGGCGTGGACGGCTGGGGCGTGCCCCTGCTGCTGTTGACCGCCGTGATGCTGACGACGGGCGTGTTCGCCTCGTGGAACGTCCAGCCCCGTGCACGCGACTTCTTCGTGCTGCTGCTGCTGCTGACGTCTGGCGTGGCAGGCGTGTTCGTGTCACTGGATCTCTTCATCTTCTTCCTGTGTTACGAGATCGCGGTGCTACCCATGTACCTGCTGATCGCCATTTGGGGCACGGCGAAGAAGGTCGAGGCGGCGGGTCCGTTCCGCTTCGTCTGGAAGATGCTGGACGTGGGCGGCAAGGAATACGCGGCAATGAAGCTCACGCTGATGCTGCTGGCCGGCTCTGCGCTGATCCTCGCCGCCATGTTGGCCCTTTACACGGGTGCCGGCAGCACCAGCTTCGACTTGCGTCACCTGGCGATGACGACCTATGCCCCAAGCGTGCAGACCTGGGGCTTCCTGGCCATCTGGATCGGCTTCGGTGCGCTGGCTGGCGTCTGGCCGTTCCATACCTGGTCCCCCGACGGTCACGCGGCCGCGCCCACTGCGGTGTCGATGTTGCACGCCGGCGTGCTGATGAAGCTGGGCGCCTTCGGCGTCATCCGCATCGGCATGATCCTGCTGCCTGAGGGCGCGCGTGACTGGGTGTGGCTGGTCGGCTCGGTCGCCATGATCAACATCGTGTACGGCGCGATGTCGGCGATGGCGCAAAAGGACCTGAAGTACATCGTGGCCTACTCGTCCGTCAGCCACATGGGCGTCGTGATGCTGGGCGCCGCGACCCTGACCATCAACGGGTGGAATGGCGCGGTGTTCCAGATGGTCGCCCACGGTCTGATGACGGGCCTGTTCTTCGCCTTGGTCGGTCTGGTCTACGGCCGCTCTCACAGCCGCTGGGTCCCCGACATGGGCGGCTTCGCGAACAAGATGCCGGCGGTCGCGGTGTTCTTCACCATCGCCTCGCTGTCCAGTCTGGGCCTGCCCGGTCTGGCGGGCTTCGTGGCAGAATTCCTCGTGTTCCTGGGTGCTTGGCAAAGCGGTCAGGTCATCTGGGCGGTCGCCGGGCTGGTGGGCGCCTTCGTGACTGCCGTCTACGTGCTGCGCGCCTCGAAGTCGATCTTCTGGGGCCCCGGACCGTCCGAGCAGTTCCACGACCTCACCGACGCACACGGCACCGAGTGGGTGGCGCTGACCGTGCTGGCCACCGCGCTCATCGTGTTGGGCATCTGGCCGCGGCTCGGCCTGGACTTCATCGACATCGCCACGTCGGAGTACCTGCCCGCCGTGGCCCAGCAGACCCTCGAGGCTTTGCGATGAACGAGTGGCTTTCCGGTCTGCAGACCCTGCTCATCCCCGTGCTGCTGACGGCGGCGCTTCTGTTGCTGATCCTGGCGGACCTGCTGCTGCCCTTCCGGGGCGGCAAGGACGGGTCAGGCGGCAACCCCAAGAACGCATTGGGCGTCATCGCCTTCCTGCAACTCGCTGCCGTGGCGGTGGTGTCGTGGCTGTCCCCCGCCAGCGGATTGTGGGTGGGCAAGTCTTGGGTGGACGACAGCTGGACGGTGTTCCTGCACCGCCTGTTCCTGACCGCAGGGATGCTGGCCGTGCTTGGCATGTACGCCCACGGCAAGAAGAACTTCGCGCGACGACAGGGCGAGTTCTACACGCTCCTGTTCGCCAGCCTGATCGGCATGACGCTGCTGGCGGGTGCGCGCGATCTGCTGCTGATCGTGGTGGCGTTCGAGCTGATGGGGATGCCGCTGTACATCATGGCCGCCTACGGCAAGACCGACGGCGACTCGGCACAAGGTCCCGCGGCACCTGGTCTTCTGCGCGCCACGCCCGCCCGACGGCCTGCTGAGGCCGGTCTGAAGCTCTACCTCGTCGGCGCCGTCTCTGCCGCCATCACGCTGTACGGCGTCAGCCTGTTGTACGGTCTGTCGGGGTCGACGCAGCTGGTGGACTTGGCCAAGGCGCCGAGCTCGCCCCTCCTGTTCGTCGGCGTCGCGATGACGATCGCCGGATTCAGCTTCAAGCTGGGCTTGGCTCCCTTCCAGTTCTGGATCCCCGACACCTATCAGGGCGCGCCCACACCGTTCGTGTCTTTCCTCAGCGTCGCCCCCAAGGCTGCGGGCCTGACGGCGCTGGGCACCATCCTGCTGATCGGCTTTGGCCAGCGCGGCGACATCTGGATCCCCACGCTGCTGGCGGTCGCGGTCGTGACGATGGTCGCCGGTAACCTGCTCGCGCTGCCGCAGCTGCACTTGAAGCGCCTGCTCGGCAACTCGGGTGTCGCGCAAATGGGCACCATGATCATCGGGTTGCTTGCGGTGGGCGTTCAGACCGCACACGGCCAGCCCGACCCCGCCGGGCTGCGAGCGCTGCTGTTCTACTTCGTGGGCTATCTGGCCGCGAACACCGGGCTTTTCCTGGTCGTCGAGGCACTTGCCGCCAGCCGCACCGCCAATGATGCCCCCGAGACGCGCGACATGATCGCCGGACTCTCAGGGCTGAACCGCCGCTCACCCGGCCTTGCGCTGGCCGCCCTGCTCTGCCTGCTCAGCCTCGCCGGCATTCCATTCGTGGTCGGTTTCTGGGCCAAGCTGTACGTCTTTGTTGCTGCGTGGCAGGCGGGTCAAGCTTGGCTGGTCATTCTGGCTGCCGCCTTGGCCGTCATCGGTCTGTTCTACTACCTACGCGTCGCTCGTTCGATGTATCTCGGCGAACCCACGACGGAAGCTCCCGTCCCCGTGCCGTGGTCGCTGAAGATCGCGATTCTGGTCACTGCGCTCGCCACCGCTGGTCTGGGGTTGATGCCGGGACCGCTGGTCGAGGCCGCTCGCGCTGCCGTCGCTGGCTTTACGGGCCTGTAGACCCCGTCCTTCCCGAATCGTTCGCAAAGCAGTGCCGCGTCCCGTCGGGTCCTGAACTCAGCGACCGGGGGGCAGCAACGGAGCGTCGAGCTCCGACGGTTCTTCCAGCTCTTCGGGCCTCGGTTCCTCAGGCGGTGCGACGGCCTCCTCAGGTTCGACTGGCGCTGCGGGTGCGGTCGGCTCGGCGGCGTCGGGGTCCCGCACATCCAGCTTGTCCAACTGTTGCAGCACGTTGCGCCGGCAGCGGGAGCGCTGGGTCGCGTCAGGCAGCGTGTCGCAGGCATCGGCCTCTTCGAGCAGGCGCAGCGTGCTCTTGATGCGGGCGCGCGTGGCCTCCAACTCGTACGGCTTGTCGGTCGGCGGCAGCAGCTTGGACGGCAATTCCGTCGTGTTGTCGGCGCGAATCAGGTACGCCATGCCTCCATACGCCACGGCCATCGCCAAGGGAATCGCCAGCAGCACCGCCGCAGTCTCCTTGGGTGGCGGCTGACCAGGGCGTGCCACCGGCCCACAGCGCTTGCACTTGCCATGGCGCAGCTTGCGGCCACACGTCGTGCACAGCGAGCCGATGCTCATGCCGAACGTCACCAGCGTCAGAAACGTTTGCAACAGCAGGTCCAGCAAGTTGAAGCCGACCCAGCCGACTGGCCCAGGACGCAGGACGTAGGATTCGTGGGTGTAGCGCGAAGAGGCGAACATCGCCTCGCCGTCGACGAGCACCGCCTCCAGCCAAGCTCCGGGGGTGAACGGCGCTCTCGTCACATCCGCCGCCACGACCTGTACGACCCAGAAGACAAATGTCAGCCCGAAGGCCATCGAGAGGCGCAGCTGGAACGGCCAGCCGTCGTAGTCGTCACGCCGTGCCGCCAGTCCGCCGACCCAGCCGATCAGCCCCCCAGCCAGCATCCCTTGCAAACCGACCAGAAAGCCGCCGTCGACGCGAAAGACCCCGGCCGCCGCGCCAAACACGACCGCGACGCAAAACGGAAACAGCGCGCGCCGCTGCAGGAATTCGCCCAAGCTTGGTGCCAGCCCGGGTACGAGGTCGACCTGATGCGAAGGCGGCTGTTGGAAGGGATCGGGCGTGAATCCGGTCATCGAGGGTCCTCACGAGAAGGCGAAACGGCTGCAAGAGAGGCTGAGGTGCCGCGCGCCCGCCGTCAACCCCACAAGCAGAACGGCGAGGTGCCAGCGTGTCGCATTCGCGCTATCCTTCCCTGCCTCCCGACGCCCTCCCCCCCACAGTTGGAGCATGGCATGAAGTCCTGGAACGCCTCCAAAGGCGACATCGCCGCCATCCTTGCGTCGGATCACCGAGACCCGTTTGCCATCCTCGGTTGCCACGAGGTCAAGGGCGGTGCAGTGGTCCGGGCCTTCCTGCCCGATGCGGTTGCCGCGGCTGTGCTGCATCCGGCCTCGGGTGCGGCAGTCGACATGGAGAAGCGCGACCCATCGGGCTTTTTCGAGGCTTTCTTCAAGGACGCCAAGTGGTTCCGCCCGACCCTGCGGCTGACGCACGAGGACGCGACGTCGCGCGACGTGGTGGACCTGTACTCGTTCGCTCCTTGGTTGGGCGAGCAGGACCTGTACTTCCACGGCGAGGGCAGTCACCTGCGGGCCTATGAGCGGCTGGGCGCACAACCCACCGTCCATGAAGGCGTTTCTGGCGTGGCATTCGCGGTGTGGGCGCCTACGGCCCGACGCGTCAGTCTGGTCGGCGACTTCAATGCGTGGGACGGGCGGCGCCACCTGATGCGGGTGCGCGGGAACTCGGGCGTGTGGGAGCTGTTCGTCCCTGGCATCGGCGCGGGGGAAGTCTACAAGTACGAGATCCGCAGCGCCGAAGGGAAGATGCTGCTGAAGGCCGACCCCTACGGGCAATGCGCCGAACCGCGTCCGAAGTCGGCGTCGGTCGTTTGGACCACCCGCAACTACGAGTGGCACGATCAGGCCTGGCTGGAGCAGCGAGCGAAGCGTCAGCCGCAGCGCGAGCCGATGTCGATCTACGAGGTGCACTTGGGCTCGTGGCGACGCCTGCCCGACGACGGCAACCGGTCACTGTCATACCGAGAGGCGGCCGTTCAACTGGCCGACTACGTGACGGAAATGGGCTACACCCACGTCGAGTTGATGCCGATTGCCGAGCATCCGTTCGGCGGGTCGTGGGGCTATCAGGTCACGGACTTCTTCGCACCCACGCGCCGCTTCGGCTGGCCGGACGAATTCGCCTGGTTCATCGACTACATGCATCAGCGCGGCATCGGCGTGATCCTCGATTGGGTGCCGGCGCACTTCCCCCGCGACGCGTACGCGCTGGCGCAGTTCGACGGCAGCCACCTGTACGAGCACGCAGACCCACGACAGGGCGAACACAAGGACTGGGGCACGCTGGTCTTCAACTACAGTCGCGCTGAGGTGCGCACGTTCCTGTTGTCCAACGCGGTGTTCTGGCTGGACCGCTACCACATCGACGGCTTGCGTGTGGATGCCGTGGCGTCGATGTTGTACCTGGACTACTCGCGCAACGCGGGGGAGTGGGTGCCCAACGAGTTCGGCGGGCGCGAGAACCTCCACGCGGTGTCCCTGCTGAAGCGCCTCAACGAGGTCGTGACTGCGGAGTTTCCGGGCGTCGTCACCATCGCAGAGGAGTCGACCTCGTGGCCCGGCGTGTCGAGGCCGGTGTGGACCGGCGGCCTCGGCTTCACGTTCAAGTGGAACATGGGCTGGATGCACGACAGCCTGAAGTACATGCAGACCGACCCGATCTTCCGCCGCTATCACCATGACAAGCTGACGTTTTCGCTGCTGTACGCGTTCACCGAGAACTTCATGCTGGTGCTCTCCCACGACGAAGTGGTGCACCTGAAGAAGTCGCTGCTGACCAAGATGCCGGGCGACGACTGGCAGCAGTTCGCCAACCTGCGGACCTTGTTTGGCTACATGTGGGCGCACCCCGGCAAGAAGCTGATGTTCATGGGCGGAGACACCGGCCAGCGCACCGAGTGGAACCACGACGCGACCGTCCAATGGCCTCTGGAAGGCGACGAACGCGCCCTCGGGCTGCAGCGTCTGGTGCGCGACCTGAACCGCCTGTACCGCGAGCAGCCCGCCCTGCACCGGCTGGACCATGAGTCCGCTGGATTCCAGTGGGTCGATTGCAACGACGTCGACCACAGCGTCGTGACGTTCCTGCGCTTCAGCGGCGACTCACCCGCGGACTACGTGCTGGTCGTGTGCAACTTCACGCCGATGCCGCGCCACGACTATCGCGTAGGCGTCCCCGGCGCGGGCTTCCACCGCGAGATCCTGAACACCGACTCGGTCTTCTACGGTGGCAGCAACGTGGGCAACGACGGCGGCCAAGAAGCGCAACCGGTGGCGACGCATGGCCAGCCGTGGTCGCTGTCGCTGGATCTGCCTCCGCTGGGCGTGATGTTCTTTCGCGTCGACCCGACGTAGGGGACGACCGGACGACGCACCAGACAAAGCGGAAACGGCGAGCGCGGCGAGGGGGGGAAAGCTCTCGCGCGGACCACGTGGGGGGATCGGGTGCGGGGACCAGCCGGTGGCTTAGTCCTCGTGCGGGGTCGCAGCCAGAAGGCTCGCCAGGCGGGCGATCTCGTCCTTCTTGTGCAGCTTGACCTTCTTGAGGCGGTGCACTTCAGCTTCTTCTTCGGGCGTCAGGTAACGCGCCGCGTTCAGCTCGTTCAGGCGGGCTTCGAGCGCGCGGTGCTCGGCTTTGGCCTGCTCAACGGCTTCCGCCATGGCTTCCGGGCTCATGTGCTCGTGGCCGTCGAGCGTGTGCAGGTGGTCGTGGGTCTGGGTCTCGCCCATGGGCTCCTCCTAGCCAAGCGTGTCATCCCGGGGTCGGGGACGAAGCGCCGTGACGATGTGGGGTTCGTTGTACACTCGATGCGCTCGCCGAGACTCTGCAGGCAGACGCGACGAAGCAGCCCGCCGGACTGCCCCCCTTTCGGGTTTCAGCGGCGCAGCAATGTACGAGGAGAGGAAAGGTCATCGCCTTGGGGTCTAAGCCTTGGGCGCACCGCTGTCAAGGCTGAACGGGCGGGAGCGTGAAGGTGACCGCGCCCTTTCCGTTCGCAGGGCGAAAGGGCTACGCTCGATCAGGTCGGACGCTGACGTCGGCGGCCAAATCCAAGGGAGACTCCTCGTGCGCCAACTTGCGAATTTCGTCAGTTTCGTCCTGCTCTTCGCCCTCGTCGCGCCCGGTTGCAGCGCGTCCGGCTCGCCCGGCAGCACCGATGCGGTGGTCAACGACGTCGCCGATGACAGCGCAGACCTGCCAGACACAGCGCCCCCGGTCGATGCCGCCGAGGACGCCACCGCAGCCGACGCTGCGGCAGACGTAGTCGCGGACGTGGAACCCGATGACGCCGGGCCAGACGCCGACGACGGTGCGGCGGTGGGCGCGACGCTGACCGCTTGGGGCCAGATCGAGGGAGCCTGCGGGGGGGCCATTTCCGCCGAGCTGACCCAGCCGACGCCCAGCTTTCTGATCAACACCTACACCTTTGCGAAGCCCGGGCCGTTCGACCCGGGACCGCTGCGACCGGGCGCCTTGAAGCGGTACGAGGGCGACAATGCTGGCGGCAGCTCGAAGTGCTCGGAAGTCATGAGCATGCAGCTGCTGTTCGACTGCGAGGGTGCGACGACGCTGAAGACGGAGTTGGAGATCGGCTACACCGGCCAAGGCGGCATCACCGATTGGATGGCCGAGTTCGACGGCTTGAAGATCGGGGTCTCGGTCACGCGCGCTTACCTGGGGCCCAGCGTCACGACCTACTCGGTTGACAAGGCCAAGGAACTCCTGACGAAAAAGCTGGCGGGCATTCAAGAGAGCACGGGTCTGGTCCGCCCCGAGGACAAGTGGCAAAAGCAGATCCTGCACGTCTGGACGCTGCAGCCGACTTGGGTGCCGATGCTGCAAGAGGCGTGGAACGGCATCGACGCGGCGGTGAAGGCCGACACCATCGTGCTGGTCACCGTGGAGGTGGGCGCCGACTCGGTGGTGAAGGACACTTGCCTGTGAACAAAGGCTTGGTCGCACAGCGTCAGAGCGGCGCGGCGGCCAGAGGGAATGCGGCGGCCCGCACGCGGTTCTTCGGGTCCGAAGTCACCTGCTTGGGATTGGCGACGGGCAGGCGCAGGTCGGGGCGGTGCCACAGGCCGATGTTCAGGGTGCCGGGCCCCGGCAAGAGCCGCCGAGTGATGTCAATCCACCCGGAATCCCGAATGATCTGACCGGGACGCCAGTCGTGGACCGGCAACAGGCCCCAGACCGGATCGTGGTCCCAGTTCACATGCCGGCCATCCTTGTCGTCCAGATGCACGAAAGGCTGCCAGCCGCCCGGCAGCTCTCGCAGGCAGCGCCAGTACAGCGTGACCTTCACGCTGCGGCCGATCAGCGGGTGTGGCGGGTCCAAGTCAACCCCAATGAGTTCGATCGCACCGCCATCCAAGCCGAATTTCGCGCCCACCGGGAACTGCGGCTTGGGCTCGCCGTGCAGTTGGGACGCGGCCACCAAAGCGTCGCGCTCGGTGTTCTGCGGGCTATCCTTGGACGCGCGGTTCACCAACCAGCCGGTCGTCGCCGCCAGAAACAGCACGGGCAACACAAGCTGCAGGGCAATCCTCCAGCCTCCCAACGGCGGCGGGGCGACCGGCGCGTCGGGGTGGTTCGGCCCCAGGCGGGTGCGCTCCCAGCCCGTCAGCGCTCGGGGCACCAACGTCACGACAAGCGTTGCGACCGCGATGCCCGCCAACAGGTCGCTCGCGTAGTGGAACCGCAGAAACACTGTGGCGCTGATCAGGCCCAGCAATGGCAAGCACAGCACCCAGAACAGCCAGCGCGCCTTGCGCCACAGGAACACCAGCGTCACGACGGCCCAAGCGGTGTGGAGCGACGGGAAGCAGTTGCGGGGCAGGATGCCGCCGTACGCCTGATGCGACGAGAACCGCACCGCGATGTCGTAGAAGTACCCGCCCGCCTGCGACGCCGCCTCGTGGACGCCGCCAAAGTAGTACCGGGGACCGATCGCGGGCACGATGGCATAGCCCACCCAGCCCACGTAGCCCGCCAACACAAACGATGCCATGTACTCGCGGGCGTCCATCCTCCGTCCGCGGATCAACAGCCACATCCCCAGCACGACGGGATACACGTAGAGGCTGTCGTAGCACAGGGCCAGCGTCTCGTTGACCCACGGCCGGGCCAGCGCCTGCAGCTCCATGTCCGGGTGACCACTGAAGATCAGCTGGTCCAGCTGGAACAGCTCCATGTCGGCGAGGCGCGGACTGACCTTGGCGACCAGACTCAGCGCATTTTCGTAGGCCGACAGCAGCAGCACCATCGGCGCCCAGTCGCGCACGAAGCCGACCGCGTCGAGCATCAAACCGCCGACCCCGCGCAGGTGGAACTGCCGCGCTCGCACGCGCTCCACCAGCCGCACGACCACGAACAGGCCAGCGGCAACCGCAAAGAGCTTGACCCCTGCCTTGATGAAGTTGGTGGCGAACTGGAAGTGCAGGTAATGATGGGACTGCAGCCACGCGAAGAGCGCGACCACCGCAAGGACCAACACCTCCTCCGGCCGAATCTGCAGCAAGGACCGCCACGCCGAGCGAGGGGGGAGCGGTTCGGGCGCGGCGGCGGCGTCTTGCGTCAACTCGACTTCAGAGGGCTCGCTCTGCAACTGGTCGTGGTCCATCGAGCGACTCATGAAAACGAGTAGGAACCGCCCGCTAGTGGCAGTCGAAGGTCAAGGAAACGGCGGCGCGGAGGGTACTTCCGGGCAGGCCCAGTCGCAAGAGTTCCGTGGGGCAGTTTCGTTCACTTGGGAGAGGGAGTGGGCGGCGCGTTGCGGGGTGCGGGCAGCGGCGGGCGCACCGGCGGATGGAAGAACAGCCGACCGGCCGGTGAGAGCGGCGCACGGGGGGGCTGCACGTCGGCACCACGGAGGGGCGGAGGGGCAACGGCAGAGGCCGGGAGGACGGTCCCGGTGGGGTCCACCAACCGCGCATCGAAGCAGGCTTGACGCCAGCCCTGCTTGTCGGTTGACAGCTCGAAGTCGATGGGCAGACCGGCATCGGCAGGTGCCAGCGGAAGATCCCAGAGATTCCAAGTCAATTCGTTGCGTCCGACCGTCCGTTCCAGACGAACCTTGCCCCCGACCCGCACGCGGAAGGTGGTCTGGCCGCCTTCCTCATGCCGCACGGCCCACAAGCGCATGCCGAAGTGACCGACCAGCTTGCGGGCGCCGGGCAGGTTCTTCCACGTCAGTCGGGCGACGCCGCTGTTCTCACTGTCGGGCTCGAGTGCGATGCAGCTGTGCCGACCCGTGGCCAGTTCGCTGAGGCGATACGAGACGTTGCGCCAGGTCTCGCTGCCGCAGTCGTGCGCTTGGCCAGACCAGCGGCACGTCAGCCAGCCGTCGG
>CAJBNH010000111.1 GCA_903955385.1 uncultured Myxococcales bacterium | reverse complement strand
GAGGTGATTCGCCTCGACGGCGCGCTGCGAATGCCCCCGAAGTAGGCAGTCTCGGTAACCCTGCACCAGCCTGTGGATAACCCCGGTTCCGGCCCGCACCGTGCGGACTTGGGGCGCGATCCCCCCTCGTGGGCGAGGATCGAATTGTGGGGTCTCCCAGCGACCATGACCGATCACCTCGGGTGCAGGTTCGCCGTCGACACTTGACCAGTCCGCGCAAATACTTGTTTTGAAAAGAAATTGGGAGTAGTCCCGCGGTTGCAAAACCAGCGCATCCGGGACAGCCCCGGGTGCCCACGCGAGGTACTCCCGATGGCGAAAACTACTTTGAATCCTGTTGCTTCTCAAGCCTTGTTGTCAGACTTCCTGACGGCGGTTGCAAACACACCGCATCTTGAAGGTCCGGCCGTCCGTGAGCGCGCGCTTGAGGTGCTCGGCGGAGGCGCGCGCGCGGATGCGGTGCTCCAGGCATTCGCGTCGGTGCTGGCGTTCAGCTGCGCCGAGTTAGCCAAGGATTGCACGATCCTGGACGAGGAGGACCTCGCCACCGACGCCGCCAATCGCATCGTCCTGCCGGTGCAGGCGCAGCGGCTTCAGGCGTGCATTGACCTGGTCGAGGCGGAGCTGTGCGGCGCCACCCGTTGCCCGGTGCAAGGCTGTGACGGCAAGGCACATTCGCGGGGCCGGACAGCGCGAACTCTGACGGGCCGCCACGGCAGGTTAACCGTCACGCTACGGCACAGCACGTGCGAGGAGTCGAAGTGCGGCCACCGCTATGCTCCTGCGGCGGCGCGTCTGGGCCTGAGCGACGGCCGTTTCACGCCGGGTTGCGCCGAAATCGTCACGATGGCGGCGACCACGGTGCCACACGGAAAGGCCGTGAATCTGCTCAGTGAAATGCTGCGCATCGACGTCAGCGAACACGCCGTCCAGGATCTCGTCGAGGCGCGCGGCTCGGCCCTGCTGGCGCTGGACACGGCGGCGGCGAACGACCGCGCGCCGTTCGATTCCAAGGGTCTGGATCGCATCTACGGTCGCCCCGCCGACGCGATTGCCGCCAAAGACACGCCCGACGTGGCCTACATCGAAGCCGACGGCGTGCTGCCCATGACCCGCGAGCTGCTGCCCGACAAGTCGACCGAAGTCCAGGGCGCTCGCGGCGGGAAAGGCCGGAAATTCAAGATGGAAGGGCGAGAGGTCAAGAACGCCGTGCTGTACTCGGCGTCGGCCCAGGCACAGGAGATGCCCTCGCGGGGCTGCCTGCTCAAGCGGACCTACGTCTCGCATCTGGGCCACTGGATGCCGTTCGCGCTGCTGGTTTGGCTATCCATGCTGCGGCTTCGCTTTGACCGGGCGAAGCTCATCGTCGTGCTCAGCGACGGCGCGGAGTGGATCCGCACGATGGCGCACTGGTTCCCGACGTGTAAGCGTACGATATTGATACTGGATTTCTACCACGCCGCGCACCGGGTCTGGGAACTTTGCCGCGCCATCTACGGCGTCGACACCGACCTCTGCCGGCAGAAGGCCAGGCTGTGGTGCGCGGTCATCGAGGAAGGCGGCGTCCAAGGAATCATCAACGAACTCGCGGAAATGCGTGACAGCCGCGCAGGAGTGCAGGAGACCATCGACGCGCTCGCGACCTACTTCGACAACAACAAGATGCGCATGGACTACCCGGCGTACACGACCCGAGGTCTGCGAATCACCAGCGGAATCGTTGAGAGCGCCAACTTCCACGTCACCGGCGCGCGGCTCAAGCAGCAGGGCATGCGCTGGAGCGAGGGCGGAGCGCGGGAAATGGCGATGCTTCGCGCAGACTTGTGCAACGGAGTGTGGTCGCAACGCAGTCGGGCGCTGCTGGCGGCGTGATCACGGCGGTGGCGGGTCAGACCCCACAAACGGAACCGCGCCCGCCACGAGATCTGGGGCGAGAGGGGGAGGGCGGGCGATGGCGTCGGAGGGGGGCAAATGGAGCAAGAAACAGCGGCCGACACGCGCGGACCTGATCGAGGCGATTCGGACGCTAGTCTCGATGGGCTCGTGCTGGTTGGACCGGGACGAAGATCAACGGGATGGGGATGTCGGTCAGGCCGAACTCTTGGAACAGGTCGTCCAGTCTCTGCGTGACGCGGCGACGGCCCAGCGCAAACACGCACGCAAGGTGCTTACGATTCTGTACCGAGATGAGGTAGCAAAGGCCCTTGCCAAGGGGCCGGAGGTTGGTTGGTCCGCCGGCCGCGACTCACGGTTTCCCAACCTGCCGCATCAACGAGAAGTGACGTGGCGGGCCACCTATTGGATGTTCCCAGACGACGACCCCGTCGTGACTGCGCTCCGCGCTGGGTACTTCAACTACTCGGGCCACACCGGCGGCAAGGGGCTCCAACTGCCAGCCGAACGCGCTCGGGACTACGCGAAGCAGGCGACGTCGATGCGGGCGGCGGGGCACGGCCCAGCGACGGCGGCCGGCTCTGCCGTGCTGCGCGCGTTGCACGGGAACCACCCAGACGGTGTGACGGATTGGACAGACAGCCACGGCGCCCCCCCGGGTTTCGGGGCAAAGGCCGTGGACCGACGGTTCTCTCGTCTTCTCAAGGACTACCGCCACCTGGATAGCAGCCAGCGCAACATGGACCTCGGGGTGGCAGAGGCTGCTGCGGAGACGACTTCGGCGAACCTGGGGAACCCCAATGGCCCGCGCCGCCCCCGTGCCGGCCGCGGCGGTCTCCTCGACCTGGGCGAGTACTTTGGCGCGCTATGCCGAGAGCCGGATGTGGTGAACCCGCGTTCCGTCGCAGCGTGGTCGCTTCTCGCTGAAGTCGCTGCAAATCCGGCACTTGCACCGGTACTTGCCGAACTGGGGGGGGACACATGGGCGGACGCGAGCCACGGTGTCCTCGTTGAACCGGGCCATGCCCCAAGCGGCCCAGGCGCCGCCGAGGTAACCGCCACGGTGCCTGCCAGCCCCATAGGGCATGCCCCCGCGCCAGGCACAATTTCGCGGGGCTAGCCGGCCGGTCGTCGTCGACCTTGTGTGGTGGGGCAACGCAGCCATCTATACGGCTGCAAGAGGCCCCATCATGGATGATCAGACTGTTCCCCAGCCCCCCCCTCCCGCCCCTCCGCCAGCCGCTGACATGCTCACGTACCAGTCAGCGGCCGACCTCTTGGGGGTGAAGCTCGCAACGTTGTACGCATGGGTAACCCAGCGTCGCGTCCCCCATTTTAAGTTGGGGCGCCGCTGCGTGCGCTTTTCCCATTCCGAATTGACAACTTGGCTCCAAGCACGTGCGGTCCCGGCACGCGCTGCCGCCACCACGACGGAGGTGATGTGATGGTTCTGCCCCCTGACCAAGCGACGCTGACGCCTGGCGCTTCGACAACAGGCCCGGTTGACGAGGTCTCCGCCAAGATCTTGAAACTTGCCGCCAAGCCCGACGAAGACCGCCCGTCCGGCTTCTTGAAGTCCATCGACCTGACTAAGCTCCGCATCGACCCCGACAGCGCAGACATGCCCGGCACCGAGGTGGTCGTCACAACGGTTCACCTCGGGAAGCCAAAAGGCGATTGGTTCAGCCGCGTTTTGGCGGACTGGGTGTTCTCCGCGTACCTGTTCAAGGATGAGAGCGACCACGGGCACGAGTATCTGGTGATGCCGCACCTCGCCAACATCATCGGCGACCGCATCCGCCCGGTAACCATCGTGTTTGCCTGCAATTTGACCGGGGAGTTCTACTTCTGGCCCCTACCCCGCCCCGATGCGGGAGGGCGCCCAAACGCCTGGCACGAGTCGGCGCGCGCCGCGGCGAACGAGGCCAAGACCTCCTGGGTCCGCATGTCGTCGGACATGGCGGCAGGCCGCTACCGCGTCCTCCGCGCGACCGGGAACCATCCGGCGCCGAAGTGGCCGAAGACAAAGGAGGAAATCGACAAGCTCTTCATGATCGCGGTCGCGGCAAACCTCATCGACTCCGAGGACCACCCCATCGTCGTGCGTCTGCTGGGGGCCTGAGTGACCAGCGCCATCACAGTCCTGCACCGGCTGATGGGGCGCTACACGTCGGTCTGGGCCGTGGACTTCGAGTTCACGGCCCGGCCCGGCGAGTTGGTCCGCGTGATTTGCATGGTGGCCATCGATTTGTTCTCTGGGCGGGTGGTGCGCCTCTGGGCCGATGACCTAGCGAAGCTGACCTGCGCCCCGTTCGACACAGGGCCAAAGGCGCTCTTTGTTGCCTATTTCGCGACGGCAGAGGCTTTGGCGTTCCTCGCCCTCGGCTGGCCCGCCCCAGCCAACCTGATCGACTTGTTCGTGGAATTCCGCGTCCGGACCAACGGCCTTCCCCTCGTCCACGGCCGCGGCCTGCTCGGCGCGCTCGCCTACTTCGGGCTCGATGGCATCCACGCGCTCGAAAAGGCCGAGATGCGCGAGCTTGCGAATCGGGGAGAGCCGTACCCGCCAGAGGAACGCCGGCCGCTGCTCGATTACTGCCAGACCGACGTGGTCGCGTTGGCTGCCCTGCTGCCCGCCATGGTCGACCAACTCGACCTGGACCGGGCTCTCCTGCGGGGGGCCTATATGTTCGCGTTGGCCCGCGTCGAAGCGACAGGCGTGCCCATCGACGCTGCGACATGGCGCCTCCTCCTGAAGCACTGGGCTAGGTTGAGGGCCTGGATCATCGCGCAGGTCGACGAAGCCTACGGGGTGTACGTCAACGGAAGCTTCACGATTTCGCGGTTTGATGCCTGGCTGCTGCGCGCCGGGATTCCGTGGCCGCGACTGCCATCCGGTCGCCTGCGGTTGGACGGCGAGACATTCGACGCCATGGCGCTCTCGCACCCACGGGTGCGTGGGCTGCGAGATCTTCGTGCAACTCTGGGCAAGATGACCACGCCCAAGCTTGCGGTGGGGCGGGACGGCCGAAACCGCGTCATGCTTTCGGCCTTCAGCTCGAAGACCGGTCGAAACCAACCCAGCAACGCCGCCTTCATCTTTGGGGCAGCGCGGTGGATGCGGTGGCTGATCCGGCCTGTGCAGGGACGTGCCATCGCCTACATCGACTGGGAGCAGCAGGAGTTCGCCATCGCCGCGTGGCTGTCTGGCGACGCGAACATGATCGCCGCCTACCTATCTGGCGATTGCTACATGGCGTTTGCCATCTTGGACGGGGCCGCACCGGTCGGGGCGACCAAGGCGACGCACGGCGCTGTCCGCGACAAGTACAAGCGCTGTGTGCTGGCCACGCAGTATCTCATGTCGGCCGAAAGCCTTGCGGTAAGCATGGGTTGTGACTTCGCGACCGCGCGGGCGCTGTTGGACGCCCACCGCAAGACCTTCACCACATTTTGGGCGTGGGCTGAGCGGCACTACAACGCGGCGGCGCTCTCGGGACGGGCGGTCGCGACCTATGGGTGGCCCTTGCACCTCACCAACGAGACCAAGGCCAGGACCGTCTACAACTTCCCAATGCAGGCCAATGGAGCGGAAATGCTCAGAATTGCTATCATTTTGGCAATTGACGCCGGTCTCGAAGTCTGCGCGCCGGTGCACGACGCCATCCTGATCGAGGCCGACGCCGACGCGATCGACGCTGCGGTTGCCAAAGCTCAGGAGTGCATGGCGCAGGCCAGCGCATACGTGCTGGGCGGCTTCCGGCTGCGTACCGACGCTGAGATCGTCCGCTGGCCCGACCGCTTCCCCGGGAAGGAAGATGACCCAATCTTGGCCGCGGTGCAGTCCTTCCTGGCCACGGTGGCCCCATGAGCGCGGATGCAACATCGGTGGTGCACGGGCGCGCACCCGTCCCAGTCTGTCTACTGTATCCAAAGGAGTTGACCATGAGTCCTGATCTTCTTTCCTGGCTCGCCGCGCCCGACATCGCGCCCGGCCCGCCCGACGCGGGCGAGCCACCTGCGCCTGGCGACAAGCGCTTCGTTCGGATACCCCTGACATGGATCCAGCGTGCTGCGTGCCTACCAGGCCGGACCAGCGAGCTGGGGCTCGTACTCTGGTTTCTCGCTGGCGTCGGGCGCACGCAGACCGTGCGGCTACGCCCGTCACTCTGTGCGGCGTTCGGGGTTGACCGCCATGCCGCGTATCGCGCCATCGCCCAACTCGAATCCGCTGGCCTGGTGAGCGTCGACCGCAAGCGTGGCCGCGCGCCCATCGTGACGCTGCACGCCGTAGGGGGGCAGCCATGACGACCTCTGCACCCCGTCGCGTCGTCCTGTACGCCCGCGTCAGCACCGTCGACCGAGGTCAGGATCCGGAACTCCAACTCACTGAGCTTCGCCTGTACGCCGGGCAGCGCGGCTGGCAAGTCGTCGCCGAATGCACCGATCACGCCAGCGGTTCCGATCGCCATCGCCCGGGCTTGGCCGAGGCGATGGCGCTGGTCATGACCGGCAAGGCTGACATGGTCATCGTCTGGCGATTCGATCGGTTCGCCCGCAGCACGTCGCATCTGCTGGCAGCCCTGGAGCAATTCCAGGGGGCTGGTGTCGACTTCGTGAGTGTGCGTGAGCAGATCGACACGACCACACCGATGGGCAAGGCGATGTTCACGATCACGGCCGCCGTTGCCGAATTGGAACGCGACCTGATCCGCGAACGCGTGAGAGCTGGTGTCGCCCGCGCGCAGGCCGCAGGCAAACACTGCGGACGGCCAGCACGCGAAGTCAATTTGCACGGCGCAGAGGCACTGTTGGCGGGCGGCATGTCCATGCGGCAGGTCGCCCAGGCCGTGCACTTGCCCGAGTCGACCTTACGGCGGCGCATGGCCGCGACGCGCCAGAAGTCGGTGAAGGAGGCGGGCATGTAGACCCACGCCAAAAGTACGCGCCAGAAGCGCGCCACAACCAGATGGTTTCGGTCCCACCTAGTCAGCAGGCTTGCCCTGCCCCGGCTTCCCGGTTTGCCCCGCAGCAAGGAGACACCATGGAGCGTGTGAAATGTGTATCGTTCGAGTCGGCCCTCGACACAGTCCTCAGCGAACGCAAAGCGGCACTCGCGCGGCAGGCGGACGCCCTGGCGAACCTTCAGTTGAAGGTGGACGCCTTCATCGCGCGTGCAAGCGCGGCGCTGGCTGAGGTCGTTAAGGCGATCGAGAAGCGTAAGATGGATCTCGGCCTTGAGGGGCGCGTCTCTCTTAACAAGAATGACTGCCCATCATTGGCGGCGACCCGAACCACCGCGATTGGAATCTCGATGGTACGGCGCAACTGCCCGTGTGGGGGCCGCCGATCGAAAGACTACTCGTGGTCCCTTTGGGTGACGGCATCTGTTCTGGCGCCCCACTACTCCTTCAAGCTGCACTTGGAACAAGATGCCACTCCCTCTCCTGTGGGGCCGCCTGAGCCCCCCGTGCTCGTTTGTCCCGTCGACATGAACATCGGCCTGACCATCGACTCGGACGGTGACCTTGTTGCTCAGCTATTTGAGGAGTGGTTCCACAGCAACTTCGTCGCAGTGACGGTGTTTGGCAAGCCGAACGGCTAGGCGCCCACGGGGCTGGGCGGGGCCACCACCAGCTACCACCCCTTGGATGCTCGCTCGGCTGGATGCGGTTGGTGTTCACGGGGGGCAGCCTCCCCGTCCGACTGGGATCCAATGGCCGGAGACATTACCGGGAAGACTACTACCATGATGATTTCCAACACATTGGAATGACAAATGAATCTTGTCTTGTCGGAATCCAACAAGGCACAAGAGCTACCGCGTCCCGGTTGTGGCTCCCCACGGCGCATCCCCTGCGGTAACCCACCAGCGATTGCACAACGGGCACAAGCCTGTGCCTTGAGTCCGGAGCACGACGAGCAGTTCGCCACAGTGGTCGCATTCGCCTACTTCAACCGCCCGGAGCAACCCGGCAAGGCGCTGCCATGTTTCGTCTGGCCACTGTTGAACGGCAGATGCCGCCGCTGCCACTGGGGGCGGTGTAGCGGTCGGTTCACCTCTCAGCGAGTCGATGTGGCGCCGACAACTGTGGCGGTCGATCCCGAGCTTCTTCGCCGTCGCGGTCAACGTGTGACCCTCCGCGCGCATACGTTCGATCTGTCGCTTCTGCTCGGGTGTAATGCGTGCCGCCATGGTGCCGTCCTTTGCGATCGATGGACCGCGCAGGGATCAGGATACCGGGCGTGCGCCCGGCCCGCACCGTTGTTTGGCCGCGCGGATGCCGCTGACACGACTAATCTGCACCACGATGCCGCCGGGCAATAACCGGGCAACAGCCGGGCGCTGTGCCAAGGCGGCGCCAGATCGGCGCCGGTCCTGCCGGGGGCAACGTTCGCCCGGCGCTACTTCGGCGCCCTGCGTGACCGAACGTCCGTCGGCGTGTCAGCGCCGGCGCGCACAGTGGTGCGAGGCTTGGTCAGCCGTGGGGTGCATGGGCCGCCCGCTTGCCGCGCTACTTCTCCGCAAACAACTCAGCCCAACGCTCCGCCAGCCCTTCAAGCCTTTCGAGCGTGATCCACTCGAACAGGCCACCTGTCGCACTTTGCCACTGCCGCCCCAGCGTGCGCTTGTCGCGGGAGTCGGCGGTGTCGTCCAGGTGGTCACCCTTGTACTCGATCACAACCGTCCGGCCGCCCTCCAGTACTGCGACGAAATCAGGATAGAATTTGTCGGTTGCCCGTTGCAGCCAGAAGCTGACCTGCGGATTGCCCCGATTGGCCGGGTCGAGGTTGCGGACCCATGCCTTCACCCGAACCTGCGCGTCCAGCACCTGGGCAAGTTGCAGTTCCTCACCGTTCATCTCGCCGACCGTGCCGTATAGGTGCCGCTTGAACTTGCGGTTGCACGTGCGTGCAGGCAAGTACTGGTCTTCACTACGGAACAGGAATGCCGAAGAAGGCGAAGAGCTGAACGCGTCAAGGTTCAGCAGCGATGCCTGCCAAGCCTTTGTCCTCAGTTCCTGTCGGCGGGTCTCCCAGCGCGCGCTGATGGCTGTCGCAAGGCGAAACCGCGCACGCTCGATCTCAGCAATGGAGTGCCCCTGCCCCTGCAAGTGCGCGATGACACGATCGCAGTAGCTCCTTCCGAGCGCCTGCGGCACATCGGCGTGTTTGCCCTGCCGATGAACAAGCACGTCCAGGTGCCACGCCAGCGTGTTTGCAGATTCCGGGGCCAGGTCCACGTAGGGCAGCTCCGGCTCGCGCACGCTGTCGCCCAACACAAGCGACAGGGTCTGCCCTTGCGCGTCAAGAGTTGCGGTCTGCCGCACCCCCAGGACGTTGAACTCCAGGTCGGCACTCAGTTCGTTCAGCGGCAGTGGTCGGACGCTGAAGCTCCGCTCCTGGAAAGGTTGGCCCTGGTAAAGAAGCAGCGGAACCCGGATCGCAGTGCCCTGTTGCGACAAAGTCAGATGCAACTGCGCAGCCTTGCTGACCGCTGCCGGGTTCTTGGCCGCCGTGCGTATCGCCGGAAAGTGCTGTGCGAACCCCGTTGGTGTCATCGTGATCTTGCCGTCACCTTCGACCTTCACGTCTTTGAGCACCTCGGGCGCGAGCCGGGTAAGGTCGATGTCCTCCAGTATCACGAGCGCCGGGGCCCGCCCGGCGTGCGGCTCATCGAAGCCGGGGAAGGCCCCTGGCTCCTGGATGATTTGGTTTGGCGTGACACCCTCGAACCCGTGCACCACGACAAAGCGCTCACGTAACTCGTTGACCGTCTTTAGGAAGCTCGTCGTGCGCACGACGCCATATGCGCGGTTCAGGGGCGCTTCTTCAAAGGCCTCAGCGTCCGGCTGGCGCATGATCCTGCCGAGCACTTGCTCGACATCCTTTGCGCTGTGGCTGGTAGCGAGCGCACACAGGACGTATGCGAAGGAGCAATCCCAGCCCTCTACCAGAGCTTTCTGGGTCACGATGAAGCGGATCGTCTCCTTGGGGCTGAACAGATTTCTGCCACCGGTGCCGCGCTGCTTGCCCGTGTGCTCGACAACCTGGTCGGCAGGGATACCGAGGGTGTCTTTCAAGTACGACAGCACCGCAGCCACGTTCCAGACGTTGCCGTGGGCGTCGGGCTCGGCCTGGATCAAGCAGATCGGCCGAAGATAACGCCCTGCCACGTTTTGCGCGATCGCCTCCAGCCAGTCCCTCTTGGTCTTCGCCTTGACCAGGGCGTCTTCAGCGTCCGCCGCCGCCTCTAGCTCGATCGGCAACTTGATCATGCCTGCCAGCTTCAGCTCGGACGCGAAGACCTTGTGCAAGACGTTGCTCGCGTTCCTGTCACGGTCTGGTGTCGCTGTCAGTTCCAGCAACCAAGCCGGGCGCAGACGCGCCAGGGTGTCGAAGCTCAGGGCCGTGCGGGCGTTGTGTGCCTCGTCGAGGATGACAAGCGGCCCCTCCATCGCCAGCACGTTGCGCAGGCTGCAACGCGGCTCGTCAGCGCCCTCGATGCTCTCCAGAATCCCGGGCTGTCGCGCTTGAAAGGCCCGCAGATCCTCGCGAAACGCGTAGAGCGCCCCCGAGTCTTCATAGACCTTGCGACCTTCCGTGTCGCCGACACGGAAGCTCTGAAGCGTGGCGACGATGACGACGGTTTCGCCTCGCGCTTCAGCCCTAGACAGCGCCAGCGCACCGGCAAGGTCATGTACCTGGATGGCCTCGGACCCCAGCCCTTCAGCAAGCGCCCGGCGGTACGCATGACGCGGGTTGCGCAGGGCTTTCAAGGTCTGGTCCGCGATCGCCGTCGAAGGAACGAGCCACAGGACGATGCCGCAATCCTGTTCAAGGCCGTGTTGCAGGAGCGGGCCGACCGCACGTGCGGCGAGGATCGTCTTGCCGCCGCCAGTTGGCACGCGAACGCACACGTAGGGTGGATCGCCGGCCAGCACCGGCCTGTTGTCAACCCGGGGACTCCTGTACCAGCCTCGCGGCGCCCCGTCCGACTCAAAGGCTGCGAGCGGGCCAGAGGCGCGTGCCTGCTGGGCGAAGTCGGTCAAGACCTGGAGCGTCTTCTCTTGGAAATCCTTAAGTTTCATAACTAGCCCCGCACGTCGTAAGGGACCTGCTTGAACGTCACTCGTGCCGCTGTCAGGAACGAGTCGGGGAGCTGGCAAGCGTCTGCAAACACTACCCGTTCGCCGTCGAACGACGGCAGCGTTGCGAGGGCTTCGTCGTCGAACACGCTGCCGTTCTCGGGGTCAAAGAAGAGATAGAACGCGCGGTCGTCGACGGTGCCGATTAGCGGCCCGGTCATCGGGACAGGCGTCGACAAGGGTTCGCCAGTCTCGGTGAAGAACAGGTGGTGGGCCAACGCCTCGCGGCTGACGCCGGGATTCAGGCCGCCCAGAGGGTCGAAAAGCGGGGCGCCCAGGCTACAGTAGCGAAAGCCGCCACCGAGGCCGGCGGTAGCGCCGCCTGTCGCGTTCAAGTAGCCGTTGGCGACTCGACGGACACGCTCTGCCGTTATGTCCTGCGCGATGGTTCGATCCATCTCTATGAGAATGAAGCGACGGCCCCCCCCGTCGCGTTGATTCAGCTTCAGAACCGCGTGCCCGGTTGTGCCGCTGCCCGCGAACGAGTCGAGGACCAGATCGCCGGGGCCTGATGCCTGTGCGATCAAGTCCGCAACAAAGTCCGATGGCTTGGGGAAGTTGAACACCCCCGAGCCGAAGATGCCTCGAACTTCGGCCGTACCGTCAGCCGTGAAGATCCCGTCAATGACGCTTGGGAAGCCAGGCGCGGTGGTCTGGAGGTCGGCTAGGAACACCTTCTCTCGCGGCCTACCGTTCGCCTTCGCCGGGAAGAGGATTCGCGCGTCTGCAATCTTGCCGGCCATTGTCTCCTTGCTGTACCGCCAGCCCGTATTCGCCGGGCAGGGAAAGGCCCTACCAGTAGCAGGATCGATCAGGGGGTAATGCAGGTTGGGGCGCTGCGCGATTGACGCCAGGCCGAGGATGCTGCGGCTCATCCAGTCCCCGCGACCGTCGCCGTCCGGGTTCTTGTACTTGGCCTCGTCCCGCGGTTTGCCTGCAAGGGCGCGGCCCTTGGTCGGGCTGTACACGAGGACGTACTCATGGTCCGTGGAAATACCCGATACTGCTCGGCTATCGAGGTGCTGGCGGGCCTTCCAAACCAGTTGGGCCACGAAAGCCGTCGAGCCAAAGACATCGTCGCAAAGCAAGCGCAGTCGAGCGACCTCCTGGTCGTCGATGCTGATGAAGAGCACGCCATCCTGTGTCAGGTACTCCTTCAACAGCTTCAGCCGTGGCCACATCATGCACAGCCACTTGTCGTGGCGATTCAGATCTTCAGCTTCTTTCCCAACCACTTGGCCGAGCCAGCCCCGAATCTCCGGACTACTGACGTTGTCGTTGTAGACCCACCCCTCATTGCCCGTGTTGTAGGGCGGGTCGATGTAGATGCACTTGACCTGCCCCTTGTAGTAAGGAAGCAACGCCTTCAAAGCCGCGAGGTTGTCTCCCTCGACGATGAGGTTGCCGCTGCCGGGCGTGCCGGCACTGCGCTCGCTGTCGCAACGCAGAACGTGGTAGGGGACGGCCAAGTGGTGGTTGAGCACGGCATCTTTGCCGCGCCAGTGCAGAGTGGGCATGGTGGAGTCGTCCAGACGCTGAAGGCAGCGCGGGCGGGATGGTAGGGCCCACCATGCCCACGCTGCAAGGCTGCCGGTCGGTGCGGGCTCTCGAATGCGACAAGGCAACTCGAACTGCTGCGACTTGACTAGGATTGGCAGCAGGTTAGCTTCCCTGCATGGTCGATCCAAACGGCCGGTGGGGGCTACATCCATGAGCAACATCAGAACCCCGCCGATCATAACGCCCATGATCAGGGCGTTCTGCGACGAGATCGCGCCGGGCCAAGACCCGGTCTACCTCCGGATCCGGACCCGTGCGTGCTGCAAACCCTCAGAGTGCTATCGCAATGCCTGGGCCGTCGCCACGCGGCATGGCGGAGAGGTCGTGCATGGCTGGGCGATCACGGATTGGCCGGGAGCCTACCTAGAGGCGGAGCACCACGCGGTTGTGAGGTTCAAGGGTGAACTGGTCGACGTCACCCCGCAGCCCTACGCCAAGGTGTTGTTCGTGCCCGACCCAACTCGTCCGTGCAGCAAGTCTGCCGTTAGACCTTTTCCAAACATGTTCAAGGTACTTGTGGACGACCCGGTCGTGACAGCCTATTTGGGGGTCTTCCAGCGGTTCCGTGAATTGACGAACAACAGCCAGCGCGAAGTGAGGATCGACGCGGTTGCTTTTGGCGCACTGCAAAGGGACGCCGTCGTTATCGTTGCGCGCATGGAGGAGAAGTACTCCCAGCACTAGGCGGCGCTTCAAGGGTCGGGGTCGAGACCGCATCTGCGGCTGAGACTCGTGTGATGCCCCTCAATCTCACCCTCGCCCGACCGTTCGGCAACCCACTTGCCTCTGGGTCCTTCCGCAGCAAGGCAAGGTGCGGCCCAGCTCTGGTTTGCACGGATGGCTGCCAAGGCCCGCCACGCCACCGACGACGCCCACCCGCCCGAGCCCCAATCTGCCCCAGACGACGCGATTGCCCTCGGGGGGTACCTGCGGGTAGGCGAGGCATCTTTCCGGGCCTCCTGGGGCAAATACAAAGTTCACTTTCTGAAACATTGGCTTATCCGCGCCGACGGGTGCCAGCGACCCGTGGCAACGGCAGCACGTCGGCCTCACTGCCGACCGCCAGGGCGTTGAACCGGCCGAAGTCCCCGACGAAGGCCGCCGGACTGAGGTGGGCATACCGCAGGGTCATGGACGTGTCCTTGTGACCCAGGATCTTCTGCAACTTGAACAGATCGCCCCCCGACATCATCCAGTGCGACGCGAAGGTGTGGCGCAGGTCGTGAAACCGGATGTAGTGAATCTGGCGCCCGGTCTCGGCGGTCGGCCGGGGGAACCCGGCGGCATCGAGAACGGCATGAAACCGCTCGACGAAGACCCGGTCGCACGGCTGGTGCATCTTGCCCGTGGTCGTCGGGAACAGCAGCGCCCCAGGGTTGCGCAGCCGCCACGCACGAAGGATCGGGAGCAGCGGGTCCAGGATCGGCACGTACCGCACGTCGTCGGCCTTGGTCGGGCCGTTGAAGCTGCGGTCCACCGTGATCAAGCGACGCTCAAAGTTGATCCGGTCGAACGACAGGGCAGCCAACTCACCCTGCCGCATGCCGGTGTAGACCGCCGTCGCGTACATGGTGAACACGTCGTCGCCCTCGTCGCGCGCAGCCCGCAGGAAGCGCTGGACCTCTTCGGTCGTGCGCAAGTACGAGAAGTCCTTGCCGTTGACGCGCACACTCGGACGCTCGATTGCGGGCACCTGGTCAGCGCGCAGCCAGCCGAGCCGACGGGCGTGCTTCAGCATGGCCCCGAGCAAGTTCAGGATGTTGCGCAAGGTCTGCTTGGCCAAGTGCGCGCGTGACGCCTTGAACGCTTCGATGCGATCGTAGGTCACAGCCAACAGGTTCAGGTCTCCGAATGCGGGCGTCAGGTGGCGGCGAAGAATTGACTCGTCGTCCTTCGGAGACCGCTTCGCGGCGCCCCTTGTTTGCTGCCAGTTCTTCGCCAGATCGCTGAACGTCTTCTGTGGCGGCGGCGCCGCAACCTGGCCCGCGATGATCGCGGTGGCCTCGGTCTGCCGTCGCGCCAGCGCCTGCCGGGCTTCGTTGTGGGACGGGAACGTCGCGGACACACGCGCGCCGGTGTGGTCGATCCACCGGATACGCCATCTGCCGCTGGGAAGTTGAACGGGTCGTGCGATGCGCGCCATGCTTGCCTCTCTTGCGGGCAAGGTAGCGTTCGCACTACGGAAGTCTCCCCACGCGGATCCAGGGGATCGCGTGGGGAAGCCGCAAGGGCACGTGGCGACAGGGCAATGGCCACGTTGTGGCCACGCCGAACAGTCCAATCGCGAATTCCTTAGCGGGCTCAGCAGGGCTCGAACCTGCAACCTTCGGTTCCGTAGACCGATGCTCTATCCAATTGAGCTATGGGCCCGTTGTGCGCTGCCTTCGCTTGGCAGGCTTTCTGGGTCGTCCCGTGTCAGG
>CAJBNH010000110.1 GCA_903955385.1 uncultured Myxococcales bacterium | reverse complement strand
GCGCTGATGCACGTCGAGGACACGACCCACACGCCGCCCGTCGTCGCGGGTGCCCGGCTGCTGCGGCTGACAGAGTGGGTGCCGGCCTTCAAGGGTTCGCCCGTCAACGCCGCGCTGCTGGTCGCGCTGGTCCTGATCGCGGTGCTGGCGGTGTTGCTGGGGCGCACGCCGTTCGGTCGGCACGTCGACACGCTGGGCAGCGCACCCAAGGTCGCAGAAACGGTGGGCATTCCGGTCGCGCGCCTGACGTTCCTGGCATTGCTGCTGTCCGGCGCCGTCGCGGGTCTGGGCGGCACGTCGTTCGTGCTCGGCTACAAGGGCTACTTCGAGACCGGGTTCGTGTCCGGCGCAGGCTATCTGGGCATCGCGATTGCGCTTCTGTCGGGCAATCGACCGTGGCTGCTGCTGCCGGGCGCCCTGCTCTTCGCCACGCTGTCCGAGGGCTCGCTGCTGATCAACGCCATCGTGCCCAAGGAACTGGTCGACGTGCTGGTGGGCGTGACCATCCTCGCCGTCGTGGGTTTTCGCGCCCGCATGACCCGCCATGAGGCCGCGCTGCTGTCTGGCGCCCGCGACGAGGAGGCCGCCTGATGGACGATCTCTTCGCCGTCGTCGAACAGGTGATCCGCATCGCGATGCCGTACGCGCTGGCGGCGGCGGGCGGCGTGGTGTGTGAGCGGTCGGGCGTCGTGAACCTCGCGCTCGAGGGGCTGCTGATCGCGGGAGCCTTCTCGGCCGTCGTGTTCGCGCACCTGGCGCCCAGCGTAGGTCCGTATGGCGCCATCGCGTTCGGCATCGCGGCCGGCATGGCGCTGGCGTCGGTGCACGCGTTCATGACCGTCAACCTGCGCGCCGACCACATCACCAGCGGCATCGCCTTGAATTTGCTGGCAGACGGCTTGTCCCGCTTTGGCCTGCACGCCATCTTCCACAGCGCATCCAACAGCGCCCGCGTCCAGACGTTTGCCGAGGGCACGACCCTGTGGACCAGCCCCCTGACCTGGCTGAGCCTGCTCGCCATCGTGGGTGTGGCTTGGTGGTTCTCGAAGACGGTCGCGGGCATCCGCATCACGGCGGCAGGCGACCACCCCGAGGCGGCCGAGAGCCTGGGCATCCGCGTCGCTCGGGTGCGCTGGCAGGCGGTGCTGGTCTCGGGCGCGCTCGCGGGTCTGGCGGGTGTGTGGCTGGCGTTCGAGCAGCACCAATTCACCGCGGGCATGACCGGCGGACGCGGCTTTGTGGCCGTATCGGCTGTGATTTTCGGCGGGTGGCGCATCCTGCCGGCGGCCTTGGCGGCCGTGGCGTTTGGCGCGGGCGAGGCGGCGCAGATCCAGATCCAGGCCGCGGGCACGGCGCTGCCGACCCAGCTGGTGCAGACGCTGCCCTATCTGCTGACGTTGACGGCGTTGGTGCTGGTCGCCAAGCGCGCGCGGGCTCCGGGGGCGCTGGGGGCGACGGATCGGTAGGGGGCGGCGGGCCTCAGTCCGCGTTCGCCCGCACGTACGCCGGCCGCGCCATCAGCCGCTCGACATACGCACGCAACGCCGGCCGCTCGGCTAGCAGGTCGATGCGACTCGCGGCCACCAGGCTTGCGCCCACGATGATGTCCGCGACGGTCAGGTGATCGCCGACCAGGAATTCCCGACCGGTCAGGGCGCCTTCCAGCACGTCCAGGGCCACGTTGACCAGCGGCAGGTTCGTCTCGATGTCCAGCGGCGAGTTCGGGTCGTTGGCGCGAAACGTCTTGCCATAGAAGACCTTGAACAGCGGCGGGTCCAGCGTCGCCGCGCCGAACGCCAGCCACTGGTAGTACCGTCCGCGGTCGGCGGGGCCGGGGGCCGGGGCCAGTCCGCGCTCTGGAAAGCGGTCGGCCACGTGCATGGCGATGGCGGCAGACTCGATCAGCACCGTGCCGTCGTCATCGGCAAACGAGGGCAGCTTGCCCAGCGGGTGGATCGCCATGTACTCCGCCGACTTGTGCTGACGGGCGGCCATGTCGATGCGGACGAGCTCATAGGGAACGCCCAACTCTTCGAGCGCCCAACGGGGACGCGTGGCACGGGTGCGGGTGGCGTAGTACAGCTTCACGGGGTGCTCCTTGGGTGGGGATCGTAGCCGGCGAGCGTAGAGAAGGCGCGCGCGGCGGGCAACCTCCCTCGCGCAAGGTGGGCGCGGCGCCAGTGGTTCCCAGCGGCTACAGTTGCAGCCAAGCGATCTTCAGGGGCGGTCGCCCGTTGCCGGACGGAAAGTCCTCTTCCGGGTCGATCCAGCGGAACTCGCGCACGACGCGACCGGTTTTCGCGGAGCAACGCTCGACTTGCGTGCGCCATTCCTCGCGCTCGACCTGCGCCACGTTGTTGCAGCACACCAGCACGCCGTCGATGGCCGTCGTCAGCAGCGCCGGCTTCAGCAGCGCCTGGTAGTCGCGCACCGTGTCGACCACGCCAAACGGGCTTTTGGCGAACCGCGGCGGATCCAGGAACACGAGGTCGAACGACTCCTGTTTCAGCTTGGGAAACGCGGGCATCCACTGGCCCCGCACGCGCTCGGACTGCCCCAGGCCCGCCAGCTGCCGGATCGCCGGAAACACGTCGCTGCGCAGGCACTCGACCCGGTCCAACACCCCGTTCAAGCGCGCATTTTCGCGCCCGACGTCCAGACTCGACTCGGCGAAATCGACGTTCAGCGACCGCGTCGCTCCGCCCACCGCTGAGCACACGCCGACGCCGCAGGTATAGGCAAACAGGTTCAGCACCGACTTGCCCGCGCTCTGGGCCAGCACCGCCCGCCGGGCCGCCCGCAAGTCCAGGAACAGCCACGGGTCCTGCCCCGCGTGCCGCGCCTGGATGCGGTACTTCACGCCCAACTCCTCTGCCACGTGGGCCTCTTGCCCCGCCGTGTGCGCGTCGCCCTCCAGCGAGTTGCGAACGCGCGAGTCGGTGTGGCTGCGGTCGTTGTAGGTCAGGGCGAGGTGCGGCAAGTGCTTGACGTAGAAGGCTTCGACCTCTGCCCGCTCGTCGTCGGCCAAGGGCGCGTGGAAGCTCTGGACCAGCAGCAGGTCGCCGTAGCGGTCGACGGTCAGACCCGGGGCGCCCTCGACGCTGCCGTGGAACAGGCGGTACGCGTGGGTCGACTCGGCGTGCAGTCGTTCCATCAGCGGACCGCGGGAAGACAAGGCCCGTTCAAGGGCGGCGGAAAGGGACACGGGGCGCCTCGCACACGCCGACGGTGTGGAGTCGGGCGGCGAGGCTATCGGATCCGCGCGGGGGTGGCGATGGGGGCGCGCTCGAAGGGACGTGGCGCAACCCGTCAGGTCCGGCCACAATGTCGCTGCGCTCGCAAGGACGCACAGGAGCTCGCGTGATCGACGACGTCCATTGGGCCAGCCGCCACCGCTGCCCCGCCTGCCGCATGCACCTGACCCTGTGTCTGTGCGCACACGTTCCCAAGCTGGCCACCCGCACCCGCGTCGTGCTGATCCTCCACCAGCTCGAGGTCAACAAGACCAGCAACACCGGCACGTTGGCGATGGCCTGCCTGCCAAACGGCGAGACGGTGATGCATGGCGGTCGCGTGCCGCTGGTGCGCGACTGGAGCCAGCTGTCGCAACCCGTGCTGCTGTTTCCGCATCCCGATGCGCGGCCGCTGACCGACTGGCAGGGCTCGGAGCAACCGGTCACCCTGATCGTGCCGGACGCAACTTGGCCGCAAGCGATCAAGGCACGTCGGCGCATCCCCGGGCTGGTGGACGTGCCGTGCGCCGTGCTGCCGCCCGAGGACGCCACGCGCAACTTCCTGCGCGCCAGCTCCAAGCCGGGTCAGGTGTCCACGCTCGTGGCCATCGCGCGGGCGCTCGAGGTGCTGGAGGCGGACGGCGCCAGTTTGCGCCATCAGATCGAGCATTTGGGCGCGATGATGGTTGACCGCACGCTGTGGTCTTCCGGGCGAATGCACGCCGACCAGGTGACGGGCGGGATCCCGGCGGCGGCGCTGGTCTACGACGGTGAGAGCCAGGGCGTGAAGCGGGGGCCGCGGGGGTGACCGGGGCAGCGGTCAGCCTCGCCACGTGTCCCAGGCCAACCGCACGACCAGCGCCAGCACCACGACCAGCACGATGGGGCGCACCACCCGGTCGCCGCCCCGCACCGCCAGCCGCGCGCCCAGCACGCCTCCCGCAAACTGCGCCACCGCCATCGGCGCCGCGATCGTCCACAAGATGGCGCCGTTCCACGAGAAAATGACGACGGCAGCCAGGTTGGAGGCGAAATTGACTACCTTGGCGTCGGCCGACGCGTGCGTCATGGTCTGGCCCAGCAGCCACACCCCGCCCAGCAGCAGCAGCGTTCCCGTGCCGGGGCCGAAGAAGCCGTCGTAGGCACCGATGCCCAGCGCCAGCGCGCCGCCGACCAGCAGCGGATGGGCCGCACCCGCCAGACGCGTGCCCGGCTTGGGCGTGGGCCGAAACGTCAGCAGCACCGCGACCGCGCACAGCAGGGTCAGCACCACCGGCCGCAGCACCGTGGGCTCGACCAGCAGCACCAGCACCGCACCGGCCAGCGATCCGAGAAAGCCGAGGGGAAAAGCGACCTTGGCGCGCCTGCCGTCGACCAGCTTCGCCCGCGCGAAGGCGACCAGCGCCGCGCCCGACCCGAACACCGACTGCCCCTTGTTGGTCCCCAGCGCCAGGTGCGGCGGCAGGCCGACCGACAGCAGCGCCGGCAGCGTGACCAGTCCGCCGCCGCCTGCGATGGCATCGACGACCCCGGCGCCAAAGGCGGCCAGGCAAAGCAGCGCAAGATCCAAGGGGGCAAGCTCGGGCATTCGCGGTCAGCCCACGTCCTGATCCGGCGCGGAGGGCTGCGCGGGCTGACTCAGGACACTGTGGCGACGGCCATAGGCGAAGTAGATCACAAGACCGATGGCCATCCAGACCGCCAGCCGCAGCCACGTGTCCAGGGGCAGCCCCCACATCATGTAGCCGCAAATCAGGATGCCCATGATCGGCACGAACGGCACCCAGGGCGCACGGAACGGCCGTGACAGGTTCGGTTGGGTGCG
>CAJBNH010000109.1 GCA_903955385.1 uncultured Myxococcales bacterium | reverse complement strand
GGCTCAGCGGCCAGGCAGCCCGCGAAGGCGGGCTTCTCAACTGATAGCCCACCATTTCCAATGGTGGGTGGATCGGTCTGGCCGGCCGTCCGCCTGCAGCCCACGCAAGCCTCCTAGGAGCCCGTCGGACTATCGACAAGCGGCGAACTTGTTCAGCCACGGTCTACGGGTCGTCACATGACGGCACTTTGACCGCGTCTACTTTCGAGCCGGGCACCGACCTTGGCCGGGTACTGGCGGCGCCAGCGGCTCGTTTCGCACTTCGGGGCCTTGGTCTACCCCGTTTGGCGTTCCCCTCACCCTACCTGCATCTGCAAGCGTCGGCCTGATCGAAAGATCTTCAGCAGGTTGTGCGTCGCACACATCAGCAGCCATTCCGCGCTGACGTTCTCCAGTCCGCGGAACGAGAATCTTCGGAAGCCTCGGGCCTGCTTGGTTTGGCCGAAGACCGGTTCCACGATGGCCTTGCGCATCTTGTACACGTCATGCCCGGCAGCCTCGGCCAGCTTGCGGCGCATCTTGTCGGCGACTCCCATCGATGATGCCGCACCCGCGGGATTCGGAAGTGGTTGTCCGTGCTTCTGGCGGTCCGGCGGCACGTACAGGTCTACCCCCGCCAAGGACGGATGCGTCACCGCTTCCTCGCTGAAGTAGCCCGAGTCGGCCGAGGTCTTCGCAGGCATGTCGCCCATGTTCTCGCGAATCTTCTGCATCATCGGGACGAGTTGGCGCTTGTCGTTGGCCTGCTGCGTGACGGCGGCGGCGACGATGATCTGGTGGTCGGAATCTACCGCCGCCTGCGCGTTGTAGCACTGCTCGAAGCCCTTGCTGGCACCGTCGACCATGATGCGCGAATCCGGGTCCGTGAAGTTGCGCTGCTCCTTGGGCCCCGGCGTGGCTGTTCCGGGGTCGGGCACCTGCGGTTCGCGGCCTGGCGTCTTCTTGCCCGTCTCGGCTTCCTTGGCCGCACGCTCATCGAGCTTGCTCTGGACTTCAGCCGCCTCGGCCTCGGCGCGTTCCTTGGCCTGCTGTTCAAGGGCAGCCTTGGCCTCGCGAATCTTCTTGAGCCGCGATTCTCTGCGCTGCACCTCGGCCGGTAGTTCGTCGCCCCGCTTGCTCTTGCCGTACTTGGCGTCGTCCTCGGCGTCGGCCTGCTCGGCTGCGGCAAGCAGCGCCTCGACCTCCTTGACCAGGCGCTGCTCGGTCTCGCACATCCGCTGGTAGCTCATGGCCTTGTGCTTCGACGCGTTCGCCTTGACCTTGGTGCCGTCCAGCGCCACGTGGCCCAGCTTGACCAGCCCCATCTGCCGAGCCATCTCAAGCACCTGAACGAACAGGCCCGCCAGCGCCGGCAGATGCCGCTTGCGGAACGCCGCGATGCTGTCGTGGTCCGGCTGCTGGTTGGCGGCCAGAACGCGGTACGGCACCTCCTCATAGGTCGCCCGTTCGATCCTGCGCGACGACGGCTTGCCCGTGCAGTACGCGAACAACAGCACCTTGGTCATCATCGCCGGATGATGAGGCGGCATGCCCCGACCGTCGCCCTTCTCGTACGAAGCGAAAATGGCCGACAGGTCGAGTGCATCCACCACATCGCTGATGAACAGAGCCAGATGGCCTTCAGGCAGCCAGTCGCGAAGGCTCGGCGGAAGCAGGAGCTGCTGGTCGGGGGAGTAGTCGCGGAAGGTCTTGCTCATGCAGCGAATCATACAACAAGATCATGGTGTTGTCGATCCAAAAGGCCGATTGAGCGTTGGAGAATCTCCGACACGCTCCTAGGGTTAGAAACCCTAGGCTATCACATGGGAAGCCCACCTTCGTGGGCTCAGCGGCCAGGCAGCCCGCGAAGGCGGGCTTCTCAACTGATAGCCCACCATTTCCAATGGTGGGTGGATCGGTCTGGCCGGCCGTCCGCCTGCAGCCCACGCAAGCCACTGAGCTGTATCGGCCACAGCCATCGATCGATAGGGTGCCCGCGCCGAGGTTCCTGTCGGATGGGTGTTCCCGCCCTTCTGCCACGCCGCAAAAACACCAAGGCCCGAGCCCCCTTTCGCAGGAGGCCCGGGCCTTGGTCGTTTCAGGACGCAGAAGCCGCTATTCGCAGGCGCCGACTTCCAGCGATGAGAACAGGTGCTGCTCGCCCTTGTTACCGCCGGACGTGTCCTCAGCCTTTTCGACCAGACACTGGCCCGTCGTGACCTTGATCGCCACGTTCGCGATGTCCTTCAGACCCGTCGCCGTCAGGTCCAGCGTGCCCGCCAGCACCTTCAGGACCGCCTGAGGGCCCGCCGGCTGCGGATCGGGCGGAATCGGGTCGTTGGGATCCACCGGCTCGGAAACGGCCGTGTCGGAACCGCCGATCAACTGCATCGACGGCTTGGCCGCGCCGCCCAGCAGCACGCGTGAGACGCCTTGGTAGAACATCACGGGCAGGTCCTCGATCTGGGGGGCCAGCATCGCCATCCAGTGTCCCAGCTCGACATCCAACTGGCTGACCACGCTGAAGATCGGGTCCGACTCGCCCAACACCAGCTCGATGTCGACCTTGCGGCCGGCCGTCTTGTTCAGGTCGAGCGTGGCGATCTCGGTGAGCTTGGTGAAGTCGTCGAACTTCAGGCGGGCGGTGTCGCTGCCCAGGCTAAGGCCGGTCAGCTTCACGGTCTCGACCTTGCTGTCGGCGCTCATCGTGTAGGTCACGCCCACGGCGGGCCCGGCGATCGAGAGCTGGAAGTTGCCGACCTTGGCCGGCGGCTCCTGGCAGGGCTCGGGCTCCGGCATCGGGACGCCGCCACCGGGGTCGGGGGTGGGCGAGTCGGTCTGCGAGCAGCTCGCGCCGCCCATCAACAGATCCATCGCGGCGACGATGTCGACCGAACCGAAATTCGCGCCGCCAATCATGGTCTTGGCACCCTTCACAGTCAGGTTCAGAGCCTTGGCCGCCGCGCCCAGCTTGACGTCGTAGTGCCGCTTGTCGGTCGTGGCGAAGGCAGCGACGCGCACCGCCTTGACGATGGACAACGCCACGCCGTAGTTGCCGTCTGCCTGCTTGGCCACTTCGCCGCCGATCGTGCCCTCGACGACGGTCGGGAATTCCTCCGGCAGCTCTTCCCCGTGTGCCTTGGCCACCACGTCGGCCGCCTGGCGAGCCTTGGCCAAATCCACTTGTGCGGAGAAGGCGCTGGGGCTCAAGGTGAAAGTGGCGGCCACAATCGGGTCCTTGCCGATCAGCAGGCGGCCGTTCATCAAGGTGGCGCTGATCTTGGTCAGCCCGATGCAGATCGGCGCTGCGGCAAAGCCCTGCATGCACTGTTCATTCAGCGTCGTGCCGGTCTCGGTGTCCTCTTGGCACATCTTGTCGGCCTTCATGCAGAACACGGTCTCGGTGTCAGTCGACAGCGCCGCGTTCGCGAAGTCCGGATTCAGCAGGTTGTCCTTCAGCCAGGTCTGGAAATCGTCGGCCATCGCCTGCGGGTCAACCGGCTCGCCGCACGAGTCGACCGGCGGCAGGTCGGTGCCGTTGGGATCGATCGGCATGGCCTGATCGCCCTCAGCGCAGCCGGTGGCCATGTCGTCGACGGTCTTGGACTCGCTGAGGAAGGCCATCTGGGTGCCGAACTCATCGCTGAGCGTGCCCACCGACGCGTTGGCCTGCGCAGCGGCTTCGGTCGCCGTGGTCTTTTGCGGCTGGTTGCCGTTGGTCGGTGTGGTCCCCGTGCCGGACTCGCAAGCCAGGACGGTCATCGCCACAACGGCACACAAGCCCTGAATCATACGCGTGTTCATGGTCTTCCCCTCGGCCCGAACAGGGGCCTGGCGCGGACCATGGTGCCAGATTCGGCTATCGGGTGCGAGCCATTCCGGCCCGCTATGGGGTGTTCGCAGGTCGATACACCCCACCGCCGCACGCGGCCCGAAGGTCGGCTGCGCGCGCGGAGCCTCGTGACCCTGCGGTGACGGGCCTGCTAGGCGACCTTGACGTACTTGTTGGCCGGAGCTCCGCAGACCGGACAGGCGTCGGGCGGGACGCCGAACTCCAGATGGCCGCAAGCGGGGCACAGGTAGACGTCCATCTGCGACAGGTCGGCGCCCGATTCCAGAGCCGCCAGGGCCTGCTTGAACAGATCCGCGTGCACGCCCTCGACGGCGTTGGCCCAGCCCAGCATCGTCTTGGCGCGGTGGCCCTCGGCGATCGCCTGTTCGACCATCGGCGGGTACATCTCATGGAATTCGTACGTCTCTCCAGCGACCGCGTTGCGCAGGTTGTCGAGCGTCGAGCCGACCCCGCCCATGTTCTGGAAGTGGCCGAGCGCGTGGATGGTCTCGGCCTCGGCGGTGGCGCGGAACAGCTTGACGATCTGCGGCAAGCCATCGCGCTCAGCCTTGCGGGCCCAGGCGAGGTACTTGCGGTTGGCCTGACTCTCTCCTGCGAAAGCGACCTGAAGGTTCTCTTGGGTGGTGGGCATGGCGTGACCTCGTGGAAGGGAATTGGGGTGGCGGATGTGCGGCACGACGGGTTGGATGCTAGGCGCGGGCCAAAGGGTTGCCAACGGAGAAGATCACGACACCCACAAGTGCTGGACGAACCTGTGAAAAAACCACAGCTGCGCCGCCCAACCTGCAGCCACCCACGCCACGACCGCGCCCCCGACCCACCAGCGCCGCGCCATCGTGGGCGGGGACGGCAACAGCAGGGCGGACGCGCTCGCCAGCGCCGCAACTACGGGAATCGCGTGGCGCGACAGGTTCTCCCACTCGCGGAACGGTCCACCGTCCAGCGTGCCGGACAAGAGCAACAGGGCCGCCGCAACGGCAAGCAGCAGGCCGGCCAGTTCGAGGTTTCGCTGCGGCAAGATTGTGCGCGAACGTCGCCAGCGAACCGCCAGTAAAGCCGTTACAGCAAGACAACTTGCGAGCACCAGCCGGGACAGCGTCCGTGGAGTGAACTCACCGTGGTCGACGAACAGCCACGCGTCCCGCGCCAGCCATGCCGGCAGTCGCCCCAGCGCCCACGGCTCGGTCTCGTGCTGCCAACCGGCGGCGATCGACTGCGCGTATACGTCCCAGTGACCAAAGGCGAACTGGCCAAACGCAAGGAAGCTGACCAGCCCCAGCGGTGCCACCATGCTGGGCCACGCGCGGCGCATCAGCAGGCCCACGCGCGCGCGCCAACCGGCAACCTCCGACGACCCTGCGGCCTCGCGTGCATACGCCAGAAACACAACCAGCGGCGCGATCAGCCCCGGCACTCGAACGGCGGTCAGCACGATCCCGGACAAGGCAGCGACCCAAGGCGCGATTCGACCCGGCCTCGTGCTCCAGAACAGGAACGCAAACCCCGCCGCCAGAAACAGCGCCTCAGAGTAGCCTGTGACCAGATACATCGAACCCGGATACGCCACCACCACGCCCAGCACGGCCAGCAAGCGTCCCCGCGTCAGACCCGATCGCCGCAACAGCGCGTACAGGTGGCCCCAAAACACCAGCGACGCGAGGATCGACGCGACCACCATCGCCACCCGGATCGGCAGCCCGCAGGCCCGCCACACCACACCCCCGAGCAGCGGATAGGCCGGAAAGAAGGCCGTGGGCCGCATCTCACCGCGCGGAATCGGCATGGGATAGCGGGGATAACCGAACTCGGCGATGCCGTGGTACCACCCGCAGTCGAACTGACACAGCTGGTCCAGATCGTAGTTCCGCCCCATCTCGGGCAGGAAGGCCGCGAGGTGCAGCGCAACGACGATCAGCGCGACCACTCCGGACTCTGCCGCCAGCCGGAGGCCGCGCGGGCTTGGGTCCAGGGGCGAGGCGGTCGGCGAGGGCATCAGCGCTTCCTTGCTGCGGGGCGGCGCATGCTGCGGGCGATGGGTCCGGGCCGTCAACCTTGCCCCCCGCCGCGGGTCCGGCTAGGGTCGCCCCGCGGGTTCCGCCTGCCACACGGAGGGTTTGCCTTGTCGACCTGGCTCTTCACCTGCCGCCATACCTTCGAGGAAACGCTTTGCGAGGAGCTCTCGGGCCTCTCCGGCGTCCAACGCGCCGCGCCGGTGCTGCCGGGGCTGGTCCGCGCCCAAGTGGACCCCAAGCTCGCGGCGGCCCCGGATGCGTTGCAGCGGCTGGACCCCGTCTACGCCCTGCAAGTGCTGCCGAATGCGCAACCGGTGCAGGCAGCCTCGATCAAGGGCTTGGCGGAGGGGCTGCTGGCCCTTGCGGCGCCCGCGTTCGTGGACGGTCTGGCCTCGTGGGATGTGCACGCGTTGGTCCCGGGGCAGCTGAAGGGCACGCCCAAGCCCCTGATGCAACGCCGTGCCGAGCTGGTGGCCGAGGCCGTGGTCGCGGGCCTACGCGAACGCCACCGCAGGCTGTCCAAGCTGCGAACGGTGAGCGGACAGAACCCGGCACTCCTGCTTCAGATCCTGCTGCTCGATCCCGGCAACGCTTGGGTGTCCGTGTCGTCGGTGCAGGCACTGCCGCCCGCCGCGTCTTGGCCCAGTCGCCTGCCCGCAGGACTGGCCGACGTTGCCGACGACCCCATCGCGCCCGCGTCGTCGTTCCGCAAGCTCGAAGAGGCGTTGGCGTGCCTGGGCGAGCTGCCGCAACCCGATGCAACCGCTGTGGATCTGGGCGCCTCGCCCGGCGGTTGGACGCGCGTGATGCGCAAGCACGGCGCGCAGGTCACGGCGGTGGACCGGGCGGCGCTGGCTCCCCACCTGGCCAGCGACCCGGGCGTGCAATCCGTCACGGGGGACGCGTTTGCCTGGCGCCCCCCCCAGCAAGTGGACTGGCTGGTGTCCGACATCATCGCTTACCCAGAGCGCGTGTCGGAGCTGCTGGACGCCTGGTGCAGCGCCCAGCTGGCCCGGCGGTTCGTGGTGCAGATGAAGTTCAAGCGAGGGCCGGATTGGGAGGAGCTGCAACGGGCGCTGGAAACTGCGCGGTCTCACGGCTATTTCGCCAGGGCCAAGCACTTCTTCAACGACAAGAATGAAGTGACGGTGATGGGGTCTCTGTCCAACTGAATGTTGGCGCAGGACGAGTGGGGATGGCTGGCGAAAGTGTCGTGTGCCTTGGCATGTCCAAGGGGGGGAAACATGAGAGCTTGGATGGTGCTTTCGGTGGTTTTGCTGGGCGGATGGGCTGGCTGCGGCGGCGACGGTGATGGCCAAGTAGACCCCCCGCAGACGGCCAGCTTCGCCACCTGGAACGTCGGGCTGGCGTACAACTTCGTGCCCCTGGCGACCGAGCGTCGGCAGGCGGTGTTCGATGCGGTCGCGGCCATCGACGCCGACGTCGTGTGCCTGAACGAGGTCTGGCTGAAAGAGGACCTGCAGGCGATCGAAGTGGCCGCCAAGGCAGTCGGATTCCAAGGCGTTTTCTACAACTACACGCAAGAGGACATCGCCGACCTGCCCGTGGCATGTACCGAGGGCGACACCAAGGACCTGGGGCCGTGCGCCACCACGAACTGCCAAAACGTTGTGGACTTGGTGGGATGCGTGACGACCCAGTGCAAGGCGTCGTTCGAGGCCATCAGCAGCGGCTGCCTGACGTGTTTGGCCAGCAACCTCGACAAGAACATCGACGGCATCCTGAACGCGTGCGCAAAGGGCGGCGGCAAGTACAGCTACGGTGGAGCCAACGGCCTGATGCTGCTGACGCGCGCGCCGATGACCGAGCCGACGTGGGTCGAGCTCAAGTCCTCGCTGATCGCAAGGGCCTACCTGCGCGCCAAGGTCACGCTGCAGGGCCGTCCGCTGGACGTGTATTGCACCCACCTGACGGCGACGATGGCGGCGGTCCAATACCCCGGTGAATTCGGAAGCTATGCGGCTGAGCAGGCCCAGCAGATCGACGCGCTGGTGGCCGACGTGGCCGCGAGGTCTGCCAACGGTGGCGCGGTGGTGCTGGGCGACACGAACTGCGGAATCGCCAATGGTTCAGCGGTCAGCGCCGAGCTGCCGGAGAACTTCGCCCGGTTCACCGCCGCCGGCTTCAGCGACCCGTTTGCCAGCAGTGCGGGCGCGACATGTTCCTTCTGCAATGAAAACGCTCTGGTCGCTTCGGGCGCGGACAAAGGCGGCCCGGACGTCCTGATCGACCACGTCCTGCTGCACGGCGTGTCCGGCAGCAGCAAGGGCCAGCGCATCCTGCAACAGCCCATTACGGTCGAGGTGAACGGCGTCCCGCAGACCACGAACCTGTCGGACCACTTCGGGCTTCGCGTCGAGGTCGATTTCGCGAATTAGTCGGGTGCACGCGAAAGCGGTCGCCGCCCACCGACTCGTCCCGTGGCGCCAAGGTCTGGAGCGTGTGCGCGACGAAAGACGCCTGCAAGCCGCAGAGTTAGCGAGTCCGATCCGACCACCACCCCTCCGCCGCAGTTCGATGTCGCGGGGCTCGCGCGGCGGTTGCCCTCGCTGCCTTGGTCGTCTGCGGTGACCCGCTTGCGGTGCAACCGGCCGTGGCGTAGCTTCCGCCGCGGCGTCAGGGGGATACGGCAGATGCTCAGACGGATCGTCACTTCGACCAGCTTTGCCCCGGTGCTGTTCTGGGCGATCTCCTTGTCGGTTTTCCTGATTCAGGGCTGGGACATCATTGCCGCCGGTGCACACCTGCCGTGGGACGCCAGCTGGTACGGGCGCATCGTGCTGGAAGGCTATCGCTTCGACGGCGACTACAGCGTGCAGCAGACCGTGGCGTTCTTCCCGCTGCATCCAGGCGTGGTTTGGGTCGTCCACCGGCTGCTGGGCGTGTCCGTTGGGGTTGCCGAGCTTGTTGCCTGCGCCACCATGACGCTTGCCGCGTGCCTGATCTTCCACCGCACGCTGAAGCACCTGCTGGGCGAGCCGGTCGCGACGATGACGGTCGGGCTGTGGGTGGCCAACCCGTTCGCCATCTACCTGTTCAACGGCTATTCCGAGGCGGCTCTGGTCTTGTGCCTCGCGATTTTCTTCTGGTTCCTGCTGGTGCGGCCGCGTATGCACTGGGTGGTGCTGGCCGTCATCGCGGCTTCGCTGGCGCGGCCGTACGGCATCTTCCTGTCGCTCGTCTTCTTCCTCTACGCCTTGCACGCGTGGTGGCGCAGCGGTTGGGACCACACCTGGCGAACCGTGCTGCTGGTCCACGTGCCGCTGACGTTCACCGGCTACCTGGGGTGGGCGCTGTACTGCCAGCTGCGGTTCGGGGACCCGCTGGCGACGCTGCACGCGACGCAAGCCTGGACGGGCGCCGGAATGCCCTTGACCGTCAGCAATTATCTGACTTTGCAGGCACCACTCGAGTCCGTGCGGGGGTTGTTCACGGGCGACACGGTGCTGGACCCGGTGGCGATGGGGACGATCCTGTTCTTCGGCGGTCTGCTGCTGTTCTTGGCCTTTGCGCGACGCTTTCCCCCGGTGCTGGTGCTGTTCGGCCTGCTGATGCCGCTGCTTGTCCTGCCCGTTGTGGGGCAGCGCGGCGGCGTCATGAATGCGGGTCGCTATGAGCTGCCGTACATCGTCCACTTCGCCGCGTTGGCGATGCTGCTGGTCGGCTTCGACCGTCGGGTGGTGCGGGCAGAGCCATCGGGCGACGACAGCAACCCGTCGATTCCCCTTGCGTTCTATCCGGTATACCTGCTGTTCCTTGCCGCATTTGCGCGCTACGCCGGCTACAACTTCAACGGTATCTGGGTGTCCTGATGACAGAGCCCGCCCGCCGCCATCTGGTCGTTTCGCTGCTCGCCGGGGCCGTGCTCTGGGGGACCGTCTCGCTTGGCGTCGGCTATCTAGTCGGCGCACAAAGGCAATTCAGCCGCGCCCCGGTCTGTCGTATGGGCCAGGAGATTGCGTTCCACAGCCGCGCCGTCACCTTCATCGGCTGGTTCGAGGCAGAATCGCAGTTCCGCTGGACCGACGGTCGCCGCAGCCGCATCGTGTTCCGCCCCGAGGCGTTGGACCCCGCGCGTCCCGGGGACCTCCGCCTGACCTGGAACGTCGCGACCACGCTGGGCAGACAGCCGGTCAGCGTGACGTTGAACGGTCAGCCGGTGGGGGCGTTCGTGGCGGCCGGTTTCGGTCAATTCAAGCTGACGGTGCCGCGGGCGCTGTTGCGGCCGCTCGAAGACAACGAGATCACGACCGAGCAGCCCGAAGCCCGCCAGCCCGGCAGCGACGACCTGCGCTACCTGTCCCACGCGCTACGCTCGCTGCAGCTTGACTATCTGCAGTGACATTCAGGAGAACCGCATGACCTCGCCCCTTCGCATCGGCATCTCGGGTCCCAACGGCCGCATGGGCACGGCTTTGGTCGAGCTCGTCGATGCCGCAACGGATCTGGAAGTCACGGCGCGCATCACGTTGCCGAACGAGTCCGGAGGTTTGCCGCTCGACAAGTGGGGCAACGACCCGTGCGACGTGCTGATCGACTTCACGCACCGCGAGGCGGTGGCGGACCACGCCGAGTGGACGGCGCGTCACGGCGTCGCATGGGTGCTGGGGACGACGGGTCTGACGCCTGAGGATCACGCGCATGTGGCAGAGGCGGCCAGGCAAACACTGGTGTTTCATGCCAGCAATTTCAGCTTGGGTGTCGCACTGTTGACGGATCTGGCCGCTCGCGCCGCGCGGGTGCTGGGGCTCGATGCCGACGTCGAGGTCATCGAGGCGCACCACCACCACAAGAAGGACGCGCCATCGGGCACCGCGCTGACGGTCGCCAAGGCGATCGCCCAAGCGCGCGGCCAGGACTTCGACTCGGTGCGCTGCGATGGCAGGTCGGGTATCTGTGGCGAGCGGCCCCGGGGCGAGATCGGCATCCACGCGATCCGGCTGGGGGATGTGGTGGGCGAACATGAGGTTCAGCTCGCCTGGCCCTTGGAGCGGATCAAGATCTCGCACGAGGCGCGCGACCGGAAGGTGTTTGCCCACGGGGCGTTGCGGGCGGCGCGTTTCGTGGCCGAGCGCCGGGCTGCCGGTGACACGGGGCTGGTGGGGATGGCGGAGCTGCTGGGCTGACCCCGCGACGCCGGCCACGCTTCAGAACGGAATCGCTTCCACCTCTGCCCGCGCGCGCCACGCACGCAGCCGCGGACCCTCGAAGTCGTCTTCGCGGAAGGGAAGGCTGAGCTGCTCGCCCAGCGCCAGCACCCGGCGTTGCGTGTCGGCCAGCCAGCGCTGAACCTCTTTCGCCGTCTCGGGTTGCACCGACCGGTTGCAGGGCGCCTTCAGGTCGTCGACCACCCACGGGTCGCCCGGTGCCGTGCGGCGAATCGCCAGCGACGCCCGCTCCGGCTTGGTCACCCGGTACACGCACAGCTGACCCGTCAGCACCTGGTAGACGAACCAGGATCCGGCCAGACAGTTGTGCATTTCGACCGATTCCTCGTGCAGTTCCGCGGCTGACATCAGGGGCTCGATGCCCTTCTGGCCGGGCAGCGCGGGTGGGCCGAACACCAGGTTCCCGGTGGCGAAAGAGCGTGCCGTGGCCGCCGCTTCGTCATGCAGCTCGCGGACTTGGCCAATGCTGCGCAGCATCGGCAGGTGCCGGCCCTCTGCGTGGAACAGGTTCGCCGTGTCTCGCACCCACCCCGCCACCGATGCGCTTTGCAGGTAGCCGTAGTTGTCCACGTCGCGGGGCATGGCGCCGGCGCGCGCGGCGTCCTGCAGCAGGTGCAGGTGCACATACGGTTCGGTCGCCGGGTCCAGCAGCAGCTCCAGCGTGGTCTCGTCGATGCGGTGCAGGTGCCGCAGCTTGCGCAGCGCCGATGGCATCGCAAGGGCCGATCGCAGTCGGTTCAGCGTGGGGATCGAGGCCTCGCTGGCCGGTACTCGCCCGGCAATCCGCACCGCCGTCTCGGTGGCGGGCAGGCCGAGAGCGCCCGCGATGTCGCGCCGCCTGCGCTTCAACAGTCGGCGCGCGGTCCGCAGGGGCCACGCGACCTTGCGTCCGGTCGCGGCGGTGTGGAAGGCCAGACCGTAGGCCAGCAGCGGCTGCGTTTCCGCCAGCTCGCGTGCCGCCGGACACCGCACGAAGAAGGTATACATGGGCCACATGTCGGCCCCGAACCGCCGCGCCTGAGCCAGCGCCACCGGGTCCAGATCGGCCCGCAGCTGCAGCGCCTGTTCGACGCCCTTGCCCGGGTGCACCTCTTTGCCGAACAGCCCCGTCCACGCCACGCGCTTGTCCCACGCGTCCGCCATCGCCAGCAGTCGCGCAAACGCCGTCCACGGCACGCGCCGGACATGCAGCCAGCCGGGGTGCCGGGCGTCGCGCAGCCACGCTTGAGGCGGGTCCAACCGCAACACGTAGACGGCATCCGGCTGGTAGGCGCGAACCTGCCGCCGCACGGGATCGTAGTGAAAGCCGCATTGGGTCGGGAGCTGGAAGTCGGTGTGCTTCATATCCGGAAGCCTGCACCCACACAGCGACAATTCGTGTCGCATTACGTACGTCCGTGGCCCCTGTTGTCGCCTGCACGAACCGGGTACGCTCCGGGTCGGGGAGGGACCTTGCCGCATGACCCGATGCCAACTCACGATTGCGATTCTGCTGCCCGTTGCCGCTCTGCTGGTGGCCGGCTGCTCAAGCAACGAGGCGACTCTGCCGCTGGTGACGGCGGATGCCGACGCGCTTGCCGACCAGACCGAGACCGGCATCACGGACGACTCGGCATCCGGTCTGCCCGAGGTCGACGCCCCGGACGTGCCGATCGACCCCGACGCGCTGGCTTGGGGTCCAAACCATGCAGGGACTTGCGAGGCTGAGGGACTGGTGCCGCCAGTGGTCGCGCTGGACCTGCGGTTCGACCTGACCTTGCCGCAGTCTGAGGTGTGGCCGACCCGGCAGACCCTGTCGTTCGACGCGCCAGAGGCCGGCGACGCCGTGCGCCTGTTTGGTCAGGACTTTGAGGTGCTTGGGGCCAGCGTCCCCTATCGCTACAACAGCCGCGTGGGCGTGTTCTGCACGGGGCCGTTCGCCAAGGGCCAGCGCGTGTCGGTGACGATCGACTTCGTTTCGCAGCCGTTTCCGTGGCGGGGCGTGCTGGACGAGCCCCGTGGCATGCGGACCTGGACCGACAAGGCGACGGGCGTGTATGCGATCGGACCGGCGACTGAGCCCAATGGCTCGTCGTTGTGGCTGTTTTCGCCTCAGGCGCGGCCGTCGGTGGACAAGGCGAATGACGAGGTGCCGGGCATCGAGCGCGTCGATCTGGAGCTGCAGCTGCCCGACGCCACCTGGCGCGCGACGGGGCCCAGCGGTTTGGGGGTGCAAGACGGCGCGACCTGGCGATTCTCGCAGAAGACGCCCATGCCGCTGTATGCCCTTGCGTTTCTGGCGATGCCGGTGGCGCAGGTCGTGGCGTCGGGCACCACCGCGGCGGGGATGCCGGTGACGGCGGTGATTCCGGGCACCCAGCCCCTGAGCAGCGACAAGACGTGGGTGTCCGTCAGCGTGATCGACTGGATGTCGGCGGCGATGGGACCCTATGCGTATGAGGGCAACCTGACGCTGGTGTCGGTGCCCGGCTACGAGAGCGCGATGGAACACGTCGGCAACCTCTGGTTCGCGCCCTACCACATCACGGACGTGCACACGCTGGCGCACGAGACGGTGCACCAGTGGTGGGGCAACGACGTGCGGATCAAAGAGTGGCGCGACATCTGGATGGACGAGGGCATCGATACCTGGTTCACCGATTTCGCCGTCGCCAAGGGACTTTCGCTAGAGACGACGCCGGGTTCCTGGGCCCAGGCCGACCGCGTGCAGGGCGGTCAGGAGTGCGCGTGGGGCAAGCAGGGGCCGTTGCGGTTCTCGCTGGATGCCGACTTCGAGTCGATGTGGATGCAGCGCAACATCTACTACACCTACGGCGCGATGGTGCTGCACATGGTCGGCAGGCGCCTGATGGACAAGTGGGGCCTGGACCTGATGACCGTGATGCGCAAGTGGTACGAGGCCAAGCGCGGCACAGCCGTGACGACCGACGACCTGCGCGACTTTCTGGCGCAGGAAACGGGCGATGCCGTGTATTGGAAGGTCTTCTTCGACCAGTGGGTCGATGCCAGCCCGTGTCCAACCGTGACGGTGGGCGACTACAAGTGGGCAGACGGCAAGGTCTCTTTCGCGATCGCCCGCGATGGCAAGTCGCTGCAGCCGATGCCGGACTTCGAGCTGGTGTTCAAGACGCCCAGCGGCAACGTGTTCCAGAAGGTGGACTTGCCCCCGGGTCAGGCGATCAAGGTCGAGTTCGCCCTGCCGGCAGAGCCTGAGAAGATCGCGCTGGACCCGAACTGGACGTATACCTTTGCGGGCAAGGGGTGGACCGGCAAGCCGACCCTGACCATCAGCCCTCCGTGAACCACTGGACCTTCGAGGCCCCGCATGTCCGCATCCACCCAACCCCGCCCCGGCTTCATCAAGCGCTTGGTCGGCAAGACGTTTCTGGGCGTCCTAGGCTGGAAGGTCGAGGGCAGCCTGCCGGATCTGAAGAAGTACATCATCATCGGCGCCCCCCACACGTCGAACTGGGACTTCGTGTTCTACATCGCGCTGGTGTGGTCCTTGGGCCTGCGCACCAACTTCTTGGGCAAGCACACGCTGTTCAAGGGTCCACTGGGCTGGTGGATGCGGCGCCAGGGCGGCCTTCCGGTCGAGCGTTCGACACCCCACGGTGCGGTGGAGCAGGTCGTCAAGTTGTTCGACCAGTCCGACGAGCTGGTGCTGGTCATGGCCCCTGAGGGCACCCGCAAATTCACCAGGCACTGGCGCACCGGTTTCTATCACATCGCCGCAGGCGCCAAGGTGCCGATTGTGCTCGGCTATGCTGACTTCACCAAGAAGGTCGTGGGCTTCGGGCCGCTGTTCTGGCCCACCGGCGACTTGGACGCCGACATCGCGACCATGCAGGTGTTCTACAAAGGCGTTCGCGGCAAGCGCCCAGAGCTGGGCAGCACGGTGGCCGTCAAATGAAGCGCGTTCTCCTCCTCACCTCAACGGCGCTGATGGCGCTGGTTGGCTGCAGCACGCCCTCGACGAATCCGGGCGGTTTGGCGCAGGTTTGCGCTCCCGGGGCAACCCAGCTGTGTTGGTGCGCGCCGGGCGCTCAAGGCGTGCAGTCGTGCTTTGGCACAGGGTTTGGTTGGGCGGCGTGTCAGTGCGGCGGGCTGGACGGGCAGGGCGGCGACTTGCCTGTGGATGACGCAGCGGTGGCCGACGAACAGGACGCACCGGACCCCAACGGAACCGATGCAAGTGCGGATGCTGTCGACGTTGTGGCGGACTCCGCGACGGATGCGGCAGCCGACGCGGACGACGATGCCGCCGACTGGGCCGGCTACTTCGACGACGTGCCTGACACGACCGACGCAAGTGATGCGAACCCGGCCTTCGAGTGCTCTGAGCGGTCCAAGCTGGTCTACGTCGTCTCAGCCGAGAAGGTGCTGTTGAGTTTTCAGCCCGCAGACAAAGAGTTGAAGGTCGTCGGCACACTGAACTGTCCCGCCCCGGCCGGTGACACCCCGTTCGCCATGGGCGTCGACCGCAACGCCGACGCGTGGGTGCTGTACCAGTCGTCCATCGGCCAGGGCGGCTCGCTGTACAAGGTCAGCACGCTGGATGCCAGCTGCGAGGCGACGGCATTCCAGCCGGGTCAGAAAGGCTTCGAGCTGTTCGGCATGGCGTTTGTGTCGCAGAACCAGGGATTGCAGGACGAGACGCTGTACATCGCTGGTGCCCCGGCCGGCCAATTCAGCAGTGGCACGGGGTCCTTGGGCAAGGTGTCCTTCCCGGACCTGACGGTGACGAAGATCGGTTCGTTGAACAGCGGCCCCGGTTCTCCCGACCTGACGGGCAACGGAGTGGGCCAGCTTTGGGCCTTTTTCCCTTCGACCAGCCCTCCCAGCGTGCGCAAGCTGAACGTCCAGACGGCCGCGACAGACTTCACCTTCCCCCTGCCAGCCCAGAGTTTCTCGGGCGTGCAGGCTTGGGCGTTTGCCTGGTGGGGAGGCGACTTCTACCTGTTTTTCAAGTCGGGCTTCGATGGCTCCAGCGCGGTGTGGAAGCTTGCGTCCGACACGGGCGAAGTCTCCAAGGTGATTGCGAATTCCGGTTACACCCTGGTGGGCGCGGGCGTCTCCAGCTGTGCGCCGAATTCCCAGCCGACCCCCTGAACATGCAGGTCCCGGCGTGCTGCAACCCTCGATGAAATCTTCACAAAAAAGGCGTGACGCAGACCTGTAAACAAATGCTAAGCTGCGCCTCAGGAGGTGTCCCATGAAGTGGCTCCTGATGTGCATCGTGTTCGTGTCGATGGCTGGGCTTGCTGGCTGCGAGAAAGCTGCGGCGGGCCAGACGTGTCAGAGGCGGTCGGACTGCGCCGACGGTCTGACCTGCGCCCACGACCTGACCTGCCAGACCTACGCCAAGGCGAAGGAAATGCAGCAGGCGGCCGAGAAGAACTAGCCTCTGTAGAGGCGGTCCTCCGTCCGAACGGGCGCTGGTCGCCCGGTGGGTTTGTCTTGTGCCGCGTCCTGAGAGGCGTGGCTGATTTGTTCACGCCCGAAATTCCGTCCTTCACGTCGCATACACGGCCCCCGCGAGCGCCCGCAACGCCTCGACGGCCCATTCCCTCGTCCCCTCCATCTTTCAGGGAAGCTTCAACCGGTCGGCCAGCAGTCGTCCGGCGACGGCGTCGTAGCCGGTCAGTTCCACCAGCTGGGCAACCGCTTGCGCATGGGCCTCAGGCGACATGCCGTGGGGCGACAGAGCGGCCAACGCAAGCCAGTGCACGCGCTCCAGATCTGTTTTTGCCGCCGCGGCCTTGCGCACGAACGGCTCGGCTTGGGTCCGCAGCGACGCGGTAATCGGCGGCAGTGCCACGGCCAGCAGCTGGTCAATCGCTTGCGTCACGAGTTGCGGGTTCGCGGGAAGCTGGGGCAGCCGCTGGTTCTCGAGCACCTGACCGCGCACCAGCACGGCGTCGGTCTCGTAGTCGGAACGGCGATCTTCCACGGCGTTGCGGCCCGTGGCCTGGGTCTTGCGTCCCAGCAGCAGCGTGAGCTCCATCTCAGCGACCAGATGCAGCTCGTGGCGAAGGACGCGATACGTGTGCGTCATCCAGACTTCGCTGGGCGTCATCGACGGCGTTTCGTGGGCAATCTTCTCGGCTCGGTCAAACGCCTTCTGGGCCTTGTCGACTTCAGCCTGTCGGCGTGCGACGTCAGGGGCCAGCTTCTCCAGCCGCTTGTTTTCCTTGTCGATCTGCTGCGTGTAGAACTCGAGGTTGGCAGCCCAGCGCTGATGCGCGCGGGTCTGCGGGCAGTCGAGCGTCTTGTCGGTGCACGGGGTCGGCTTGTCGGCGTACCAAGCCTGATCCTCGTCGCGGATCTTCTTGCGCAGGGCCTCGAGCTGCTCTTGCAGCTGGAACAGCGCCGCCTCGCTCTTGTTCAGCTGGTCCAGCAGCGGCCGCAATGCGTCGGAGGCGGCGTTGAGTTGGGCCAGCGTCGCAGTCTTCTCGCCCTGCGCCTGAAACCAGCCCGGGTTCTCCACTTGCACGATACCATCGAGGTACGGCTTGCTGCGTTCCTCTGGCGTCGTCTGACGGCGAACATCGAACACCGGTAGCTGAATCTTCAGCGTGGCCGCGGACTTGCCTCCCTTTCTGGCCAGAACGACGTGTCCCGCCTCTGGCCCGACCGGATTCAGTCCTTGGGTCAGGCGGTCAAGCAGGATGGCCATGACCTCTGACGGTGCCGTCTTGGGCAGCTTGTCGGTCTTGAGCCCGATGCGGAACTCGACCAGCCCCAGGACTACCTTGTCGGCCGCTCGCTGCTGCTTGACCAGATCCTTGGCGCCGGGCTGCAGCTGCGCCGCCAGCCGCGAGTACACAAACAAGGCGCCCGGCAGCTTCTTCTGCTTTGCCAAAGCGATCCGCGGGGCTAGACGGGTCACCGCCAGCGCGTTGAGCTGCTTGGCCAGCGCGTCGGTGTCCGCCTGCAAAGTCGGGTCGTCGGCCCCCAGAGCACGCACCCCAGCCACAAGCGCAATCGCTTGCGTCAGTGCCGACTTGGGGTCGGTCGCCCGGGCCTGGGCCAGCAGTCGCAGGCCCCACTGTCGCCGCCCTTCGAGCAGGCCTTGCCGCGCATCCGTCACCAGTGCGCTGCGCTCGGTCGCCTGCTGGAACAGGGCGACCGCCTCGTCAGGTCGACCCGCGGCCAGCCGCTCGTTGCCTTGCTGCACGAGACGCGTCGCTTCGACCGCGGCCACCAGCTCTGCCCGCAGGCCCATCGCCTCGAGGTGTCCCGGTTGCCAGCGCAGCGCAGCGTCGATCTGCACGACCGCGTTGGCGAACTCCTGCAGTGCCGCAAGCTGACGAGCATAGGCGACCAGCTGCTTGGCTGCGGACGGCGCTGCCTGCCGAACCACTTCGGGCGCATCGGGATGCACATCCGGCCAACTCAACAGCCACTCCATGTCTGCCAGCAGCGCCTGCCATTCGGGGCGGTCTTCGGTCGAGCCCTCTCGCCCGGCCAGCCGCTGGGTGCGCACGCGAATGTTGCCCATGATGTTGGCCGCTTGCGTACGGACGTCGGCGGCGCGGTCGCGCGCCTGGTGTACGCGGGGGTCGTCGGCCATGTACGTGGCCGCCTTGGCATACGCCTGCTCGGCGCCGGAAATGTCGTGTGCGACAAGGCGTTCGTCGCCGACCTGAACGTAGTGGTCCACGGCCTCGTCCAGACGTTGCGCCAAGCGACCACGGGCGTTGTCGGCGTCGGGACCCGGCACGGCGGCGGCCAGCTGCTCGCGGGCCAGCGCAACGGCGTCGTCGATGTCGGCAGGGACACGCGACGCGACAGGGGCATCGACGTCGGCGACGGGCGCGCCGCTGCACCCGGCCAACGCGGTCAGGCTGGCAACGAGGCAAGGACCGAAAGTCCGGCGGGCATAGCGGGAGACACGAGCGAGCATCGGTGCTCCTACGGCATGACGGGACGCGGCGCGTAGTGCGCAGTCGCCAAGTCTACGCCCCGCCGCCAACGGCGCAAACATCGGCGATTCGGCAAGAGGCGCAAGGCCTTGTCGCGGCAGTTGCATCCACTGGATACGCATGGGCAACCGCTCTCGTCTGCACGGACGTGTGTGGACATCACCGGACGGCAACCCTAGACTCCCGCACCCTTCGGGCCACGCCCACACCAAACTCTTGCAACCGAGCCTGCACGATGCTGAAAGTCGCCCTGCCGAAAGGTCGCATCTTCGACCGAGTCCACGCCCTGCTGTCCGACTGCGGCATCTCGCTGCGCATGCCCGACCGCGCCTATCGCCCCGAGTGCAGTGACGACCGCTTGAGCGTCAAGGTGCTGAAGGCGCAGAACGTCGCCGCGCTGGTCGGTTTGGGGGCTCACGACCTCGGCTTTACCGGTCACGACTGGGTGCGTGAGAGTCAGGCCGACGTCGTCGAGCTGCTGGACCTGGGGTTCGATCCGGTGCGCATCGTCGCGGCGGTGCCGGCAACGACCGACCTCGACGAGTTGTTCTCGCGCGAGCGTGTGGTGGTCGTAAGTGAATACGAGCACTTGACGCGCTCCTGGCTGGAGGCCCGCAACGTCCGCTACCACTTCATGCGCAGCTATGGCGCGACCGAAGTGTTTCCGCCGGAGGACGCCGACCTCATCGTCGACAACACCGCTTCGGGGCGCACGCTGGTCGAAAACGGCCTGCGCATTGCCGACACGCTGCTGCAGTCGACCACCCGAGTGGTGGCGCACCCCAGCGCGATGGCGGACCCACAGCGTCGGCAGGTCATCGAGGAGCTGATGCTGCTGATGCGCGCCGTGCTGGACGCCCGCGACCGTGTCATGCTCGAAATGAACATTGAAGAGTCGAAGTTGGGGGCGCTGGTGGCGACGCTGCCTGCCATGAAGTCGCCGACCGTGTCGCAGCTGTACGGCCAGAACGGCTATGCCGTGAAGGTGGCGGTGCGGCGGGCGCAGGTGGCACGGCTGATCCCCGAGCTGAAGCGGTTGGGTGCGACCGACATCCTCGAAACCGAGCTGCGCAAGGTGATTCCGTGACGACTGGCCGCGATGCTCGCACCGAGTCTGGGGGCTTTCTGCCCTCGCGGCTTTGCTTGGACGCCGCGTCGCCGTACCGAATTCCGACCTGGGAGCGGGCGAGCCTGCTTCGCCTCGACGTCAACGAACACCCCGGCGGCGCTCCGGAATTCGTGCTCGAGGCCCTGCGCAGCGACCTGACGCCTGCCGCCATCGCCACCTATCCCGTCTATGCCGAGTGGCACGCTGCGGCGGCGCGGGCCTTCGGCGTGCAGCCCGACCAGATCACCTGCACTGCCGGGGCAGACGAGGCCATCAAGGCGATCTGCGAGGCGCACCTGATGCCGGGGACGGCGCTTGCCACCCACGACCCGGGCTTCGACATGTTTCCGGTGTGGGCCAGGCTGTACGGCAACCCCTTGCGGCGCGTGGCTTTTGGCCCCGACTTTGCGTTCGACCGCGACGCTTGGTTCGCCGCGCTTGGACCCGGTCTGGGCATGGTCGCCTTGGTCACGCCCGCCAATCCGACTGGCACCCTGATCCCTCGCGAGGCCATCGTGGCGACGCTGGATCGGGTGACCTGCCCGGTGCTGGTCGACGAGACCTATGCGGACTTCGTGGGCCTGACGGTCGCCGATCTGATCCCGAAGTATCCGCAACTGTTCGTGCTGCGGTCGTTTTCCAAGGTGGCCGGTCTGGCGGGCCTGCGGGCCGGGGCGGTGCTCTCGCAGGCGCAGAACATCGAGGCCATCCGGCGCGTGCTGAATCCCTTCAACGTCAACCGCGCGGCCATCGTCGCGTCGCTGGCCGTGATGCACCACCCGCAGGAAATCGCCGACCACGTGGCCGAAGTCACCGTGGCGAGGGCAGAATTTGCCCAGGGTCTGGCCCAGCTGGGCGTGCGGGTCGGTCCGTCGCACGCGAACTTCCTGCTGGCGCACTTGGGCGACAAGGCTTCGGCCTGCGAGAAGTCCCTGCGTGGCGAGGGGATCCTGATTCGCAACCGCACGGGCAGCCACCCGACGCTGGACGGCTGGGCGCGGATCGCGATCGGTTCACGGGAGCAAATGCAGCGTTGTCTCGGTGCCTTGCGCAAGGTGCTGTTGCCGTCGCCGCAGGTCGAGACGCTGCTGTTCGACCTGGACGGCCCGCTGGCCGATGTGCGTGACAGCTACCGTCAGGCCATCCTGCGCACCGCCCGCGCGCTGCTGTCGCGCTACGGTGCCTCGCACGACACGGTGGCCCAGGTGACGCC
>CAJBNH010000108.1 GCA_903955385.1 uncultured Myxococcales bacterium | reverse complement strand
TCTAGCAGGTGATGGCAGTCCCGCGACGGGTGCGCTTGGCAGGATCAGTACTCGGCCGTCATCGACAAGGATGCGCCGATCCCGGCCTCATTGACGCCCGACCCATGCAGGCGATAGGCCGCGTCGGTCAAGTTGGTCAGGGCCGCGTCGATGTGCAGGTCTTCCCAGCGATAGCCGGCGCGCAGGTTCACGGTAGCCCACGCCGGTGTGCCGGGGCACTGACCGCCGCCCTCCTTGTAGGTCTTGCCGGGGTGCGCGGGGTCCTCGCAGATGCGCAGGTCGTTCTCGTCGCTGGCGTGCAGGCGGTCCTGAGCGGCCGCAAAGCGCGAGAAGACCTCGACATAGCCATGGTCACGGGGCAGGGCATAGCGCACGCCGGCCGACCCCAGCGCCGGCGGAATGCGACGGGCGGGCGACTCCAACCCGGCAGCGTCGGTCAGATCGCCCTCGACCCAGGAAGCGCGCGCCCAAGGCGTCACCTGCCACCACGGCCCGCCCTGCACCGTCAATTCGGCGCCCTTGAAGAGCCCCTTGGTCGAATTCACGCGCTGGATCACCGGGGTCGTGCCCACGTCGTCGGCAGAGATGCCCATCGCCTTCCACTCGGCCTCAGGCACCGTGCGCTCGTCGATCACGTCCTGCAGCCACGACACGAAGCCCGCGAGGTGCAACGCGACGGCGCCGGCCTTTACGCGCCCACCCAGCTCGACGGTGTTGCTGGTCTCGGGCTTCAGGTCGGCGTTGGGGATCTCGAACTTGCTGCCCGTGTTGCCCAGCACCGTCGACTCTTGCAGGTTGGGCGCGCGGAAGCCTTGAGCAAAGTTGCCGTACACTAAGAAGGTTTCGCCGTGCAGGTACTTCAGGTCTGCGGTCGCGACGGCTCCGGTGTGGTCATAGTTGACATCGCCGATGCTGGGCACGTCCTGGGCGCCGGCCGTGACGTGCGTCAGTCGCGCGCCGGCTCCCGCCACCAGCGATTGCGCGCCCCACTTCGCGACGTCGGCATCGGCATGGGCAAACGCGCCACCCGTCGCGTAGGTCGACCCGTCAGAGAAGTTGCCGCGCGTCAGGTCTTTCCACGCCCAATCGTTCTTGTCGGCGCGACGTTCGCGCTTGCTGGAGTCGACCGAGTCGAACCACGCGTCGGCACCCACCACAGAACGGATCCGCTTGTTCCAGAAGTCGAAATGCGCCTCGACCAGTCCGCCGGGCGTCAGGACCGTGTCGGTGGCCTCGTCCTGGCGGGCGATGGGCGTGGTGGGCCGGGCGGTGGGGGCGTCGCGCCAGGTGTCGACCGCGTCGATGCAATCGGACAGACCGGCCAGCGCGGCGTCCATCGTGCAGCGCACCTGGTACGACGTCTCGTTGGTGCGGTGCAGGGCGCCGGCCAGTCGAAGCTCGCGAAGGGCCATGCGCTTGGGCCGCCACCGCGTGTCCAGCCAGCCGATGTCGTCCTGGTTGTCGTAGCGGCGGATCCGGTTGATCCCCGAAGAGAGGCGCCGCACTTCGTCAAGCCGCATCGCGTCGTTCAGCCGCGCGCCCAGCCATGTCAGGTCCAGCGTCAGGGTGTCGGTGGGCTGGTAGCGCGCCCGCAGGTGCCAGGCGCCCTGCTGATAGTCGCTCAGCGGTTGCTCGACGCCGCCGCCCGTGGTCAGCGTGCCGAAGTCCCGCAGTGCGCCGCCGGCCAGCACGCCGAAGCTGTCGTTGCGCCACGACGCATCGGCCCAACCGGACGTCGACAAGTCCGCACTCGCAAAGCGCAATCCGCCGCGAGCGCCGAAACCCTGCTCGTGCACGAAGTCGGCGGGAAAGAACTGCAGCACGCCGCCGAGTGCATCTGCGCCGTAAAGAACCGAACCGGGACCCAACAGCACCTCCATGCGGGCGAACGAGGAGGGGTCCAGCATCGAGAGGTACTGGTTGGGCCCGGTGCGAAAGGTAGAATTGCTGAAGCGGATGCCGTCGATGACCAGCAGGTTCTGCGGTCCGACCAGACCGCGCAGGTACGGAGCGCCCGCGCCCCGGTTGGTCGACTGCATGTGAACGCCCGTCGTTTCCTTCAGCGCGTCCGGCATCGATTGCGCTTGCAGCTTGCGGACATCGTTCTGGTCCACGCGTTGCAGGTTGCGGTCGACCTCGAACAGCTTCTGCTCCGTGCGCCGTCCCGTGACGACCAGCGGTGGCAGGTCGACGGACGGCGGCTCAGCCGTGGCGGTCGGGGTCACAGGTGCGGCAAGCGACTGAGGTTCATCGGCGCGCGCAAGCGAAGGCGAGGCCGACAGCGTGCAGAGCAGGGTGCCGGACAGCAGTCGCAACCACAGCGGGGATGGGCGGTTCATGGGGCCAACGTCTCCAGCGGGGGATTCCGCAACACGGATCTTGGCCGTCGCCGCTGCACTTGGGTATCCGGGATGCTCCCCGTTTTGCAGTAGGGGTTTCTCCGGGGTCGCCCCATGCGCCTATGCGACAGATGACGTCGCATACCGACACATCCGCCCCTTGACGCGCGTGTCGACCCCGCCCACGTTGGCCAAATCGGCGCGCACACTGCAGCGCGTCCATCGGAGTTGCCATGAACGTTGTGCTCGTCGCCGCGCTGCTGCTGCTGGTCGTGACGGTTGTGCTGCAGGTACTGCTGCTGTTGCGCCGCCCGCCGCCCCCCACGACGTCGCCAGAGCTGTTGGGCCGTCTGGACGGGCTGAACCAAGCCCAGGAACGCACGGAACGCAGCCTGCGCGACGTGCTGACCCACCACCGCGACGACGCCCGCCAGCAAGGTCAGGTCGATCGCGAGCAACAGGCCGTGGCGCTGCGGGAATTCGGCAACCAGATGGCGCACGGGCTGGCCGAAGCGCGTCAGGCTGAGCAGCGGCAACTCGAGGCGTTTGCCCTGCAGCTGGCGCAGTTCTCGGCCGCGAACGAGCGGGCGCAGGCGGTGATGCGCGACGTGCTGGAGAAGAGGTTGCAGCACCTGACCACTGAAAACACCAACAAGCTGGAAGAGATGCGGGTGACGGTGGACGAGAAGCTGCAGGGAACGCTGGAGAAGCGGTTGGGCGAGTCGTTCCAGCAGGTGTCAGAGCGCTTGGAGCAGGTGCACAAGGGGCTGGGCGAGATGCAGGTGTTGGCGACCGGTGTCGGTGACTTGAAGCGCGTGCTGACGAACGTGAAAGCGCGGGGCGGTTGGGGTGAGGTGCAGCTCGAGTCCCTGCTGGCCGAGGTGATGGCGCCGGAGCAGTACCAGCGCAACGTGACCGTGCGACCCGGAGCGACCGAGGTGGTCGAGTTCGCGCTGCGGCTGCCGGGACGTCAGGATGGCGAGCAGGCGGTGTGGCTGCCGATCGACTCGAAATTCCCGCTGGAGGACTGGCAACGGCTGCTGGACGCCCAAGATCGCGCTGACCCGGTGGCGCTGGAAGCTGCAGGCAAGGCATTGGAGGTACGTGTGAAAGCGTGTGCCAAGGACGTGCACCTGAAATACGTGCAGCCGCCGTGGACCACCGACTTCGGCATCGTGTTCCTGCCGGTAGAGGGGCTGTACGCCGAAATCAGCAGACGCCCCGCACTCTTGGAACTGCTGCAGCGCGAGCACCGCGTGATTGTGGCGGGGCCGACGACGCTGGCCGCACTGCTGAACAGTCTGCAGATGGGCTTTCGCACCTTGGCGATCCAGAAGCGGTCCAGCGAGGTGTGGAAGGTGCTGGGAGAGGTCAAGACCGAGTTCGGCAAGTTCGGCGACGTGCTGGACGGCGTCCGCAAGAAGCTGGACGAGGCGGCGCGCAAGATGGACGACGCCGCCACGCGCAACCGTGCGATTCAGCGACGGCTTCGAGAGGTGCAGGCGTTGCCGGTGCAGGGTGAGGTGTTTGTGTTGCCCGTCGAGGACGAGGCGCCGGGAGCGGACGGGTCTGCATGACCGTCGAACCCGCCAAGCACCCTGCGGAGTTGCTAGGGTCGGGCTAAGTACAATCACCGAAACGTTTCGAGGGAAATTGTCAATTTGTGAGCCAATTCAGGGAAATCGGCGCTGGCCGTGAGGACGGCGGACACACCGAAGCGCAAACCAAGTTTCCAAGCGCCAACGAACGCCGCTGACGCATTTCGGGTGGGTTGACGATTCGTCCGATACGGCACACGCTGGACCCACCAAAGACACGTAGCTGGAGGGCATCGCGATGACGGGCGCGCTCGCGGAGGACCCTTGCAGCGAGGCGCTGGTTGCGTTTGCCCTCGACTGCCAGCACTACGCCATCCGACTCGACGATGTGCGACGGTCCATTCGCGTGGTGACGGTTACGCCGCTGCCCGGTGCTCCAGAAATCGTTTCGGGAATTGTGAACTTGGGCGGAGAGGTGCTGCCGGTCATCGACCTTCGCGCGCGGTTCGGCCATCCGCGACGAGACGTTTGTCTGTCGGACCACCTGCTCATCGCCATGGCCGGCACCCGGTGGGTCGCACTGCGGGTGGACGAGACTTTGGGTGTATTGGACATTCCGCTGACAGAAATCGTTTCGACCGATGCCATTCTTCCGGGGCTGCCGTTGGTCGATGGCACAATCCGTTGTGAAGACGGGTTGATCCTGATTCACGACCTGCGCCGATTGCTGTCGTTGGACGAGGGAACCGCAGTGGATCATGCGCTGACGCAAATCGCCGTGGGTATCGGCGCGATCGCGCAATAGACGACAATAGAGGGAGAAACTCGCATGAAGTGGTTCTCGAACCTCAAGACCCGGTCGAAGCTCTTGGTGGGTATCGGCGTGCTGATGCTGTTGTTCGGCGCCGTGATCGCGTTTGCCTTCGCGGGCATGACGTCGATCGAAGAGACGCAACGCGGCCTATTTGAGGAAAACTTCCGTGCCTCGTTGGACCTGTTGGCCGTCCGCAGCCACCAGAATCACCAGCGCGCCGACATGCTCGACGCCCTGCTGTCGACCGACAAGGCCACGCAGGCCGACCACGCGCGGCTGATGGAGGAGCGCGCCGGGAAGATCAATACGCTGCTCACCGAGGTCGAGGAGGTGCTGAAGAAGCACAAGCACGCGGACGACCTGACCAGGTTGGCGACCGTCAAGAGGGCACTCGGTGTCTACCGCGAAGTCCGGAACAGCCAGTTGAAGATGCTCGCGGAAGGGCGCGTCGAGGAGGCCCGGGCGCTGGGCACAGGGGCACAGGCGGTGCGCATGGACCAGATCCATGCCGATCTGGTCGCCCTGATGGCCAATTCCGAGAAGTGCATCGTCGCGTCGATGGCCGCAGCCCAGCAGCGCATGGACGACACCCTGTTCTGGCTTGGCGTCATCGCCGCGTTCGCGCTCGCGTTTGGCATTGGATTGGTCTGGATGATGAACCGCCTGACTGCTGCCCCCTTGCAGGCGGTCACCCACGTGGCCCAGCGCATCGCGGCCGGCGACTTGTCTGTGCACGTGCAGGCGACCGACCGGACCGACGAGGTCGGCGACCTGCTGCGCGCGTTCCGAGTGATGGTCGAGAAGCTGCAACAGTTCGCCGCGGCAGCGGATCGGGTCGCGGCGGGCGACCTGACCGTCCGCATCGAGACTGCGGCGGGAGCCAGCGAGTCCGACACCCTGCAACGGGCCCTGCGGGTCATGGTCGACAACCTGCGCGACACGAATCGCGAGCTGCGCGAGGGCTTCGGCGTGCTGGCGTCGTCGTCGTCCGAGATTCTCGCGACGGTCTCGCAAGTGGCCGCCGGCGCAACAGAAACGGCCGCTGCCGTGAACGAGACCTCGACGACCGCCGAAGAGGTCAAGCAGACCGCGCACCTGTCGAACCAGAAGGCCAGGGCGGTGCAAGACTCGGCGCAGAAGGCCGTGGCCGTCTCGGACGCCGGGCGCGAGGCCGTCAATGCAACGGTGGAAGGCATGCACCGCATCCGCGAGCAGATGGACTCGATCGCGGGCACCGTCGCACGGCTGTCGGAACAGGGCCAGACGATTGGAGAAATCATCGCCACCGTCAGCGACTTGGCCGAGCAGTCGAACCTGCTTGCGGTGAACGCCGCCATCGAAGCGGCGCGGGCCGGTGAGGCGGGCAAGGGATTTGCCGTGGTCGCTGCCGAGGTCAAGAGCCTTGCCCAGCAGTCGCGCCACGCCACCACGCAAGTGCGCACCATTCTGATGGATGTGCAGAAGGCCACCAGCGCCGCGGTGATGGCCACCGAGCAGGGCAGCAAGGCGGTTGCGGCGGGCGTGCAACAGGCCACGTACGCCGGCGAGTCCATTCAGGTCCTCAGCAGCACGGTCGGCGAGTCGGCGCAAAACGCCACCCAGATCGCTGCATCCAGCCAACAACAGTTGGTGGGCATGGACCAGATCGCCTCAGCCATCGCCAACATTCGCCAGGCGACCAACCAGAATCTGGCGGGAACCAAGCAACTCGAAGCGTCGGCGCGGAGCCTGCAGGAGTTGGGCGTTCGCTTGAAGGTGCTGGTCGAGCGGCAACGAGTCGATGGATGACACGGCGGTCGGTCGCGGCCGCGGCGGGAAAGGCTTGAGCGGTGATGGACTTGGCGTTGGACAAATCAGAGCTGGGCGAGCTGAGCGACTTGGTCGCCCATCGGCTTGGTTTGGCATTCGGCGAGGACCGTTGGCCGGACTTGGAGCGGGGGCTTCGCGCGGCAGGCGCCGAGTTGGGGTTTGAAGGTGCCAACGACGGACGACGTTGGCTGGCTGGCCCCCTGACGGCGCGGCAGGTTGAGACCCTTGCGAGTCACCTGACGGTGAGCGAGACCTACTTCTTTCGCGAACCCGGAAGCTTTGCCGTCCTCGAGCGCGAAATCCTGCCGCCGCTGGTGGCTCGCCGTGCCTCGACCACCCGAAGCCTTCGGCTGTGGAGCGCGGGGTGCTGCACGGGCGAAGAGGCCTATTCGCTGGCCATTGCTTGCGCCAGAGGACTGCCCGACTTGCCCACCTGGAGGGTCTCGGTCCACGGCACCGACATCAACCTGAAGAGCTTGAGCAAGGCAGAAACCGGCCTTTATGGCGAGTGGTCGTTCCGCAACGCGCCCGAGTGGCTGCGCGCGCAATATTTCTCGTCAGCGCCGGGCAAGAAGTTTTCGGTGGCGCCCTTCGTCAAGTCGCTGGTTCACTTCAGTTATCTCAACCTCGCCGAGGACCGGTATCCGTCGCTTCACAACGAGACCAACGCGCTGGACGTCATCTTCTTTCGCAACGTGCTGATGTACTTCACGCCAGAGCATCAGGCTCGCGTCGCGGCCGCGCTGCATCGCTGCCTGGTCGACGACGGTGTGCTGCTGGTCGCTCCGGCTGAGGCCAGTTCGGCCCTGTTCTCGATGTTCAAGCAAGAGCGCTTCGGCGACGTCCTGGTCTTTCGCAAGGCCGCGCTGCCCGTACAGGTAGCGGTCGCAAGCGCGCCACCAACCCAGGTCGCCCGTACGCCACCGGCGCTTGCGTCCAGACCCGCCGCGACGGTGCATCCCAAGCCCCGTCCGGCTGCCGAGGCAGCGAAGTCACCTGCCAGGCAACAGGTTGTCGCACCGCCCGGTGCTGACGCCCTTGCGGTGGCAAGAACGTGTGCGAACGAGGGCCGGCTCGAAGAGGCCGCAGTTGCGTGCCAAGCCGCCATCGCCGCCGACCGCGGCAACCCCGCCGCCCAGTATCTGCACGCCGTCGTCTGCCGCGAGCTGGGTCAACTGGACGACGCGGTGGCCGCTTTGGGCAAGGTGCTGTATCTCGACCAGGACTTCATCCTCGCGCACCACACGCTGGGCGGCCTGTATCGGCAGTTGGGCAAGGTCCGGCACAGTCGGCGCCACCTGGACATCGCGCTGCAGTTGCTGGCGGCCCACGCCCGGGACGAGCTCGTGCCCGAATCGGACGGCATGACCTGCGGGCGGCTGGCCGAGTCGATCCGCAACCAGAGGGAGGCATAAGCGATGGCGACCCTGGAGGATGCACAGCCGTCCCGCGACGAGGTGCGGCGAATCCTGGATGCCCGCGCCCGCGTCGCCGCAAGGCCCCCGGCAACGGCGGACGACGTGGCGCGCGTCGAGGTGCTGGCGTTTTCGCTGGCCGAAGAGACCTATGCCGTCGAGACGCGGTTTGTGCGCGAGGTCTGCCAACTCAAGGATGTGACCGCGGTGCCTTGCGTTCCGCCCTTCATCGCCGGCGTGATGAATCTGCGCGGCCGCGTGCTGGCCATCGTGGACCTGCGCAAGCTGTTCGACCTGCCCTCGCGCGGGCTGACCGAGCTCAACCGGGTCATCGTGTTGCAAGACGGCGACGCAGAGTTCGGGCTGCTCGCCGACGCAATCGACGGGCTGCGGTCGGTGGCCACCAAAGAACTGCACGATGGACTGCGCACGCTCACAGGAGTTCGCGATCGCTTTCTCAAGGGGATCACGCCGCAGATGCTGGTGGTGCTCGACGGCGGTCGGTTGTTGTCGGACGCGGGACTCAGGGTCGACGAGTCCGCGGCCAGGTAGTCGAGGGACTGGACGAACATCGCCTTGCTGAGCAAGGGACCGAGCGTTGCATGGACGACAAGAAGCAACAGTTCCTCGCGCGCCTGCGAGAGACCTTTCGCGAAGAGGCAGCCGAACACATCGGTGCGATGTCGTCGGGCCTTCTGGCGCTCGAGCGCTCAGAGGGTGCCGAACGGGCGGCGATCGTCGAGCGGGTGTTTCGCGAGGCCCACTCGCTCAAGGGTGCAGCCAGGTCGGTCAGTCTGGCGTCCGTCGAGTCGCTGTGCACCGAACTCGAGAGCCTGTTTGCGGCGATGAAGCGGGGCACGCTGGTGCCGTCGACCGAGATCCTCGATGCGGTGCATCCGGCGCTGCGCGTGCTGACCGCCCTGTGCGACAGGCCTGAGGGAGCCGCCGACGGGGACACGCAACAGCAGGAACGTCAGGCGCTTTCTGCCCTGAAGAGGTGGGCAGGGTCGACCGGTCCCGAGTCTGCTGTCGCGCCGGCAGTGCCGCTTCCCGTCGCCGCCCCTAAGTCAGAGCGGTTCGCCCCTGCCGCGCCGCCGCCCGCCGCCGAACCGCGGTCCGCCGCTGCGATTCCCGCTCCGCCGGCGCCCCGTAAGCCTGCTGCGCCCGCGTTCTTTCGCGATGGAGGGGCGTCGCCCGCTGCCGCCTCCCTTTCGCCTGAGCCGACGAAGCCCAGCCCGCCAGAGACGACCACAGAGCCGACAAAGGTCGCGCCGCGCCTGCCTGCGGCGGCCGCTGGGCCCAACGACACGGTTCGGGTGTCGACGCAGAAGCTGGGGGCGATTCTGCTCGAAGCCGAGGAGCTGCTGGGGGCCAAGCTGACGGCAGGCGGTCGGGCGGCAGAAGTCCGCGCATTGGCAACGGATCTGACGAGCTGGAATCAGCGTCGCGCGCAACTGACGGGCCGCACGCGCCTGACCAAGGACGACGCGGCCGCTCTGGCTGAGCGGCTCGAGACCGAGGTGCTGCACTCGCGTGCGCTGGAACACACCCTGCGCAGTCTGGCGGCGGCGGTGTATCAGGATGCCCAGTCGCTCGCCGGGCTTGCGGATCGCCTGCTCGACGACACCAAGCGACTGCTGCTGCTGCCGTGTTCGCACCTGCTGGCCACTTTGCCCTCACTGGTGCGGGACCTCGCGCGCGCGCAGGGCAAGGACGCTGAGCTGCGGGTGACAGGCGAGGACATCGAGATCGACCGCCGGGTGCTCGACGAGCTGAAGGACCCGCTGATCCACCTGTTGCGGAATTGCGTGGACCACGGGATCGAGAAGCCCGACCTGCGGTTGGAGCGGGGCAAGGCGAGCCACGGGACGATCCAGATCACCGCCCGCGCGGCTGAGGGCAACCGGGTCGAGCTGACGGTGGCCGACGACGGAGCCGGCATCGACCCGGTCAAGGTGGGCAAGTCTGCGATCCGCTTGGGGCTTCTGACGGCGCAAGATGCGACGCAAACGGCCACGGACGAACTGGTCAACCTTGTCTTCCATTCTGGGCTGTCGACCAGCCCGATCCTGACCGACCTGTCAGGGCGCGGCCTGGGCCTCGCCATCGTGCGCGAGAAGGTCGAGAGGCTGGGCGGGACCATCGACGTGACGTCGAAGGCGGGCAGCGGTACGGCTTTTCGCATCCTGGTGCCGCTGTCGGTGGCGACTTTCCGCGGCGTGTTCGTCGAGACGGCAGGCCGCCCGTTCGTCCTGCCGACCGCGCATGTCGTCCGCGTAGTGCGGGTGCAACCCGACGAGATCCACAACGTCGAAAACCGCCAGACGATGGCGGTCGATGGCCGTCCGATGTCCTTGGTTCGCCTGAGAGACGTCCTCGAGCTGTCCGGCGCCGACGGTCGGTCGGCCGACCGGGTGCGACCGGTCGTGGTGGTGCGCGCGGGCGATCGACAGGTCGCCTTCTTGGTCGACGAGGTGCGCGGCGAAGCGGAGGTGATGCTCAAGGGCCTGGGCACACAGCTCGTGCGCGTGCGCAACGTGGCTGGGGCGTGCATCGCGGGCAACGGCGCAGTGGTGCCGATCCTCGACGCCGCCGACCTGGTCGAGTCGGCCGGCCGAGTTGCGGCCGTGGGACCCGCAACGCCTCGCGACGACACGGCCCTCGGACGCACGGCCCGCATCCTGATTGCCGAGGACTCGATCACCTCGCGCACCCTGGTCAAGGGCATCCTCGAAGGCGCAGGATACGAAGTGGTGGCGACAGTGGATGGGATGGAAGCGCTGACGACGCTGAAGATCGAACCGTTCGATCTGGTGGTGTCCGACGTCGACATGCCCCGGATGAATGGCTTCGAGCTGACGGCAAAGATCCGCGCCGACAAGAAGATCGGCGAACTCCCGGTGGTGCTCGTCACGGCTCTCGGCTCGCAGAAAGACCGCGAGTACGGAGTTGAGGTCGGCGCGAGTGCCTACATCGTCAAGTCCGACTTCGACCAAGCCAACCTCCTCGAGGTCATCCGGAGGTTGCTGTGATGTGCACGCCCAAGGAGCCAGCATGATCTCCGTGCTCGTGGTCGAGGACTCGCGGGTGACCCGGGACTACCTGGTGTTCGTCCTGGAGTCCGACCCAGCCATCGAGGTGGTCGGCGCCGTCGACAGCGGCGAGGCGGCGCTGGAGTTCATCGCCCGGCGTCGCCCGGACGTGATCCTGATGGACATCCACCTGCCCGGCATCGACGGCATCGAGACGACCCGCCGCCTGATGACGACGACGCCGGTGCCCGTGGTGATGTGTACGTCCAGTCTGGGGTCCAACGAAGTGCATACCGCCCTGCGCGGCCTGGAGGCCGGTGCGCTGGCGCTGCTGAAGAAGCCGCGCGGACTGGCCGATCCAGAGAGTGCGCGCGAGTCTGCCGCCATCGTCAGCAGCTTGAAGCTGATGTCCGAGATCCGGGTGGTTCGCAGGTGGCATCGCCCGTCCAGCTCGGGGCAGACGCTTGCGGTCGTCGCTCAAGACAACCAAGTCGATCGTGCGGCCCACGACGCGGCCGTGGTGGTCATTGGCGCGTCCACGGGCGGCCCCCCGGCGCTGGTGCAGATCCTCTCTGCCCTCCCGCGCGATTTTCCGGTGCCCATCCTCATCGTTCAGCATATCTCCGCGGGCTTCGCGGCCGGGCTGTGTACGTGGCTGGCGGCGGCGTCTGGACTGCCCGTCAACATGGCATGCGCAGGCCAGGTTCCGCTGCCCGGCCATGTCTATGTGGCCCCGGACGACCACCACATGCGGGTCGGCCCACGCGGAGAGTTGCAACTTGCCCAGGACCCACCGCAACATGGCTTGAGACCTGCGATCGGTCCCTTGTTCAAGTCCGTGGCACAGCGGTATGGCCGTCGCGCCATTGGCGTGCTGCTCACCGGCATGGGCCGCGACGGTGCGGATGAACTCAAGGAAATGGCAGACATGGGGGCACTGACGATGGCACAGGACGAGGCGAGCTGCGTCGTGTTCGGCATGCCGGCCGAGGCGATCCGGCTGGGGGCCGCGCGTCATGTGGCGTCGCCCACGAAAATCGCCGAGTTGTTGAGCGCTGCCGTGCCCGCGGTCGGGAAAATCGCAGGAGGAACCCATGGATGAGGCCTTTGTCGCGACGCGTGCGGCGCCCACGATTCTCATCGTCGAAGACAGCGCCACGCAGCGCGCCAACCTGCAATTCCTGTTGGAGGAAGCAGGTTTCACGGTCATCGCCGCCGTCGATGGCAAGGCCGGACTCGCAGCGGCACAGGCTCACGAGATCGCTGTCGTCGTGTCGGACGTCGTCATGCCCGAGATGGACGGCTATGGCCTGTGCCGGGCGTTGCGCAACGACCCGGCCCTGCGCCACCTGCCCGTCATCCTGCTGACGTCTCTGACAGACCCCCGCGACGTCGTGAAGGGACTCGAGTCCGGCGCCAACAACTTTCTGTGCAAGCCGTATGACCCGCGCGTGCTTGTCTCTCGCGTGCAGAACGTCTTGGCGAATCAAGAGATCCGCAGGGGCTCGACCAGCGAGATGGGCATCAGCATCTCATTTGCCGGCCAGCGCTTCTTTATCACGGCCGACCGACTGCAGATCCTCGACCTGCTGCTTTCGACCTACGAGAACGCCGTGCTGCACAACACGGAGCTGATCAAGGCCCATGACGAGCTGCGCCAGTTGAACGAGCAGCTCGAGTCCAAGGTCGCCGAGCGCACCGCCGCGCTGACGCAGGAGATCGTCGAGCGCAAGCGTGCAGAGGCAGTGGCCGAATTGGCCGCGCGCGAGTGGCAGACCACGTTCGACTCCGCCAACGACGCGTTCTGGCTTCTCGACAAGGACCAGCGCGTCGTGCGGTCGAACAAGGCGGCCGACACGGTGTTCGAGCATCCCTGCGGAGCGGTGATTGGACAACCGTGCTGGGAGGTTGCACACGGGAGGAACTGCGCCGTCCCGAACTGCCCGGTGATGCGGTCCCGCAAGAGCCTGCACCGCGAGACCGAGGAGCTTTCCATCGGCGACCGGATCTACATCTTCACGGGCGACCCGATCCTGGACGAGCGCGGGGAATTCGCGGGCGCCGTGCACATCGTCAGCGACGTGACCGAGCGCAAGCGGGCGGACGCCGAATTGAATCGACTGCGCAAGGCCATCGACACCACCCACGAGGCGGTGTTCCTGACCGACCCGAACGGCATCTTCACCTTCGTCAACCCAGGCTTCACTGCCACATACGGCCACCGCGCCGAGGACATCATCGGCAAGCAGACGCCGCGCGTCCTGAAGAGCGGCCTGCTCGATGCTGCCGACTACGAGCGCTTCTGGACCAGAATGCTTC
>CAJBNH010000107.1 GCA_903955385.1 uncultured Myxococcales bacterium | reverse complement strand
CCGCCCAATAGGTCAGGTCGCCCGAGATCGTCGTGGTGGGGTCGGGATACGAGGTGTTGATGCCGTCGCCCTTCTTGCCGCCCTTGTTGTAGACCACGTATTCCTGATTCGCGGCGTCGTACAACCAGACCTGCACCGTCGACAGGTCCGAGTTCGTCAACTCCAACGACACCGTCAGCTTCTGCGCCAAGCCCACGTCGCCGACCACGATCTCCGAGAAGCCGCCGATCGGGTTGTTGTCCGGAATCGGCAGCGCCGCCGCAGACGCGAACACGTCGGTGAACTGGTTCCAGATCAGGCTGTTGGAGATCTCGTCGATGCCGTCGCCCGGAATGGTCGCCGAGGCACTCGCCTGTGCGCAATCCAGCGTGCCGTCCGCCTTGATGCCGGCCACGAGCAGGCCGGTGCCGCAGGACTTGCCCACCTCGACCAGCGTGGGCAGGTCGGTGAAGTCCGCGTACTTGTTGGTCGTTGCTGCCTTGCCAAGGTCCGCCGTCTTGGCGTACGCCGTCAGGTCCGGCACACCGGAAAGGTCCTGATAGCTGCCCGTCGTCGCGACGTCCGCGAGAGTGGCAGCCTTGACGTATGCGCTGAGGTCAGGCGCGTTGAACAGGTCGGTGTAGGAACCCGACAACGCCACCTTGGCCAAGTCGCCCGCCTTGAGATAGCCCTGCAACGCCGAGGCGTCCAACGCCGATGCCGCGACGCATCCCGAGCACGCCAGCGACTCTGCCACTGTCGCCCGCAGCGCGAACGTCAGCGAGTGGAGCGGCCGGCGCGGCAGCTCGGGGTCCTGGCCGAGCTTCATGCCGAGCCAGGCACCGGAGGCAAGATCCGCAGCCTTCAAAGGCGTTGTGGTGCCGAGGGCGTAGCTGAAACGCCCTGCTGAGACCGTGACGGTCACCGGTCCCTCGAACCAAACCGGCGAACCGCCCGTCTGGTCCTTGTAGATCGCAAACACAGTCGCATAGGGGCCGTCCGCCGCTGCCCCGCCGCCTGTCGAGTGCAGCGTGCCCTCGATCATGGCCGTCGCCGGAACTGCCGCAACGGCTGCACCGCTGGTCAGAAGGAGCGCGGCCACGACGGCCAAGCATGTCTTCACCACAGTCGCATGATTTCGCATGATTCCAACTCCTCGTTCCGGATTGGACTTTGGCGTCGATTCAAGGCGCCTCAGTCTCCCTAACCGCGGTGACTCTTCCCCACCCTGATGGCCTGCCGTTTGGACTGTGAGCCCAGCAACCGCCGCCTCGCAGGTGTCCCCGCGGTTCGGGTGGGTGGTCCGCGCCATCACTGCTCCCAGCCGCCGGTCGCTGTGCCAAGGTCGTCGATAAACTCGAGACCCGACGGCAACTTGAGGCCGTTGTTGTAGAACGCCAGGACGATCTTTCGGTGGTGGGTGTCGCAGCACCATGAGTAGGCCGCCGACGCACTGGCTTGGAAGATGACCGTGCTGGTGCGGTTCTTCGGGATCGTAAGGTTCTGAGCGGTGTTGCACGTTCCACCACCGCAGTCCGCGGTCCAGATGTTGCTGCCGTTCACGGCAACGCTCGCCCTCTCAGACCACGCGCCGCCCGTGTACCACCAGTAAGGCGTCCACGTGATGTCGCTGGCCGTGGTGTTCTTGACCCGGAAGAGGGCCATGACGATGCGTCCGTTGGTCGACGAGTGCTGCGTGTAGAGCTCAGACCAGACGTTGGCGTTCCACTTCGCGTAGCCCTTGTTGACGAACAGGGTGCGAATCACCTCCTTGTCCGACGACAGGTTGCCGGCCGTGCAGCTGCCATCGGTCCAGCACGAAGGATTCACACCGCCGAACATCGTCGGGTTGTCGTTCATCAGCCAACCTTCCTGGCTGTTGTGGTAGGTGTTGAATGCGCACCAACGGTAGGTCGCCTTCTTGCCCGCGGCCGAGACCATCGTGGTCAGGCCGGGGTTGGTGATGGTGCCGTCGATGATCAGGTCGCCCTTGATCTGGATCTTCTTGCTCGACAGCGTCTGCAGGTTCACCGACCACTTCACCACCTGACCGTCGGTGGTGTTGTTCAGAAACGCCAAGTCGACCACCTTCAAGCGCCAGGTGCCCTTGGGGTTCTTGCCCACCCAATAGGTCAGGTCGCCAGAAATCGTCTTGGTATCATCGGGATACACGGTCTTGATGCCGTCGCCCTTCTTGCCGCCCTTGTTGAAGAGCACGTATTCCTGATTCGCTGAGTCATAGAGCCAAACCTGAACCGTCGAGATGTCCGAGTTCGCGAGCTCCAACGACACCGTCAGCTTCTGCGCCAGACCCACATCGCCGACCACGATCTCAGAGAAGCCGCCGATCGGGTTGTTGTCCGGAATCGGCAGCGCCGCCGCCGACGCGAACACGTCGGTGAACTGGTTCCAGATCAGGCCGTTGGAGATCTCGTCGATGCCGTCGCCCGGCAGGCTGCCGGTCGCGCTCGGACCCTGAGCGCAGTCCAGCGTGCCGTCTGCCTTGATGCCGGCCACCAGCAAGCCTGTGCCGCAAGACTTCCCTACCACCGCCAGCGTCGGGATACCCGTCAAGTCGGCGTACTTGTTGGAGGTGGCTGCCTTGCCCAGGTCCGCCGTCTTGGCGTAGGCCGCCAGGCTAGGGGCATCGACGAGGTCGAGGTAGCTTCCCGTCGTCGCCACGTCGGCAAGACTGGCAGCCTTGGCGTAGACCGACAGGTCCGGCGCTCCGGAAAGGTCGGCATAGCCGCCCGACGTCGCCACCGTCGCCAGATCGCCAGCCTTGACGAGGTCTTTCGTCACGGTGGCGTCCAGCTGCGCGGCGCTGACACACCCAGAGCACGACAGGCTATCCGCCACCGCTGCACGCAACGCAAACGACGCAGCGTGCAGAGGTCGGCGGCTCAGCTCTGGGTCCGGGCCGATCTTCACGCCCAACCAAGCGCCGGCGGCCAAGTCCGCGGCCTTCAGGGGCGTTGCCGTCCCCAGCGCGTAGCTGAACTGACCCGCCACGACGTTGACCGTCACCGGACCCTCGAACCAGATCGGCGCACCGCCGGTCTGGTCCTTGTAGATCGCGAACACCGTCGCGTAGGGGCCGTCGCTTGCCGCACCGCCACCTGTCGAGTGCAGCGTGCCCTCGACCAGCGCCGTCGTGGGCACCGCCGCCGTCGCCATGCCGCTTGTCAGCAGCAGAGCGCCCGCGAGCAGCGTCGCCAGCTTCCATCCGGGTTTCCGGTTCTTCATGTCGAACTCCTCAGTCGCCCGCAGCCTCTCAGGCTGCGGTTCCGTCTGTTCGTTACCGGTACTCTTCGTATCCGCAGCGGAAACCTACAGCCCAAACGCGGCCTTGACCCACGAGATGAAGCCCAGGTTTGCCGTGTACTTGTCGCCGACCGCAGCGCCCGAGACCATGCTCGTGCCCGTCGTCGCCCGTACCAGCAGCGCCGCGCCCGACTGCCCAGCCAGGTTGCCCGTGCTGAACCGGGCCGTGAACTCCGTCGGCGCGCACCCCTTGTCCGTGATCGAGTCGCAGTCGTTG
>CAJBNH010000106.1 GCA_903955385.1 uncultured Myxococcales bacterium | reverse complement strand
GCGGCAAGCCCGGCGAGGGTCTGGACCTGGACAACAACACCGCGACGTGTGCCCCCGCCAACAACTGCTCGGGGGGCATCGACAACGCCTTGGGAGCACTCGCGGGAGTGGCCAATCCGCAGCTCGACACCGCGGTCGCCGCGGGAAGCCTGATGCTTGTGCTGGAGTACAAGGACTTCAAGCAGGGGCCGATCCAAGTAGCACTCTACCAAGCTGAATTGTCCCCCGACAACGCATCTTGCGACCACCAGAAGCAGACCTGCGCCTACTTGGTGTCTTCTTCGCTCCTCGACCCGGTCACTTGCGCGCCGGTCGTGAGCCTGCCCGGCAACTTGGCGGGCAACGCCCTGAAGGCGGGTGGTCCCGGCACCAACTTCCCGTTCAGCTTGCCGATACAAGGCGGCGTCAACCTTGACATCACGATCTACGGCGCCCGTCTGCAGGGCACGGTTACGCTGACGGGGGGCAAGGTTGCGGCGGTTGACGCCATTCTGGCGGGCGCGGTGCCGAAACAGGACCTCCTCACCGCGATCGATGCGTTGCCTGAGGAAGGACTGCCGCTGCCCAAGGACTCTCTGAAAGGCCTGCTCGACCTCCTTGTCGTCAACGACGTCGACTCGAACGGCGACGGCACCAAAGACGCCGCTTCGATCGCACTGAAACTCAAGGGGATCCCTGCGGTTCTGGCCGGAACCAAGCCGTGAGCCGCGACACGCCGTCGGTGACGATGATTGGCGCCGGCAGGGTCGGGCTGGCGCTGTCGACCCGTGCTCAAGAGGCAGGAGTTCCGTGCAACCTTGTCACCCGCATCACCGGGTGGGAAGCGCTGTCCGGTGCGGCCGGCGTGCCCATCTTGGTGACCACTCGCAACGACGACTTGGAAGCGGTAGTTGCGCAGGTTCCTGAGGAGCGCCGTTCCGACCTCGTTTTCGTGCAGAACGGGATGCTGCAACCATGGCTGGTGTCACGTGGGCTCGGGGAGTGCTCCAGAGGGCTGCTCTACTTCGCAGTGCCGACCAGACACGCTCCGGTCGCCCCGGGCGGCGCGAGTCTGTTCACAGGGGCGAGAGCCCACCAGCTCGTGCAGTGGTTCGGTGCCGTGGCGCTTGACGCACGGGCGCTGGAACCACACGCGTTCGCCGAGGCAGAGCTCGAGAAGCTCATTTGGAACGCGGCCTTCGGACTCCTTTGCCAGCGATTTGACCTGTCCGTTGGCGCTGTGGTCGAGCACAAGGCTGCCTGCCTTCGGGACCTGGTAGCGGAAATGGCGCAGGTGGGGCGAGCGGCCTTGGGCGTTGACTTGGCCTTGGATCCACTGCTCGCAAGGCTTTGTCGATACTCGATGACCATCCCGGGCTACCTCGGGGCGGTTCGAGATTGGCCTTGGAGGAACGGATGGGTCGAGGGCGAAGCGGTGCGAATGGGCATTGCCACACCGCTACACCGAGAATTGCTTCATGGCGCAGGATATATCCTGAAAAAATAGATGGTTATGGTGGTGCTAGGCACTTGAGAATTCTGCCTTGACGTTGACTTTCGCGACGTCACGGTCGAGGCCACCGCGCGACGAGCGACAGGCCAACCGGACCCGGACCGGGAGCGACTTGAACCATGACGTCGCCCCTATGCCACAACAGCCAAGTCCCGACTGAGGCTGAGCACACAGCCACCCCCGCGAGGGCCCACGTGACGTGGATTCGGTCGTTGATCGATTGCTGCTGGCTGCGCGCTTCGGCCGGGCCGACGCCCGAGATCTTGCCGTCGATCGGGCTCACTTTGAGCATCCGTTCGTCCAAGGCTGCTTGGTCCTGACGGGCCGGCAAGTAGACCGCGAGTGCGCCTGCGGCCCCGGCTGCGGCCAGTGCGACCGCCGTCCAGCCCGCCCACAGGCGCCATTGCGACGAATTCTCCGCTACGACGGTCGGTGGCAAGGCGGGCACTTGATCCGCCGAGGCGATGCCGTTGCCATCGGCCGACGGCAGCGAGGACCGGGCCCTGTTGAGGTGTTCCAAGCACTTGGCCCGAAGCGGGTCGTCGGCGTTCAGGGTGCTGAGCGCCAACTCGTAGTTTGCGATCGCGGCATCAAACTGTCCTGCCTCATGCTGCGCGCGGGCCTGGCCGTAGAGGTAAGCGGGCTCCGGGTCGAGCTCATACGCCTTGCGGTACAACTCAATCGCGGTAGGGAAATTGCCCTTGCGAAACTCCTCCAGCGCCTGGCGAGCCAAGTCGTCCGCCCGCTGAGCAACCTTGGCGGCCGGCGAGACCCGCGGAACTGCCTCGACCGTCCCGGCAAATAGGCACGCAACGCCCACCAAGACAAGTGCGAGTCGTGGCGCGAGTCGGTAACGGAGCGGAGGAGGGCGCGGCAGCATGGCGATCGAGAAGGCTCCATGGGTTTGGTCGATGGAACCTAGCGGGTTTGTCGCTTAGCAGCAAGCGATTCCATGTGCGTGGCACTTGAGAGCAATAGCTTCGCACGAATGGCATGTTAGCAGTGCGTCAGCCTACGGTTCGAATGCCCCTGGCTCTCGCTCTGGCCCGACCGCCATGACCCTCCGGTTCCCGTGGTTCGTCGACACAGTCACATCACCCGCGTACAATGTAGGCCCCCCGCCGCGCTGGTCGCGTCGCCTCGAGCCACCTCATGCCTTCGGAACTCCGCCAGTGTCCCGCTTGTGGCAACACCACGTCGGACGCTGTTTGCCCTCTCGATGGCACGGAGACCACCGCGGTAGCACCAGCACCTGCGTGGCCGGCCCGGGCGGGTTCGCTACAGGTCGGCGATGTCATCGAAGGCCGATACCGCGTCACTGGCGTTGTCGGACGCGGTGGCATGGGCACAGTCTATTCTGCGGTACACCTCGGCACCCAGCAGCTGGTCGCGCTCAAGGTGCTGCAAGCTCAGGCTGGTGGCACTGGGACGGAGACGCTGCGCTTCTACCGTGAGGCTCAGGTCACCGCGAGCCTGCGCCATCCGAACACCGTGCGCGTGTTCGATGTCGGCGAACTCAATGGCGGCGCGGGCCACTACATTGCGATGGAGCTGCTGCGTGGCCCGACGCTGGAGAGTGTTCTCACCCGGGGCTGCCTGACGCAGGACGAGGCCATCCGCATCGCGATTTCTGTGTTGCGCAGTCTTCACGAAGCGCACACGAATCGGCTGGTTCATCGCGACCTGAAGCCATCCAACATTATCTTGGCAGAGGCGGGAGACGACGAGCCCTCCATCAAGGTCCTGGATTTCGGCATCGCTCGGTCGCACGAGTCCTCGCTGACCGAGACGGGTACCGCATTGGGCACGCCGACGTTCATGAGTCCCGAGCAGGGGCAGGGGCGGGAGATCGACGGGCGTTCCGACCTCTACTCGCTCGGCGTGCTGTTGTTCAACTGTGTTGTGGGGCAGCCCCCGTTTGTCGACGACAACCCGATCAATATCATGCTCGGCCACATCATGAGGCCGGTGCCGGACCTGAGGGTTGTGGCGAAAACGCCCGTTTCAGATGCGTTTGCGGACTGTGTCGCGAAGGCGCTGGAGAAGAAGCCGGAAGACCGATTCTCCGATGCTCGCTCCATGCGTTTGGCGCTGGAGGAGGCGTTGGGCACGCGGCCGTCCGCGGTCAGTACGCCGGCTTCGGTGCCGGACACCGCTGTTTTGTCCGCGGGTCAGACGCAAGCCGCGGAGGGTCCCAGGGCCTTGGAAGTGCGAGTCGAGTCGTCCGACCCCACGGCGCCTCACGTGGTTGCACCGGCCGGGAGCCACCGAGCCGCAGTGGGTCAACGCTCGCTTGAGTCCCGCCCGGAGTCCAGGCGGGGACGCGCAGTCGTGACCGCCGGGTCCGGGGACGGTTCAGCGCGCGCCAACGCCGCTGAGGCCGAACGTGGCGGAGCTGGGTCTTCCGGGGTGCCTCTCGCCCCCGGCTCCGTAGGAGCCCCGACGGCTACTCCGCGACCTGGTGTCGGGCCAGTTCCGCGCCCCGTTCGTGCCGCTTCGCCCAACACGATGCCCGGCAGCGACTCGTCGCTCACCGTGGCGATGCAGTCGCCCTTTGCTGCGGTATCCCCCCGCCTTGCCGACACGGGGGCGGTTCCTGTTCAAGCAATGGCGACTCCCTACAAGGAGCCGACCACCAATCGCCGATGGGGTCTGGGTCTGTTGTCGGTCGCCGTCGCTGCGATGCTTGGGTTGGGCGTTTGGGCTCTGTTGGAGCAAGACTCGTCGGAGCAAGCCCCCAACGCTCCGGCGACGGATTCCCCGGTCGTGCCTGCGCCGCCCGAAAAGGTGCCAGCCCCAGCTGCCGAGTCGCCGCCCCCACCAGCGCCGGTCCCGGTAGCGTTGCCACCTGCCGCCACGCCGACCGAAGTACAACCTCCGGCGGAACCCGCGCCGGCCGCGGTGCCTCAGATCGGCACCTCCGCGCAGGTCCCGGTCTCAGAACCGGCAGCGCATGAGTCACGGCCGAAGGCGAAGGCGCGTCGTCGACCGGCCTCCGCCCCACCTGACCCTTCGGCGAAAGAACCCGCGGGCAAGGCGTTTCACGTGCCGGATTGACGGTCGGTTGTATCCGAAGCCGAACGTGTAACAATCTAGATTTACGTGAGAAATCGTCTCAAATGCTTGGCACCTTGGGATGCCTTGGGATGCCTCTGGAGTCTTCAGGACCGGCAAGGCAGACGCGCGCCTCGCCGACATCCCTCGCTCCGATCCGCTGCGGCCGCCGTTCACTTGTCTACTTGCACACGCCCTTGACGCAGATGCCGTTGCTGCCACAGACCGTACCATCGGACGCCGCAACGTGGTTGCAGAGTGCCGTGGCCGGGTCGCATCCATCGACGGTGCACGGGTTCGTGTCGTCGCAGGACTTGGCCTTGCCGACGCACTCGCCGTTGACGCAAGCATCGCCGGTGGTGCATCCGCTGCCGTCTTCGCACGCGTAGCCGCCCTGCGCGGGCGGATTGGCGCAGTCGCCGGTCATCGGGTTGCACACGTCAAGGGTGCAAGGCTTTCCGTCTGCACACGACCGCGTCGTTCCCGCTGTGCACTTGCCGGTCTTGCAGGTGTCGAGCACGGTGCAGAGGTTGCCGTCCTCGCACTGTCCGCCGTCGATGGCCTCGAATGCGCACAGGCCTGTCTTGACGTCGCAGCCGTCGGTGGTGCAAGGCTCACCGTCCGTGCAGACCTTGTTGGTGCCTGGCGCACACACCCCGTCCTGGCAGGCGTCGGACAACGTGCACGCGTTGCCGTCCTGGCAGACCGGACCTGTCAGCGCAGTGTGGACGCACCCGGCGGTGGCACTGCACGAGTCGCCGGTGCAGGGGTTGCTGTCATCGCAGTTCGCGGGCGTCTTGCCGATGCACAGGGAACCGGCACACGAGTCGGTAAGCGTGCATAGGTTGCCGTCGTCGCACGCAGCGCCGCTGTTCGAACTGTGGAAGCAACCCGTCAGGGACGCGCAGCCATCGGTCGAGCAGGGGTTGCCGTCGTCGCAGTCGGTGCCGCTTGCCCCGACGCACTTGCCGGCCTTGCAGGCGTCCTTGGCGGTGCACGCGTCGTTGTCGTTGCACGCCTTGCCCTCGTCTGAGGTGTGGACGCAGCCGGTCTTCGGGTCGCAGGACTCGACCGTGCAGGCGTTGAAGTCGTCGCACTCCGCCGGTGTCTTGCCCGCGCACTTTCCGGCGCTGCAGGCGTCTTGCACGGTGCAGGAGTTGCCGTCATCGCACTCGATCGCGGTGTTCGGCACATGCGAGCAGCCAGACTTCGGGTCGCAGAGGTCGGCCGTGCAGTTGTTCGCGTCGTCACATGGAGTGACCGCACCCGCCTTGCACGTCAATTCCTTGCACCAGTCGCCGGTCGTGCAGGCGTTGCCATCTTCGCACGGTACCGCGCCACCGATCTCGAACCAGGTGATGTCCATCCGGTAGTAGAGGCCCGCTGGGTTGGTGTAGGCCGTCGCACCGGCCTTGCCCGGATTCGTTACAGTGCACACGAAGGTGTTGGGACCTTCCTTCAGTTGTCCGGTCAAGGAAAGCGCGACCGGCGACCCGTAGTTCGCCTCGTCGATGTCCACGCCGACCAGCATGCCGTTCAGGGTGCACACAAAGGACCCGTCCGTCGCGATCATCAAGGTGCCGATGGTCTTTTCGCCACCCACGGGCACGTCGAACGACCGCGTAAAGACGACCTGAGTGACCGCCTGAGGCGTCGCGACGGTTGCGGCATTCCAAAGCCAGGTGGCCCCGGAGATGGCGTGCGTCCAGCCAGCAAGCTGGTCCCATGTCGGGACGGCGGCCTTTTGCGCCGAACCATCCTTGAAGGTGGTCTTGCTGTCGCTGACTACAGTGATGTCCACGCTCTTGCCGGTGGAAATCGCGGTGTGCTGGCAACCCTTGACGGTGTCGCACACGTCCTTGCTGCACGCGTTGCCGTCGTCGCATGTGGAGCCGTTGGGGTCCGCGCACTTGCCGTTCTTGCAGACCTCTGCCGCGGTGCACGCGTTGCCGTCATCGCACGCGATGTTGTCGATCGGCGTGTGCGTGCAACCTGTCGATGTGCTGCAGGAGTCCGTCGTGCACGGGTCGTTGTCATTGCACTGCGGGCCGCCGGTGCCAGCGCAGAAGCCGGAGGTGCAGAGGTCGTTGGCGGTGCACGGGTTCTTGTCGTCGCACTTGGTGTTGTTGGCCAAGGCCACCTTGGTGCAGCCGGTCTTGGTGTCGCATCCGTCGGTCGTACACGGGTTGTTGTCGTCGCACACGATGGCACCCGTGGCCACGCACTTGCCGGCGGCGCACAGGTCGGGACCCTTGCAGGCGTCGCCGTCGTCACAGTTGGCGGTCGTGTTGGTGTGCAGGCAGCCGACCGTCGGGTCGCACACGTCCGTGGTGCACGCGTTGTTGTCGTCGCAGATCCCGGGCGACCCGCTGACACACTTGCCGCCCAAGCAAACGTCGTTGAGCGTGCACGCGTTGCCGTCGTCACAGGGCGCAGCGGGGTTTTGCACGTTCACGCAGCCCTCGGCGGGGATGCACATGTCCGAGGTGCACTGGTTGCCGTCGTCGCAATCGGCCCACTGGTTGCTGCTGACGCATTCTCCCGCCTTGCACTTGTCGTTCAAGGTGCACAGGTTGGCGTCCACGCAGGCGCTTCCGTCCGTGTTGGTGAAGACGCACTGTCCGTCCTGCGGGCGGCAGCTGTCGCTGGTGCACTCGTTCGTGTCGTTGCAAACCAGCTGGGCTCCCGGAACACACTTGCCGGCGGTGCACTTGTCGTTGAGCGTGCAGGCGTTGCCATCGCTGCAGCCCAGGTTGTGCGGAACGTACTTGCAGCCGGTCGCCGGGTCGCACGAGTCGATCGTGCACTGGTTGCCGTCGTTGCACACGATGCCCTGGCCCTTGCAGGATCCGTTGACGCAGGTGTCGTTGATGCTGCAGACGCTGCCGTCGTCGCACGGGACCGCGTTCAGGTTGGAGTGGCCGCAGCCCGAGGCCGGAGCGCAGGTGTCGGCCGTACAGCCGTTGCCGTCGCTGCAGTTCACCGCGTACTGACCGGTGCACGTGCCGCTGGTGCAGCGGTCGCCGCCCGTGCAGTAGTTGCCGTCTGAGCAGGAGAACGTGTTCGCCGTGAAGACGCACTTGCCCGTCTTGCTGTCGCACGTGTCGCTGGTGCAGGCGTTGCCGTCGTTACACGACTGCCAGGAGGTCGGCGCGCAAACGCCATTCTGGCACGCGTCGCCGTTACTGCAGCCGTTGCCGTCGTCGCATGGCGTTCCGTTCTGCTTGATCAGGCAAGCGCCGGTCAGCGCGTCGCATTCCGCCAAGGCGCAGATCTGGCCTGCCTGACAGACCTTGGGCGCGCCGGGGGTGCACGCGCCGTTGCTGCAGAAGTCGCTGAGCGTGCAAGCGTTACCGTCGGAGCAGGCCGTCCCCAACGGCAGCGCGGGGAAGATGCACTCGCCCGTCGCCACGTTGCAGGCGTCCTTGGTGCAGGCGTTGCCGTCGCCGCAGACCAGCACTGGCCCGGACAGGCACGCGCCGTCCTTGCAGGTGTCGTTTTGCGTGCACGGGTTGCTGTCACTGCACTGCTGGCCGGTGGGCAGAGGTTTGTAGGCGCAGTTGCCGGTCAGCACGTCGCACTCGTCAGAAGTACAAGCCTTTCCGTCATCGCAGGGCTTGGTCGGGCCGGGTTCGCACTTGCCCACCTTGCACTGGTCGCCCTGCGTGCACTGGTTGCCGTCGGTGCAGGCGCCGCCGCTCAGTGGGCTTACGGCGCAGTTGCCGGTCTTGGAGTCGCAGAAATCGAACGTGCAATCCGCGCCGTCGAAGCACAGCTTGGTTGGCCCGCCAATGCACTTGGCCTGCACGCACAGGTCGCCCACGGTGCAAGGGTTGTCGTCGCTGCAGGTCAGCTGGTTCGCCGTGTGCTGGCAGCCGAGCGCGGCGCTGCAGCTGTCGTTGGTGCAAGGGTTCGAGTCGTCACAAGGATTCAGGGCCCCTGGCTGGCAGATGCCCGCGAGGCAGTGGTCACCGACCGTGCACAACGACTTGTCGGCATCGCAGGGTGTCGACGTCGGAGCATTTGTCGGCACGCACTTACCCGCGCTGGGGCTGCATTTCCAGGTCGCGCATGTCGTGTTCTGGCTCTCGTCGCAAACGATGACGGTCTTCAGGTCGAGCTTGCACGAGTTGGTTGTGACGTTGCAGTACAGCGTGCCGTTGCACAGATTGCCGTCCTCGAGAGGGGCGCAGTCGGCCGTCGTCTCGCACTGGCAGGTGCTGGTGCCGCTGGTGCACTTGCCGACCACACAAATGTCGCCCACCGTGCAGCCGTTGCCGTCGTCGCAGGCCTTGTTGCTCTGGGGTTGGAACGTACACTTGCCCGTCTTGCTGTCGCACACGTCCGCAGTGCACGGGTTGCCGTCGTTGCAGGTGACGGCCACGCCCGCGATGCACTTGCCTGCCTTGCACATGTCGCCCTGGGTGCAGGGTTGGGCGTCGGCGCACTCCAGACCGTCGAACACGGCGGTCGCCAGACATTGGCCGGTCTTGGGGTCGCAGCTGTCGTTGGTGCAGGAGTTGCCGTCGTCGCAGGGGATCGGTACGCCGGACTTGCACTTGCCGTCCGCGCACTTGTCGGCCTGGGTGCACTTGTCGCCGTCGTCACATGACCCGTCCGCAGCGTTGAACCCGCACTCGCCGCTGGCCTCGTCGCAGAGGTCGGAGGTGCATGGGTTGCCGTCTTCGCACGCCTTCTTGGGACCCGGGCGGCAAGAACCGTCCATGCAGCTGTCGCCGATCGTGCAATTGCTGCCATCCTCGCACGGGTCGCCCAAGTTCGGCTCGAACTGGCACGCGCCATTCGTCTTCTGGCACTGGTCCAGTGTGCACGGGTTGTCGTCGTTGCAGACCGCCATGTCTCCCAGACAGTGGCCGTCGTGGTCGCAGCGGTCGGGGCTGGTGCACGGGTTGCCGTCGTCGCAGTTCGACGCGTCAGGCTCGTTCTTGTGCACGCAAAGACCCGTCACCAGGTCACAAGTGTCTGCCGTGCAGCTGTTGTCGTCGTCGCAGTCCACCGTCGTGCCGCCCAAGCATTTGCCTTGGTCGCAGGTTGCGCCCGTGACGCATTTGTCGCCGCCCGTCGCGCAGTCCTTGCCGTCCTCGGCCGCGCCGTCAAAGGTGCACTCGCCTGTGCTGGGCGTACAGCCGTCTGCGGTGCACGGGTTGCCGTCTTCGCAGGTCTTGGCGGCACCCTTGACGCACGCCTTGTTCACGCACGTGTCGAGCGTGCACAAGTTTGCGTCGGTGTTGCAGTCACCCAAGCGGGCCAAGTACTGGCAGCCCGTCAGAGGGTCGCACTTGTCGTCGGTGCACACGTTGTAGTCGTTGCACTCGGGCTGTGGGCCGGTCTCGCACTTGCCTGCCTTGCAGAAGTCGCCCACGGTGCAGATGCTGCCATCGGCGTCGCAGGGCTTGCCGTCCGTGGTGCCGAATTCGTGCTTGCACGAGCCGGTGCCGGGGTCGCAAGCATCCAAGGTGCAAGCGTTCTTGTCGTCGCAATTGGCCAACGAACCTACCAGACAGATGCCCCCCTTGCAGGTGTCGCCTGAGGTGCAGCCGTTGCCGTCTGCCTCGCACGGTGCCGTGTTGGCAGCAAACGCGCAGCCGACCTTCGGCGAACAGGTGTCGTCGGTACACGGGTTGGCGTCGTCGCACTTCGCCAGGGTCCCTGCCACGCACTTGCCGAACTTGCAGGCGTCGCCGGAGGTGCACACGCTGCCGTCGGCGTCGCAGGGCTTGCCCTCGTTGACCGCCTCGAGGCCGCAGGTTCCCGTGTCGGGAATGCAGGCAGGAACGCCGCACTCGGTCGGGCTGCCATCGCACACGACTGCGGTACCGGGCTTGACCACGCACACGTAGGCGGCCTGACTCTTGTCGCACAAGAAGACGCCCAAGCACTTGTTGCCCGCGGCAGCACTTGCGCAGTCGGCATCTGTCGCGCATTGGCAGGTATTGGGGCCTGCCTTGCACACGCCTTGGGCACAGATGTCGTCCTGGGTGCACGGGCTGCCGTCGTCGCAAGCAGCGCCGGACGCGGGGGCGTGCTGACAGCCCTTGACGGCGTCGCAGGTGTCGGCTGTACAGGGGTTGGCGTCGTCGCAGCCCATCTGGGCGTCAGGCGTGCACGCACCGTCCTTGCACAACCCACTGGTTGCACACACGTTGTCCGGCACTGAGCAGGGCTGGCCGGACAGCTGGCTGCCCTCGGTCGCGCATTTCCCGGTCGCAGCATCGCATTGGTCGGTTGTGCAGGGGTTGCCGTCGTCGCACACCTTTACTGTCCCGCCGGTGCACGCGCCGTCTGCGCATGTGTCTTTCTCCGTGCAAGGATTCTGGTCGTCACACGCGCCGCCGCCGGGGATGGGGGCGCAGCCGACAGCGGGATCGCAGACGTCACTGGTGCAGGGATTGCCATCGTCGCAATTCAGCGCGGTTCCCGGGGCGCAGAGTCCTTCGGCGCAGATGTCGTTGGTGGTGCAGGCAGATCCGTCTTCGCACGGGCCGCTGGTCGCCGTGTGATCGCAGGCAAGCGTCACCGGGTCGCACACGTCGGCTGTGCAGGGGTTGCCGTCGTCGCAATCGATGGACTGTTCGGGGGTGCAGACGCCCTGGATGCATTTTTCGCCGGAGGTGCACTTGCTGCCGTCGTCGCAGGGGCCGTCCAGAACCAGCGTCGAGGTGCAGGCACCGGGCAGGCCAGCGAGATCGCAGCGGTCGATCGAACAGGGGTTGCCGTCATCACAAAGGCCGTCGTCGGTCAGCCCGTTGCAGTCGTTGTCCAGGCCGTCGCAAGACTCTGCACCCGTCACGGTGCACGGGTCGGGCAGGCAATTGCCGTCGGGGCAAATTTGTGAGTCCGGGTTATTGGGGCTGGTGTCTGCGGTGTACTCGGGGCCGCCGACCACTTCGTCCTGGCCGCACGCAGCAAGCCCGAATGCGAGCGTCGCCAGCAGCAGGGTCAAAGCCTTCGCTTGGTTGGTGAGCAGGGTCAACCGGACCACATGACCGTCCGTTCGCAAGTTGCGCGTGACCATCCGGAAACCTCCCTCAGCGACACGTTGGCACATCGTAAGCATAGCCAAATCGGAACCGCTGCGACGCGATCTCCGACCCAAACCCATCCATCTTAGCAAAGTCTGTATCTCAGGTCGCGCCCGATCTGCAAACATCATTCTTCACAAGTTGGCCAGAAGGGGGGCTGGACGACGCACCCTGTACACACCCCCTCTGGGAACCGCGAAGGCGAGGCGACCTGTTGACAATTCGCAAGGTTTTTGGCAGTTTGCGAACCACGATATTCGTGTCGCTGAGACCGCTTGGTTCAGGAGCAAGCCCCCTTTCGTGCCGCCCGTGACGCAGGTCGTCGAGGCGGTGCCCAGCGCTCATCGCGGAGAGTTGGATGCGCAATGCCGTTGCTTGGTCGATGCCTTGGTTTCCGCGAGCGGTGACCCTGATCGTCATGACGTTTCTCGCGCTGGGATGCGCGGGCACGGCTGACGACCCGTATCGCACGATCGAGCAAGAGGGCCGCATCCGGGCACCCATCGTTCGCGCAGTCTTTCAGGGCGTGTACAGACTGTCCTCCCTACCGCAGGGCACGCCCGATGAGCTTGCTCGAGCCGTGGCGAGTCTGGGCCACCTGAACCAACTGGTCGAACGGGGCTCAGCCGACCTTGCCGAGTCGACTGCAGAAGCCATGAAGGGCATTCAGGTCGAGCAGGCGCGCCTCGCGCGACTCAAGGCCGCGTTTGTGCTGCACGGCCCGATCGGTCTTCCCACCGTCGCTGCATTCGGAGCGGTTGTCGGAGATGGGGGGGCGTCGGATCCGTCGGCGGCCGCCAATGGTTGCGGGGCCGATTGTCGTGGCGGATGCCGCGAGTGTGCTCAGGACGAGCTGTGTTTCGGCGGGCAGTGCAGATGCATTCCGGCGGAGGACGGCCGCGGCTGTGGAGAGGACGTGCCAACGCCCAGTGAGGTTTGGGCGTCCTGGATCGAGACGTTGTCCGCCGCTATCCAGGCCGCCGACGCGATCTTGCGGCAAGAGGACGAAGTGCTTCGCGAGTATGCAGAATTGCTGAAGGAACTCCCAGGGCTCGAGCAGCGCTATGCGGCCGCTTGGGACGAGGCTGCGGACATTGACCGGCGGTTTCGGGAGGCTCGGCCACGGTCGCACGCCGCCCGGGTGACCCTGAAGGAACTGGAGCGCACGGCCCAGAGCACAGAGGCGAAGATCGAGACGCTGGAGAGAGAACTCGTCAAGAAACGCGCGGACTTGGAGCGACTGCGCGGGGCCTATGCCGGCTCGGCCGCGCGCATGACGTCGACCCGTGCGCGCAAGGCCCGTCTGGAACGGGAACGCTCGCAGGACATCGAGCTCGCCCGCCGGTTGGCTGAAGCGGGCAGCCGTCTGGCCTCAGTTCAGGCAGAAGCCGTCCGCGTGCGCGAGGCAAATACCAAGAGGCAGCAAGACCTTGTCGCCTCGTACGTCGATCGCATCGATGCGGCAAAGGCCACCATCAACCGACTCGCTGCGCCCCTGAATCCCCCGGGACGATTGCCGCTGGGCGGGTCACCGGAGTCGGCTGTGCCGGGCGACGACCCCAGGGCACCGGAGTCGGTTTCTTACCTTCGGTCTGGCGCGCTCCTGCCGTCGGATGTGCTCGAGGCGCGGTTCGCCCGTTACGTCGAGTCGATGCAGCAGGCGCTGGACCGTCGGCGCGCGGCATGGGCCACGGTGTCGCCGGCCCGCTACCGCTCGTTCCCCGACTGGCCGGCGCAGGACCGCGCGATCGAGGTGCATCTTTACGACTTGCGAGGACTTGCGGCGGCCAACCTCAGGCTTCGCCAGGCTTGGGGGCAGCTGTAGCTGTCACCGCCACTTTGCTCGCCCGGTTCGGGCCCGGTCGGGACGGAGCGGGGACGGGCTTGCCGTTGAGTTCCAAGACCTTGAACTCGACACGGCGGTTGCGCTCGCGGCAAGCGGCCAGCGGCTTCTTCCCTTGGGCGCCCTCGTCGACCAGCTTCGCCGCGTCGGGACACAGCGGCTGGCCCTCGCCGAAACCACGGGCCACCAGTCGATCCGCGGAAATGCCCCGATCGATCAAGTACTTGACGACGGTTTGGGCACGCGCCTGCGACAGCTTCAGGTTGGCGGTGTCGTCGCCCAGATCGTCGGTGTGGCCTTCCACCTGCAGCCGTCCGATCTTTGGCGTCGCCTTCAGCGTCGCCGCGGCGGCGTCCAGCAGCGTGTAGCTGACCGGCATGATCGTGCTCTGGCCCGAGTCGAACTGAATCTTTTCCAGCACCTTGACCTCGGTGTCCGTGACCACGACCTTGTTCGCACCGTCAGGGCAGCCGTCCTCGTCTGCCACGCCGTTGAAGGTCTCTGGTCGATCCGGACACACGTCCGCCGCGTCGGAAATGCCGTCCTTGTCCGCGTCTTGGGCCGGACAGCCGGACTCTGCGGCGACGCCGTATTCGCCAGGACACTTGTCCACCGTGTCTGCGATGCCGTCCTTGTCATGGTCCGGATCGGGGCAGCCGTCGTTGTCCTCGTAGTCGTCCTCGTCCTCGGGCTCCGTCGGACACGCATCGTCCCGGTCGAAGACGCCGTCGCCATCGTTGTCCAGCTCTGGGCAGCCGTCTGCGTCTTCGAATCCGTCCTTGTCCTCTGCATCGTCCCGACAGCCATCCGAAACGTCGGCAATGCCGTCACCGTCGTTGTCTGGATCGACGCAGCCGTCGACGTCCTCAAAGCGGTCGATGTCCTCAGGAACGTCGGGGCACAGGTCGACGTCATCCAACACGCCGTCTCGGTCGCCGTCCTGGTTGGGGTCCAACACCCAGGTCAGCCCGAGCAGGGCCCTGAACTCGGGGGTCCCGGGCGTCTGGCCCACGCCCGGTCCCGCCGCGGCCGTAACTGCAAAGCCGGCGGGCAGCGATACGCGCAGGCCGCCCAGCACCTCTCCCGACCGGCTATGGGCGTCCAACGTGCCCTGACTCAGCGTCCAGCGGGAGTCGACCACGACATCCAGCACTTGGGGGATCACGCCTGCCCACGCACCTGCCGTCACCTGCCATCCGTTTCCGCCTGACTTTGCAGGGGTGGTTGACTGGTCCCCGACGTCGCGCAGCAAGGTGTCCAAGGTCAAGATCGCGCCGAATCGCTCGCTTGCCACCGAGCCGGTCAGTCGCGGGGCGACGTCGATGGTGCCGCTTCCCGCGTAAGCTGCCGTGGCCGTGGGGACATCGATGGCGACGGAAAGGGCCAAGTCCATCGCGCCATACGACAGCAGGCGGACCTTCGGCAGCACGCGGACGTCCCCCAGACCGGGGCCAAGCGTCGGTTCCGAACCCGCTCCTGCCGGGGACGAGTCACCAGTCTGGTCCAGCACCACCGGCACCAAGATGCCCAACTCTGCCCAGCCGAACAGGCCCACGGCCGCGACAACCTCTCCGGCGACTTGCGAGGCAATGGCGTCGTAGACCGTTGCGGTTCCGCCCGGCACTGCCCGGCTCAACGTCAGGGGGCGACGGTCGTAGTGTGTCCACAGGCCGACGGCGGGTTGCAGGTGCCCGAGCAGCTTGCCGCCGTCTGAGTGCAGCAGGCCCTGGCCCGTCACGGCACCTCGGTACTGCAGCACTGAGGCAGCATCGGCCGCAAGGACGTGGGTGCCCGGCAGCGTCAGCGCGAGGAGCACCGCCGCCGCCGCGGTCGTCGCTGTCGGGCGCCGCCGAAGCCGCACCAGAAGCAACAGGGCGAGCACGGCCAGCGCCGACAGCATCCCCCCCGCCTGTCCCGTCGCCCCAGCCGTGCAGCCGTTGCCCAACAGTTGTTCGACGGGCTGCTCCGCCACGCGCGGGTCGGTCTCGCCCGGATCGACCTTGCCGTTGCCGTTCTTGTCCTCGACGCCGTCGACCAGACCGTCACCGTCGGTATCGGCGTTGAGCGGGTCGGTCTCGCCCGCGTCGAACACGCCATTCTTGCTGGTGTCTTCGATCCCGTCCTTGACGCCGTCGCCGTCGGTGTCGGGCAGGTTCGGGTTGGTCTCGCCAGCATCGACGATGCCGTTGGCGTTCTTGTCCTCGACCGCGTCGCTGAGTCCGTCGCCGTCGGTATCGGTGACCAGCGGGTCGGTGCTCGTTTCCTGCCCGTCGGTCAGACCGTCGCCGTCGGTGTCGGCCTTCAGCGGCGAGGTCTCCCCCGCCTCCACCTTGCCGTTGCCGTTCTTGTCCTCGGCCCCATCGGCAAGGCCGTCGGCGTCGGTGTCGGCCTTCAGCGGGTCGGTCTCACCCGGGTCTACCTGACCGTTCTTGTTGGCGTCTTCGATGCCGTCCTTGACGCCGTCGCCGTCGGAGTCGGGTAGCGTCGGGTCGGTCTCGTCAGCGTCGCGTACACCGTCGGCGTCGAAGTCCTCGACCCCGTCCTCCAAGCCGTCGCCGTCGGTGTCGACAACCAGCGGGTCGGTTTCGCCGGGGTCCAGAACGCCGTCGCCGTCCGTGTCTTCGACCCCGTCGTTCAGACCGTCGCCGTCATCGTCATCGTCGCAAGCGTCGCCCAGCTTGTCGCCGTCGGTATCGGTCTGGCTGGGATTCTCCGCCAGCGGGCAGTTGTCCGCCGCATCCAGTGCGCCGTCGCCGTCGTCGTCGGAGTCGCAAGCGTCGCCCTCGCCATCGCCGTTGGTGTCCACCTGGCTGGGATCCGCTGCAAGTGGGCAGTCATCCAGCGCATCTGCGATGTCGTCGTCGTCGTCGTCGTCGTCGCAGGCGTCGCCCAAGTCGTCCTTGTCGGTGTCGGTCTGGCTGGGGTTTGCGGCCAGCGGGCAGTTGTCGACCTTGTCGAACACCTTGTCCCCGTCGGAGTCGACGGTGCCCGGGTCGGTTTCGCTGTCGCACTTGTCGCCGATCCCGTCTCCGTCCTTGTCGGCCTGGTCGGGATTCTGCGCCAGTGGGCAGTTGTCGGTGTTGTCGGTCACGCCGTCGCCGTCCGTGTCCGTCTTCAGTGGATTGGTCTCGCCTGCGTCCACCTTGCCGTTCTTGTTGACATCTTCGGCGCCGTCGGTCAGCCCGTCGCCGTCGGTATCGGCCTTCAGAGGGTCGGTCTCGGTCACGTCGACCTTGTGGTTCTTGTTCGCGTCTTCGACGGCGTCGCCGAGGCCGTCTTCGTCAGTGTCGGCGACGCGCGGATTCGTCTCGCCAGCATCGAACACTCCGTTCTTGTTGGCATCCTCGAAACCATCGATCAAGCCGTCTTCGTCCGTGTCAGGCAGCAGCGCAGATGTCTCGCCCACGTCGAACGCGCCGTTCTTGTTCGCGTCTTCGATTCCATCCGGCAGTCCGTCGCCGTCGGTGTCCGCCTTGCGCGGGTCGGACTCTCCGGGGTCGACGGTGCCGTTGTGGTTCAGGTCCTCGCTGCCGTCCGGCACACCGTCCCCGTCATGGTCGGCCTTGCGGGGGTCCGTCTCTCCCAAGTCCAACTTTCCGTTCTTGTTGGCGTCTTCCACGCCGTCGGCAAGGCCGTCGCCGTCCGTGTCGACGAGGTTGGGATTGGTTTCACTTGCGTCGACCTTGCCGTCCTTGTTGGCGTCCTCCAGGCCGTCGGCGACTCCGTCGCCGTCCGTGTCCGCCAGTGCCGGATTCGTGGTGGTCGCTCCGGCATCCGCGTCGGTCTTGAAGCCGGTCGCGGTGGTCAGGGTTCCCTTGAAGGGCACCGCGGCTCCGAGGCCACCGTCGCTGGTGCCGCCCGCAATCGCGGTGCCGACGGTGACACCGACCTCGCGGCCGTCGGTCAAGCCGTCGCCGTCCGTGTCCGCCTTCTTCGGGTTGGTCGGGCCGTAGCCTTTCAAGCGGCCGGTACCGTTGACTTCTTCCCCGTCGGAAAGGCCGTCGTCGTCGGTGTCGGCATCGTTGGGCGACGTCACAATCGGACCCAGCACTTCCGCACCATCCGAGAGTCCATCCCCGTCCGTGTCGGCGTCGAGATGGTCCGTCTTGCCCAAACCCGCCAGCGGTCCGGACCCAGACAGCTCGACGGCGTCGGAGAGGCCGTCGCCATCGTCGTCGTCGTCGCACGAGTTGCCCAGGCCGTCGCTGTCGGTGTCGACCTGGGTGACGTCCTTGACCAGCGGGCAGAGGTCGAGCGCGTCGGGAAAGCCGTCGCCGTCGTCGTCGTCGTCGCAGACGTTGCCCTTGCCATCCTTGTCGGTGTCGACCTGACTCGGGTCCGCTGCGAGCGGGCAGTCGTCCTTGGTGTCTGCGACGCCATCGCCGTCGTCGTCGTCGTCGCAGGCGTTGCCCGTTCCATCTCCGTCCAAGTCTGCCTGGTCCGCATTGGCGGTCCACACGCAGTTGTCGATCTTGTCGTCGATGCCGTCGCCGTCAGTGTCCTTCTTTGTCGGGTCGGTCTCGCCGGGGTCCAACTTGCCGTTGTGGTTGGCGTCTTCCGAGCCGTCGTCCAGCCCGTCGCCGTCGGAGTCCTTCTGGGTCGGGTCGGTCTCGCCCGGATCCACCTTGCCGTTGGCGTTGGCGTCTTCGACGGCGTCCGCGATGCCGTCACCGTCGCTGTCGGCCACCCGCGGGTCGGTCTCGCCCGGGTCCACCTTGCCGTTCTTGTTGGCGTCCTCGATGCCGTCGGGCAGTCCGTCGCCGTCGGTGTCCCAGCGATTGGGATCGGTCTCGCCGGTCTGGAACTTGCCGTCCTTGTTGGCGTCCTCGATGGAGTCGCTCAGGCCGTCGCCGTCCGAGTCTGCCTTGGTCGGGTTGGACTCGCCGACGTCGACCTTGCCGTTGCGGTTCAGGTCCTCGATGCCGTCGGGGATGGTGTCGCCATCGGTGTCCGCCTTGCGTGGATCGGTCTCGCCCGCGTCGACCTTGCCGTTCTTGTTGGCGTCTTCGGTTCCGTCGGCCAGTCCATCGCCGTCCGAGTCGGTCTTGCGCGGATCCGTCTCGGTGGCATCCACCTTCCCGTTGAAGTTGGCGTCTTCCAGCCCGTCGCCCAGGCCGTCGCCGTCGGTGTCAGTCAGCAGGGCGTTGGTCTCGAAGTAGTCCAACTTGCCGTTGCGATTCGCGTCCTCGATGCCGTCAAGGATGCCGTCGCCGTCCGAGTCCGCTTTGGCGGCCGAGGTCTCGCTGGGGTCCTGCTTGCCGTTCTTGTTGGCGTCCTCTGCGGCGTCCAGGACGTTGTCGCCATCGGTGTCTACCTTGGTCGGGTCGGACTCGCCTGCGTCTACCTTGCCGTTCTTGTTCAGGTCCTCGATCCCGTCCGGGATCCCGTCGGCGTCCGTGTCGGCCTTGCGCGGGTCGCTCTCGCCTGCATCCACTTGGCCGTTCTTGTTGACGTCCTCGGTGCCGTCCAGGATGCCGTCGCCGTCGGTGTCGGCGAGCAGGGGGTTGGTCTCTCCCACGTCGACCTTGCGGTTCTTGTTGGTGTCCTCGATCGAGTCCGACAGGCCGTCGCCGTCGGTGTCGGCCTTGCGGGGGTCGGTCTCGCCGACGTCAACCGTGCCGTTCTTGTTGAAGTCCTCAATCCCGTCCGCCAAGCCGTCGCCGTCGGTGTCGGCGTTGGTCGCGTCGGTCTCGTCCGCGTCCTTCTCGCCGTTCTTGTTGGCATCTTCCAGACCGTCTGCAAGGCCGTCGCCGTCGGTGTCGGCCTTGCGCGGGTTGCTCTCGCCAGCATCGACGGCGCCATTTTGGTTGCGGTCTTCGATGCCGTCGTGCACGCCGTCGCCGTCGGTATCCGCTTTGCGAGGGTCGGTCTCGGCAAGGTCGAACTTGCCGTTCTTGTTGGCATCTTCGACACCGTCCAGCAGGCCGTCGCCGTCGGAGTCGGGCTTGGTCGCGTCGGTCTCGCCGACGTCGACCTTGCCATTCTTGTTGGTGTCTTCGATGCCGTCGGCAAGACCGTCGCCGTCGCTGTCGGACCGGGTGGGATCGGTTTCGCCCACGCCGAACTTGCCGTCCTTGTTGGCGTCTTCCAGACCGTCGCCGATCCCGTCGCCGTCGGTGTCGACCTTGGTGGGGTCCGACTCGGCCGCATCGACCTTGCCGTTGTGGTTCTGATCTTCCACGCCGTCCGCGATGCCGTCGCCATCGGTGTCGGTCTTGCGCGGGTCGGTCTCGCCGGTGTCGACCTTGCCGTTCTGGTTCGCGTCCTCCAGTCCGTCGGACAGGCCGTCGCCGTCCGTGTCGGCCTTGGTCGCGTAGGTCTCGCCCGTATCCACCTTGCCGTTCTTGTTCGCGTCTTCGACGGCATCTCCCAGGCCGTCGCCGTCCGAGTCGAGCTTGTCCGGGTCTGACTCGCCGGCGTCCACAGCCCCGTTCTTGTTCAGGTCTTCGATGCCGTCGGCGATGCCGTCGCCATCAGAGTCGCCCTTGGTCGGGTCGGTCCGGGTCGCGCCCGCGTCGGCGTCGGCCTTGAAGTTGGCTGACGTGGCGAACGTGCCCTTGTACAGGACCTTGTTGCTGCCTCCGCCCGAGCTGGCGCCATCGGCGATCAGCGTGCTTGCGGTGACGCCGACTTCCTCGCCGTCGGGCAGTCCGTCGCCGTCGGTGTCGGCCTTCTTCGGGTCGGTCTTGCCGAATCCTTGCAGTCGCCCGGTGCCGTTGATTTCCTCACCATCCGACAGGCCGTCGTCGTCCGTGTCGGCATCCAATGGGCTGGTGGGGTAGGCGGACTTGGCTTCCGCGCCGTCGGACAGTCCGTCGTCGTCCGAGTCCGCATCCAGCGGGTCGGTCTTGCCAAAGGCAGAGAGGACGCCCGAACCCGTGAGCTCCACGGTGTCCAGCAGGCCGTCGCCGTCGTCGTCGTCGTCGCACGCGTCGCCCAACCCGTCCTTGTCGGTGTCCAGCTGCGCAGGGTCCGCGACCAACGGACACACGTCTTTGCCATCGGCGATCCCATCGGCGTCGTCGTCCGGGTCGCACGCGTCCCCCAGACCGTCCTTGTCGGTGTCGACCTGACCCGGGTCGGCAACCAGCGGGCATACGTCCTTGGTGTCGAGGATGCCGTCATTGTCGTCGTCGTCGTCGCAGGCGTCGCCCTTGGTGTCGACGTCGGTGTCCTTTTGGTCCTGGTTGGACGCAAGTGGGCAATTATCCACCGGATCCGCCGCCGTGTCGCCGTCGGTATCGGCCTTGGTGGGGTCGGTTTCGCCCGGGTCGACCTTGCCGTTGTGGTTCTTGTCTTCGATCGGGTCCGTCAGGCCGTCGCCGTCGGTATCGGCCTTCAGCGGGTTGGTCGGGTTGGCTGCCTTTGCTTCGGCGCCATCGGACAGTCCGTCGCCGTCCGAGTCGGCCTTCAGCGGACTCGTCATGCCAAACGCTGCCAGCACGCCAGAGCCCGTCACTTCGACCCCGTCGGTCAGTCCGTCGCTGTCTGAGTCGGCCTTGGCGGGGTCGGTGCCCCAGATGCAGAGCTCCGTGATGTCCCGCAAGGTGTCGCCATCGCTGTCGGTCCACGCGGTGACGCCGGTGACGGTGACGGGCTCCCCGTCGGCCGCCTTGACCCACGCGTAGGTGTCGAGCAACGCCCCGTCGCCTTTGGACGTCGCCGCAAAGGCGCCCCACGCGCGCGCCGACGCGTTGGCGAGGGGTTCTCCTGTGGGGTCGCCAGAGTTCAGGCCGTCTGCGCCGGGAGAGATCAGGCCCAAGGCGCCGTTCGGCATGGCGATTTCGTTGGCCTGCACTGCGGTGTCATCCCACCGCATGGCCAGCGGCGTGCGCCCGCCGTCGGTCCCGACCGAGAACATGCGCAGGCCGGGATAGCTGGTCTCGAAGTCTTCGGCGATGAAGTGGAACTCGCCCACGGTCACCCGCACCGTGCAGGCGTACTCGCCCGGGGCAATCGGGGCGCCCGCGCCGTCCAGACCATCCCACGCGGCGGTATTGGCGCCGGGCAGCGCCTCGCCCGTCATCAGCAGGTCGGCACCCGACGTCGCATCGAACACGCCGTCTTTGTTCAGGTCGCACTGGACGTGCCACATCCCTGCGGTGGCCGACTCGAACTCGAAGACCCCGATCTCGCCCGCAGCGAACAGGTTGCAGCCCAGCTTGCCGCCGACGAATTTCACGTTGGTGACCATCGGGTCGACCGGAGCGTCCTGGGCGACGGCGGGCACGTTCAAGTAGAGCGGATGGGTCCGCAGCCAGCTATGGCCGGCCGATGGCACGCTGCGACCGGCACTGTGGCCTTCGACGCCGCGCGAGTTGCCGCCGAGCTCGTAGGTACCGCCTGCGAGACCGCTGGTCCGCACCTCGACCACGGCCTGATGGCCGTCGGCGCCGCCCGGCAACAGCGCGTAAACGCTCGCGTTCAACGCCGTCGCGGCGGTGGTCGCTCCCGAATTGACTTGCCAGGCCTTGGACCACAGGCGGCCGGTGCGCGTCGCGTTGTTACTGCGGTCTACAACGCCGATGTCCCAAGAGGCTCCGCTGGTCTGGTCTGTGTCGAAAACGATCTTGTAAGCCCCGGGCTTGCCGACGGTTGCGTTGACGCCGCCGCCAGACGTCAGCGCAGTCACCTTGCCCGCGGGGTCGGTGACGGTGGCCTTGCCCTTGCCGGACCAGTTGATGCGCTCAGACGAAGCGTCGATGACGTCGACCCAAGCCACCGTGGACTTCAGCAGCGCCTGCTTGACCCCCAGCTGGGCCGAGCCCTCGGCCCGCGCAAGTCCAGGGACAGTCAGCGCAACGGCCACACCACGCAGCAGCCAGCGTGCGACGGTCGATGGGCGGCGGTCTGTTCGCATGTCGGTCTCCCGGTTCTCGGTCTGCCCACGGCGATGGGCCGTGTCAGGCCTACTTCTTCAGCTTGCTGCGCGGATTCGGCGGAACGGTGATCGGCTTGGGTACCGCGGCGGAAGGCAGCGGCCAGACACTCTTGAGTCGCCTGCCGACCTCGTTCAGCGACTCGAGCGAGTCGTCGAGCCACTTCTTGACGGCGCGGCTCTCGGCACGCGCCTGCTGGAACAGCTGACCCACCGGGGCGAGCACCGGCGGCGGCGGCGCAAGGCGCGAAACGCTGCGCCAAACCATGGGCTTCCCGCCCGGACCGGAGGGCTTGGCGGCAACGCGTCCACTCTTGCTGCGCAGACGCGGAGGCTGCGGAACCGGCTTGGGCGCGACGACGGAAGGCTGTGGCGCTGGGGCGCGCGGCGAGGCGACGGCCTTCGGGGGCACGGGCGCGGGCGCAACGGGTTGCGGCCGGGGGGCAGGCGGAGCCTCGACACGCGGCGGGACGACCGGCGGTGCGACGACCGGCGGTGCCGTGGGCTCCGGCGTCACGGTGGGGCCAGAGGGAGCGCCTTCGTCGGCGGGCAGGAACTGCGGGTCAGCCGTCCCGTGTTCCGCCGGACCGTCGGGACGCGGCGGGGCGGTGGGCTTCGGCGCCACGGGGTCGGGGACCGGGGCCTCTGCAGGTGGCGTGGGAGCCGCCTGAGCGGGGGCGGGAACGGCCGGTGCCGGAGCCACGGGTGCTTGTGCCTGCGGCGGCTCGACCGCGACAGGAGGGGCGACGACCGGCGTCGGCACGGGGCGCGGTGCAGGCCTGACCTCGCCCGGCAACATCAGGTCGGGGCTGGTGAGTTCGAGGTCGACCCCGGTGGCCACGTTGCCGTCGCCGCCGATCACGACCTGCTTGGGGGCGGGCGCGCCGGCACCGTCGGGAACGGATGCCGCTGCGACGCGAACCTGATACTGCCCCGGAACGACGTCCTCGAAGATGTAGAAGCCGTCATAGGCGGTCGTCTGCCTCGCCACGACTTCCTTCGCTGAGACGAGCTCGATCTCGATGCCGGGGGCCTCTTCCGCGCCTGCCGCTGTCAGTCGCGTGACGGTGCCCTCGATGGCGCCCGCCTGCGTGACGGCGAATTCCAGATCGATCGTGCCGCCGACGCGGGGAAGCACGGAGATGAACTCGGGTTTGGGCAGGGCATACGCGTCGGGCAGCGACGAACGGTCCAGGTAGATCTCCACCTGCCGATAAGCGGGCAGCCGGGGGATCGTCGCCCGTCCTTCACCATCCGTTGTCGCCACGGGCTTGGTCGCCAGTCCAAGACGAAAGCGCGCGCCCTCGATCGGCTGGTCGCCGGCGCTGAACTTGCCGTCGCCGTCCCGGTCGAAGAATACCCGGGCGGACGCTGAGCCGGTTGGGACTCCTCCAGTTGACGAGGCCTCCCAACCGGCCGGCTTTGTGCTGAGCCCAAGATGCGACTCCAGGGTCACAACTGCGGATAGGCCGTATTCGACTCCATAGCCGACCTGCGCGCCCCAAATCAGATTGAGTCCGCTTCGAGTCAAGCCGAGGCGCGCGGTCGTGTCGTTGCTGCCCAATAGGTGGCGCACGTCGAGTTGCGCGGCTGTGGTCGCTGCCAAGCGAACGTCCAGACCACCGGAGACTTCCTCGATCCGGACGAGTGTGCCTTGCTGACGCCAAGCGACGGTGGCGCGTGGCGAAATCAGGCCGGTGCGGTACTTCGTCATGGTCGAGCCGTACAAGTTCCAGCCGGAGAAGTCCTCCGTTACCCCCTGGACCGCCGTCGCGACAGAGAAACCAGCCACCGACCAGGAGGCTCGGGCAGAGGTGCGTGCCCGCGTCCCCCCTTGGTCGATCAAGTCCAACTCGGAGTCCAACCCAAGTCCGAGGCTACCCAGCTTGCCGAGTCCAACCGGTCCATCGAGCCGCAGCTTCGACCGCGACGCAACGTCACTTGCCCTTCCTGCAGTCTCGCCCGTGAACTCAGGGTCGAAAGCGGCGTGTTCCGCAACGAGGGTCGCCGAGCCCAGTCGGGTCTGAGCGCCGACGTGGCCGGCTACCTTGCCATCCAGCTGGGTGGCGATGTCAGCCTGCGCCAGAAACGGACCGATGACACCGCGAAGGCCCAAGCTTCCGTAACCGTTGCGTTCTCCCGCCTGATTGGCCTGACTGCTTGCCGCGCCGAAGAGTGACAACTGTCGGGTCAGACCGCCCTCGACCCTGCCCAGAACCCGTGTCTGGCCCGCGTTCGGCCCTGTGGCCTGATACCCGATGGGCAGCACCGTCTCGCGATCCTGACTCAGCGATGCGCTGTATCGGACCTCGCCGGGCTTGACCATGCCGGACCCCACCAACACGTCTTGCGCCACCTCGCGGCGTTCGCCGTAGGGCCCGTGCAACACGACCAGAAGCTCGTTGCGGCCGAACAACAGCGGAATGTCCTCAAACGCGTAGCGCCCGTTGGTCGACGACGTGAAGGCGAGCAGGGCGCCGTTGCGAAACAACTCGGCCTCCCAGCCGACGGGCAACTCTCCCTCCAGCCGGGTCCTGTCGAATTCCGTAGGACTGGTAAGCGGATAGCTGGACACCGCCACGCCGCGGCTCTGTTGTCCGAGCGCGACCAGAGGTACCGCCGCGGTCGTGAAATCGCCCACCACCAGCTCGCGGGCGCCCAGCGGTCCCAGCAGGTTGCCCTGCGGGTCGCGACGAGATAGGCGGACCCGAGCGAGCGACACGGCGTCGTTCGCGCTGCCTGCAATCTGCCAGTCCGACTCCATCCAGAACAGGTCACCCTGTCCGCCGATGCTGTACGTCGACGTACCCACCGTGGGCTTGAGGCCGCTGGAACCCGGCTGCGGGTCCGGTGTCGCCGCGGTGGCGCGAACATCGACGCGAGGCGCACCGGCCAACCGCGGTCCCGCCATGGTCGTGGCGGGTCCGCTTGGCGGCCGAGTCCGCGCGGACAGCAGCCGATGCTGCAGGGCGCGTTCCGCCCTTCTCTGGGCCGGGAGGCGGTCGGCCGTCAGCAGGTTCAGACGCATGGCTCCCATGTCCAACTTCGGCGTCATCCCCAACCAGTCGCACAGTGCATCCAGTCGAATATACAGCTCATCCCGCCAGATCACGTGCTCGGGGTCGATGCGGCGGACCTTGGTACCGATCTTCACGGTGCGCTGGCTCACGTCCAAGTCGAAGCGGCGCGACTCTTCGATGAACCATCCGCGCGCCGTACCCGCCTCAACATCCACCGTGATGGGGAACTCGAGGGCCTCGATGACGGGACCCAGCGGCACCCAGACGACCTGACCGCGCTGCAGGCCCAAGAGGTCGGGTAGGATCGTCTGGCCACCGAGCCGCAGCTCGAGCGCCAACTCCTCAAACGAATCCTTGCCCGGCACACCGGGCTTCGGTCGCCACGGCTTGCCGCGCATCGCGCGCGCCGTGTCGTCAGAGGTCAGGTCGCTGTTGACCAAATCGTCCGACGCGAGGCTCTGGTTGGCCGCCAGCAGCGCGAGCACCTTCGAGGTCACGCTTGCGTCAGCGACCGTCTCGCCTTGGGCGGGGCCAGAAGCGACAGTTTGCGGGACGTGCGCGGACGCAACCTGTTGCGGGCGGGAGCTTTGCGGGAAGGCGCCGGGTCGCGGCGGGGCCGGCGAGTCGGCCTGCGCAACGGTCTGGGCAGTGGCGCGCAAGCCCTTGGCACGCAAAGAGGTCGCTGCCGCGCCGCGCGCCGCCAGTCGTGCTGGCGCCGGCTTCTTCGCCTTCGGGGCCGAAGCCGGATGGGTCAAGGGTGCGCGGTCGCTGGAGTCAGCGTCCATGTGGGGCAGGGCATCGCTGGACGCAACGCGTGGGCCGGCCCACGCGGGGGGCGCCACCAGCATCACCAACATGCACAGCCATGCCCGCATTCAGATCCTGTTCACCGGTGCGTCGTCTGCGGCCGGCCAAGCGGCGCTTCCTGAAGATTCACATGTCGTTGCGCTGCATGACCGATGGGCGCCGTCAGGGAACTGCGACAGTCGTCTCCGCGAGAAGGGTCCCGCCCTGCTCCACCGGCAGGCTGTAGGTCACGCGAAGCCTTCCTCCGTGGAGTTTGGTCGCGACGGCTTCTGGCACGACCAACCGCACCTCCCGTTCCTCGATAGGCAGGTAGACCGCCACCCCGCCGACTCGACCCACTTGGATTCCGGCAGCCGAACTCCCAGGGAAGAACTGAACCACCACATCGCCGTACACCGACCGATTGCCAGTACGTTGAATATTCAACAGAATCGCCAGTCCACCCGGCGTTGCAGTCTTGTCGTTCGGGTTCTTCCGCTTCGCTGCGGTTCGTTCCAGGCGTACGCCATTCAGTGCGACCTTCGCAGCAAGCTCGCCATGCCGCACGATGACGGGAATCACCGCGGCCGGCTGAACTGTGAGGCCAATGCTGAGCTTGGTGCTTGCCGTTCGTCCCTTCGCCGGTCTCGAGTCGGGGATGGCCTCGATGCGAAGGTGCGTGCGGTACTCACCCGCGGGTAGCGCCGCGGGTTTTCGGAGAACGACCCGTACTTGCTGGGTGCCGCGCGGCTCAAGCACAAACTGACGCGGCGACAGTCTAACGAGCGACGCTGCCATCTGAGCGGCTGGGGATGGCTCTGCGGACGGGGTGAGCCGACCAGCACGGTCCATGTCGATGGCCACCAGCGACAACCGAAACGTCCCGCGCTCGAAGCCGGAATTCTTCACCATCACCGTTGCGGAACGGTCGCGGTTTTCCAGCACCAAGCGCGTGGGCGCAACGATGATCGCAGCACCGGAGCTGCCCGGCGCTGGCGCCGCGACGGCATTCGCCGTTGAGACCAGGAGGGAAACCGCGAGAAAGGAGATACGGAGCGCAGGATGCCCCGCCACGCTCTTGCACATCATCGCCCCCTCTTGCTGAACCCAATCGGGCTAGTTGAACAGCACCACAACGGTCAGCACGGTCTCGAGTTGTCCTGAGCCGGCGCCAGACGAGACGGTGAGCGTCCCGCCAACTTGAACGGTGGCCTCGCCTTGTGCATCGAGCGAAGTCTCGATCGTGTTGGAACCAGAAGTGCCAATGACGACAGACTCACTCACCCCTGCAGACGGGAAGTGACCGATACTCACGGAAACCGAGATGTTGGCGAACGGGGTCCCTTTGACCAGGTACTCGCCCGCTTGTGCACCGCCGAAGTGGCAGCCGTCGCCCGCTCCCTCCGTGACCGCACCGCTGATGGGATCCAACTCAAAAGTCTGGCTTCCCGATGTCGGGGGTGCCAGATAACCAAAACTCAAGAATCGAGTTGCGAGAACGCTCTCAGCGGCGACGGCCGCGGAGGCGCACACCAGCAGTCCAAGACAAACCGCACCGCGAACAAGTCGCGAGGAGGCCGCTCGGACGTATCGCGCCCCGCCCACTCGACACTGCGTATGCACAAGCACACTCCACGGCAAGAACGAAGCGGGCGGCTGCACGAGGGCAGCCGCCCGCTTCCGGGTACTCGGGCAGTGCGTCTAGTCGTACAGCACGGTCGCAGTGATGGTTGCGGTCTTCGTCGAGCCAGCGGTGGCGCCTGTGTCCACGGTGATGGTGCCGGTCACGTCAACCGCGAGCGTTCCGCCGCTGATCTGGAAGCCGGCAACCGTGGTATTCAGGGTTTCCTGACTGTTGATCAGCAGGCTGGTCAGGATGACGGCACCGTCGTCGAACACACCAACGGTGGTACCGATGTTGACGGTCTTGTCTGCACCGGTGATCGTCCAGACGCCCTTGGTGGCGGCGTCGAAGTAGTTGCCGACGCAGCTGGGGTCTCCGGTATTGTCAGACACCGCATCGTCACCCGTCAGGACGTAGGTGCAGAGGGCCGTGGGTGAGGCTGCGATGTTGCCAAAGTGAAACGCGGCCGTGGTCAGGTCAAGGGCGATCGGCTGCAGCAGGGTGACCGTGACGTCATCGGTGGCCTGAATCGCCATCGCAGACGGAGCGGCGAAAAGCGAAAGCGCGCTGACGGCAGTAAGAATACGAACGAAGAGACTACGAGTCTTCATGGGGTTGCTTCCTGTTGTAGAAACACTGCGGGGCGGCCTCGGGTCACTCCCGTCTGCCACAGGCGCGACCTAACCCACCCCCCGAAAAGCTGTCAACGCATATCCCCAAATCGGGGCGCCGTCTCACAATGATGAACAGGTGTTGGACAAGCGTCCCGAAATGGGACGCTGTCAAGACCGCGACCGGCTCGTCGATGAAACTATTTGGAATCGTGGAAAAATTACCCGCCGGGTTGTCTCGGCCCGTGCGCCCCAAGGGCGGATTCCCTACCCTTCCGCGCGAATAGGTGTGTCTGCACCCTGCGGCGATCGTGATCGACCTGTTGTTGCCGACTTCAGCGGGCGAGATCCCCAACCATGCAAACTGATGCAGCAATCTTCCCGAGACGACAGGATGTCATGCGAGGAGGCTGCGAGTTCTTCGTC
>CAJBNH010000105.1 GCA_903955385.1 uncultured Myxococcales bacterium | reverse complement strand
GCCGGGCAGCCCGCCCACTGGGGCAATCCAACAGGCATGAATCACTGGGGTTACATGCCCAGCTTCCTGCTGGTGCCCAGCGAGCGTTACTCGGTCCGGGGGGCCAACGCCGCGCAGGACGAGTGGGTGGGCGTCGACGCCGACGGGACCTTCCACGACCCGGGCGTCGAGCTGAAGCGGATGGTGCGAGCCCTGCATCGCGCCGGTATCGCCGTCATCATCGACGTCGTGTTCAACCACGTCTCCACGCACGACGACAATCCGTTGATCCGTTTAGATCCGGGTAGTTGGCTGCACCGGGAGTCCGATGGCGTCACCCTGCGGTCCCACAGCGGCTGCGGCAACGACCTGAACACCTCCGACCCCGCGATGCATCGGTTGGTGCTGGACGCCGTGCGGCACTGGATGCGGGAGTATCACGTCGACGGGTTCCGGCTGGACCTCGCCACCATCCTGGACGACCGCACGCTGCGCGACGTCCGCACCGCGACTCGGGAGGAATACCCTCACGCCATCCTCATTTCCGAGCCGTGGAGCATGGCCGGCTACCGGCCGGGCGACCTGGCTGAGTTCGGCCACACCGTCTGGAATGACCGGTTTCGCAACGGTCTGAAGGGCAACCACCCGCAGACCGGCCGAGGCTTCCTGTTCGGCAGGGGCGACGGCGGTGCCCCCCGCAGCGAGATCGCGGCGCTGTTGGGCGGCTGGGAGCGCGTGATTGGCGGGCACTTCGAGACGCCGAAGCTGTCCCTGAACTACTTGGAGTCACACGACAACTACACCCTGGGCGACTTCGTGCGCCTTGCGCTGGGCGAGGTTCGTTTCGACGAACAGGTCGAGCGTCAGCAGGTCGCCGAGCTCACGCCCCAAGCGCTGCGCGTACACAAGCTGGCGGCCGCCTTGCTGCTGCTGTCGCGCGGCTCGGTGATGATGGCGCAAGGGCAGGAGTGGGCACGATCCAAGGTCCAGGCCGGGTCGATGCGCGGGTATCTGGACGGCAACAGCTACAACCGCGACGACGCGACCAACCACCTGGACTGGACCGAGCGAACGCGCAATCCGGATTTGGTTGACGAGTACAGGCGCCTGATCACCTTGCGGAAAGACTGGTTGCTGCCTGCGTTTTCCACCGGCGAGGCGATGCACTTTCTGGCCGGCAGCTGCACTTGGGCGCTGGGCTACGGCATCGACGGTTCGCGGGGACGGTTGGCAGTTCTGCTGAACGGCGAATCCGAGTGCGAAGCCTGGTTCAACCTGCCTGGTGGCGCGTGGTGGCTGCTGTTCGGCGCTGAAAACGCAGAGGTCGTCCCCATTGATGGCGGCGTGACGGTGCGGGTCCAGCCGACTTCGGCCATCGTCCTCTACTGCGCTTGACCGACCTGCAAGGACCGAAACCGCCGACGGCGCCCGCGCAGAATCCCAGCGGCGTGAAGGCTCTGGTCAAGCTCCCTTTCGCATGGTGAAGTACGGTTGCGCGTGCCGGACGACAGCGCTCGGCACTTGCGCTTCTCGAGGACGGATGGCCGGCTCCCGCTCCAACATTCCCGCCGCCAACGCGAGCGATTCCGGGTCGATGCCCGCCCGAATGGAGCGGTGGTCGCTCAACCGTCTGTTCGCCCTGCGACGCTCCGACCGACCCGTCCTGATGCTGGTGACGCCGCTGTTCACGGTAGTGACCGCCGCCAGCGTCATCGTCGCCACATCGACCCGTGCCGTGTTCCTGACCGAATACAGCGTGGCGATGCTGCCGCTGATGTTTCTGGGCTCGGCGCTGTTCACCGCGCTAGCGTCGTTGGGGTACGTGGCCATCATCGAGCGGGTGGCGCTGGTTCCGCGGTTCGTCGGTCTGCTGCTGCTTGCGGTGCTGTCGTTCGCCGCGCTGCAGGCGGCCTATCCCCTGTCACCGCACTGGGTTGCGCTGATCCAGCTGGTATGGTGCACCGGCATTGCCCACCTGTTGCTGATCCAGTCCTGGAACATGATGTCGGCGCTGGTGCCGGCCAGGCAAGGCAAGCGGCTGTTTCCTGTGCTGGCCGCGGTGTCGACGCTTGGCGCGGCGCTGGGCGGCGGTTTGGTCCATGCGCTGCTGCCGGTATCGGGTGCGCGCAACCTCATGGTGCCCGCGCTGCTGATGCTGGTCTTCCCGTTGATTCGCGTCGAAAGGATCGTCAAGGCGTTGTCGCGGGCGGCGGCCGACAACTCGTCGCCGATCGAGGTGCCCGAAGTCTCCGGTCGGCCAGTCCGTCCGTCGCCCCCCACTGGTGGTGCCTGGTTTCCGGAGGTCACCCGCGGCGTGGCGAGCATCTGGCGTTCTCCCTTGCTGGGACGGCTGGCTGGACTCGTATTTCTGCTGCAGGCGGCTTCGCTCATCATCGACTTTCAGTTCAGCACAGAGCTGAAACTGCGCTACGACCGCGACGAACTCGCCGGATTCCTTGGTATCTACTACGGCCTCTCGAACCTCGTCGCGTTCTTCGTCGCGCTGCTGGCGACCGGCCGAATCGTCCGTGTCGTCGGCATCGGCATGGCGATCTCGGCAAGTGCGGTGTTGCTGGCGTTGGGCAGCTCTGCCTACTTCCTGACGGCCGTGATGGGGCTGGGTTTTGGTTTCTGGGCGATTGCGGCGACGTCGTTCGCAGAGCGGGTGACGCAGTTCGCTCTGACCAAAAACGCCATGCAATTACTGGTGATGCCGTTGGAGATGCGCAAAGGTGAACGCGCCAAGACTCTGATCGACGGCGTGGTCTATCGCATTGCAACGGCCGTGGTCTCCGGCGTCCTGCTGCTGCTCGCGCCGTCTGCACAGCACTTGGGCCTACTGGCACCTGCGGCGATCCTGGCGTGTCTGGGGGTCATCGGTCTGGGGTGGAGCATCGGCCCCCACTATCGACGTGCTCTGCTGGCCGGCCTGCGCGCTCGCCGAGTCGACGCCGACGTGGACCCGCAGACCAAGGCCCTGCTGGAGCGTTCGGCCCTGATCGAAGTGCGGCAGCGCTGCGCCCGGGGCGGTGTCGCCGAGATCCTGCAAGCGCTGAAGATCGCTCGCGACTCGCGCCTTCCCTTGACCATCGCCGACCTCGAACCCGCCGCCCGTCATGCCGACCCCGAGGTGGCCCGTTTGGGTCTCGAGCTGCTGAACGACCTGGGCTTGACCCCGAGCCGCGACTTGCTCGAGTCGCTGCTGGCGACCGACCCCGCCCCGCCTGTTCTTCGCGAGGTGCTGCGGTTGCTGCTGCGCGTCAAGGACCCCGCGCTGGCGCCGAAGATCACGCCGCTGGTGCAGAATTCCGACGCTGGCGTGGCCCGTTTGGCGTTGATGTGGATGAAGGCGGCAGGCGTCGACGAGCCTCGCAACGTTGGCGCCGATCTGGCTGCGGACCTGCGCAGCGACAGCATTCCGCGCCGGGCCCGAGCGGCATACATTTCCGGCGTCTTCTCGGCGGACGGTGGGCCGGATCTGGTTCACATGCTGGAAGATCCGTCGTCGCAAGTCCGCTTGAATGCGGTACTTTCGATGGGGCAGGTGGGGTCTTCCGAGTTCGTTGGGCCGCTGGTCCGCAGCTTGGGCAGGGGCGAGCTGGTGCAGGCCGCCTCTGACGCGCTGTTCCGCTATGGCCACACGGTGCTGAATTTGCTGGACGAACAGCTTGCCGACCCCACGCTGCCTCCCGCCTTGCGACTGCGGGTGATGCGCGTCATCGAGCGTTTCGGCAACGCCAAGGCTGTCGACTTGCTGATGCGACAGGCCGATGCCCACTCGGACTTCGTGCGCGACCACGCCCTGCTGGTGCTGTGGCGCATCGCCCGCGAGCCCGATCGCCCGCACCCGCCGCTCGAATGGCTGCGGATGCGGATGACGCACGAGATTGAGTTGCTGCTTGCCTACGACCAGATCGAGGCATTGGCCGCCGCCACGACTGTTCCGCACCTGCACTTCCTGTCTGAGCTGCACGCCTCGCGACTGCGCGCCGACCTGCGCGGCTTCCGGTTGCTGGGTCTCGTCGGCTCGCGTGCAGCGATGCACCGGGCGTGGCTGCACTACCGCAGCAAGGACGCGCGCGCGCGCTCGACCGCCATCGAGCTGCTGGACCAGCACGTCAGCGACCCGGTGCTGCGCCCGTTCGTGGCCTTGGTCGAGGCAGGCGACCGCGCTTCCGGCCAGCAGGACCCGGCCTACACTCCGCTGCCCGGCATCCACTCGACGCCCCAGCAGATGCCGCCTATCCTCGCCACCGTCGAGCCATGGCTCGAGCGCGTGTGGGAGTGGGCGCAGCGACCGCAGGAGGCGAAGGTGGGCCGCGATGCGATGGATCTCGTGTTCTTGCTGAAGGGCGTGTCCCTGTTCAGCGACTTGAGTGGCGAGCAGCTGTTGCCGCTGACCGAGATCGTCCAGCACGCGCACGTTGAAGCCGGCGACCTGGTGTTCACGGAGGGTCAGCCCGCCCACCACCTCTACGTCCTGCTGGAAGGCGAGGTCGAGGTGCTCCACGGTGGCGAGGTCGTCGCGACGCTGGGGTCCAAGGAGTGCTTCGGCGAGATGGCGCTGCTGGACCAATCCTTGCGAAGTGCCTCGATTCGTGTGCGCAAGGATGCAGACTTGCTGGCGATTGCCCGAGACGACTTTCAGGACCTGCTCGACCTGCACCCCACGCTGGCCCGCGGCGTCATTCGCGTGCTGACCAAGCGGTTGCGCATGGCAAACGAGACCGTGTCGGCCGAGCTCCACCGCTGACCTTCAGCCCGGCCGCATCAGGACCTCTCCATGGCCTCCCGCAAGTCACACCGAGCGCCGAATGCCGCGGCCGCGCCCACCCCTGCGCGTGCCGCCGTCGTCGCGTCCGACGTGCACCGCGAGCTGCTGCCCGATCAGTCCGCCGCCCTGCTGCAAGAGCTGCACTTGCTGACCCGCACCGGCGATCTGAATGCAGACACGCGACGCAAGCTCAAGCAGATCAACCACTTGGCTAACCTGCTGCGACCCGGCATCGACGACGCCTTCGCGCGGCAGCCAGAGCCGGTGCTGGTCGATGCAGGCGCGGGCAACGCCTATCTGGGCTTCGTGCTGTACGAGCTGTTCTTCGGGCCGCGGGGCAGGGGACAGCTGTGGTCCGTAGAGGTGAGGCCCGACCTTGTGGCCAGGGGCAAGGAACGGGCGCATCGGCTCGGCTACGACCGGATGCTGTTTGCAGAAAGAACCGTGGCGGACTGGGCGGCCGAGGTGCAGGACGGCGCCACCCGTATCGACGCCGTCGTCGCCCTGCACGCGTGCGACACCGCGACCGACGACGCGCTGGCCTTGGGCATTCGCGCGCAAGCGCCACTGATTGCTGTGGTTCCGTGTTGTCAGGCCGAGGTCGCGCGACTGCTGGGCGGCGGAACGGGCGTTCGTGCCGGGCTGGGACCGCTGTGGCGCCACCCTTGGCATCGGCGAGAGTTCGGCGCGCACCTGACCAACGTGGTCCGCGCGTTGCTGCTCGAGGCGCACGGTTATCAAGTGACCGTGACCGAATTGGCCGGGTGGGAGCACTCGCTGAAGAACGAGCTCATCCTCGCCCGCAAGGTCCAGCGGTCCAACGGTTTGGCGATCAGGCAGTTGCAGGCGCTGTTGGCCGATTTGCCGCGGCTGGACATGCAGCTGTTGCGTGTCGTCGGGCTGCCCGGAACGAGCGGACCAGAGGCTCCGCCGGACCTCGCCGGACCCGACGTCGGTTGACTCTCCCCCGGGGCGGCCTATGCTGTCGCTCGCATCCCCGAAAGAGCGCGCAAGCGGCATCAGACGGGGCGTTCTGTGAAAACTGGGGGCGTAACGGCTTCGACGGGGACAGTGAAGCTGTGCTGGCGTGCCGCGGTGCCTCAGGCCGCGTCAAAAAGGGGCAACTCACAAGTGCCAACGACAACGTTGAACTTGCTCTCGCTGCGTAAGGCTTAAAAACCCTTCCGGCGACGACGACCGAACCGTGCCCACTGGGTTCGGTCGTCGCCTTTTCAGTGGGCTGGTCCGAGCGCGATGTCCAGGCGCGTGAGGGCGAGATTTTTCTGGACCCTGGTGGAAGTACCCGGTCGACGGGGGGACTCCATCCGGTACAAATCCGACGACTACGCACGTAGAGGGTACCGTAGAACGTTTCCGGACCCGGGTTCGACTCCCGGCGCCTCCACCAAGAAAGCTCGCGTGAAAACGCGGGCTTTTGTTGTTCTTGGCCTACCGTTCGTCGGAATCCCGCGCGGTCCGCGCAACTCGCTTCCGCTCCATTGACGCCGAACTTCGTCCAGCACACCATTCGCCCTACTCCTGAGTGGACCATTACGGGCCCCTACTCGGGCGAAAAGACACCAGCTTGGCCCGTAACGAGGCGCGAATTTCATGACAAGCATGCGTTGGGTAGCGGTGGCGATGGCCCTTGCGTTGGCGGCGGCGGCCTGTGGCAAGAAGGACGCGGCGGCAGACAAGCCCCCGGTACCCAAGGCGGGCGGTCTGACGGCTGAAGAAGTGGCCAAGGATCCGGAGGCGGCGGCCAAGAAGGTGGGAGAGGCCCTTGCGGCGGGCGACCCGACTGCGCTGGCGACCGCGACAACGGGTGGCGGCGACCTGACCTGCGACAAGCTGGTGCCGGCGGCGCTGCGAACCAAGTACATGGGCGGTGCCGAGCTGCAGGCTGGGTCGATGGTCGACCGCACGCTGATGTGCTCCGTGAACAAGGACGGCGGGCTTGCCTGGCACATCACGTACGACTGTCGGCGCACCACGACGCTCAAGCAGTTCCAGCAGAAGGCTGTCGAGAAAGAGAAGCCTGCGATCGAGGGCTTGGGACGCGCCGCGTTCGGGTCTGACACCCAGCTGGAGTTCTACGACGACGACGCGGACTGCCACGTGACGGTCTCGGCCTACCGAGAGGGCGACAAGGTCACCGACCTGGCCAAGGACATCGTCGCAGCGCTGAAGCCTGCGATGCTGCCGCCGCTCGAGACGGGCAAGTACGCCCTCGACTGCGACAAGCTGTTGCCTGCCGACCTGCGGGACAAGTTCCTGAAGGACGGCAAGGCCAACGCCGACGCGATCATGGTCGACCAGATGACGTGCAAGTTCGAGCTGCCGGAGTTCAAGTCGGCGTCGGTCAACTACACGTGCGGTGGGACCTTCGACGACAAGTTCATCCCGCAGATGAAGGAGCAAATGGTCAAGCAGGGCGCGCGCTTCAAGGCCGAGCCGCCGTCCGACGTCGCCATCGGCAAGGGCGGCCTGTACGTGTCGATGATGGGCACGCACAGCGTCAGCTTCATCGACGCCGAGACGGGCTGCCTGGTCGCCGTGATGAACATGGCCGGCGACAAGGCTGCTTCGATCGAATTGGCCAAGGCGGTCGAGGCTGCGCTGACCGTCGAGTCGGCCAAGTAGACCTGCGCAACCTCAGGCGACCGCTGTCTACTTGGTGGAAGCGGTGGCGAGCGCGTAGGTGTCCATCGCAATCAGCTTCTCTTCATCGGTGGGCACCACGAGCACGCGGCTGCGGCTGCCGTACGCGCTGACGTCGCACTCCGACCCGCGGGGAGCGGTCGCATTGAGGCCGACGTCGAGGCAGACGCCCAGACCGTCCAGACCTTTGCAGACATGCTCCCGAATGTACGGCGAATTCTCGCCAATGCCACCGGTGAAGATGAGGGCGTCGAGTCCGCCCAGCGCCGCCATGTAGGCGCCGATGTACTTGCGGATCCGGTAGCAGAACACGTCGAGCGCAAGGCCGGCGTCCTGGTCGCCATCGGCCGCCAGTTTCTCCAGCTCGCGCATATCGTTGCTTTTGCCTGACAATCCCAGCAGACCGCTTTGCTTGTTCAGCAGCTTGTCCAGGGCATCGATCGACAGGCCGCGGCTGCGCGCAAGGTAGAGCAGGATGCCGGGGTCCACGTCGCCCGACCGGGTGCCCATCACCAACCCTTCCAGCGGCGTCAGACCCATGGTCGTGTCGATGGACTGGCCGTTCTCGATGGCGGCGATACTGGCGCCATTGCCCAAGTGGCAGGTGATCAGCTTGAGGTGCTCGATCGACCGGCCCATGTACTCCGCAGCCCGCGCCGACACATAGCGGTGCGACGTGCCGTGGAAGCCGTAGCGGCGGATGCGACCCTCGCGGTACAGCGACATCGGCAGGGCGTACAGGTAAGCACGCGGCGGCATGGTCTGGTGGAAAGCGGTGTCGAAGACGCCCACTTGCGGCGTGTGCGGCATGACGGACCGGGCGACGCGGATGCCCTGCAGGTTCGGGGGGTTGTGCAGGGGCGCGAGCTCGACGTTTTCCTCGACTGCAGCAATCACTTCGTCGTCGATGAGGACGGTCTGGGTGAAGCGTTCGCCGCCATGCACGACGCGGTGGCCCACGGCGGCGATCTCGTCGACAGAGCGCAGCGGGGCGCCGTCGCCTTCGGTCATCATCTCGATCACGCGCTTCAGACCCACGCCGTGGTCGGGCACGGGCTCTGACAGTCGGAAGTTGCCTGCGGGGCTCTGCTGGTCGATCTGGCCCATCGGTTCGCCGATGCGCTGCACCAGACCGCGCGCCAGAACGTCGGCCTCAGGCATACGGAACAGCTGGTATTTGATGGAGGAACTGCCGCAGTTCAGGACAAGGATCTTCATGGTCGGGTGCACCTCTGGCGGGGGCGTCACGCCCGGCACGCCGTCGGAGAGGGGGAAGGCAGGCAGCGACGAAGGACTGGGTCGTGCCCTTGGCGGTCGAAATCCAGACGGGGAGGGTCAGTCCGGGTTGGTCGTGGCCTGGATCGCCGTAACGATCACGGTGTTGACGATGTCGGTGATCGTCGCGCCGCGGCTCAGGTCATTGACGGGCTTGCGCAGGCCCTGGAGCACGGGGCCGATCGCGATGGCGCCGGCGGACCGCTGCACGGCCTTGTACGTGTTGTTGCCGGTGTTCAGGTCCGGGAAGATGAACACGGTTGCGCGGCCGGCCACCTTGCTGTTCGGCAGCTTGGTGCGGGCGACATCGGGGTCGATGGCGGCGTCGTACTGGATCGGGCCCTCGATCAGCATGTCGGGGTGACGGCTCAGGACCAACTGGGTGGCCTCGCGCACCAGATCCACGTCTGCTCCCTTGCCCGAGTCGCCCGTCGAGTACGACAGCATCGCGACCCGCGGCTCGATGCCGAACGCAGCGGCGGTCTCGGCACTGGCGACCGCGATGTCGGCCAGCTGCTCGGCGGTGGGGTTGGGGATCACCGCGCAGTCGCCATAGACCAGCACCTTATCGGGCAGGCACATGAAGAAGACGCTGGACACGTGTTGGATGCCGGGTCGGGTGCGCACGAACTCGAACGCCGGCCGCAGCGTCGCCTGGGTGGTCGTCGTCGAGCCGGACACCAGACCGTCGGCGTGGCCCAGGTGGACCATCATCGTGCCGAAGTAGTTGCGGTCGGCCATCAGGTCGCGCGCGACATCCTCGTGCATCGCCTTGTGCTTGCGGGCCTCCAGCAGGGTCTGGACGTACAGCTCGAAGCGCGGGTCGGTCTTGGGGTTCACGATCTCGACGTGCTCGTCCAAGGTCACGTCCAACTGCTTGGCGTACTTGCGGATCTCCAGCTCGTCACCGATCAGCACCACGTCGACGATGTCCTGGCGCCGCAGGGCCTCGGCGGCCTTCAGGATGCGGTCAACATTGGCCTCGGGCAGCACGATCTTCTTCTTCTGCCCCTTGGCCATGTCGCGAATCGTGCGCATGAAGCGCTGCGGCGACACGACTCGCTTGGTCGTCTCGAACCGCTGCTCGACCAGACGGTCGACGTCGATGAACTCTTCCATCGCCGCCCGAATCGCCAAGGCCTTGTCTTCCTGCTCCGCGTCCAACAAGGGCTGGATGGCGTTGACGGCAATCGCGGTCTCGTAGGTGTTCTGCGACACGCGCATGATCGGCAGCTTGCCCTTCGACAGCGACCGCACCAGCTGCATCACCTTGCGACGCGGCTCGAAACCGCCCGTCAGCACCACACCGGCGGGGCGCGGGCAGTGTTCGCAGCCATAGGCGGCAGCGGCGGCCAGCAGGATCTCCTCGCGGTCGCCGGGAGTGATCAGCAGGCTGCCGTCCTCGAAGTAGTGCAGGGCGTTCTCCAACCCCATCGCCGCGACCAGAACCTTGCCGACGCGGGTGGCCAGCTGCTCGTCGCCGACCAGCATTTCGGCCTTCAGCGTGCGCACGACATCGCGGATGCGGGGGCTGGACAGGACGTTCAAGTGCGGCAGCACGCCGTACAGCGGAATGCCCTCTGCGCGCAGCTGGCGGCGGGCTTCCTCGGCAAAGTCACCGCGCAGCTTCTCATCCACGCGGTTGATGATGACGCCGCAGACCTGAGCGCCCTTTTCCTTCAGCTGGCTGTTCGTCAGGCTGATGCTCGAGACCACTTCCTCGACGCCCAGCTTGTGGCCATTGGCAACCAGCAGGATCGACGCATCGATGTTACGGGCGATGTCGAGGTTGAAGTCGGACTCGAGCGACGGGAAGTTGCGCAGGCTGTCGACGCCCTCGCAGATGATGACATCGCACGACTGCGCGAGGCGGTTGTGGGCCTCCAGAATGCGGTCCAGCACTTCGTCGTAGTGGTGCGCGGCAATGGCGCGGCAGACGTCGGTGGTGCTGACGGCCACCAGATCCTGCGGCCGCAGCTTCGATGACATGACCTTGTGGACGAACATGACGTCGGAGTCGAGCTCGCCGGTCACTGACGTGCCGACGGGCTTGAAGTAGGACGTGCGGGCGCCGTGCCGCTCGAACTGGTCGGCAAGACCGAGCGAGATCACGCTCTTGCCGATGCTGGCGTCGGCGGTCAGGACCATCAGGGACTGTGCCATGGGAAGCTCCTTGCGCGCCGGGGGGGAGGGGCGTGCTCGAGCGAGACAGGGGGGAGAGGCAGCCATGAGCTTCGCCGGACACCGGATCCGGAACTGCGACGCTTGCGGCATCCGCTGGTCTTGGTTGGGGGGCACCAAGGCAGCTGCCCGGCAGGATACTCCGGGTCGGTGAAAGAGTGAAGCCTTGGCCTCTTCTAGAGAGGTCGTCGGCCCGCGCGCTACAGGACGACGTCGCCCATGTCGCTGTGCGGCGCGGGGATGATCTCTGTGCGAATGATCAAGCCGCCGTCCAGCTTCTCGACCGCGGCTGCGATCGCCGCCTCGACCATGTGCTGCTCGCCCGTCATCGTGAAGTACGCCTTGCCGCCCAGACCCACCGCCAGCCGCATCTCGACCAGCTCGATCTCGGCCGCCTTGCACGCCGCGTCCGCGCCCAGCACCGTGGCGGCGACCGTGAACGTCTCGACGATGCCAATCGCCTTGAGCGACTCGACTTTGGTGGTCCCTCGCACGGCCGGCAGCACCTGCGGGTGCACCTGCGTCAGCAGCAGGTCGTCCACGTGCGACGGACCCGTATAGTAAAGGCCCGCCTGCATCGCCTGCTCGACGTCGGCCACGACGCCTTCGACCAGGATCACGAACTTGCCAGGGCAAACCGGTGCCGCGATGACGACCGTCACAGCGGCCCGCTTGACCATCGCGTCGCACGCAATCACGCCGCGGGCGATGCTGGACATCTCGAGCAGGCCGATGGCGGGGACCTGGGGCTCAGGGTAGCTGTCGGAATGCATGGCAGAAACCTCAGACCCGGCGGATCACGATGGCGCGGTCGTCGACCTTGGCCACCCGTCCGGAGATCGACGCGTGAATGGGGGCGCCCAGCGCGCCGTCGCGCATGTCGGCGATGCGCTGTCCGACCGTGACGTTGTCGCCGACGGCCACGAGCGCACTGGCAGGGGCTCCAACGTGTTGCTTGAGCTTGAGCACCACCCGGTCCACGTCGTCGAACGTGCCGCGAAACGGCATCTCGACGTCGTACGGCACCAGACCCAGCCGGTGCAGCAGGCGGTGCTTGGCGACCTTGCGATAGCCGCGCTCAGGGTTGACGGCGTCCGGGCGATTGCGGAACGGGTTGGCGATCTTGGCCTTCCACATCCGTGACTTCAGCTCGGCGGCGACCCGGCGCGGCGACAGACCCTGCGGGCACGAGTAGACCTCGCACACGCCGCACAGGCAGCACAGATGGGCCTGGGTGATCTGCTCCGCCGCGAGGTCCTGACCGTACTTGACCGCCCGCATCCACAGGTGCGGCTCGATGCGGTGGCCCAGGTTGTTGCGCGGGCACAAGTCGGTGCACATGCGGCACTGGCAGCACGCCGACATGGAACGCTTGATGTCCGTCTCAGCCTTGACCTGTCGCGACGCGATGAGGGGGTGGTCCTTGCGCAGCACGAAGAAGCCGCCCGACGTCTTGGTGACGGGTTCGTCCTCGTCCGCGGCCAGCGAACCCATCATCGGGCCACCCGCAAGAATCGCGAACTCGGGCAGCGACGTGCCGCCAGCAAAGGCAAGCAAATCACGGAACTGCGTGCCGACGGGAACCTCGTACACGCCCGGTCGCGCCACCTCGCCGACCATCGTCACGTACCGCCGCACCACCGGCTCGCCCTGCGCCGCAGCCGCGACGTTGGCCAAGGTACCGACGTTGCTGACGACGGCGCCGACCTGAATCGGAATGCCGCCCTCAGGCGTGATGCGCCCGGTCGCCTCATACAGCAGCACCTGCTCGTCCCCGGCCGGGTAGAAATTGTCAAGCAATTCCAAACGGATTTCGGGGAAGGCAGGCAGATGCTGCTGCAGCACGGCAACGGTGTGCGCGTAGACTTTCTTGGTCACGAGGATGCCGTGCGAGGCCCCGGTGGCCTGCACGACCAGCCGCAAGCCTTCCAGCACCTCGCGCGGGTGACGCTCGAGAATGACCTGATCGGTATGCAGCAGGGGCTCGCACTCGGCGCCGTTCGCGAGAACGACGTCGGCCTTGGCCCCGATCTTGGCATGGGTGGGAAACCCCGCACCGCCCGCGCCCACGACGCCGGCATGGCGGACCTGCTCGACGAGCTGTGACGACATGGCGACGCCTCCTGGTGCGGGCGCGCGGGCGGGCGGGGTGTCCATGAAAGGAATCGAAACCGCAGCCTACAGGCAGTTGTCCGACAGGCAGGTCTGCCACGTGTCCAGCAGGGTGGCCGCGCCGGCGCCGGCGTCGGTCACGCACTTCTGAACGCAAGCGTTGTCGTTGCCGCAGGCCTGAGCGCACTGCAGGATGCCCATGCAGTCCGTGTCGCCCGTGCACGCGCCGTACGAGTCGGCGCAGCTGGCGTCGTTGCACTCTTGCAGGCAGGCGTTGTCGTCGGGTGCGCACTTGCCGGGATTGGTGGTGGTGGTATCGGCCACGCACTTGTCGTTGAGGCAAATCAGCTCGTCCCACGCCTTCTTGCCGCCCGCGCCGCCGTCCTTTGCGCACTTCTGCTGGCAGGCGCCGGTGTCGCAGGCGAAGATGCATTCCTTGGCGGTGGCGCACGTGGGATCGGCATCGCAGGTGTCGATCTCGTTCATGCACATGTAGAGGGCGCAGCTGTTCAGGCAGTCCTGAAAGTCAGGGGCGGCCTGATCGCAGGGCATCTTGGGGGCCACGATGCACTTGAGCTGCACGCAGAGGCCGAACGCGTTGGCAAGGGAAATCGCGTTGCCCTGAGCTTCCTTGGAGCAGGAGTCCTGGCAAGCGGCGTCCGAGCACGCGCCCAGGCATTGCATCAGGCCGGTGCAGTCCGGGTCGTCGGTGCAGGCCACGATCTCATCGGAGCACTTGTCTTCCTGGCAGGTGGAGATGCAAGCCTCGTCGGTCGCAGCGCAGTCGCCGCCAAGCGGCGTGGTCGTGTCGGGCTTGGGGGTGTCCACCGCGACGTCAGGCGTCGTGGTGTCGACGGTGGTGTCGACCACCGAGACGTCGGGGGACGTGGTGTCGGAAGTGGTGTCGTTGCCGTCCATGCTGGTCGCCTTGCAGGTCGAGGTGGCGCTGTCGCAGAGCGTGCCGGCCGCGCAGGTCGTGGCGACCTGATACGCAGAGGCGGCGACGTTGCACGTCAGAATCACGGACTTGCTCGTCGAACAGGTGACCTGCTTGGACGCGGCGTTACAGGCGCTGCCAGCCGCCAGGGTCACAACACCCGCACCGCCACCGCCGTTCGAAGAAGAGCTGCAACCGGTGGCCGCCGCGGCGGTCAGGACGAGACCGATCACGAGAATACGCTTCATGTTCCAGGACTCCTTGGTGATGTCCGCGAGGGCTGCGACCGGGCTGGAGTCAGCGTGTCGCGGGGCGCATCGCCTGCTTCTTGGGGGGACGCAAAGCCGATCCGCCTGGGACCGAGCCGCGGCACGATACGCCAAAGTCCTGTCATGCCGCAAGCATCGTCGTCTCAGCCGGCCCTTTGCAGAGGTCTCACGGGAAAGGCGGTCATGGCCTCGCGCAGCTCCTCGGCGAACAGGGCCAATGCCGCGCGGGAACACTGGAAACGCGCGCCCTCCAGCTGGCCTCCCGGGTGGCGGAAGCGGTCGGCGTGCCACGAGGGCAGGGCGTCGGCCGGCAGCGGCCCCGTCACGGGCGACAGCACCAAGGTCACGATGCAAGTGTCGTTGCGCTCTGCGGATCGACGGACCCACAGGTGCAAGCCGGAGTCGAAGAACCGGGGGTGCCACATCGCGCGCTGGCCGTCGGCGAGCTGGTCGCTGTGCTCGGCAAGGCTGGCGAGCTCCCAGGTGGCCAGACGCGTGTGGACGAAGTGGCCGGGCAGTCCGCTGGCCGAGACGCGAACCTTGACCCAAATCCAGTTCAGATCGAACAGGTTGTCCGCCACCTCAAACTGGTAGCTGGTCGGCAGCAGGGTCATCCGGACGCGCAGATCGAGCGAGGTCAACGTGGCCATGCTCCCCCCGCTCTCGCCCACTCAGGGGGCGGCATGTCGTCCGGTAGCCCGCGCCACTCGATGCGCACCAGCTGCGCCAACCCGACGCGGTGCAGCAGGTCGCCGACGGCATCGACCAGCGGCGGCGCGTCGAAGCCCTCGAACGTCACCCTCAGCCGGTGGTCGCCGTGGTCGAAGATCGGATAGCTGCCGATGTCGAGCTGCGGAAACGCCGCCACCGTTGCGTCGATGGCGGGCACGCACAACCACTCGTCGATGCTCAGGAAAACCGTGGCCAGATGCGGTCGGGGGCTGGCCAGCAGGCGGCAGATCAGGTCCAACCGCAGCGCCACCATCGACGGTACACCGGGCAGCACGAAGACGTTGCCGCACTGCAGCAGAGGCCAGCGGTCCGTGGGCCCCAGCAGCTCGGTATCCGGTGGCAGGCGCGTCATTCGCAGCTGTTCGTCGGTCAGCGGCTGGCCGGTGCGCGCCGCGATCCGCTCGACCATCGCCCCGTGCACCGCCAGATCCCGGCCCAGCGCAAGGGCGACCCCCTCCCAGGTGCGGTCGTCGTGGGTCGGCCCAACTCCGCCTGTCGTCAACACAAAGTCAAAGCGCTGGGAGAAGTCTCGCACCACCGCGGCGATCCGCTGCACGTCGTCGGGCAGGATCGCCACCTCACCGACCCGAACGCCCGCCTCGGCCAACCTGTGCAGCAGTTGCGGCGTGTTCTCGTCTCGAAACTTGGCGGACAGGACCTCGTTGCCAATCACGACCACGCCGAGCGTCCGCTGCCGGTTCGCTTGAACGTCGCGGTCGACCATGGCCACCTCCGTCACCCGCCGCCGGGCAGCAGCGACCGCACCTCGACATAGCGCCCGGTACCGATCAACGCCTCAGAACTGCGGCCGAAGCCCAGCATCCAGGCACCGTCGCCGCGACGCAGGCCGTAGACGTCCAGCCCGAGCTTTCGCAACCACTTGAAATCATGCAGGCGCGCCCAGGCGACGCCCTCGTCGTGCGAGGCCCACGGCGGTCCCTCGCGGCGGCCGCAGTGGGGGCAGAAGTCGATGGGGTCGCTGTCGAGGACGAAGTAGCTGTTGCTGCAGGCGTAGCAGGTCATGTCGATCAGCGCGACGGGCTTGCCGTTGCGGTCGATGTACGCCCGGTTCTCGTAGGTGACTTCGACCGTCTTGGTCCTGCCGATCGCCGTGGTTTCGATGCCGCGCAGCATGGGCATGGCCCGCCTCCCTGATGGCTGGTCGTGCGCCAGACGCCCGCGACCTTCGCCATTGAACGCAGTCTACCAGACCGCCGGGGAAGTGCGAACGGCGACGCCGGGCCGCACCCACGGGAATGTTCCCCCTGTTCAACAGCGGGTTGCGGGGCGTGGGGGATTCCCACTGTGAGCGTGTCCGGGCATACTCCGGCCCCTGAACGTTTGTGGCCCGCCACACCAAGTTCCTGCCCTGCTTCAAGTTGTTTGGCGTATTTGCCGTTTCCTTTCGCCCTGAACCCCTCACTCCAGGAGTCCAGCCGTGACCACGTCCACGACGGGTAGTCCCATCGAGAAGTTCGTCTATGACGACGCCATCGTCCGCAAGTTCACGTTCGCCATGGTGCTATGGGCGGTCGTGGGCATGTTGGTCGGCGTCTGGATCGCGGCCCAGCTTGCCTGGCCCCAGCTGAACATCGGCTGGTTCCACTTTGGCCGACTGCGCCCGCTGCACACGAACGCGGTGATCTTTGCGTTCGCCTGCAACGCCGTGTTCGCAGGCGTCTATTACTCGTCGCAGCGGCTGTTGAAGGCCCGCATGTTCAGCGACACGCTCAGCGCCATCCACTTCTGGGGTTGGCAGCTGATCATCGTCGCCGCCGCGGTCACGCTGCCGTTGGGCATCACGCAGGGCAAGGAATACGCAGAGCTCGAGTGGCCGATCGACATCCTGATCGCCTTGGTGTGGGTGGTTTTCGCCATCAACTTCTTCGGCACCATCGCCAAGCGCCGAGAGCGTCACCTCTACGTTGCCATCTGGTTCTACGTGGCCAGCGTCGTGACGGTGGCGATCCTGCACATCTTCAACAACTTGTCGGTTCCTGCGACGTTCCTGCGCAGCTATTCGCTGTACGCGGGCGTGCAGGACGCGTTCATGCAGTGGTGGTACGGACACAACGCCGTGGCCTTCGTGCTGACGACGCCGTTCCTGGGCATGATGTACTACTTCCTGCCCAAGGCCGCGAATCGACCGGTGTTTTCCTACCGGCTGTCGATCCTGCACTTCTGGTCGCTTGTGTTCATGTACATCTGGGCCGGCCCCCACCACCTGCACTACACCGCGCTGCCCGAGTGGGCCTCGACGCTGGGCATGCTGTTCTCCGTCATGCTGTGGATGCCCTCGTGGGGCGGCATGATCAACGGCCTGCTGACCCTGCGTGGCGCGTGGAACAAGGTCGCGGAAGATCCGGTACTGAAGTTCTTCGTCGTCGCCATCACCTTCTACGGCATGTCGACGTTCGAGGGCCCGATGCTCTCGATCAAGAGCATCAACTCGCTGTCGCACTACACCGACTGGACCATCGCCCACGTCCACTCCGGCACCCTTGGATGGAACGGCTTCATGGCGTTCGGCATGCTGTACTGGCTGCTGCCCCGCCTGTTCCAGACCCCGCTGTGGAGCCGCAAGCTGGCGGAAGTCCACTTCTGGATCGGCACCATCGGCATCCTGCTGTACATCGTCTCGATCTACACCGCCGGCATCACCCAGGGCCTGATGTGGCGCGCATTCGACTCGACGGGGCGCCTTGCGTATCCCGACTTCGTCGAGACCGTCATGCGTCTGATGCCCATGTACATCGTGCGCGTCGTCGGCGGCACGCTGTACCTGACGGGCGTCATCCTCGCCTGCGTGAACTTCTACATGACGTGGAAGGCCCGTCCCGCGCAGTACGCCGACTCGGCGGCTGAGGCTCCTGCCCTTGCCAAGACCGACTCGCACGACTCGCACGGCACCGCCGGCCAGTCCGCTTGGTCCAGCTTCGTTCGCATGGACTTCCACCGCGCGTGGGAGGGAAAGGCGTTCAAGTTCACGGTCCTGACGACCATCGCCGTCCTGATTGCGTCGCTGTTCGAGATCGTTCCGACCTTCCTGGTCAAGGCCAACATCCCCACCATCGCCGCCGTCCAGCCGTACACGCCCCTTGAACTTGCTGGTCGCGACATCTACCTGGCCGAGGGCTGCTACAACTGCCACTCGCAGATGGTCCGCCCGATTCGCGCCGAGACCGAGCGCTTTGGCGAGTACAGCAAGCCCGGCGAGTTCGTGTACGACCATCCGTTCCAGTGGGGCTCGCGCCGCATCGGACCGGATCTCGCCCGCGAAGGCACCAGCACCCCGTACCGTACCCGGCGTTCAGACCTGTGGCATGTCAAGCACATGAACGAGCCGTCGGCCATGACGCCGCGGTCGATCATGCCGCCGTTCCCGTGGCTGCTGACCGAGGACCTCGACTTCGCCGGCATCCAGTCGCGCGTCAACGCGATGGTCATGCTGGGCGTTCCCTACGGCGGAATCCTGAACAAGGACATGAACAACGCCGAAGAGCTTGCGCGCGCGCAGGCCAAGGCGATTGCCGACAGCATCGTGGCCGAAGGCGGCCAGCCGGGACTGGAGACCAAGAAGATCGTGGCGCTGGTTGCGTACTTGCAGCGTCTTGGCGTCGACATCGGTCGTCCGGCTGCTGAGGCCGCCGCTGCTGAGGCTGCTGCCAAGAAGGCCGCTGCCGACGCCGCTGCTGCCGCTGCGCCTGCCGTGGCTCCGGCCGCCGATGCCACGCCGGTTGCGGCCCCTGAAGCCGCCGCTGCCGTGACACCGACGGCTGCCGAGGCGGGGGCTGCTCCGGCTCCCGCAGTCGTGCCACCCGCGCAACCTTAGCGTCCGTCAGGGCCAGACCGAACTTGGGGAGGAAGACGTGAGCCTGAGCGATATCATGGGAAACATGGACCTTTCGGTCTGGGCCCAAGCGGCGCTCGTGCTCTTTCTGATCGTCTTCCTTGCCCAGGTGGTCTGGACCTTCTTGCCGCGCAACCATCCCAAGTGGAAGGACGCCGGGCAGTTGCCGCTTCTGGACGACGACCCGCCGCCGCCTTCTGGTACAGAAACCGATAGAACCCCGACGAACCGCCGAGGTGACGCATGAGCCAGCACGACGAAAACTTGATGGAACACGACTACGATGGGATCCGCGAGTACGACAACCCCATGCCGGGGTGGTGGAAGTTCGCCTTCCTTGGAACGATGGCGTTTGCCATCGGCTATTGGGTCTATTACGGCTTCATCGAGACGCAGGCCAACCGCCTCGACGTCTACGCGGCCGAAATGAAGATTCAGGACGAGGCCAACGCCAAGCTTGCCGCCTTGCAGATGACCGAAGAGAAGCTGCAGGCGCTGGTGGGCGACAAGGACCTGCTGGCCAAGGGCGAGACCAAGTTCAAGACCGTTTGCTTCGCCTGCCACGGCCTCAAGGCCAACGGCATGGTGACCGACGCGGCCCCCGGACTCGGCCCCAACCTGACCGACAACGCTTGGATCCACGGCGGCAATCTCATCGACATCTACACCACCGTCACCAAGGGTGTAGAAGCCAAGGGCATGCAGGCGTGGGGCAAGATCCTGCCCCCCGACGAGTTGAACGGCGTCGTGCTATACGTCAACTCGCTGCGCAACACCAACGTTGCCGGAAAGCCTCCGCAGGGTGACCCCTGGAAGCCGCTGGCGGCTGGGAAGTAGCCATGACGTTCCGCGCTCCCGACGAACCCGTCCTGTCGACCCTGAACCTCGATGGCACGCGACGTTGGATGCGGCCGGTGCTGCAGCCGGGCCAGTTCTGGCGTCGGCGCCTGCTGACGGCGTGGGGACTGATTGCGCTGTTCGTGGGGTTGCCGTTCCTTCATATTGGCGGTAAGCCGTCGATTTTGCTGGATCTTCCCAGTCGAGAGTTCACCTTCTTCGGCGTCACGCTGCTGCCTACCGACAGCGTGCTGCTGATGCTCCTGATGCTCGCCATCTTCGTCAGCATCTTCTTGCTGACGGCGCTGTACGGTCGGGTGTGGTGCGGCTGGGGTTGCCCGCAAACGGTGTACCTCGAGTTCGTGTTTCGGCCGATCGAGCGCCTGATCGAGGGCAACCGCAAGAGTCAGGAACGCCTGGACAAACAGCGCTTTCCGCTGCGCCGCTGGCTCAAGTTCGCGGTTTACGCGGTCCTTGCCGTCGTCGTCGCCAACGTCTTCCTGGCGTACTTCGTGGGCGTCGACGATCTGATGCACTGGATCAAGGGGCCGCCCCACGACCATCCGGCCGGCTTCGCGGTCATCGCCGCCACCAGCGTGCTGATGTTCTTGGATTTCGCTTGGTTTCGCGATCAGATGTGCGTGGTGGCCTGCCCCTACGCGCGCCTGCAATCGGTGCTCATCGACCGCAAGTCGCTGATCGTCGCCTACGACTCTCGCCGGGGTGAGCCTCGCGGCAAGCTGGAGAAGACGACGCTGGAGCGCAAGGCCGGCGACTGCGTGGATTGCGGCGCGTGCGTGACCACGTGCCCCACCGGCATCGACATCCGCAAGGGCCTGCAGCTCGAGTGCGTGGGCTGCACCCAGTGCATCGATGCGTGCGACACCGTGATGGACCGCATCAAGCGCCCACGCGGACTGATTCGCTATACGTCGCAGGAGGAGATGGAGACGGGCAAGCGCCCGCGGATCCTGCGTCCTCGGGTCGTGCTGTATCCGCTGCTGCTGTTGGTGATTGCCGGTCTGTTCGCGTTTGCGGTGGCGCGTCGTGGTGAGGCCGAGGTCACGGTCCTGCGCGGACTGGGCGACCCGTTTTCGATGCAGCCCGACGGTCAGGTGGCGAATCAGGTGCGGGTGCGGGTGGATCAGCACGGTGACGAGGATGGCAAGTACACGATTGCACTGGAGGATGCGGCGGGCAAGCAGCTACCGGATGTGACGCTGGTCGTCCCCGAGAACCCGTTGCACGTCCGCGGCGGCCAGTCCGTCACCACCATCGCATTCGTCCTTGCTCCCGCCAGCTCGTTCCACGGGGGCGTCCGGCGGGTCGTGGTGAAGGTGTCGGACGGCGAGAAGCAGACGAGCAAGCTGCCCTTCTCCCTGTTCGGACCCGCGGGAGGCGCGGCACCATGAAAGGACGCGCATGGCCTTGGTTCTTGGGTCTGTTGCTGCTGGGCCCCGTCGCGATGAACGGCTGGGTGTTGGCGAAGCTGTCCAATGACTCGACCTTCGCCGTCGAGGACGACTACTACCGCAAGGCCGTGACCTGGGACGACCACATGGCCCAGGCCGGCCGCAACACGCATTTGGGCTGGACGGCGGCGGCAACGGCCACGCGCGCGCCGGGGCAGGGCATTCGACTGCAGTTTGTCTTGACGGACACGGCGGGTCGTCCGGTGACCGGAGCGCAAGTCAACGTGCTGGCGTTCCACAATGCGCGTGCAGGGTTGCGAGACCAGGTCGCGGCGATTGCCGACGGGACGGGGTATCGTGCCGACCTGAAGCTCGACCAGCCGGGGCTTCACGAAGTCCGGTTGACTGCACAGCGCGGCGCGCAGGTCTTCACCCGGGTGCTGCGCGTCGACGTGCCCTGACGCCGTTTCCGCACGAGACAAACCATGCTGACCCTGTTCCTGACCGTTCTGGGCGCAAGCCTGTTGGGAAGCCTGCACTGCGCCGGGATGTGCGGCGGCTTTGTCGCGTTCTATGCCGGAACGGACGCCTCGACCGGTTGGATGCGCGTTCAGGGGCATCTGGCCTACCACGGTGGCCGTCTGACAACCTATGCCGTGCTGGGTGCGGTGGCAGGCACCGTTGGGCACGCGGTCGATCTCGCGGGTTCGGCCGCGGGGTTGCAGAACACGGCGGCGATTGTGGCGGGGCTGGCGATGTTCGGCTGGGGCGCCGTGCAGCTGGCGCGCGTGCTGGGCCTGCGGTTGCCGCAGCTGCCGCACGGTTCGCTGCTGCAGCGAGCGTACTCGGGCGTGCTCAGCAAGCTGCGGGGACGCACGCCGGTCGGTCGGGCGCTGCTGCTGGGGCTGGCGTCGACGCTGCTGCCGTGCGGGTGGCTTTACATGTTCGCGATCACGGCCGCTGGCACGGGACACGCGGGGTGGGGCGCGCTGGTGATGGCGGCATTCTGGGTCGGCACGGTTCCGGTGCTGGTCGGTCTGGCGGTGGGCATTCAGGCGCTGGCGGGACCGCTGCGGCGTCACCTGCCCGCGATCTCGGCGGTGGTGCTGATGGTCGTGGGTCTGGTGTCGGTCGGCACGCGGGTGACGATGCGGGCGGTGCCGAGGGCGGGTGCGGCTGCGGCGATGGCCCCCGCCGATGCCAAGGGTGCCGTTGATCGCGTCAAGGGCCTCAAGTCGGGCAAAGCGCCGTGCTGCAATGACGAGTACTGACAAAGACTTGCCTCGCCATACCCCTGCCGCCTCAGGGCCGGTCGCTTGCAGCCACTGCACGCTGCCAGTGCCACCAGCACTGATCGAGCCTGACGCCCCGCACCAATTCTGCTGCAACGGCTGTCGTACGGTGCACGCGGTCCTGCATGAGCACGGTCTTACTCAGTATTACGACCTGATCCAGCTGGAGGGCGCCAAGGGGCGACGGGCGCGCACCACCGGCAAGACCTACGAGGAGCTGGACGACGCCGCGTTTCTCCAGCTGTACGCAAAGCCGCGCCCCGACGGGCAGTGGTCGACCGAGCTGTACCTCGAAGGCGTGCACTGCGCCGCGTGCATCTGGCTGGTCGAGCGCATGGGCCGCGAGGTCGATGGTGTGGTCGACGCGCGTCTGGACATCGGCAAGCAGACGGCGGAATTGACTTGGGATCCCGCCAAGATCCAGCTCTCGACCATCGCCAGGCAGCTGGACGCGCTGGGCTATCCGGCGCACCCGTTCCGCGGCGCCGAGGCCCGCGACCTGCGCCGCAAGGAAGAGCGCGCCCTGATCGCCCGCATCGGTGTCGCCGGCGCCATCATGGCCAACGTGATGCTGATGGCGCTGGCGCTGTACAGCGGGCGGATGGAGCCGGAATTCGAGGCGTTTTTCCGTTGGGGCAGTCTGGTCCTGACCATCCCGTCGATCGCGTGGTGCGGGCGCGTGTTCTTTCGCGGCGCGCTGGCGTCGCTGCGGTCGGGCGCGCTGCACATGGACCTGCCCATCGCGATCGGGCTGACCGCCGGATTCGTCTGGGGCACCGTCAACACGGTGATGGCGCGCGGCGAGATCTGGTTCGACACGGTCGCGACGCTGGTGTTCCTGCTGCTGATCGGCCGGTGGGTGCAGCAGCGGCAGCGCCGGGCGGCCAACGATGCGGCCGAGCTGCTGTTTTCGCTGGCCCCCAGCACCGCGCGGCTGGTGCGGCAAGAGGACGGCGAGGTTCGCGAGGTGCCGGTCGAGCGCGTCAAGCCGGGCGACGTACTGGAAGTCCGCGCGGGCGAGTCGATTCCGGCCGACGGTGTGATCGAGACGGGTGAGTCGGCGCTCGATACGTCGCTGCTGACGGGCGAGTCGCGGCCCATCGAGGCGGGCCCCGGCGACCCGGTGCACGCCGGCACGGTCAACTTGGCCTCGATGTTGCGGATTCGCGCCGAAGCCACCGGCACTGCCACGCGCGTCGGGCGGCTGATGCAGGCGGTCGAAGAGGCGTCGCGGCGGCGCGCCCCGGTGGTGGCGTTGGCCGACCGCATCGTGCCCAAATTCGTGGCGGTGGTGCTGGTGTTGGCGCTGGCGACGGCGATCGGCTGGGCGTTCGTCGACGTCTGGGCCGGTCTGGACCACGCGTTTGCGCTGCTGATCGTCACGTGTCCGTGCGCGTTGGGGTTGGCGACGCCGCTGGCCATCCACGCGGCCATTGGGCGGGCGGCGGGGCGGGGCATCCTGGTCAAGGGCGGCGATGCGCTGGAGCGGTTGTCGCACCCGGCCGTCGTGCTGTTCGACAAGACCGGCACGCTGACGCAAGGGCGCACCGAGCTGTTGCAGTGGCTGGGGGCAGACGAGGCCAAGGCGCTGGTGCTGGCGGCCGAGCGGTCGTCGGCCCACCCAATTGCCCAGGCATTCGTGGCGGCGCTGGGCGGGGCGGTGGCTGGCGAGGCACCGGTCGCAACGGCGCAGCGCGTCAGCCAGACGACCGGCGGTGGGGTCGAGGCCGACGTCGACGGGCGCAAAGTGCTGGTCGGGTCGCCGGTTTACGTAGCCCAACGGCTGCAGGTCCCCGAGCTGGCGACGCACCCGTTCGTGCAAGAGCTGGTGGCGCAGGCCCTGACGCCGGTGCTGATCGCGGTGGACGGGCAGGTGACGTCGGCGGCAGGGTTTGGCGATCCGCTGCGCGACGACGCCGAGCAGAGCGTGCGCGAGCTGCAGGCCCTGGGCTGCGAAGTTCGCATCCTGTCTGGGGATCACCCGGCGGTGGTGGCTGAGGTCGGGCGGCGTTTGGGGTTGCCGGAAGCGGCGTGCCGTGGCGGTGCGACGCCCGAAGACAAGCTCGCAGCAGTCGAAGAGGCGCTGAAGCACGGCTTCGTCTTCATGGTCGGCGACGGCGTGAACGACGCGGCGGCCCTGGCGGCAGCGACGGTCGGCATCAGCGTGCACGGCGGCGCTGAGGCGAGTCTGGCGGCGGCCGATGTGTTCCTGACGCGCCCGGGCATCCAGCCGGTGGTCGAGCTGCTGCGAGGCGCGCGGCGGGCGGTGCGGGTGGTCAAGCGCAACATCCTGTTCTCACTGGGGTACAATACGGTCGGTGTGACGCTGGCGATGTCGGGACTGCTGACGCCGCTGATCGGGTCCATCCTGATGCCGTTTGCGTCGTTGACGGTGGTGACGAGCTCGTACCGGTCCAGGACCTTCCCCAAGCCCAGCGGCACCGAGCCGTCGGTCTGGGCGGCGCGCAGGGGGCGATAGATGTCTGTGCTCTTCCTGGTGATTCCGCTGGCGTTGTTGATCGTGTCTGCGGCGGTGGGCGCGTTTCTGTGGTCGGTGCGGCATGGGCAGTTCGACGACTTGAAGACGCCAGGGTTGCGGATGCTGCTGGATGACACAGAGACCAAGGCGCGGCCACCGGAGGACGTGGCGGCGCTTGCGAAGCCGGAGTCGGGGGCAGGGGAGGGGTAGGTGGCGGTGGGGCTGCGGTGCGAGCGTCTCAGCAGGTTGGACGTCCGAACTGCTCAGAACCTGCTTGGCAACATTCCGGAAAGATGCGCCGTCGCGGAGACCAGTTGCGGCCCGGCTGACCGTCATGGGTACTGGCACGCCAAACCTCAAGTTCGGTCCGGGTTGCGACGCTCGCATGTCGGCGTAGGGGCAGCGTGTTCTTTGCGAGGGGTGCCAGGCCCCGGTCTCGGCGTCTGGCGTTCGAGAACCCGGGTCGAGCTCGGGAACCGCCGCACGGGCTACGGCAGCAACAGAGGACTGGCCACTTGTTCCAGGTTGCAGCCGTTGCCGCGACCGAGCTGACCGCGCTCCATGCCAAAGCAGCGGATTTCGGCATCCCTGGAAGTGCAGCCGCCTCCCTCGGTTGCCGGAGCCAGACCGGCGACCAGGGCGTCTGAGAACCAGCCCTTGGGGAACACCGTATTGACCTCGAGGATCAGATTGCTGGGGTCGATCACCAAGGTGTTGGTCCCCGACGCGAACAACCTCGGCACCACGGTTGCGGTCGTGACGACTTCAGGGGTTGTCGCCAGCCCGGCACCACCCCAATGGCCGCGGTTGCCCCAGCAGTGCACCTGCTTGCCGACGACGGCGCACCAGTGGCCCTCGCCGATCGCGATCGCGCTTGCCTCGATGTTGTACACACGCGCGGCGGCGGCCGTGGTGTAGGCGAGTTGTCCGGCGTCGTCGATCAGCATACCCCAGCAGCGAACCGTGGAGCCGACGATCGCGCAGTCGCTGGTTTCGCTGGCCGCAAGAGCGGTGGCGCCGGTGAGCCCGATCGGCGTCGCCGTGGTCGGCCCCAAGCCGCCCGAGTCCGCGCCGCCATGGCCCCAACACGACACCGATTGATTCTGCAGAATGACGCACCCGTGGTTGCCGGCAACCGCCAGGTGCGTCGCGCCGCCGACCACGGTAAACGGCTTGTCTTCTCTTGGATTGGTAGAACCGCCGATCTGGCCGCCGCGGTTGTCTCCCCAGCAGCGCACGTCGAAGGAGTTGCCGCGCGCACACGCAAACGCAAGGCCGACGCCGATCTCGGCCGTGTCGGTCACGGCCACCGGCAGGGCCGCAGAAGCGGGCATCGCATCGAAGACCTGACCGGTCCCGAGCTGCCCGCGGTCGTTGCTGCCCCAACACCACACGCTGGCGTCGCCGCGCAGGGCGCAGCCGAAGCGCTCGCCCAGCGCCAGGCCGACGACGCTGCAATTGCCTTGGCAGACGGGCAGTTTGGGCGGTTGCGGCGGGGGCGTCGCATCGACGTTTCGGGCGCAGCGGAAGCTGAAGGCCTCGGCAGGCTGCAACCTTTCCGCCAACGCGGAGGAGAACAGGCGATACAAGGGCGAGGACCCTTTTGCCAACGGGTTGGCCCAGGCGCGCCCGACGTACGCGTCGCACTGGTAGTCGTCCATCACCCACTGCGCCGTCGTGCCGTTGCCGCACGTCGCCAAACCCCACGGGCTGGGAACCGACACGGTGGGCGCGCCAGCGTCGCCGCGGACTGCCCGCTCGAGCTCGGCCTCGGTCGGCAGTCGCATGCCGATCCACTTGCAGAAGGCCGCTGCCCCGGCACCGGCGACCTTGCCGCCCCATGCCAGGGCCGGGCAGGCATTCGCCATGACGCACGCGCCGTAGCTCGCGTCGGCGACGCACTCGGTCGAGATTTCGTAGCCCGAGGTGTAGACCCGGTGAACGGGCTGGCTGTCGTAGCCCGGCTCGTAGAGGGGCGGCTTGGCAAGGCCCTGGCTGCTCCCCTGGATCGACACGCCTGCCGGAATCGGCGTCATCTTCACCGAGGCCACCAGCTCGGCTGGGGGCGGCGCGACGAACTCCTCGGCGCGGTCGAACCGATGCTGCGGCACGATGCAGGAACTGAGGACGATGAGGAGCGGCCAGACGAGGTGCTTCATCGGCCGACGCTCACAACCAGGGAGACCATGGTGTAGCTTCCCCTGAACAGCGACCCGAGATTGGCATTGCCTTTGTCGTCTTCGCTGTAGCCGTCGATGATCTCGAGGCCGAAGAACGTCTTGTCGGCGTAGTCGGTGTCGAATCCTGCGAGGCCGAACCGCACCCGCTCGTCGAGGACCTCTTGCCCGCGCCAGCCCGTGCCGGTGCGCATCCGGTACCCCAGGTACATCCAGCCGATTTGTCCAAATCCGCCGGCCGACAAGCCGTAGAAGTCGGTGTTGAGGGGCGCGCCCAGCTCCAAGGCAAGCGAGTAGGACGCGGTCTTGAACACGCCCAGGGCGAGCGCCGGGGTGAACCCCAAGAAGACGTACGAGACGGCCGGCTCCTCGGGACCGGCAATCGCACCAGGTGTGACGAGGAAGAAGTCGAAGTCGAACGTAGCGCCGAACGTGCCGCCGTAGCGGGTGGCCAGGCTGACGGCCTCGCCGCGCACGGTCATGCCGTAGCCCCAGCCGTCGTACTTCGCGGGCGGGCTGCCGTGGTTGTCGCCCAGGGTGTCCGAGGCGATCTTGCTGAGGGCGACCGCCAGGTACACGTTGGACTGCCGATCCGTCTCGATCACGCCGGGCAGCATCGCTGTCGGCTCTGCGGCGGCGTGGGGGATCTCGGCCCCGAGAAGGCAGAGGATCCCCGCGAGGGTGGCAAGACGAGTGCGCATCAGAACCGCATCCCGAATTCGAGTGAAGTGCCCCACGGGTCGCTGCTCGCCAGGCCGATACGTTCGGCGGCGAGCTTGCAGAACAGCCTTTCCACATACGGGATCGACAGCGCAGCTGAGGCCCGGATCGTCGAATCGGCCGTGAAGCCGAAGCTTGCGCCGTCGGCCCGCTGCAGGTTGGCCTCGTACTCCCCGACCAACACGAGCGAGCGCACCGGGGCCAGACCCACACGCGCCGCAATGGCCCGCGCTTGATGCTGCACGTTGCGTCGCTGGCCGGTGGCCGGATCCGTGGCCGTCACCTTCAAGCGCGTGTCCGCGTAGCCGACGGCGATCTCGGCGTACCGCGTGATCCCAATCGCAAGGGGGTACAGCGACGCCCGAAATCCCCGCAGGTGACCGTCGTCGCGGTTCGGCAGGTACACCAGGTCAAAGTGCGACGTCAGCATGGCGAGCACGGTCATCGTCCCGCCGAGCCGCTCCAGGCCCTCATCGCGCCTGGCCTTCTCTTCCTCGGTCAGGGGGATGAACCCGACGGTCAGGTTCCTGCTGGTCGAGATGATGCGCTTGGAGTCGACGACCTTGCCGTTGCCCGTCACGAAGTCCAGTTGGCTTTCGCTGGAGCTCTCGCTGTAGCCGCTGACCATCCGGACATCGCCGCCTGCTTGCGCCACCCCGAAGATGTACACCAGGAGGTAGGGCACACGCGAGATCAGGCCGTTGTGCTCGGTCAGATGCACCGCCGTTCCCGACGCAGAGACGCCACCGAACGACAAGCTCTGCACCGACTGGATGCCGAGGTCGTAATGGGTTTCGGTGAAGTAGTTGTCCTCTGCGCGAGCAGCACTCGACGTCGCAAGCAGCAGCGCCGCCGTGACGAGAGTCACAAACGGTCGTGCACGCTTGGGGAGTCCCCAAAGCGCTGGAATTGAAGTCGCCAGTTGCGTTCCCCCGCGAGTCACAAAGCCATCTCGGTCCGCTCGGCGCCTGTCCACCCTCAAACGCCAAACTTGACCGCCACGGTAGGGGCCGTGCGGCTTCGGGTCAACAGGAAATGATGACCCGCGGTGAGGGACGGGAATTGTTTCTTTTCGATTTTCCGCGTCACCGGAAATGGTTCACGGTGAATACTTGGCGGACCTCTACGCGACGCAGGAGCACGGCTTCATGTACGGACGCAACTACGCCGATCCCGACGGCCACATCTGGGAGGTCATGTGGATGGACCCGGTCGCCGCCGCCGACGCGGTGTCCTGACACCCAAACCGCTACACTTGCACCTCGATCAAATCCAGCAGTGCGTCCAGATCTGGCACCACGACCTGTCGACCCGTGAAGTGCGCGACGTTCTGCGCCTCAAGGCTGCGGACGGCCCGGGCGATCGTCTCTGGGCGCGTGCCGACCATTGCGGCCATGTCCTGACGTGACAACGGCAATTCGATCACCAGCCTGCCGTCGGCGCCCACCGTACCGAAACGCTCCTTCAGCACCAGCAGCAGGTGCGCCACCCGCGCGCGCACTGACAGCGACATCGAGTGGAGCTTGGCTTCCTCTGCGTCCTCCAGATCCTCAGCCATGCGCTTCAAGAAAGCCATGCCGACCATGGGGTTGTGGTCGAGCAGGTGTCGCACCGCACTCCTGTCGATGAAGCAGACCCGCGTCGCTGTCAGGGCATCGGCGCTCGCGTGGTACGGTTGGCCGGCAAAGTACGCCCGGTAGCCCAAGGTCTCGCCGCTGCAGGCCATTCGCACGATCGCGGAGTTGCCGTGTGGATCCGTCATGCGCACGGCGACGGCGCCGGACTCGATGCAGTACAGGCCCAAGCACGGATTGCCTTGGTAGAAGATGACTTGGCCCGGTTGATAGGTGTTCGAGACCTTGACCTGGTTGAGCAGGTCAAGGCCCTCCCTGTCCAGCGAGGACCACTCGGTCTCGCCGCAGTTTCGGCAAGTCAAGCAGCCTGTCGCTCGGGGTGGCCCGGGGCGCTCATCCATGGACATCTCCGAGGGCAATCCGCCCCATCGGCAACCGCCGCTACTCTACGCAACCCGGATCAAGGCGACAACGCACGTTCGGAAGCTGGTGGGAGTTGGCAGGGGAATCGTCGACGGTGTTGCGCCTGCCGTCCGCCCACGGCACGATCCGACCCTGCCCGCGACTCGCCCCGAGGGCAAGAGGATTCGCGATGTTCCAGTGCCACTGCGAGATCGACGTCGCCGCGCCGCCTGAGGTCGTGTTCGGTGTGCTGTGGGATGCGGAACACTATCCCGACTTCATGACCGACGTCATCGACGTCGAGGTGCACGCCGACAGCGAACCCTGGACGCAAGAGCTGACCCAGTTCGTCACCTTCATCCGCACCCGCCACTACCGCGTCAGGATGCACGCCACGCCCTACAGTCGCATCGCCTGGAAGCTGGTGGAGGGAGAGAACCTGGCCGTCAACGATGGCGCGTGGGACCTCTCGCCGCTCGATTCGGGCGCCCGCTGCCACTTGGCGTACCAGCTGCAGCTGGACGTGACGGTGCCGATCCCGGATGTGATCCTCAGGCGGCTGGCGGAGTTCAACCTGCCGACGATGCTGCGTCAGGTCCAGGCGCGGGCCGAGACCCAGGCACGTCGACCGTTGCCCACGTGAGGCCTCCGATGGCGAAGGATGGCGGTCGTCCGCCCCGAGAAGCGTCCCCCGCCGCCCCCGCGCGCCGTGGCCCGTCCTGGGTCGACGAACGTGCCGATGAGCGCGGGGATCTGCGCGTGATGCAAGGGTTCTCTGCCCTGCGTGCCGACCGTGTGTACGACGAGGCGCAAATTTGCGGTGAGTGCGCAGCGGCGCGGGTTGCCGAGGGGAGAGACGACGCCCTGTGCGACGCCCACATGGCAGAAGCCCTTGGCATGCAAGGCGGTTGGCTGTCGGGTCCGCCGGGCCGAAAGCTGCGCTGAGCGCTCTGCCGCAAAGGACGATTGCCGCAGCGTTCCCGCTTGCCTATGCTCTGCCACCGGTCACGGACCAAACCCGCCGCCAAAGTCGGCCGCGACGGAGGGCTTTCCCGATGCACCTGCTGTTCCTGATCACGGCCGCTGTGGGCTGCACACTGCTAGCCATCCAGATCCTGTTGCAGATTCTGGGCTTGGACCACGATTTCGCTGGCGACCTGCATGTCGACGCGCACGCCGGCGACGGCGGTCACGACTCCAGCTTCTTCTTCGGCTTGCTGTCGCTGAAGAGCCTGACGGCCTTCCTGGCCTTCTTTGGTCTAGCCGGACTGGCGGCCGACGAGCTGGGCGTTCAGGGCGGGCCGCTGAAGCTGGTGATCGCAACGCTGGCCGGCGTGGCGGCGATGGCCATCGTGGTGCTGATGATGCGAGGCATGGTGGCCTTGCAGTCGTCGGGGACGCTGCGGATCGAGAAGGCCGTGGGCCAGACCGCGCGCGTCTACCTGCGCATCCCGGGACAGAACGCGGGCACCGGCAAGATCACCGTGCAGGTCGACCAGCGCGAAGTCGAGTTGCAGGCGATGACCCCCGGTCCTACCATCCCGACCGGTGCCATGGTCGAGGTGGTTCGGCAAATCGACGTGCAGACATTCGAGGTCACGCGCGTTCGATAACCTATTGCGGCGCAAGTACTTTTCTGGAGCGTTCAGATGAGCATTCTTGTCCTGATCGTCGTCTTCGCGACCCTGCTGCTGTTCAGCTTCCTGTTGCTGCTGATGACGCGGTACCGCCGCTGCCCTTCGAACCAGATTCTGGTGGTGTACGGCAAGGTGGGCGGCGGTCAGTCGGCCCGGTGCCTGCACGGCGGCGGCGCATTCATCTGGCCGTTGATTCAGAATTACGCATACTTGGCGCTCGACCCGCTGCAGATCGAGATCCCCCTGTCGGGTGCACTCTCTGCCGAGAACATCCGCGTCAACGTCCCGTCCGTGTTCACCGTCGCCATCGGCACCGAGAACGAGCTGATGAATGCCGCGGCCGTCCGTCTGCTGGGGCTGACCCGCCAGCAGATCATCGACCAGGCGCGCGACATCATCTTTGGCCAGCTGCGTCAGGTGATTGCAGGGCTGAAGATCGAGAACATCAACCGCGACCGAGACACCTTCCGCGAGTCGATCAAGGAGGGTCTGGAGCCCGAGCTTCGCAAGATCGGCTTGGTGCTGATCAACGTGAACATCACCGACATCACGGATGAATCCGGGTACATCGAGGCGATTGGCCGCAAGGCTGCGTCCGAGGCCATCCAGCAGGCCGTGATCGACGTCGCCGAGCAGCAGAAGCGCGGTGCCATCGGCGTGGCCAACGCTGAGCGAGAGCGCGCGGTTTCGGTGGCAGACGCTGAGCGCGATCGGCAGATCGGCGTGACCAAGGCCCAGCAGGAGCAGGCGATCGAGGTCGCCAATCTGGAGCGCGACCGCGTCATCGGTGAGCAGCGGGCGTCGTTGGAGCGGGAATCGTCGGTCAAGGAAGCCGAGCAGCAGAAGCGCGTACGTGTGGCCGATGCCGACGCACAGGCTGTCGAGGGCGAGAACAAGGCCCAGGGCCGGATCGCTGCCGTCAACGCCGACCTGCAGGTGCGGCAGGCCGAGGCGATGCAGCGCGCAGAGACCCGCCGTCGTGAGGCGGAAGCGGCCGTGCTGCAAGCGCAATACGTCGCACAGACCGCGGCCGCCACTGAGCTTGCCAAGAAGATCGAGGCCGAGAAGCGCGCAGAGGTCGAGGCTGTCGCGAAGGCCGAAAAGGCCAAGATCGTGGTCGACGCCGAAGCCGATGCAGAGCGCGTCAAGATCGCAGCTTTGGCGCAGGCCGCCGCCATCTTCGCCAAGCTGGATGCCGAGGCCCGCGGTAATTACGAGACGCTGCGCCGCAAGGGCGAGGGTCTGCGCGAGATCATCCAAGCGACCGGCGGTTCCAGTCAGGCCTTCCAGCTGCTGATGCTCGAGCACATGGACCACTTGGCCGACAAGGCCTCGGAAGCCATCCAGAACATCAAGTTCGACAAGGTGGTGGTCTGGGACAGCGACAAGGGCGACGGCAAGTCCGCGACCGCCAACTTCCTGAAGTCGATGGCGTCTACGCTGCCCCCGGTGCTGACGATGATGCGCGACATCGGCGGCGTCGAGATGCCCGAGTATCTGGGCAAGCTCTCGGATCCCAAGGAAGAAAAGAAGGACGCTGAAGAGAAGCCGACCGTCTAGGTCCTACAGCGGCCGTTCCGGGTCGGCCTCAGGCGTTTCAGGCACTTCGGACAGCAGCTGGGCCTCAGGCTTGCCGGCGTCGGGCGCTTCCGGAATGGCGGCGGTGATGCGCGCGCCCTGCAGGGCCCGGTTGCCGTTGATCGCCGCGATGTGCACGTCCATCGTGTGGCCGTTTGCATCGACCTTCATCGAGACGAAGTCGTCCACGCTCCAGTCCAGGCGCGCGACGTAGGTGCGTTGCGACGTGACGATGCGCACTCGGCTTGCGCTACGACTGCCGTCTTCCTGTGTGCAGATGGCCACTTGGGTGCGGACGCCGTCCCAGTCTGCGCCCGTGCTTGACCGCCAGTACACCCGCTGGTCGCCCGCGATGCCGCGCACCACGGGGCCGATCCGATCGTCGGTGGCTGCGCCGTGGATCTCCAGACCAAGCGGCTCGATGCGTTCGATTTCGCCGCAGTCCAGCGAGAGGTAGCCATCCCACTGCAGCGGGCTGGTTTGGCCGCGGTCGGCACCGTCTGAGGCCGGAAAGCCCCATCGCACCGTGACTGTGACGCGCCGAGCATCGGCCAAGGCAGCACCGACCGGCCGAATGGGAACCTCGACCTTGGCGGCAACGGGGGGCGGCTTCGGGGTCTCGCGCTCAAGGTCACCGGCGAACCAGATCGCAGCCCAGCCCACCAGCGCGGCCACCACGAGCCACGCCCCTGCCGGCTTGAGCATGCGGATCAACATCGCCATGCATCCTCCCCTGAGCTGTTCGACGCCTCCAACCTTCACCCTAGGGATCCAAGGCAGGGCGCGCAAGTCGCCTTTGCAGCTTCCGACCTCGCCCTGATCAGAAAACCTCAAGAGCTTCGCTTTGTTCCCATCAAGATCAACCCGTTTCTTGCCAACCCGAACCTCCACAGGCATGTTCCGAGGCTGCGGGAGGGCTGGCTTGTACATGATCCGGCACAGGCTCCAGAGGACAGGCAGTGGCGGTCGATGGACCGCGGCGCTGCTGACTACCATGGTGGTCTTGGTCCCCGGCACTGTGGTGGCCCTGAGCCTTCCGCCTGACCCCCCAGAGCGTGCCGAAGCTGCCGCAGACGAGCCCCCAGAGCTGCAGGTGGACGAGGTTGTCGAGGCCTCGCTCTCGACCGGCGACACCTCTCGTGGTGAGCTGCGCGGCGGCGTCGAAGTGCCCACGATCCAGCCAGGACTCCAACGCTTGTCGGTGGTTGCGCGGCGTGGCACGGGCTGGGGAACTCGCGATCTGGTCTCGCTGATTGTGCGCGTGGCCGACGAGCTGGCGCGGCTGCCCGACCACCAGACCGTGCCGCTGCGCGTCGGCAACCTGTCTCGCCGTCAGGGTGGCGACTTGCGGTGGAGCCACTCGCACGCCTCAGGGCGCGACGCCGACTTCGCGTTCTACCTGCTCAATGCCGATGGCGAGCCGACGATGCCCGATGGCTATGTCGCCTTGGACGGACTGGGGCAGGGCAAGGTCCGCCACAAGCCGGTGAGCTTCGACATCTCGCGCAACTGGAACGCGGTGCGGGCGCTGTTGGTCGACTCGCAAGTCCAAGTGCAGCATCTGTTTATCGCCGTGCCGCTGCGGCAGCTTCTGCTCAGCCATGCGCGCGCTCAGGGCGAGCCGGAGTGGCTGGTAGAGCGTGCGTCTCTGGTCCTCAGCGAGCCGGCGTACTCTGGACGCCACGACGACCACCTGCACATCCGCCTGTATTGCAACCGCGACGACCGGTTGGCGGGCTGCATCGACGAGGGCCCTCGGTGGTCGTGGGTGACGACGTTCGAGCCCGAGCTCAAGCGGCACGTCAGCGATTTGATGGCAGAATTGGGAGAGCCCGACTTGCACCGCCGCGTCGAGGCCGTCCGCCGTCTGGCCGTCTTTCAGCGCGACCAGCGGGTGGTCGATGCGCTGGTCTGGGCCGCATCGAGTGGCGTGCCGGAGCTGCGCTGGACCGCCTTGGACGGGCTCGCCCGCTTCCGCCGTGCTGAGGCGTTTGCGCCGCTGATGGCGGCCGCCAGGCGTGAGCCCGATGGTGCCGTCACCCAAGAGCTGTTGGCGGCGGCGATTCGTCTGGCGCGGCCGGCGAACGCGAGCGACCTCTACGCGCTGTTGCGGGACGACGCGGGCGGGTTCTCGGGGCGGCTGGACGTCCAGCAGCGGTCGGTCCTGCGGCAAGTGGTCGTGCGCGCCGTGCGGCCGTGGCTGCTCGAGTCGACGGTGGCTCCGGTTCTGCTGGTGTTGAACGACCCTGACGTGACGACCCGGCGGGCCGCGCTGCGGACCCTGGAGCACTTGGCGAACCGACGGTTTGCCAGCACATCCGACGCGTTGACGTGGCGCTGGCAGGCCGAGGGGCAGGACCGTGAAGACTGGCTCGCCGAGGGCTTTGTCGCGCGCGGCTTGCCGCAGGGCCTGTCGTCCCCTGAGCTGATCGCGCTGGTCGGCAACCGCGACCCGACGCTGGCTGCCAATGCCGAGGCCTTGCTTCGCACGCGCTTGGGGGGGCCGGGAGAGATGGACCTCACGCCCGTGCGTCGCGTGCGCGCGTGGAAGCGCTGGTGGGACCTGAACCAGCACCGCTTTGGCATCGCGGACATCGACCACGCCGCCATCACCGCGCAGTTTGATGCGGCGGGTGCGTCGCTGCGGACCCCGGCAGCGCAGGAGTAGCGTCGGCGACCTGAGTCGGCGCCGTCTCCCTGTGGAGTTGACATATCATTACTGGATGAATATCAACCGGTAATACGGGTGTTGACCAGATACGTGATCAAGTAGTCGAACACGAAGATGCCGATCGCGCTGGTGACCACGCTGCCGTTGACGGCTCGTCCCACACCGGTCGCGCCCCCTTCCACCGACAGGCCGTAGTAGCAGGACACGACACTGATCGAGCCGCCGAAGCACGCGGCCTTGGCCAGTCCGGTGTAGTACTCGCCCAACAGCTGACTCTCGAACACGCCGCGGAAGAAGACACGGTAGTCGACGTCGAGCAGCAGCTCGCTGGTCAGCGCGCCTCCGATCAGTGCGAACAGGTCGCCCAGCGCCGTCAGCAGCACCAGCATCACCACCATCGCGAGAAAGCGAGGCACGACCAGGTGGTGCATCGGATCGATGGCGAGCGCCCGCAACGCGTCGATCTGCTCAGTGACCTTCATGGTGCCGAGCTCAGCCGTGTTGTTGGCGCCCACCCGCCCCGAGAACATCAGGCCAATCAGCACGGGGCCGATCTCCGCCAGCACCGCATAGCCTGCACCCCAGCCCAGCAGCCCCGTCGCGCCCGTCTGCCGCACATACGCCCCTGTCTGGATCACCATGATGGCGCCGGTGAACAGTGCCGTCAGGATGACGATGGGATAGCTCTTGACGCCGACCTTGTAGAAATTCATCCACGTTTCAGGCCCGTCGAACCGCGGCGGCACCATCGCCCGCAGGATGCGCCAGAGCGTCAGCAGCACGCCGCCCAGAATCTCGGACGCCTGCAGGAAGTTGCTGCCCAACAGGGCGAGGCCGCGACGGATCATGCCGGGCCTCCGTCGTGACGGAACGAGAGGTCGACGCCGACATCGCGCTGGAAGAACTCGTGGACAATCGGGTCGCTGCTGAGCAGGGCGTCGTCCGCGGTTCCCGAGAAGCGAACCTGACAGTCGTACAGCAGCACGTAGCGGTCGCACACCGCACGCATCCGGTCGACGTCGTGGCTGACGATGATCGACGACGACCGATGCGCGATCTGCAGGTCCCGAATCAGGTTGAAGATCTTCGACGAGGTCACGGGGTCCAGACCCGCCGTGGGGTCGTCGTAGAACACAAGCTCGGCGTTCGCGATGGTCGCCCGCGCCAGTCCGACGCGTTTGCGCATGCCGCCCGACAGCTCGTTCGGCATCAGGCCGGCGACCAGCGGCAGACCGACCTCGTTGAGGCGCTGCTGTACCCTGTTGGCGATCTCGGGCGCCGCCACCGCTCCGTCCTGCGCCAGCGGAAAGGCGACGTTCTCGCCCACGGTCATGAAGTCGAACAGCGCGTAATTTTGGAAGGAAAGTCCGATTCGGGTGCGCAGCTTCTGCCGGTCCTTCTCGGCCAACTGCCGCAAGCTCTGGCCCAAGACCTCGATCTCGCCACGGTCTGGCGTCAGCAGCCCACAACACAGCTTGACGAAGACGGACTTGCCGCAGCCGCCGGGTCCGATCAACCCGACGATCTCTCCCGCACGCAGCTCGAAGTCGATACCGTCCAGCACGCAGACGCCTTCGAAGCGCTTGCCCAGACCCTTGACGCGCAGCACGACCTCTTGGCTCATCGCGGCGCCTCGCTGTGTTGCAGGCGGGCGATGGCTTGGCGGGCGACGGCAGTCTCGCGGGGCTCGATGGGCGTCAGGGTCGCGATGTCGGCAAAGCAGCGGTCCCGCGCGGTGGGGTCGGGTTCCTCAGAGCAGATGCGGCGGTCGTTGGCGACTTCCTCGCGGCGACGCGCTTCAACGACGCTGAGGACCTCGCGATAGGTGCTCAGCGCGTCGCCAAGGTGGCCTCGCTCCTCCTGAATCTCTGCCAGCGTGACCAGCAGGGCCGGCAGCTCCGTGGCGTGCATCATCATCTTCGGCAGCTCGCGCATGTGCCGCTCGGCCCGCTCCAGATCCTTGAGTTCATAGCGATACAGCTCGACCAGTCGCCGCGTGGCGTCCAGATGCGCCGTCGTCGTATAGGTGCCGAAGACCAGGCTGGTCTCCCAGGTTGCCACCACCTGTTCCAACGTCCGGGTCTCGTTGCGTGGCCTCGCCAGCGCCCGCTGCAGCCGCGCTTGCAACATCAGGGCGTCCATGGCGGTCGGGTCCTGTCCATGGCGGTCCTGCAGGCGTTGCAGCAACGCCAGGGCAGACTCGCGGGCCCGTGGACGGTCCGTCTCGGCCATCAGCTCGGCGGCGCGCAGCAGCAGGTTGTCGGCCAGATCGGAGTCAGGGGCGGCCACCTCCAACTCCCTGAAACGCTGAATCATCTCGTCGCGTTGAACTGGCCCGCGCCGGGCGTAGCGAACCAGAACGTCCACCGCTCTGGCCGAGGCGGCCTCTTCTGGGGCGCGCGTGACCAGCGTCTCCAGCATCCGCACGGCGTCGGGCGTCCGGCCGAGCTCGTCCAGCCGCAGCTCAGCCGCGTGCAGCAGAGCTCGCGCTCGCGTGGCCCGCGTTTCGGCGTCGATGGCCAGTGCGTCGTAGCAGACAGCGGCTTGCAGGAACTGCCCGTGTCGAGAAGGGGTCTCGCAGGCCATCAGCGCCGCGTCGTCGGCGTCGCGTGGGTCGGTGGCCGTGTGACGCAATTCCGCATAGCGGGCGGCAGCTTCGGTCTGCCCACCGTCCAAGTACAGGTGTTCGGTGGCGTAAAACTCAGCTTCCCAACGCACCAGCTGCGGGCTTTGGGCGCAGGCGGCAAGCAGCAAGGGCAGGGCGTGAAGGAGGGGACGGCAGCGCATCGCGCGCGGAGGCTAATACCCAAGCGTCAGGTTGTCGATCTGCCACGTCGGCGTGCCGATCATCGCGGTGGAGGTCAGCTGGAACCCGAGCTGGATCGCCCCCTTGCCTCCGAGCGGCACCTTGATCGCGACGTTCTGCGTGCCGGTGGTGACGTTGAGCAGTTGGACCTCGTTCCAGGTCGAGCCGCCATCGCCTGACAGCCGCACCGAGAGCGTCGAATTGCTGGGGAGCGGGAAGGGCGCTCCGTTGTTCGCATAGGTCAACGCAAACTTCAGCGTGGCGGCCTGATCGGCGCCGGTCTCGATGACGGGGCTGGTCAGGAAGGCGCTGACCGATACGAAGTTGGGCAGCTGCGCCGACGCACTCAACTGAGCGAGCTTGTTGCTCTTGTTGTTCTGGATCAGCTGCCAGTTGGCGGGGCTGAAGCCGGGCGCCGCTTGCCCCGACCAGCCGCCCTCCGCAAAGGTCTTCAGGTACTGGTCGAACAGCTCGGTCCACGGCAACTTGCTCGCGTCGCAGGCGTCGCCCATGCCGTTACCGTTCGAGTCCTTCTGATCCGGGTTGACGATCAACGGGCAGTTGTCCGCCTTGTCGGGGACCCCGTCGTTGTCGTCGTCCAGGTCGCACGCGTCGCCCTGCTTGTCGCCGTCCGTGTTCAGCTGGTCCGGGTTGACCGTGGTGACGCAGTTGTCCACGTTGTCGCACTTGGTGTCGCCGTCCTGGTCCGGGCAGCACTCGGGCGAGGTCGACGGCTGGTGGAAGCAGGTGCCCGACGCACAATAGTCGACGGTGCACTTGTCGTTGTCAGCGCACTGGAAGTCCGACTTGCACGGAGCAGGGACGCACACGCCGTTCGCGCTGCACACGCTGGCGGCGTCGCACTGGCACTGGCCGCCGCAACCGTCGGAACCGCAAGTGTTGGGCGCGCACTGGGGAATGCAGGTTCCCCCGCAGCCGCCGCACAGCTTGGTCTGGCACAAGTCGACGCAAGGGGCGTCCCAGCCGGCCTGGCAGCAGAACGGATCCTGTTCACAGACGCAGGCTTCACAGCCGCAGCCGCCGCAGCCGGGGTTGGGCGTGATGGTGCAGCCGTCGTTGGGCGGGCACTCGCCGCAGTCCATGTTGCAGTTGGTGCAGGTCTCGCCTTGGGAGTCCGCGCAGATGCCGTCGCCGCAAACGGGGCCGCAGGTGCCGCAGTCCTTCGAGCAGTTCTTGCAGGTCTCGCTGAGGTTGGGGTCATAGCTGGACGCTTCGCACTGGCCGTCGCCGCACACGGGGAAGCACGGACCGCAATCGGTCGCGCAGTCCTTGCAGTTCTCACCGGCCTCGCACTTGCCGTTGCCGCAGGTCGGCGGGCAAAACATGACCCCAGCGCAGTCGATCTTGCAGTTGGCGCAGTCCTCGCCGTGGGGTGAGTCGCAGGTGCCGTCACCGCACACGGGCGGGCAGACGCCGCAGTCCTTGTTGCAGGTCTTGCAGTCTTCCTTGGCCTCGCAATTGCCGTTGCCGCACACGGGCGGACAAACGCCGCAGTCGTTGGCGCAGGTGGTGCAACTCTCGCCCAAAGCAGCGTCGCAGGCGCCGTTACCGCACACCGGCTGGCACGCACCGCAGTCCTGGGCGCAGCTGGAGCAGCTCTCACCCGCGTCGCACTGGCCGTCGCCGCACGCGGTCGGGCACTTGCCGCCGCACTGGTTCTTGCACTCGCCGACGCAGATGTCGTCCCACGCCGTCGAGCAGCAGTAGTCGTCCGTCGAGCAGACGCACTGCTCGCAAGAACACCCGTCGCAGCCCTGCTTGCCGGTCGCCTCGCACCCAGTCGCGCACGCACCGCAGTCATTTTGGCAGGTCTTGCAGGTCTCACCCTTGGGCGTCTCGCAGATGCCGTCGCCGCATACGGGCTTGCAGATTCCGCAGTCTTGGGAACAGGTCAAACAGGTTTCTTTGCCCGCGGAGCAGACGCCGTCGCCGCACGCCGTCGGGCACGTGCCGCAGTCCTTCGCGCAGGTCGAGCAGCTCTCCTTGCCTGCTGTGCAGACGCCGTCGCCGCAGGTGGTCGGGCAGGAGCCGCAGTCCTTTGGACACGTCGAGCAGCTCTCCTTGCCCGCGGTGCAAACGCCGTCACCGCAAGGTGTCGGGCAAATGCCGCAGTCAGGCTGGCAGGTTGAGCACGTCTCGCCCTTGGCCGGCTCGCACACCTTGTCGCCGCACTTGGGCGGGCAGCTGCCGCAGTCGGTCGGGCAGCTCGAGCAGTTCTCCAGCCCTGCCACGCAGATGCCGTCGCCGCAGGTGGGCTGACAGGGACCGCAGTCCATCGGACAGGTCGAACAACTCTCTGCGTTCGCCGTGCAGACGCCGTCGCCGCACACGGTGGGGCAGATCCCGCAGTCCATGGGGCAGGTTGCGCAGCTTTCCTTGCCGGCCGTGCAGACGCCGTCGCCGCACTTGACGGGTTGCTGGCACCACTGTTGGTAGTCGGGGCAGCAGTCGCCGTATTGGGTGCAGACGTCGTCGCAGTAGCAGTTCAGGTCCGACCCGCCGCACTTGCCCTTGCAGGATCCGGCAGGGCAGGAACCGCAGTCGTTGGGACAGGTTCCGCAGGACTCGCCGTCGCTGCACTGACCGTCGCCGCAGGTCGGAGGGCAGACGCCGCAGTCGAGCGCGCACGAGCTGCAGGTCTCGCCAAAGCCGATTTCGCACTGCTTGTTGCCGCAGAAGTTGGGGCACTGGCCGCAGTCGACCGAGCAGGTCAGGCACGTCTCGCCAGCGAACACGTCGCACATGCCGTTGCCGCAATTCGGTGGGCACTTTCCGCAGTCGTTGGGGCAGGTTGTGCATTGCTCGCCCAGCGCCGCCTCGCATACGCCGTTGCCACATGCGGGGGGACAGGGGCCGCAGTCGGTCCCGCAGGTCTGGCAGTTTTCGGCTTTCGACAGCTCGCAGATGCCGTTACCGCAGTCAGACGGGCAAGTGCCGCAGTCCTTCTTGCAACTCGAGCAGTTCTCACCTGCGGACGCCAGACAGACCCCGTCGCCGCAGTAGGGCTTGGGACACGTGCCGCAGTCGTTGACGCAGGTGTTGCAGGTCTCGCCCTGCGCGGGCTCGCAGGTTCCGTTGCCGCACGACGGGCACTTGCCGCAGTCCAAGGGACATACGGCGCAGGTCTCTGCAGAGCTGGGTTCGCACACGCCGTCGCCACACTTCTGGCACGCGCCGCAATCCTTGGCACAGCTCAGGCACGTTTCCTTCTTGCCGGGCTCGCACTTCATGTCGCCGCAAACGGCCGAGCACTCGCCGCAGTCGGCGGGGCAATACGTACAGTTCTCGCCGGCTTGGGGCTGACAGGTGCCATCGCCGCACGCCTGGCACGCGCCGCAGTCTTCCTTGCAGGTCGTGCAGTCTTCACCTGTCGACGCAGAACACACGCCATCGCCGCAGGTCTTGCACGCACCGCAGTCGGCAGCGCAGGTGCTGCAGGTCTCGCCCGCAGCGGGGTCGCAGACGCCATCGCCACAGACCGACGGGCACGCGCCGCAGTCGTCCGCGCAGCTGGTGCAGCTCTCGCCCGCTTGGGGCGCGCACTTGCCGTCGCCGCAGGCGGACTGACACGGCGCACCACACTTGCCGCACAATTCCGCGCATACCGCATCCCACGCCGACGAACAGCACGACGGGTCGACGTTGCACACGCAGTCCTGACAGCTGCAGCCCTGGCAACCCGCTTGGCCGGTAGGCTGGCAACCCTTGGTGTCGCCGCACGCCCCGCAGTCCTGTGGGCAGTCCGTACACGACTCGGTGGTCTCGCACTTGCCGTTGCCGCACGGCGCGGGGCAGGCACCGCAGTCCGTCGCGCACGAGCCGCAGTCCTCGTTGGCCATGCATACACCGTCACCGCAGTACGGTGGCGGGATGTCGGGGTCTACGATGTCGGTGGTGTCGAGATGCACGTCCTGAGCGTCCGACGCGGTGTCGCCGGGGTTGCCGTACTCGGGACCCTGCAAGGTGGCGCCGTCGCCGCAAGCCGAGGCAAGGGCGGCAACAGCAAGCAAGACGAGTCCGAGTCGAAGACGCAAGGTAGACATGTCATCCTCCCGTTCGCCTCTGCGGGGGCGGGCGTCGGGTTGAGGGGCGGCGCGGTCAGGCAGCCGCCATCGAATCAAGCGACGGTTCGAAGGCTTGCGTCTACGCAAAAACAGCCTCGCGCCGGGCGACCAATAGGTTACCAGATGCAGACCGGGCTACGCCACACGCGATTGCGGGGGAGAGGTCGAGAGACTACAGACCGACGTCGGCGGCGTAGTTGACCTCGATCTCGTCGGTCGGCTCAGGTACGGCCGAGAAGAAGATCGCCTCTGCGTATTGCTTGCAGAGTTTCTCGTTGCACACCAGACCGGCCGCACAGTCACGCGTCGACTTGCAGGCCTGCGACTCGCCGGGCAGGGTTCCGCTGTCGCTGGTGCGGCAGTCGGGGGCGGCCTTGAGGTAGAAGCTGTCGGGCTTGGTCGACTCCGCGTGCTGGACGTACTCCATCTGCTTGGTCTTCCCGCCGCGCTTGCGCAGGACCTTGACCAGCGGCTTGCCGTCTTCCCAGTTGGGCGGGTGCGGCAGGCAGACCTTGATCACGCGGCCGAGGATCAGGTTGGCGACCTCTGTCAGCGCGGGGCCAAAGTCCTCTCCCTCGCAGATGTTGTAGAAGATGCCGTTCTCGCCGAAGGCCTTGGTCAGCGCGATGTACCGCGAGCCGTAGCCCGACTCGCCCCGCGCGCCTTGGCACACATACGGCACCTGCTTGGGGGCGGTGTTCTTCAGCACCGAACGGTAGTACTGCGATACGTCGATGCGCCGCTGGAAATCGGTCGCCAAGGCGCTGGCTCCAGAGTCGTACAACGTGTCGCCGGTGATGGCCGCCACCATGACGCGGCTGGGGTCCGACTTCAATGATCTGAATCGATTGACGAAATCGTTGACCGTTGCGAAGCGGGTGTCGAACTTGATGCTCTCGAGGATGCCCTTGTCCGCGGACGCTACGCACTTGGTGTAGTCGTCCGAGCCGACCTTGAACTTCACGCAGTCGGACAGGCACACCAGACTCGGGTTCGACACCTTGCGGATCTCGCAGCTGCCCTCGTTCAGGCCCTTGTTGCCGGCCACCGCATCGCCCAGCGACTGGCAGCGGTCCTGGACTTCAGAGGGCAGAATGCCCGCCTTGCCGGTCTTGGGATCGCCCACGATGACCTTCTTCTCCTCGGCGTTCAGATTCGACAGCGAGATGTCCAGATTGACCGAACAGTCGTCGTCGTCGCTGACGAACACGATGACCAAGTAGGCGTCGTCGCGCACCAATTGCTTGTACTGGCACTTGGTCGGGTCGATCTTGCCTGTCTTGTCCTTGATGCAGTTGATGCCGTTCGGGTCGAGTGCGTACCAGGCTGAGCGGAAGCCACCCTCGAACTTCGACTCGGTGCTGGTGCCGGCGCCCACCGTGGCGATGCACTTGAACAGGTCCAGCGTGGGCTTGTTGGTCGGGTTGCCCTTGGCGTCCAGCGGGTGGGACTTCAGCACCGGCGGCAGCTTGTCAGACGTCGGGCAGGTCTTGGTGTCGGGCGGGAACATGCAGCCGGCGTTCTCAGGTGTGGTGCCGCCGGGGATGTAGCAGACCGACCGTCGCTCGTTGAGGGGCACGTTGGATTCGTACAGTTCCTGACATTCCTTGTCGCTTGTGCAGCGTTTTTCGCAGTAGGAGTTGATCGAGCAGTTCAGGTTGGTCAGCAGCTGGTCCGTGCCCGGCTTGTCGCACTTCCACTTCGTGTTGCCGCCCACGGGATTCTCGTAGGTCCCGGTGCCGCCGACCGGGCACATGGACGACGGACCGACCGAGGTGAACTGGTACTCGACCACGGCCTTGGTGCACTGCAGGTCGGTCAAGCAGGGCAGGCGGACGCGCTCCATGCAGTTGGGCGGAAATGCGGTCGCGGCGGAGTGCATGAACTGGCCGACCTGCTTGACCTGATTGGTCTCGACGGTCGTGCCACCCAAGTCGGAGATCTGCTGCACCGTGACGACGGCCATCTGCGCGTCGATCGTGCCCAAGGCCTGCAGGTTGGTGATGAACTTGTCGAAACCCTTGGCGAGCTCGCGCTGCTCCTGACACATCGACGACGAGTGGTCGATCACCCATAGGAAGTCGAGCTTCACCGCCTCCTTGTGCGACAGCTTGCTGGTGACCCGCACCTCGAAATTGTCGAGCAGGCTGTGAACGGGATAGGTGTTGCAGGTCGCGAGCAGGGGAAGCAGCACCAGGCTGACCACAAGCAGGCGGGCGGGCTGGATCATGGACGGGGCTCCGACGCGAAACGGGGGCAAAACGCCCAGCCGGACGATAGCATCACGCCTGGTTTCGCGCCAGACGGGATGACGATCCGTTGCGGGTTCGCCTACGTGGCCGCGGTCACCGCCTGGCCAGCAGCTCGCGGACCTCGGGACCGAAGGCATGGGCCAGCGCTGCGTTCACCTGTTCGTCCCGCGCACCGCCGTGGCCCACCAACCGCCCCTCAGCCAACACCCAGACCTCGTCAGCATGGGCCAGCGCCAGTCGCAGGTCGTGGATCGCCAGCACCACCAGCGCTTCGTCGCGGTGGGCCAGATCGCCCAACTGACGCAGCAGACGGTCGGCCTGTGGCAGGTCCAGCGAGGCGGTCGGCTCGTCCAGCAGCAGCACCGGAGCCTCCTGCGCCAGCACCATGGATAGGAAGGCGCGCTGCCGTTGCCCGCCGGACAATGTCTCGATGGAGGCGTGCCGAAGCTCTGCCAGGTCCATGCGGTGCAGCGCGCCGTCGACGGCCTTGCGGTCGCGCGCGTCCAGACGTCCCCACAGCCGCAGCGCCAGATTGCCTTGCAGGTGGGCCGTGCGGCCCAGAGCGACCAGATCTTTCGTACGAATGCCGGGTTCCGTGGTGGCCTGCTGGGGCAGGAACGCGATGCGGCGGGCGTCGGGGCGGCCGCGGCGAACGCGGTCGTCGTCGAAGATCGCGCCCGAGGACGTCGGCATCAGGCCTGCCAATGCGCGCAGCAGCGTCGTTTTTCCCGCGCCGTTGGGGCCGACGACGGCGACCAGTCGACCGAGAGGCCAGGACAGATCCATCGAAGAGACAGCGGGTTGCGGGGTGTCTGGGTGCTGCAGCGTCAGCGCCCGGCAAGACAGCGCCGGTCGCGGCGAGGGGGCGGCGGCAAGGTCCAGGGCAGGTCCGGCCGCAAAGCCGGCAACGACGGGCGCGCAAGGGGCGTTCACGGCCGGTTTGTGCCGCCGCTTCGGGCCCAAGCCAAGCAGCGCAACCAGCACCGGAGCACCCGCAAGGGCCGTCAGGATGCCCACCGGCAGCTCGGCGGGCGACACGACCACGCGCGCCAGGGCGTCCATCCACGCCAGAAAAGCACCGCCCGCCAGCACCGCGGCGGGCACAAGGGCGCGGTGGTCGCGACCCAGAACTGCCCGCAGCCCATGCGGAACCAGCAGCCCCACGAAACCGATGATGCCCGCCAGCGACACGGCGACCGCGGCAAGCGCGCTGGACCACCACACGGCGCTGCGGCCCAACCGTCGCTCGTCCACACCCACGCCCTGCGCCGCGTCGGCACCCAAGGCCAGTGCGTTGAGCCGCGGCGCCTGTGCCACCGCGAAACCGGTCGCGACGACCAGCACGACCGCGCCCGGCACCAGCGCCCACAGCGACGGCACCGAGACGCCGCCCATCAACCAGGACGTGGCCGCACGCAACCGCACGTCGCTCAAGCGGTACAGCGCGAACGACGTCGCCGCGCCGCCGAATGCGGTCAGGACAAGGCCCGCCAACAGCACCCGCTCTGGCCGCAGCGGACCGCCCGCGCGGGCGATGGCGAACGTCAGCGACACGGCCAGCAGCGCGCCGATCAGAGCGGCGGCCGGCTGCAGAAACGGCAGGATCCTCTGCGGGTCCGCGCCGACCCACGCGCCCACCGTCAGGCCCAGCGGCGCCGCCAGCACCGCCGCCAGCGTCGCGCCCGAGCTCGTGCCGACCAGATAGGGGTCCGCAATCGGGTTGCGCGTGGCGGCCTGCAGCAGCACGCCGGACAGCGACAGGGTCGAGCCCACCAGAAACGATCCCAGCACCCTGGGCCAGCGCACATCCCACAGGATCGCTCGCGCCAAGGTCGCCGTCGGACCGTCCGGGCCAAGGGCGTCGGCTGCCAGCTGCAGCGGTCCCTGCGCCGAGGGCCCGACCGCAAGCGCGCCCAGAATCGAGAACAGAGCGAGCGCAAGTCCGCCCGTCCACGCGAGCATCAGCGCGGTGCGGGTCGTCAGGCGTGGCGCGTGCAGGGTCACTTCGCCTCCCTTGATGGAAATGCTTCGGGGTGCAGGGCTTGCGCGATCTGCTCGACCCCCAGCACCAGACGCGGACCTGGGCGGCTGACCCAATCGGACCGCAGCGGATGCACGCGACCCTGGCGCACCGCACGCAGCGCTTGCCATCCCGGTCGGGCGCGCACCGATGCGAGCGACTGTGGTGCTTCGATGGCGTCGGCGTCGGCCAGCAGAATCGCGTCGGGGTCGCCCACAAGCACCGCCTCGGTCGAGACCTGGAACCACGGCAACGCTGCGTCGGCGAACAGGTTCTGTCCACCCGCGGCCTCCAGCACCGCGTGGCCGAACGCCTCGCGCGACACCGTGAAGGGCCGTGCCCCGTCCCCCGCGTCCATTTCGTAGAACACCCGCGGCCTGGGCAGTCCCGCCACTCGCCGCCGGATGTCCTCGAGCTGACGGGCAAACGCCTGCTGGAGCACCTGCCCGGCCTCAGGTTGACCGCAAGCCCGCGCCACGTCACCCAGCGTCTCTTGCACTTGCTGAAGATCCTTGGGGGAGTAGCCCAAGTACGGCACCTTTGCGGCGTCCAGCGCGGTCCGCAGTGCGGCGGGTGGAAAGTGGGTCAGGACGAGGTCGGGATGGGTGGCCAGAATCGCCTCGGCGTTGGGCACGAACCCGTGCGCGGCGGGGATGGCGCGGGCCTGTGGCGGGTAGTCGCTCCAGCCGTCGCGCAGGACGACAGCGTCGCCGCAGCCCACCGCAAACAGGATCTCGGTCAGGGCCGGCGACAGCGAGACGATGCGGCGTGCGGGAGAGGCGAGCTGAATCGTGCGGCCCTGGTGGTCCGTCAACGTCACGGCGGCAGAAGACGCAGGTGTCGCAGCGACTTGCGCGTGGGTTGTAGCAGCAGGCGCAAGCGACGGTGTGGCCGTCGGGCGTGAGCACGCTACCAGGCAGACCACCGCCGCGAGTACGAGCCTTCCGGACGCGCTTGACCTCGACGTCACCATCCAAACGCTCCCAGGTCGACGGCCGCCAGACCGCCGGGGTTCGACGTCACGGCGGGCAGCTCGTACGGATGCTCAGCGTCCTTCACGTCAAACACGCGGAGATCGCCGGTGGCGTGCGACGCCTCGCCAGCCCACACGATGCGGCGGGCGCCGTCGGCGAACAGGCCGCTGAACCCGAACGGCTTGCCGGCCTTGGCCAGCGGAAATCCGCCCCACGACGCCATGTCGAGCAGCCACAGGGTATCGGGGGTTTCCTTTGCGAAATCGCCCGTCGTCGTGGTCACCAGATACCGTTCGTCCAAAGCCGCCAGATCCTTGCCGAACGGCGCCATGGCCAGGACGGTGGCCGAGGCCTCGACATCGGCGACCGGAGGACTGGCCGCGGTGTCGATGACCAGAATGTTCGAGTACGCGTGCTGCTTGCCGTCGGGCTCGCCGAAGAAGCCCGAACACAGCACCGCGATCTTCGTGGACGTGCCCAACCGCCTGGCCTGCACGCAGTTCTTGGACTCGGGGGCCTCGACCACGTGGACGACCTTGCCCGTCTGCGGATCGATGGCGACCACCCGGCCCTTGCCTGCCGTCTGGAAGTCGGTGCTCATCGAGGCCAGCGGCACCCACACGAGCTTGCCGTCAAAGGCAAGCCGTCCCGGCGCAGCAACTGTCCCCGGCAGCGAGGCGTAGGGTCCCAAGGCCACCCGCGCGGCGAGCTTGGCCGGGTTCAGGTCGATCAGGACCAGATCGTCGCCCTCATCCAGATCGTCCGGCGTAGGCGTGGGCGAGGCGTTGGCAGACATCCGCGACACCACCGCACGTGTGGAAGAAACCTGCAGGAAATCTTGCGGGTTGGCATAGAAGCCGGTGGCCACCGACAGCTGCTCGCCGACCTTGCGCGTCACCGCGTCCACGAAGCTGAGCACACCTGTGCCGCGGTCGATCAGCACCAGACGGCCGTCCGGCGTCGGCGTCTGCGCCACCACGACATCGCCGCTCAGCGCAGCGCCACCCGGGGTAACGGCCGAACCCGAGTCGAGAAAGCCCGGGGCCGAGACCACGCGTTTCTCCAGATCCAGTGCGGAGATCGACACCGACAGGTAGTCCGAACCCACCACCGCAAGCTGGGTCGGCGCCGGCGAGGAGACCGTGGTGTCGGCCGTCTCCGTGGCGTCCGCGGACACATCCTCTGCACCCGCGGCATCGTCCACCGCATCATCGGCCGTCG
>CAJBNH010000104.1 GCA_903955385.1 uncultured Myxococcales bacterium | reverse complement strand
GGCCCGGCGACTGGGTGAGCTGGGGGTCGACCTGATCGACTGCTCGACGGGAGGGTTGGTCGCCGACGCGGTGGTCCCGGTGGCCCCGGGCTTCCAGGTGCCGTTCGCCGCAGCGATCCGCAGCGCCACCGGGCTGCCGGTAAGTGCGGTGGGCCTGATCACCGAGGCCGCGCAGGCAGAACAGGTGCTTGCAAAGGGTCAGGCCGACGCCGTGATGGTGGGGCGTGAGCTGCTGCGCGACCCGCACTGGCCTCTGCACGCGGCGCAAGAGCTCGGCGACCGCATCGACTGGCCGCCGCAGTATCTGCGGGCACGCCCCGCCTGAGCCGACCTGCTTGCGCTCACCACGGTCAGCCGCGCACCTCGAACCCGTACTCCTTGCGCACATCGAAGCCAGGGTCGAGGTGGATGATGACCTCTGCCCCCGGATAGCGCTGCAGCACCTCGAGCTCGACGGCATCGCCGATGTCGTGCGCGGTCCTCAGCGTCAGCTCGCCATCCAGCTCCAGATGAAACTGGATGAACGACTGCAGGCCTGAGTAACGGGTGCGCAGGTCGTGCACGCCGCGAACCTCGGGGTGCGCCATGGCTCGGGCAATGATTTCCTTGCGCTCCTGATCGGGAAACTCCGAGTCAATCAGCAGATGTACGGCCCGCGCACCGATCTGCCAGGCGCTGCGCCCGACCAGCACCGCCACCATCAGGCCGAACAGCGGATCGACGAGGGTCCAGCCCAGAAAGGTCGAGGCGAGCAGCGACACCACGACCGCGGCGTTCATCAACAGGTCGGTCTGGTAGTGCAGCGAGTCCGCACTGACGGCGGTCGACCCGGTGGTGGCGATGACGCGGCGCTGATAGCGGACCAGGAACAACGTGGCGACACTGGCGATGACCATCACGGCCACACCCGCCCAGCTCTCCTGGATCGGCTGCGGGTCGCGCAACCGCTGGACGGCAGAGTACAGCAGCGTGACGGCCGATCCTCCGACCAAGGCGGCCTGCCCCAACCCGGCCAAGGGCTCGAACTTGCCGTGGCCAAAGCGATGTTCGTGGTCGGCGGGTTGCAGCGAGACCTTGACCGCAAACAGCGTCAACCCCGAGGCCGTCAGATCGACCAGCGAATCGACCAGACTCGCGAGCACGCTGACGGAGTCCGTGACCCACCAGGCCCCCAGCTTGAAGCACGCAAGGGACAATGCGACGGCCAGAGACGCGCGGGTGGCGCGACGCATCAGGTCGCCCTTGGCAGCTTCGGCGATGGCTTCCATGTCAACGCTCCGCCTTGGGATGTCGCGACCGCGACTCGGCGATCGCTTCGATTTCCTGCACCAGTCCGCGCGTGTAGTCGCGGAACAGGTCTCGCATCGCGCCGTGCAGCCGGCGCCGGCGGTCGGGGTCCAGCGCGTCGCCCAGTTCGGCTTCCAGAGCGGCGGGCAATTGCTCATACGATACGCGCTCATAGGCGTCGTGGGTGGCCCGCAGCAACCCAGACAGTTCGCGCTTGTTGCACTCGACCAGAAACTCGCGCACGCCCTCTTCGACCAGCTCGTGAACGGCCTGCAGCTCCGTCGGCTCAGGCGCCACCGCAGGCGTCGCCAGCAGCTCGTCCAGCCCGAAATACAGCACGGGTTCCCCAGGGGGCGTGCGGACTTGCGCAGGGGCTCCCAGATCCACGACCACCAACGGCTTGCGCCGATACGCCGACAGCCCCGACAGGTCCACGATGGCCGACTGTGCGCCAGTCGCCACCACCACCGCGTCCACGGTGCGCACGATGTCGGTCAGGTGCTCGGTCAGCGGCAACCACTCGCCCTTCTTCGCTGGCGGAATCGTCCGGTTCAACAGGCGCACCCGGTAGCCGCCGGCCGACGCAAGCAACCCCGCGGTCTTGCGACCGATCTCACCCATGCCGACCACTGCAACTTCGCGGCGCGTGCCGTCGGTGGACGGGCAGTGTTGGCGAATCGCATCGTAGGCCAGCCCGTGCACGCCCCGACCGGGATGGCGCCAGTGCGGCAACCGCTGGATTTTCTTGACGACGCGCCCGACGGCGGTCTGCAGCGCGTTGTGCAGCGGCGACGCTTGCCCCCTGCCGCGCGCGGCGACGACCGCCCGGTTCAGCTGCCCTGCGATCTCGCGCTCACCGACGACAAAGGACTCGAGGCCCACCGCCACCCGTAGCAGATGCAGGACGGCGTTGCGGCCGGTGTACAGGTAGGGCATCGGCAGCGACGACGGAGCGCCGGCAAGGCCGACCCAGCGCTCCACCATCTGGGCACGCAACGCCTCGGCGGCCCACTGGGGCTGCTGCGCCGCCAGAATCCACTCGATGCGGTTGCAGGTCTCGAGCACGACCAGCCCCTCGGCGCCACACGACGCACGCAGGGCGCCGGTCAGGGACTCGCGCTCGTCGGCCGAGAGCAACAGCCGATTGCGCCAAGTAGCCGAAGCAACGCGGAAATCGCAGCCGATCACCGCCAGCGGCAAGGCTGGTGGTTCCGCTGCAGCGGCGCGGTGCGGGTGGGCGGGTCGGGTGGGGCCAGCGGCCATCGTCTACGGCTCCCTCTTGCGGTCGGGCGCATCCCCGTCGTCCAGGCGGGCCAGTCGCTGCACGGCCGTCAGACCCGACAGCGCCGCTTCGTTCACGCTGATGCCCTGCAGGTGGCTGCCGGCCAGCGTCATGCCGGGCAGCGTGGCCTCAACGACCTCGATGGCCTCTGCCATGGCGTCACGGTGACCGACACGGTACTGCGGAATCGCCTCGCGCCAGCGCACGACGGTGGCAAAGGTCGTCTCGAGTGGCCGTTGTTCCTTGCCCGGCGGAAACGCCTGCTGCTGCGCGCGCTCGACCAGAGAGATCAGCGTGTCGTCGGTCAGGTCGACCGCATCGGGATCCAAAGCGCCCCCAACAAAGCCCGTGTGCAGCCAGTGGCCTTCTGGCGCGCGGTTGGGGAACAGACTGGACGGCATCAGGATCCCCAACGTCCGCAGCCCTTCACCCGGCGGGATCAGCAGCCCCGAGCCCCGCGGCGCCAGACCGTCCGGATTGGGACCGCCCAGATGCACCAGCGCGATGCGGCAGTTCTGCACGTGGGCCAGCAGTTCCTGCGCCCGCGGCACTTCTCGCAGCAACGACGCACCGATGCGCGCCGGAGCCGCGACGATGACCCGCCGCGCCCGCACAAAGCCGACCTCGCGCGCGTCCGCCGTCGCCGCGCAGCGAACGAGGAAGGTGCCGTCGCTCTGCTTCTCGATGCCCTGCACCATCGACGTCGTGCGAACCGTCCCGGCGGGTAGCGCGGCCGCCAGCCCCTTGGGCAGCGTGTCGAAGCCATCCCGGAATGAATACAGGCCCCTGCGCGTGCCAGAGCCGTCCGCGTCGCCTTCGGGGGCAGGTTCACGTCGCAGCGTCCAGCCCATCAGCGCGCCCATCAGCACGCTGCCGGACTGGTGCTCCCACTGCCACAGCCGCGGAAAGGCATCGCGGGCCCCCAAGGACTCGGGGTCGCCGCCAAATACACCCGAGACCAGCGGCGTGATGAGGTACTGCGCCGCCTCTCGCCCCAGACGGCGCTGGGCAAAGCTCATCACGGTGTCGTCCGCATGCGCGTCGCCGAAAACAAACGGCTCGGCCAGCATCCGCAACTTGCCGCCCAGACTCATGTAGTCGCCGCTCAGCAGCGACCCCGGCCCGTGGGGCAGACGACGGGCACGGCGGTGGCGATACACAAAGCGGTCAAGCGGCGGCTCGGCAGCCACGACCTGATCCTGCAGGCCGATCTCGTCGATCAACTGCCAGATGCCAGCGGCGTGTCCCGCGAAGCTGTGGGGACCTGACTCGGTCAGGTAGCCGTCGCGCCGCTCTGTGCGGATCTTGCCGCCGACAGTTCGACCGGCCTCGAGCAGCCGAACCCGCCAGCCACGCTGATGCGCCGCCCAAGCTGCCGCAAGGCCGGCCATGCCGCCGCCCACGACCGCAAGGTCGACGCATTCGTCGTGCGAAGCTGGTTCCAGGTGGGTCATTGCCCCGCGCCTCCGGCCATCGGTGCCACGCGCAACGCTTGGACGGCATTGACGAAAGCCTCCACGCCGGCGATCGGCGTCGGGGGCACCACCCCGTGGCCCAGGTTGGCGATCCAGCCGGTGCCGCCACCCGCCGCCGCGAACATCTCCTGCACGCGGCGCTCGATGTGCTCACGCGGGGCGAACAGCTCAATCGGGTCCAGATTGCCCTGCAGCACCGTCGGACGCTGCCCCAGCCCCAGCAGGGCCTTGCGGACCTGGGCCATGTCCACCCGCCAATCGAGGCCCAGACCATCAGCACCCAGCCGCACGGTGCTCTCGGTCAGGTGGCCCGGATGGCGCGCAAACACCATGATCTTGTGGCCCTTGGCCTGAATCGCCTGAATGATCCGCAGGGTCGAGGGCCGCACGTACTTGTCGTAGTCCGCCGCCCGCAGCTCGCCCGCCCATGTGTCGAACAGCTGCACGGCATCCGCGCCGGCCTCCAGCTGCATCAGCAGATAGTCGATGACGGCGTCGGCCAGCTTGTCCAGCAGCGCAGTCAGCGTTTCAGGTGCCGAGTACAACATCGCCTTGATCGTGTCGTAGGACTTCGAGCCCTTGCCTTCCACCATGTAGCAGGCGAGCGTCCAAGGTGCCCCGGAGAAACCGAGCAGCGCGTGCTTGCCCCCCAGCTCGCCGTGGATCATGCGAACAGCGTCGCCGACATAGTGGAGCGACTCACGGACTTCTGCACGTGGCAGGCGGCGCACATCCTCGGCCGTGCGTAGCGGCGGGGACAGCACAGGACCACCCTCCGGGAAGTCGACGCGCATGCCGAACGCCTCGGGAATCGTGAGGATGTCCGAGAACAGAATCGCCGCGTCGATGCCAAACCGACGCAGCGGCTGCAGCGTCACCTCGGTCGCCAGCTCGGGCGTGCGGACCATGTCGAGAAAGCTATGGCCTTTGCGGACTTCTCGGTACTCGGGCAGAAAGCGTCCGGCCTGACGCATCAACCACACAGGGGGGCGGTCCACCGGCTGGTGGTTCAGGGCGGCCAGAAAACGCTCTCGGTGCGTCATGACGGTCATGCTTCCTCTTTCGGTTCACTGCGACACGCGGCCTTGCGTGGTCGGCGGACGGGGCGGGTATTGTACCGATCCTGACGGTGCAACGTCATCCCTGTGTCATGCGGGTCTGGTCAGGGGGCGCCGACGGGCTTGCTCCAGCACTGGCGCAGGCAGTACTTGCCCTGCGAGGTGCCCTTGTCGTCCTTGAGCTCCATGCAACCCCAGCCCTGAGGGCACGCGCCCGCCGGGTCGTTGCCACACACCAAGCCGCAAAAGGCGCCCATCTCTTTGTCGTCCGCGTCGGACATCTTGAAGCAGGCGTTGGGCTTGCCGCCGCACTCCGGCACGTTCTCGTCGTCAGGGTTGCAGACCGCGCAGAAGGGCCCCTCAGCGGCCTGACACTGCCGGGTCACGGTGTTGCACACCTGGCTGAACGAGCACTGCCAGTTCTTGTCGCAGCCCTTCTTGACGCACTTGCCGTTCTCACAGCCCAGCGCAAAGTCCTTGCAGTCGGCGTCCACCGCGCAGCCGGGCACGCACTTGTGGTCCTTCAGGTTGCAGTGGGTCTCCGGCGTCTCGCACTCGACCGACGACAGGCAGCCGCCGGCGATCTTGCAGTGCAGGTCCTTGCACACGGCGTCGGCCGAAAGGACCTTGCAGTCGGCGTCTTCGGCACAGGGCGCCACGCAGCGGCCCAGCGAGCAGACGTTGGGCGACGCGCAGTTCTCGTCCTGCGTGCAGCCGGGGACGCACTTGCCGTAGTCGGCGTTGCAGATGGTCTGAAACGGGCAGTCGCCGTCGGTCTTGCACGCGCCGGACTGGGGGGCGCAGCTGCCGCTCTTCGGCACGCACTGCATCTCTCCCTGCGGGGCGACCTTCTTGCACTCGTGGTCCAACGGACAGCCCGCCTGGCCCAGACAAGCCCGGCCGCAGTACGAGCCTCCCGTCAGGAACGTCAGGCACATCGACCCCAGCGCCGCCTTTTCGCACTGCACGTCGAACTCGCAAGGGTCACACAAACCGCGTTCCGTCAGGCACTTGCGCGTGCACGGGTCACAGTACTTGCCAGACCCGCACTCCGACGAGGCGTCGCACTCTCCCTGCCCCAGCGCGACGCACTCGGTGGCAGAGATCTCGCTTGTCGCAGTGTCCGCAGCGTCGTCTGTGGTGGTGTCGGCAGCCGTCTGGTCATCGGACGGCGTCACATCTGCTGCGGGCGTGCCGGTCGAAGTCGTCTTGGTGCCGCAGCCCAGAAAGAGCAGCAGCGCCGTGCACGCAAGAGGGAGACCAAAGGCCGCAGAAACACGAGTCTTCATCGAGACCTCGCAGGCCGGGGGACGGCGAGTGGGACGCGTTGCAGGGGGCAGGTTCGGCGAATCCGCGGGCAGGCGCAAGGGCGGGTCAGCGCAGCGAGAGCGCGTACAGAACACCGCCGTTCGACACGGCGAACACGCGGTCTCCCACAACCGTTGGCGCGGCAGAGAAGCCCGTCTCGGTCATGGCGCGCGCCGAAGCCTGCCCAGTACGCGGCGAAACGGCGTCGAGCCCCAACTCACCCGGCACCAGCAGCAACCCGGAAGACAGAACGGCCAGCGTGCCCGACGGAGCGCCGTCGAGCTTGCGGGTGACCATCGGCTTGCCGGTCGCCAGGTCCAGAATGTGCAATTCCCCATTCGACGAAACGGCATACACAAGCCCACCGGCGACGATCGGCTGGCCCAACGCCTCGACCGGGTACTGCCAGATCGCCGCGCCGTCCACGGCAGAGACCGCGAACAACCCGCCGTTGTAGCTGGCCGCCAGCACCCAGTCGCCCGGCCGATCCTTGGCCTCCGGACGCGGAACGTAAACGGGAGTCGTGTCGATGTCGGCGTAGGGACCATGGTCGGGGCGGTCAAGAGAAACCTGCCAGTTCACGCCACCATCGCGGGTCGACAGCGCCACCAGCTTGCCCGAGGCGGTGCCGAACCAGAGCTGCTGTCCCACCACCAGAGCGCCCGACTGCCCGGTGATCAGGAACTCCCGCACCGTTTCGTCGTTGTAGCGCCAGGCGGGCTTGCCGGTCTTGCGGTCCAGCGCGACCAGCGAACTGGGGGCGACCGCGACGTAGATCTGCTTGTCGTCTGCCGCGATCGGCGCCTGCACCGCCGCGTCCAGCTTGGTCGGCGCTTCCCACACCGGCTCTCCGTTCCTCGCGTCCAGCGCCCACACGGCACCGCTCAAGGTCGCCGCGTACACAACGCCATTCCACAGCGCTGGGCGAGACTCGACCGACTCCGTCGTCTTGTGGTGCCACAGCCGCTTGCCGTCGTCGGTCTGCAGCGCGGACACCCCGGTCGCCGAGCCTGCGAACAGCAGGCCACCCTTGGGCGAGACGACCACGCCGGCACGCTCTCTGGGCTTCCAGTCGACGCTGGGCGGGTCCACCAACGGCATCCGCCAGCCAACGCTGAACAGCGGCTGACGTGCCTGAAACGGCTGCGGTTGGGCTTGGGCCGAAGGCGATGGGAGTGTAGCCACGAGCGCCGCGGTCATCGCCAAGACGGGATAGACGGCAAAGGCGAGCGGCGAACCGCGGCGGACAAGGGGGTGCATGTCTGGACCTTTCCTTGCGCGGCGCACGGGCGCTTACAGGCGCGAGAGCTTCTGCCGGGCGTCGGCCACCAGGAAGGCGAGCGGTCCGGGGGCCGGATCCTTGTCGCCCTTGCGCGCACCTGCAACCGCCTGCTCGTATGCAGCGCGGGCCTTGGCGGCGTCGGCAGTCTTGGCTCCCAGCGTCGGGTTGTACAGGTCGCCCGTACGAACCTTGGCCAGCGCCTTGCCAAACGGGGTCGTCACCTTCTCACCGTACTTGGCCCACTCGGCCGCGGCATCGGCGGGACGGTCCAAGGCCTCCAGCGCGGTCGCACGCTGCTCACGCAGCGCGATCTCGAGCGGTTCGCCCTGCACCTTGGGCAGCATGGCGTCAACGGCGTCTAGCTGTGCCTTCCACTCGCCCAGCGTCGCTTTCTGCCCGGCCACCAGCAGCTTGAGGATCTCGGGAGACTGGCTCTCGATGCCCTGCGCGGCCTTGAGCACCGCCTCGGCGCGCTCCTTGGCCGTGGCAAACGTGGGTCCGTCTGCGGCGGGTGGGGGCTGGTCGGGCGTGGTCGAAGGCGCCACGACCGGGGTCGCTGCCTGCGAAAACACCTGCGCCGTGGCCTCAGCCGTGCCCTGCTCGGACGAGGCGGAGACGATCTGGTAGATGCCGATGCCGCCCCACACGACCGAAACGGCCGCAATGGTGCCGAGCACGGGCCGCCAGTGCTTCTCCATCCAGTCGCTCAGCGACCACAGCTTGACCTCGACGATCTCAGGGGCCTGGAGTTCCCTGAGTTCCTCTTTCCGGGTCTTCTTGACGCGACGCGCCATGCGAGTGCCTCCGAATCCTGCCGCCCTGTGGGTCGTTGCAGGCGGGGCTAGGTAGTGCCAGACTCCCCCCTTGTCAAGCGCCAGCTGGAGATGCAGGGGTTCGCAAGCGTGCGGAGAGGCATCGGTCGGGCGTTGGAATCGTCGACAGGGACGAGGGTTTTGCATCAGGGATGGCAGGAACCACGCCGAAAAGGGCTAACCTGCAGCTCCCCCCCGCTCTGGAGGCACTTCTTGACCGCTGTTGAAGCAAACGCACGGCCAGCGCCGCGGCCCTTTCGAATCGCGCACATCAGCGATCTGCATGTGCTCGAGTTGAACGGTACCCACTGGAGCCGATTCCTGAACAAGCGCGCGACGGGTGCCGTCAACCTCGCGGGACTGCGCCGCAATGCCCATCCCGTGCACGTCGCCGAGCTGCTGGCCGAGCGCCTGCGGGCTGAGGACATCGACCACGTCATCCTGACCGGCGACCTGACCAATCTGGCGCTCGAGTCCGAATTCGCGCGAGTGCGTCAGGTCGTCGAGCGCATCGGCCCGCCTGACTACATCACCATGATCCCCGGCAACCACGACATGTACACGCGGGGAGCGCTGCGCCACCACCGGTTCGAGCGCTACTTTCAGGACTACCTGGTCGACGAAACCGATCCGCTGCGCTCAGCGCTGACGAAGGGGCGGCTGCACTACCCGTTCGTCCGCGCTCCGGCGCCGCACGTGCGCATCTACGGGCTTTCCAGCGCGATTCCGACCCCGCCCCTTCTGGCGTTTGGCCACGTCGGCCGTGCCCAGCTGGACCGCCTGCGCGCTCTGGTTGCCGCCGAGCCGCCCACGGTGCGCGTCCGGATCGTTCTGGTGCACCACAACCTGCATCACCGCGTAGGTGCTGCGGAATACGTCGCTTCGTTGATCGACCGCAAGGCGCTGGGCGAGGCGATGCACGACATCCACGCAACGGTCGTCCTGCATGGTCACACGCACCACCCGCACCAAGGTCACCTGCCGGGTCGGCGCGCGCCTGTCGTGACAGTCAGGGCACTTGCGCGCGCTGACGAGGTCGAGCGGAAGCTGGACCAGGCAGCCGCCCATCAGATCGGCGCCGACATTCCCGTGATCGGCTGCGGGTCGTCGACCTTGTCGCGCGTGGGCAGGGCCGCCAAGGCGCGCTTCAATGTGCTCGAGGTTCACGAGGGCCATCTGGAACGGGTGTCCTCCTTCCGGCTGGACGGCGAACAAGGCGAATTCCTGCCCGAATATGACGATCTGCTGCACAAGGCCCTGGGCCGTATCATTCACACCTAGCGACGAGTCTGCATGCCTGCCGCACCTGCCGTCCGCCCGATAGGGCCCATCCGTGCCTACTTTCGCGACAGCTCTGGCGCCACCGAGTCGGCAGCTTTGACGCTGCCCCTGCTCGTGTTTTACGGCCTGGGCGTCCTGCTGCTGCCACAGGCGCGCAACGGGGTCGACTTTCTCTCGAAAGGACTTCACGCCCTGCTGTCGTTGTTTGGGGCGGCGACGGGTCTGGGCTATCTGGCCTTCTACGCCGTGCTGATCGTGGCGAACGTCGGTCTGGTGGCCTGGCTGTCCAGCAAGAACCGCTTTCAGACCAAGTACTTTCTGCCGCTGCTGATCGAGTGTTCGATCTACGCCGTGATCGTGGGATCGATCAGCGGCACGATCACCAACGACCTGGTCGGCTGGCTGATGGCGGCGGGGACGACGCTGTCGACGACGCGAGAGATGGGGCCGGTCACCGGGCTGGTCGTCAGCGCAGGTGCGGGTCTGCACGAGGAATTCGTGTTCCGGCTGCTGGGCATCGGCGGCATCGGACTGCTGTGGCTCGGCAAGGACTGGCGACGACCCAGCGTGCGGCTGTTTGCGCTGGTGTTGACGACCGCGCTCGTGTTCTCAGCCGTCCACCACATCGTCGAACCGTTCACGCTGACGGCCTTCGTGTTTCGCACGGTGGCCGGTGTGGTGTTCGCCGCGCTGTTTCTCGCGCGCGGGTTCGCGGTCGCTGCGTGGACGCACGCGCTGTACGACGTGTGGGTGATCGTGGTGCTCGGACGCTGAGCGTCACCAATCGTCCATGCCACCCAAGTTGTACGACTTTGCATAGCCGAAGCTGCGCAACATCATCGCCGCCACGTGACTGCGTGCGCCGGAGACGCAGTACAGTACCAGCGTTCGGTCTTCGGTCGCATGGTCTTGAATCGTCTCGGCAATCACCTGCACGGGCACGTTGATCGCGTCGGGCACCGCGCCCATGGCGAATTCCTCCGGCGTCCGGACGTCGACCAGCAGCGCGCCTTCGTGAACGAGTCGATGCGCGGTGGCGCGGTCAATGCGAATGTCGTCCAAGGGAACTCCTGACTAGTCGTGTCGTCGGGTGGAAGTACCGTCCAGAGCTGCAAGTTCTTCCGCTACCGAAGCCCGCTCGCGCTGCACGTGCTGTTCGATGCTGAGGGCCAGCTCCGGGTGCGCGATCCAGTGGGCGCTGTGCACGACCGACGCCTCCATGCCCCGCTGCAGCTTGTGCTCGCCGCCCGCGCCCGCTTCGAACCGCTCGATCCCGTGCGCGATGCAGTGCTCCATCAGGCGATAGAAGGCTAGCTCGAAATGCAGGAACGGGCGAGGTTCGACGCACCCCCAGTAGCGGCCGTACAGCGTCCCGCCCTTCTGAAAGTTCAGCGTCCCCGCGACGTACCCGTGGGGACCACGTGCCAGCGTGCAAACCACGCGATGGGCCAGATGCTGGCGGATCCACTGGAAAAACGCGGGGTTCAGGTACGCTTCGTTGCCGTGGCGGTCGATGTTCTCGCGGTAGAAGTGCTCGATCGCCTGCCACTCGGCGTCCTGCATCTCGGGGCCCGTCCACACGCGGACGTCGAAACCAGAGTCGGCGATCTCGCGGCGCTCGCGGCGGATCTGCTTGCGGATCCGGGCCTTCCGCGTCGCCAGAAAGGCCTCGAAGTCGCGATAGCCCGGGTTCAGCCACAAGGCCTGGATCGTCGCGCGGCGAAAGTAGCCTTGTTGTTCCAATAGGTTGGCCTGATCCTCCGGCGTGTACAGCCAGTGCGCCGAGCTGGCCTTGACCTCTGTCGCCAGCGCCAACACCCCTTGCGCCAGCAGCGCCGCCACCTCGTCCGCGTGCGGCCCGGGACGCAGCAGCAGCCGAGGCCCCGTGGCCGGCGTAAACGGGGCGGCGACCACCACCTTGGGGTAGTAGCGCTGGCCGTTGCGGTGATGAAAGTCCGCCCACGCAAAGTCGAAGATGAACTCGCCCATCGAGTCTGCCTTCAGATACGCCGGCGCGGCGCCCAGCAGCTCGACGTCCGGCGGCAACGGGTCCACCGCCACGCCGTCCGGCACCACCAGCAGCGGCGCAGGCTGCCAGCCGGTCTTGCCGCCCACGCAGCCCGTGCGCTCCAGCCCCAGCAGGAACGCGTGCTCGACAAACGGGTGATCGGCCCCCACCAGCGCGTCCCACGCCTCGGCAGGGATCCGGTCGAAGCTGGGTTGCACGACAAGCTGCATCGGTGACCAAGGGGGTTGCGGCGGTTCCGGGTGCGGGAAGGTCGGCAGACTGTCACGGCCCGCGGCCAAGTCGCAACGGCGGTCGCTGCAACCCGGCAACCTTGCTGGCCGAGTCGGGTTCTGGCGCCTGCCCGCCTTGCCAGCAAGCGCCCACCCTGCTACCTGTGGCGGCCTCGAACGCCCCCCCGGAGAGGAAGCCCATGCAGACCCGCAACGCCCTGACCCATGTCGATCCCGAGCTCGAGCGCCTTGTCCAGTTGGAGGAAGCGCGCCAGTTCTACACGGCCAAGCTGATTCCGTCCGAGAACTACGCCTCGCTGGCCGTGCTGCAGGCGTCGGGCACCGTGCTGACCAACAAGTACAGCGAAGGCTATGCCCGCAAGCGGTACTACGAGGGCCAGCAGATCATCGACCAGATCGAGGAGCTGGCCGTGTCGCGCGCCAAGGCCGTGTTCGGCGCCGAGCACGCCAACGTCCAGCCCTACTCGGGTTCGCCCGCGAACCTGGCGGTGTACTGCGGCCTGATCTCCAAGACCGCAGAGAACAACCGGATCCTGGGCCTGGGCCTGCCCGCGGGCGGTCACCTGACGCACGGGTGGAAGGTGTCGGTGACCAGCCGCTTCTTCCAGGCGTTCCAGTACGGCGTGGACCCGACGACGCACCTGCTGGACTACGACGCGATCCTGACGCAGGCGCGGGAGGTCAGGCCGGCCGTCATCGTCTGCGGCGCCACCGCGTACCCGCGCATCATCGATTTCGCCAGGTTCGCCGAGATCGCCAAGGAGGTCGGGGCATTGCTGGTCGCCGACATGGCCCACATCGCCGGCCTGGTCGCGGGCGGCGCGCACCCCAGCCCGGTCCCGTATGCCGACGCCGTCACCACGACCACCCACAAGACCCTGCGCGGCCCTCGCGGCGGCATGATCCTGTGCAAGTCGGCGCACGCCAACGTGATTGACAAGGCAGTGTTTCCCGGCCTGCAAGGCGGCCCGCACAACCACACCACGGCCGGCATCGCCGTCGCGCTGCACGAGGCCGCGTCGCCCGAGTTCCGCTCGTACGCCCACCAGATCGTCGCCAACAGCCGCGCGCTGGCCGAGGCCCTGATGCATGAGGGACTGGAGCTGGTGACCGGCGGCTCGGACAACCACCTGATTCTCTTCAATGCTGCCCCGCTGGGCGCCACCGGCAAGCAGGCCGCGAGCGCCATGGATCTTGCGGGTCTCGAGGCGAACGCGAACACCATCCCGTTCGACCCGCGCTCGCCCTTCGACCCGTCTGGCGTGCGCATCGGGACGCCTGCGCTGACGTCGCGCGGCTTGAAGCAGGCCGAGATGGCGTCGGTCGGCAGGTGGATTGCCCAGGCGATCCGCGGACGCGAGGACCCGGCCGTGCTGCGGCGGGTGGCCGGCGAGGTGTACGACCTGATGGCCGCCTTCCCCGCCCCGGGCTTCGAGGCTCCGTTTCCGGCGCGGCCGGCCCTGCTCGCGTAGCCGTCGAGAAGAACGAGGGGGTTGCACAGTCTCGCTGCGGCGCGACTGCCCGGAACGTTGCCACTGCCCGACTTCCCTCTATACTCCAGTGCCATGGCCGACGAGCGCCTTCCCCAAGTCTTTGGCCGATACGTCCTGCGCGAACGCGTGGGGTCGGGCGGCATGGCCGAAGTCTTTCGCGCGCAGATGCCCGGCCTGGGCGGCTTCGAGAAATCCGTAGCGATCAAGCGGATGTTCCGGGAGTACGGGCACGACGGCCGCTTCGTCGAGATGCTGACGGACGAGGCCAAGATCGTCAGCCTGCTGTCGCACCCCAACATCGTGCAGATCCTCGACGTCGGGCAGATCGACGGCGACTACTACATCGCGTTCGAGTTCGTAGAGGGCGTGGACCTGTTCCGCGTGCTGCAGCGGCACCACGAGGTCGGTGGCGACCTGCCGCTGGGCATGGCGTGCTACGTCGTGGCTGAGCTGTGTGCGGCGCTGGACTATGCCCACGCCCGCAAGGGGGCCAACGGCGCCTCGCTGGGCATCGTGCACCGCGACGTCAGCCCGCAGAACGTGCTGTTGAGCCTGGTCGGCGAGGTCAAGCTGACCGACTTCGGCATCGCCAAGGCCGCCTATCGCTTCGGGAACACGCAGGCGGGCACGGTCAAGGGCAAGATCTACTACATGAGCCCCGAGCAGGCGCTGGGCCACCCGATCGACCACCGGTCCGACCTGTTCAGCGCCGGCATCGTGCTCTACGAAGCCCTGTGCACGCGGCCGATGTACGACGAGCCGGATGCCAACCTGCTGTTCGACCGCGTGACCCACGGGCGCTACGAGTGGCCGGCCGAGAAGCGGACCCGCATTCCGGCGCCGCTGCAGGCGATTGTCGACCGCGCCCTGCAGCCCCACCCGGCGCATCGCTTCCAGACCGGCCGCGCGCTGCGCGATGCGCTGCTGACGACCGCGCGCGATCTCGGCCTGACGTGTGACCGCGAGCAGTTCGGTGCCTACCTGCGCAGGATGTACGAAGTCGAGGAGCTGCGGCCACCTCCCGCGCCGGTGCCGACGCGCATCCCGGGCAGCGAGGACCGCTGGCGGTCGCAAATCGCCCCTCTGCCGGTCGAGCCCGCCGACCTTCCGCCTCCGGTCCCCGCCATGCCCCGCCCGACGCGGCCGGTGGGGTCGCCCACGCGTCCATCGGCATCCCGCACGCCGCTGCCCGCCAATCTGCCGCCGCCCGTGCCCCACCTGGACGACTCGGACGACCCGCCCACGCTACGGCCCCGCACCGACCCCAACGCCAGCATCCGGCCCGCCAGACCGTCAGCGATGGGATTGCCGCAGGTGGCCTCCCCAGCACGGTCGACAACGCCGCGGCCCGCGAATCCGGCACCGCGCACCACGGCGCCGCGCCCACAAACGCCGCAACCCGCCGCTGTGGCTGCCCCGCGTAATCGCCTGCCTACGGGCGAAAACGACGCGTTTCTGCAGCCAACCAGCCCGAGCCGACCCCAGCGTCGACCGTCTGGTGCGGTGGCGCTGCCGCCGTCGGACGAGGCGACGTCGATGCTCGAGGCGGCGGAGATGGACCGGCGGCTGGCGGAAGCGCGGGCCTCGCGACCGGTGACGCCAGACCCGAATCGGCCGAATTCGCAAGTGGCGACCCGGGCTGAGGACCATCTCGCCAACGACATCGAGGGCACGACCCGACCTGCCCGCAGCCGCACTGCGCCTGCCGACGTGCCGCTGGCTCCCGCTGCCATGCCGGGAGGGGACGACGAGCGCGCCAGCTGGCCGCTGGTCGCGCTGACGGCACTGGTGTGGACGGGTGTGGTCGTGCTGGGCGTGTATGCGACGCTGCTGTCCCTGTCGCACTAGCTCGATTCTCCTGAGAATCTAGCTGGCTTGGGCGCGGTCGAGCACCAGCAACTCACCGCCGGTCTCGACGATCAGCCCCACGTGACAGGCCAGACGCTCGACGGTGCCGTCCCAGGGCGCACGCACCACGTGCTCCATCTTCATCGCCTCGACGACCACAAGCGCCTGACCTCGACGGACCTGCTCTCCCGGCTTCACGGCGACCGACACCACGCGGCCGGTCATCGGCGTACACAGGTGACGGTCGGCCGGGGGGCCGGACGGTCGCGACATGACCTTGCGCAACACCACGGTGGCGCTGCGGGGGTCGGTGGCCCCGGGGTCGCTCAACCAGATGACGTCGCGGTCTTCGGTGACCTGCACCGTGCGCGTCACGCCGCCCGACTCGACCATCCAGTCGCCGTTGGGGGCCTGTCGCAGCATCACTTCTCGCACCAGCACATCGCCGCCGCCGGCGCGGACAACCGTCCGAGTTCCCTCAGGTCCCGGAGTGGTCAGCACCTCGACGCGGTGTCCCGCAGGGGTCTCGAGCCAGATGGTCATGGCCGCCTCCCCCGCCTACCGCGATCCGTCAACGCCGAACCCGACGCCCGCGATGGACGCCCAAGGGTCGACGAAGCCGTTCGAGTACGGGTGACTGGCAGGCTCACGCGCTGAGACCCGCTGCGGCGGACCGGACGGACCGGCCATCGCAAGGGCAAGCAGCGCCTCGAGATCGGGAGACTCGCCCAAGGCAGGACCGCCGATGCCATAGACCTCTTCGACCCAGGTGGTGTGCAGGTTGCCCGAGACAAAGTCAGGATGGTGCAGGATATCGACCAGAATCGGCAGGTTGCAGACCACGCCGTGGACGACGGTCTCTCTCAGTGCGCCCTGCAGCCGGGCGATCGCGTCGTTGCGGTCGGTGCCCCACGCGATGATCTTGGCGAGCATCGGGTCGGTGTGCATCGACACCACGTCGCCCGTCTCGAAGCCCGCGTCCACACGAACAAACGGCGCATCGGGCCAGATGACCCGCTGCAGCTTGCCGGTTTGGGGCAGGAAGCCGTTCGCTGGGTCCTCGGCATACAGCCGCACCTCGATCGCATGGCCACGCGGCAGGTGCTCGCTGGGCTGCCACACCCGCGACAGGGGCTCGCCGGCCGCCAGCCTCAGCTGGGCGACGACAAGGTCCATGCCTGTCACCACTTCGGTGACCGGATGCTCGACCTGGATGCGCGTGTTCATCTCGAGGAAGCAGGCCTTGCGGGTCTGCGGGTCCCACAGAAACTCGACCGTGCCCGCGCCCTCGTAGCCGACGTGGCTCGCAAACCTGTACGCCATGTCGCAAATCTGCTCGCGCTCGGCTGGTGTGATGGCCGTGCAGGGCGACTCCTCGATGATCTTCTGGTGGCGACGCTGGACGCTGCACTCGCGGTCGTGGACGTGCGTGACCTGGCCGTGGCGGTCGCCCAGCACTTGCACTTCGATGTGCCGCGCGTGGCCGACGTGGCGCTCCAGGAACAGTCCGTCGCTCTTGAAGGCGCCCTTGGCCACCCGCCGCGCCGCCGCGACTGCCGCCAGCAGGTCTTCTGGCCGGTCGACGCGGACCATGCCCTTGCCGCCGCCGCCTGCCTCAGGCTTGACGATGACCGGATAACCCAGACTTGCCGCCGCGGCCAACACCGCCTCGTCCGCCGGGTCGTCCAGCACCGCGCCGGGCACGGTCGCAAGCCCGATCGCTTCCGCCTGCGCCTTGGCCCCAGTCTTGGACTGCAGCGGGCCGATGACGCCGGGAGGCGGTCCCACCCACGTCAGGCCAGCATCGATCACGGCACGAGCGAAGTCCGTGTTCTCGCTGAGAAAGCCATAGCCGGGATGCACGGTGTCGGCACCCGTCTTGCGCACGGCATCCATGACCCGGTCAATGTCCAGGTAGGACTTGGAGGGCTCGGGCGGGCCAATGCACACCGCCTCGTCGGCCTTGCGCACGTGCCGCGCCATCGCGTCGGCTTCCGAGTAGACAGCGACCGACCGCAGCCCAAGGACCCGACATGCACGAGCAACCCGGATGGCAATCTCGCCACGGTTCGCGATGAGGACCTTCTTCAAGCCCGATGCCTCCCGAGGACTTCGGCCCTCGCGAACGGCCTGGCCACGCCCCCCGCGCGACACACCGTAACCGATCTGCCCACGACCCAGACGCGCCCCCAATGGCGCGCCCAGGCGGTGGGATGCACGTCACGAACCGACGGGTACGAACCACACGTCTGTCGGCTTGAGCTGCGACAGGCGGCGGAACTTCGCCTTGACCTTGGTCCCGACCCAGTCCATCGACGGCTTCAGCGGGTCCACGCCCATCAGCCGCGTCAGGAACAGGGTGTCGACCCCTTCGAACTCGATGAGCGCAAGGACGAACGGACACTCGGGCAGGAACGCCTCGCTGCCGAAGTGGCAGACGGTGAACGTGTGGACCTTGCCCTCGTGCGGAATCTCCACCCACTTGGTCGCCCCACCGCACTGCATGCAGGACATGCGAGGCGTAGCGAACGTGTGGCCGCAGGACTGGCACTTGGTGCCCAGCAGCTTCTTGTTCGCAAGACCGGCGAAGAACGGTGAGTCCTGTCCGTAGGAATGCACGTAGTCGATGTGATACGGGTACTTGATGACGATGGGCGCCATGCCCGTCAGCGCTTCCAGGTCGGTGGGGATCGGTACGTTGAAGACAACCGCGCCTTCCAGAGACTCCTCGGGATGCGTCTTGATGTGGTCAGCCATGGGATTTCTGCCTCACGGGACGTTCGCACGTCGATGCAGCGTTGCGGTGAAGGGAAGCGACGAGAGGCCCTACTAGGGTTCGCGCTCCATGACCGTGGCGGTGACGTAGGTGCCGGTGCCGGCGTGGCTGTGAACGACGCCGCGACGCGCACCCTTGACCTGGAGCTTGTCGTCTCCCAAGTGCTTGCCGAACGTGTTCTGCAGCTGCCACAGCCCGAACACCGCCTGCATCAGGCCCGTGGCGCCGACGGGGTGACCGCAGGCGATCAGGCCACCCGACGGATTCACCGGGCAGATGGGCTGGTGGGGAAGGTCGAGACCGTAGTCGATGCCCGGCAGAAACGCCTTGCCCGACTCGGCGAACGTGCCGCCCTCGCCGTAACGGCACAGGCCCATGTCCTCGTAGGTCTGGATTTCTGACGAGGTATAGGCGTCGTGCAGCTCGACGAAGTCGATCTCCTTGAGGGGATCGTGGATGCCGGCGTGCTTGTACGCCTGCTTCGACGCCATGCGACCGGCGCGGAACGAGTGCACGCCTGGATAGCGGAACCCGTTGCCCCACAGCTCTTTGTAGTACGCCTTGCTGTCGGCGTCCTGCTCGTTGTCGAGGCTGTTGGCGGCGTAGAAGGCGTCAAAGCTCTGGTGGGGGCGGTCCGACATGCGCATGGCGTCGGTGCCACGGCCGATGCCGGTGATCTTGACCTTGGGCAGCCGACGGCCCGCAGCCTTCTCCATCTTCGCCAAGCCGTCCTCAGACACCAGAATCGCTGCGGCCGCGCCGTCGCTCATCGTGCAGATGTCCAGGCGCGTCAAAGGCCAGGCGACCATGGGCGAGTTGCGCACGTCCTCGACCGTCAGGCGCTTGCGCTTCTGGGCATACGGGTTGTGCAGGGCGTTGATGTGGTTCTTGACCGACACCTTGGCCAGCTGCTCGACCGTCGTGCCGAATTCCTTCATGTGGCGCACGACCATCATCGCGTAGTAGCCCGAGTAGAAGCCGCCGACCGGAAAGTCGAACGACACGTCGGATGCCAACGCAATGAATTCGTTGCCCTTCCACGTCTCGACGTGGCTCATCGTCTCAAAGCCGTACACCAAGCAGGTGTCCATGTGGCCGCTGGCGATGTTCTTCCACGCCTCTTGGAACGACAGGCCGCCAGTGGCGCCGCCTCCCTCCACGCGATGTGACGGCTTGGGCACCAGACCCAGGTAGTCCTGGACCATGATCCCGCTCATCAATTGCCGCTGGAAGTGGTCCGAGAAGTACGACGCCACCGTGCCGTCGATCAGCTCGAAGGCCTGCCTTGCGTCGATGCCCAGATCCTGAAGGCAGTAGTCGTACGCCTCCTTCACGATTGCCTGAAACGTCTTGTCTGGCCGGGCCTTAGCAAACTTGCTGACCCCGCCGGCCACCACGTATACCGTCCTCATCGCGAACCTCGCTTGTGGTCGATCCGTGCCCCCCCTGGACGCGAACGGCCTCGGGTTCTAGCACGAAGTGCCGCGACAGGGAATGCGCCCCCGCAGCAAGCTTCTCAAGCCGCAAGCGCCAAGCACTTGAGACGAATTCTTCTTACGGATCAGGTCTTTGTGCGCGTCCACTCGGCGGGACGCTTTTGCACGAACGCCGCCATGCCTTCGGCGGCCTCTGCCGACGCACGCCGTTGGGCCAGCACGTCGGCCGTCGCACCCAGCATCGCCTCGGCCGGTCGGAATGCCACCTGAGCTACCAGACGCTTGCAGGCAGACAACGCCTCAGGGCCACCCAACCGCAAGGAAGCCACCAGCGCGTCGATCTTGGCATCCAGCGCCGCTTCGTCCGCCACCACGTGGTGCACCAGCCCCAGACGCAGCGCCTCAGTCGCCGACACCGCGTCGCCGGTCAGGAACAGAGCCCGCGCCTGAGAGGGCCCCAAGCGCTCGACGATAAAGGGAGAAATGACCGCGGGCACCAGCCCCAGCCGCACCTCGGTCAGCGCGAACGTCGCGCGCTCGACGGCCACGGCAACGTCCACCGCCGCCGCAAAACCCACACCGCCGCCGCGCGCCGCGCCCTGAATGCGCGCCAGCACGGGCTTGGGAAAGGCCGCCAGCCGCTGAAACGTCTCGCCCAGCTCGATGGCGTTGCGTCGATTGACCTCGGGCCCCAGCTGACCCTGTTCGGCCATCCACTTCAGGTCCGCCCCCGCACAGAACGACGGCCCGTTGGCCCCCAGCACGACCACGCGGCAGGCATCGTCGGCCTCCCAACGGTCCAGCGCGTCGCGCAAGCCTTCCAGCATGGCGCCGTCGAACGCGTTGTGTCGCTCGGCCCGGTCGAACCAGGCGCGGCCGACGCCGTCGTGCAGGGTAAAGCGCATCATCGTGGGGACTCCGAAGTCCTGGGGCTACATGCGGATTACGCCGGGCCGCCACTCGCCGATCGGCGCGTTGTAGGCCGCGCTCAACGCCAGAGCCAGGGCGTCGCGGGTCTGTGGCAGCTCGACGATGCCGTCGTCCCACAGGCGTGCCGTTGCGTAGTACGGGCTGCCCTCGTGCTCGAAGCGGGCGAGGATCGGCGCGCGGATGGCTTCGTCCTCAGCCGCCGACAGCTCGCGACCTTCCGACCGACGCTGCTCGTGCTTGACCGTCGCCATCACGGCCGCCGCCTGCTCGCCGCCCATCACGGAAATCCGTGAGTTCGGCCACGAGAACAGGAACCGGGGCTGGTACGCCCGGCCGCACATGCCGTAGTTGCCCGCGCCGTAGCTTCCGCCGATCAGGACCGTGATCTTGGGCACTTGCGCCACCGCAACGGCGTGCACCATCTTGGCCCCGTCGCGCGCGATGCCGCCGTGCTCTGCCTGCCGCCCCACCATGAAGCCGCTGACATTCTGCAGGAAGATCAGGGGGGTCTTGCGGGCACAGGCCAGCTCGATGAAGTGCGTCGCCTTCAGCGCCGAGTCCGAGAACAGCACCCCTTGGTTCGCCAGGATCGCCACCGGCATGCCGTGGATCCTCGCAAAACCCGTCACGATCGTCGTGCCATAGCGCGGCTTGAACTCGTGCATCCGCGAGCCGTCGACGATGCGCGCGATGACCTCACGCACGTCATAGGGCACGCGCAGGTCGGTGGGGACGATGCCCAGCAGCTCTTCGGGGTCGAAGGCCGGCGGCTCGGGCTCGGCAAAGTAGCCGTCGGGCCGCTTGACCGTGTGAAACGTCGAGACAATGCGCCGGGCGATGTGCAACGCGTGGGCGTCGTCCTCAGCCAGGTGGTCCGCCACGCCGGAGATGCGCGTGTGCACGTCGCCGCCGCCCAGATCCTCGGCCGAGATCTCCTCGCCCGTCGCGGCCTTCACCAGCGGAGGTCCCGCCAGATAGATGGTGCCGCGGTTGCGGACGATGATCGCCTCGTCGCTCATGGCAGGGACGTACGCGCCGCCCGCCGTGCACATGCCCAGCACCACCGCGACCTGCGGGATGCCCGCGGCCGACAACCTGGCCTGGTTGTAGAAGATTCGCCCGAAGTGGTCCCGGTCCGGAAAGACCTCGGCCTGCTGCGGCAGAAAGGCGCCGCCCGAGTCGACCAGATAGATGCACGGCAGCCGATTCTCAGCGGCAATCTCTTGGGCGCGCAGGTGCTTCTTGACGGTGATGGGCAGATACGTGCCGCCCTTCACCGTCGCGTCGTTGGCGACGACCATGACCTCGCGGCCCTCGACGCGCCCTACGCCTGCGACCATGCCCGCCGCCGGCGCCGTGTCCTCGTACATGCCGAAGGCGGCCAGCGGCGACACCTCCAGAAACGGGCTGCCGGCGTCCAGCAACAGCGAGATCCGATCACGCACCAGCAACCCGCCGCGATCCAGAACCTTCTGCCGCGCCGAAGGTGGCCCGCCCTTTCGTGCGGTGGCCAGCCGCTCGCGCAGCTCTTCCGCCAAGCGCAGGTGGTGCGCGCGGTGGGTCTGGAAGGAGGGGGAGTGGAGGTCGACGGCAGAGCCTAGCTTGTCCATGGCGCGGCGTTGTATCACCGCCGCCGCTTGTCGTCGAATCGACGGCCGCGCAGGGGTCGTTGCGTTCGCGACCGGCAGGGTCAGAATGGGGGGGACCACTGCCCCTCGCTCCAAGCGCGCTGGCGCAACCATTCTGAGGAAGATCATGCCATTGCGGCTCATCACCGGACCAGGCCCCCAGCACCCGATCGACCTGCTGACTTGCCTGCATCCCTCGCCGCTTGGGGTGCTCGCGCTGGCCTGGACCGACCACGGACTCGCAGCGCTGGCACTTCAGGGGTCGCTCGAGCAGGTCGTCGCCCAGCTGCGCAAGCGTCTGCCGGTCGGTCTCGTCCGCGCCGTCGAGCAGCCAGAACCCGACTGCGACCAGCTTGACGCCTATTTCCTCGGTACCCGCAAGGACTTCGACCTGACCGTAGATCTGCGGGGCCTGCCGCCGTTTCAAGAGCGCGTACTCGTCGAGCTGTGTCGGCTGGGCCATGGCGAGTCGTGCGCCTACAAAGACTTGGCAACGCGCATCGGCTCGCCGGGGGCCCCCAGAGCCGTCGGCAACGCCTTGGGCAACAACCCGGTCGCCGTGGTCGTGCCCTGCCACCGCGTGCTGCAACAGGGCGGCCGTCTGGGCGGCTACACCGGTGGCTTGGACCGCAAGCGACTGCTGCTGGCGTTGGAAGGCACCGCGTTGCGCTAGAGGCGGTTTTCTGCGAGCGTTGCCCTGCCCCGTCGCCCAACCCGCACGTCGGCGTCCCCCAAACGCAACTCCGCAGGAGCTCACATGGATCCCACCAAGGTCATCGCGCTCGTCACCGGTTCCGCCTCTGGTCTGGGCCGGGCCACCGCCCTCCGCTTCGGTCGCTTGGGCGCCAGGGTGGTCGTCGTCGACTTGCCGAGCAGCCAAGGCGCAGCGGTCGCCGAAGAGATCGGCGGCAACGCCCTATTCGCCCCGTGCGACGTCACCTCCGAGGCCGACATCACCGCCGCTTTGGACGCGGCGCAGGCGAAGTTCGGCGGCCCCGTCAACGTCGCGGTCAACTGCGCGGGCATCGCCGTCGCCAACCGCACCGTCACCAAGAAGGGGCCGCACGATCTGGGTCTGTTCGCCAAGGTGCTGCAGGTCAACGTCGTCGGCTCATTCAACGTGATTCGTTTGGTCGCGGCCCGCTTGATCGAGACCGACCCGAACGAGGGCGGCGAGCGCGGCTGCTTCGTCTGCACCGCCAGTGTCGCGGCGTTCGACGGCCAGATCGGCCAGGCAGCGTACTCCGCGTCAAAGGGCGCCATCGTCGGCATGACGCTGCCCATCGCCCGCGACCTCGCCCCCAACGGCATCCGCATCTGCACCATCGCCCCCGGCCTGTTCAAGACCCCGATGCTGGCCGGGCTGCCGGAAGTGGTGCAAACGCAGCTCGCCACGCAAGTTCCCTTCCCTTCGCGGCTGGGCGACCCCGACGAGTACGCGCAGCTGGCCGAGCACATCGTCCGCAATCCGATGCTGAACGGCGAGGTGATTCGCCTCGACGGCGCGCTGCGAATGCCCCCGAAGTAGGCAGTCTCGGTAACCCTGCACCAGCCTGTGGATAACCCCGGTTCCGGCCCGCACCGTGCGGACTTGGGGCGCGATCCCCCCTCGTTTTACACGCTTTTCAAGCCACTGCCGCCGTGGTACGATGGGGAGCCTTCGGTACAAAATCGGTTGTCCCGGGTGGATTGGGCTGATCAGCAAGAGAGTGGGTTCAATGGCAAAGAAGCTGTTTGTGGGTGGTTTGAGTTGGAACACGGTGGACGCGTCGCTGCGTCAGGCGTTCGAGCAGTACGGCGAGGTGTCTGACGCAAAGGTCATCACCGACCGCGAGACCGGTCGTTCGCGCGGCTTTGGCTTCGTGACGATGACCGATGACGTGCAGGCGACGACGGCGATCGCCGAGATGGACGGCCAGGCGATCGACGGCCGCACCGTCAAGGTCAGCGAAGCCCTCGAGCGCGCCCCGCGCCGTGACTTCGGTGGTGGCGGCGGCGGCGGTGGTGGTCGTGACTTCGGCGGCGGTGGCGGCGGTGGCGGCTACGGCGGCGGTGGTGGCGGCTACGGCGGCGGCGACTTTGGCGGCGGCGGCGGCGGTCGTGACTTCGGCGGCGGCGGTCGTGGCGGTCGTGGCGGTCGTGACAGCGGCGGTCGCGGCAACCGCGGCGAGTGGTAGTCGTTCGTGAGCTAGACTCCGGCAGGTCCTGAAAGCTGGACACGATGGATCGAACGAACACCCGAGGTCGCAAGGCCTCGGGTGTTTGCGTTTTGCGGCAGCTGCGGCCAGTGCGGTCAGTAGGTCTGGGCGCCCCAAGGCCGACGAGCAGACGTCGCCATCAGGTCCAGGCGATAGTCACCACCCTCGTCGACCAGCACCCAATCCCGAACCTCTGAGCCCACTTGCACCGACAACAGCACGCCGCTCTCGCCTCGCTGGATGCCCAGCGTCCGCACGGTCTGCTTGGGCGTCAGCAGGGCAAACGGACCGTCGCGCCTGGCGGAAGTGGCCGTCATGGCGCGAAACAGAGGTCGTGACTCGCGGGACAGCAGACGCTCGACCTGCTCCACCTGCCCAGATGCAAGGGCGCGTTCCAGCCGAGTGGGAAAGGTCGCTGGGTCACTCGCGCAACCCGCAGCGCCGAGCACCGCGACAAGCGCCACGCCAACGACCACGTCGCGCCACGGCAGGGCGCCAAGCAGGTTGCGGATCGCTGGAATGCAGGTCAAAGCCATGCTCGCGCACACGGTGGTCATGTGGCCACCGTCGGGAGTCGGAAATGAAATGTCGGGGAAGTGGTGCGAGAAGCGGGACTTGAACCCGCATGCCCTTGCGGGCGCCAGCCCCTCAAGCTGGTGCGTCTACCAATTTCGCCATCCTCGCAAAGAACCGTCGGCGGACCGACGACGCCCGACAACATGCGTCAGATCGCGGTTGCGTGTCAAGTCCCCGGTGCCGCCGTGCGCTGAATTGACGGTCATCGCCGGGGGGTAACGAGCGTGACCAACGGCCCTGCCGAGGGTGCCGACGGGTCGCAACGGCCCGGAGCCGCGTGCATCACCACCACCAGATCGCGCTGGTCCTCGCTGTGGGCCAGCAGCGCCTCCTGTACCTGCGTCGACAGTCCGTGGTCGGCCATCACCTCACGCAACAGGTGGGTGCGTCTGGCGAACTGCCCGTCGAGGATGCGGTGACGCGCGTGGGCCTGCTGCAGCGGGCGCCCCTCGTACGGCAGGTCAGCCCCCAAGGCCCGTGCCGCCACTTGCCACTCCAGCACCTCCAGACGAACTGGGTCGATGCCTTTGAAATGAAAGCCGATCATGGGGTCCGTCACCAAGCGACGGACGAGATCGGCGATCGCCGGGCGCAGCGCGGGCTCGCCTCCGGCGGCATGAAACAGGGTGAGGTCTGTGCGCGTCATTGAGGTGCAACGTAGGCAGCGCCGAAGCTGCGTGCTACCCGGACTGCGGTGACGCCGCGTCCTACCTGGGGAATCCGCGCGCAGGGTGCGCCGCAAAAACGGCGAAGCCCGCCGCCGGCCGGAGCCGACGACGGGCCTCACACGAGCGTCACTTGTCTAGACGATACGACGACGCAGAACCACCGCACCGATCAGCGCGAACAGCGCGAGCAGCAGGCCGCCCTGACCCACCGGCGTGCCGGTCGAGGAGCAACCGCCGCTGGACGAGCTGGTCGCCGTAGCGGCCGGAGTGGTCGTGTCGGACTTGGTGTCGATCTTGATCGCGTCCGAGCCTCCGGTGATGTCCGTGCCGATGGTGTCCGTGGGCTCCGTCGTGGGCTTGCACTGGCCGGTCAGGATGTCGCAGGCGCCCTCGGTGCAGGTGCCGCAGGTCGCGCCGCAACCGTCGGGGCCGCAGGCCTTGCCGTCGCAAGCCGGCACGCAGACCGGGTTCTTGCAGACGGTTTCGTAGTCACTGCAGCAGTCGCCGTACTTCTCGCACTCGCCGTCGCAGTAGCAAGCGGCCTCGGCACCGTCGGCCGTGACGCCAGCGCCGTCGCATGCGGTGTCAGCGCAGAGACCGTCGCCGCCGGGCTCCGTGCCGCCGCCGCAGAACTCAGCGATGTCCTCGCAGCAGTCGCCGTACTGGGCGCAACCGGTGTCGCAGTAGCAGGCAGCCTGCGAGCCGTCGGGGTTCAGACCCTGAGCATCGCAGCCGCTGTCCTTGCAGGTCGGGGCCGCTGCGGGGACGCAGACGTCGGCCAGGTCGGAGCAGCAGTCGCCCATCTCGGTGCAGGCGTCGTCGCAGTTGCACGGCCAGGAGTTGTCCCACTTGCCGCACTTGTCGACGCAGGAACCGGCGGTGGGGTCGGCGCAGGCCTTCCAGCCGCAGACGGCCATGGGCTGGTACTGGGCGGGCTGCTCGGTCAGACCGGCGGCCTTGTAGCAGGCGTCGATCTCGGCGGCGGGCTTCTGGCCGCAGACGACGAAGGCATTGCACTTCGTGTCGGTCTGGCAGGCAGCCGTCTCTTCCGGGCACTTGGCGTCCCAGCAAGGATTGGTGTTGAAGGCGGTTGTCTGGGTCGTGTCGCCGGCGATGTCCGTTGCGGTCGCATCGTCCGGGGTCGAGATGACGTCTTCCGCCATCGCAAGAGCCGGCACGAAGGCCATGCAAAGGGTACACAGCGCAATCTTCCACATTGAGTTCATAGAGCCTATCTCCTTGTTCGTCCTGACTGCGGGTCTTTGTGCGATCCGGCCCGGCCCGGCTCGCTCCGCTGGTGCCGCCGCAGCGGACAACTTCGCAGCAACCTAGCCAGAGCCTCACAGGATTGCAAGCTTTCGGCCGATTTGACGCGAGTCTTGCGAATTGTGGCTGGCGTCAGGACAGGCCCGTGGCTGGAAACGACCGTGGCGATGCGGATGCTGACGGTGGAAGCCCTCGGCAGCGCTGTGGCGGTCCATCACGCGGCACGTTGATCGTGAAGAAGGTGCAGCGGACCACTCAGACTGGCCCACGCGCCCCGCGACCGCTAAGGGCAGGTCCAAGTCACCGCAAGGTCGTCGAACCAAGCGCCCTGCCCGTTGTTGTTCTGCATGTTGTGCGCAAACGTCAGACCGATGCTGATGGTCTGGCCAGCGTAGGCTTGCAGGTCGACCGTCAGCAGCTGGAAGGCCGTCGTGCGCACACACAGCTGGGTCGCGATTTGGCTGTTGACCAGCACGCCCACCCGGTCGGACAGATTGTTGCAGCCGGCGGCCTGGTTGGGGTCGCGGTCGAACCAGACCTGCACGGTCAGCTTGGCATTCTGCACGCCAGCCGGAATGACGATGTTCGACAGGGTGGCCGTCGCAAGGCCCGGGCCCACGTCGTAGGTGTGCTGCTGAGTCGCGGGCACGATGTGACCGACGTACAGAGAGACCGAGGGCGAGCTGGACTTGAGCTTGTCGAGCGTCCACTGAATCTGCTGGTTCAGGGACTGGAAGGCCCACCCGCTGGTCGAGCCATCCTCAAAGTTCTTGGTGATCCCGGGGATCGCCGTGAACAGGCACTGGCCGGTCGCCGCGTCGCACTTGTCGGTGGTGCACGCCTTGGCGTCGTCGCAGACCTTGGGCGAACCGATGCAGGTAGCGGCCGCGCTGCACAAGTCCGGCGCAGTGCAAGGCTGACCGTCGTCGCACGTGGCGCCCGGGCTGGGGGTGTGCAGGCAGTTGCCGGTCGCGCTCTGGCAGCTGTCGACCGAGCAGGTGTTGGCGTCGGTGCAGTCCTTGACCTGTCCCGCGCACTTGCCCGACGCCTGACAAACGTCAAGGCTGGTGCAGGCGTCGGCGTCGTTGCAGGCGCCTCCCGGCAGCGGCTTGGTCACGCACGCCCCCGTCACGGCGTCACAGGCATCGCTGGTGCAGGGGTTGGCGTCATCGCACGTCTTGGCGGGTCCCGTGCACTTGCCGGCCGCGCAGGTGTCGGGCGAAGTGCAGGCATTGCCATCATTGCACGCGGTGCCGGCCGCGACTGGGGACGACTGGCAGCCGACACCTGTTGTACAGACGTCCTGGGTGCAAGGGTTGCCATCGTCGCAGGAGACGGCCGCGCCCACGCACTTGGTCGCCTGACACGTGTCGCCCTTGGTGCAAACATTGCCGTCGTCGCAGACCGCGTTGTTGGCGACATGCGTGCAGCCTGTGGCGGCTGAGCAAGCGTCGGTCGTGCAAAGGTTGTTGTCGTCGCAGGTAGAGGCCTTGCCCTCGCACTTGCCGGTTGCCCCGCAGGCGTCGCCGCTGGTGCAGACGTTGCCGTCGTCGCAGGTCGCGCCGACTTGCGGGGCGTGGGCGCAACCGGTCGTCTTCTGGCAAGAATCCGCCGTGCACGGGTTCAGGTCGTTGCAGTCGACCGTCGCCCCTCCGCCGCACTGGACCCCACCGCTGAGCACCAGGCACTTCTCGCCTGCGGTGCACGCGTCGCCGTCGTCGCACGGCAGGCCGGGCTTGGCCGACGACATGCAGCCAGCGGTCGCGTCGCAAATGTCCTCGGTGCAGACCGAAGCGTCCGCGCACGCGGTGTTGTTGGGCGTGTGGATGCAGCCCTGGGCCGGCACGCAGGCGTCGACGGTGCAGTTGACGGCGTCGGCGCAGTCGAACGGCACGCCGATGCAGTTGCCCAGCGAACACACGTCGCCGCCTGTGCACAAGTTGGCGTCGTCGCACGCGGTTCCGGCCGCGCTGGGCGCCTTGACGCAGGCACCGGTCGCCGGCACGCACTGGTTCTTCAGGCACGCGGTGTCGCCCGTGGTGCTGCAGGTGATCACGCTGCCCGCCTTGGTCTTGCAGGTGCCGCCCTGACACGTCGAGATGCCGTTGCAGAGGTTGCCGTCGTCCTTGCAGTCGGCGTCGCTGCCGCAGAAGCAGGTGTTCAGCAGGCCCTGGCACTTGCCGGCGTTGCACGCGCTGATGACGGTGCAGGGGTCGCCGTCGTCGCAGGTGGTGGGCGGGAACTGGGGCACATTCGCGTACTTGCAGCCCACCACGGTGTCGCACGTATCGGTGGTGCAGCCGTTGTTGTCGTTGCACGTGACCTTCTGCACCAGACACTGGCCGCTGGCGCACTGGCCGGACGTCGTGCAGGCGTTGCCGTCGTCACACGGGGTGCCGTTGGGCGCGGACTGGTCCTGGCACTGGCCAGTCGCGGCAAGGCAGACGGGCGTGACGCAGGTGTTGGCCCCGGGGACGCAAGTCACGATGGTCTTGGGGTCGAGCTTGCACTGGCCCACCTGACACGTGAACACGCCGTTGCACAGGTTGCCGTCGTCGTAACCCACGCAATCGACGTTGGTCTTGCAGGCGCAGGTGTTGGTGCCCGCGACGCACTTGCCGGCCTGACAGGCGTCGCCGACGGTGCACGCATCGCCGTCCTCGCAGGTGGCGACAGCGGGTTGGGTACCGCACGTGCCCTTGCCGTCACAGATCGTGGTGGTGCACGGGTTGCCGTCGTCGGCGCAGCCGCTGGTGCCGGTGCACTTGCCGGTCTGGCAGGTGCCAGAGCCGCCGCAGAGCTCAGCGCCGCCGCACGGGGTGCCGTTGGTCGCGGGGGCCTGAGTGCATTGGCCGTTCAAGGGGTTGCAGGTCGCCGCGGTGCAGCTCAAGCCGTCGTCAGCGCACACGACCACCGTCGCGGGGTCGACGGCGCACTTGCCGGCCAGACACGTCAGCTTGCCGTTGCACACGTTGCCGTCTTCGAAAGCCGCGCAGTCGGCCGCGGTTTGGCACTGGCAGGTGTTGGCGCCGGGCTGGCAAGCGCCGTTCTGGCAGGCGTCGCCCACCGTGCAAGCATTGCCGTCGTCGCACGCGCCGGGTGCCGGTGTCGTAACGCAACCCAGCTTGGCGTCGCAGGAATCCTTGGTGCACGGGTTCTTGTCGTTGCACACCAATTGCGAACCGATGCACTTGCCCGAATTGCACTTCTCTCCCGTCGAACACGCCGTGCCGTCGTCGCACGCCGCACCGTCGGGCAGAAGCTGAACGCCACACTGGCCGGTCGCGGGCGTGCACGTGCCGACCAAGCAGGGAATGCCTCCGGGCGGGCAGGCGATGACCGACCCGGGCTTGACCACGCACTGGTTGCCCGAGCAGATCAGGGTGCCGTTGCACAAGTCCGCGTCGTTCTTGCAGTCGCTGTCGAGCTGGCAGGCGCACTTGTTGGCCCCCGGCAGGCACTTCAGGTCGGGCGTGCACAGGTCGCCCACGGTGCAGGCGTTGCCGTCGTCGCAGGTGGCGCCGGTCGCGGTGTGCGTGCAGCCCTTGACGGGGTCGCAGGCGTCGGCAGAGCAGGCGTTCTGGTCGTTGCAGTCGACCAGGTTGGCGCCCACGCACGCGCCGCCGAAGCAGGAAGACGTGGCGCTGCACACGGTGGCGTCGTCACACGGCGAGCCGTTGGTGACCGGCACCAGCACGCACTTGCCGGTGTTGGGCTGGCAGGTGTTGGCGTTGCAGGCATTACCGGCGCCGCAGACGACCGTGGTGCCGGGCTTGGCCGCGCACACGCCCGCAGGGCCGCAATACTGCAGGCCATTGCACAGGTTGCCGTCGTCGGGGCAGTCGGCGTCCTTGGTGCACACCGGGCAGGTGTTGGGTCCCGCCTTGCACACGCCGGCTTGGCAGGTGTCGGGCTTGGTGCAGGCGTCACCGTCGTCGCAGGTGCCGGCGGACGGCTTGGACACGCAACCCAGCTTGGCGTCGCAGGAATCAGCCGTGCACGAGTTGCCGTCGTCGCAAGCGACCGCGTTGCCCACGCACTGGCCGGCCACGCAGCGGTCGGTCTGGGTGCAGGCGCTCTGGTCGTCGCACCCGGTCAGGTCGGGCACGTTCGTCAGCGCGCACTTGCCGCTGGCCGGCATGCAGGCGTTGACCTTGCAGCTGGTGTTCAGCGAGGCGTCGCAGGTGACAATCGTGGTGGCGTCGAGCTTGCACAGGCCCTGCTGACACTTGACCACGCCGTTGCACGCGTTGCCGTCGTCCTTGGCCACGCAGTCCTGATCGATCTGGCAGTCGCAGCTGCCCAGCCCCGACTGGCACTTGCCGGACGCGCACACGTCGCCGACGGTGCACTGGTTGCCGTCGTCACAGGTCTTGGTGTTCGCCTGATGCCAGCAGCCCTGCGCCGGGTTGCAGCCGTCGTCGGTGCAGGGGTTCTGGTCGTCGCACGCAAGCCCGGCTCCCGCCTTGCACTTTCCTGCCAGACAGGCGTCGCCCAGCGAGCACTGGTCGCCGTCGTCGCACTTCTGACCGTCGGCCGTCACGACCGGCGCGCACTGGCCGGTGGTGGGCTGGCAGGTGTTCACGCTGCACGGGGTGTTCTGGGTCGCGTCGCACTGGACGACCGAGCCAGACTTGGGCTGGCAGAATCCGCCCTTGCACTCGAACACGCCGTTGCACTTGTCGCCGTCGTCGGGGCAGTCGATGTCGAGCTGGCAGTTGCAGACGTTGGTGCCGCCGCCGCAAGTGCCGGTTGCGCCGCAAGTTTCGTTGGCGGTGCACGCGTTGCCGTCGCTGCAAGATAGCCCCTGCTGGACAGCGTGCTGGCAGCCGTCGAGCGTGCATGAGTCTTTGGTGCACGGGTTCTGGTCGTCGCAGCTGGCCACCTGAGCGCCCAGACACTCGCCACCCTTGCAGATGCCGCCAGTCGCGCAAGTCGCGGCGATCTCGCACGCAGAGCCGTCCAACAGTGCGGTGGAGAGGCATTGGCCGGTCTTGGGGTCGCACGCCGTGGGAGTGCAGGGTCCGCCGGGGTCCGGGCAGGTCACGCCCTTGCCGTCGGCCACGCAAAGTCCCTGCTTGCACAGCAGTCCGCCGTTGCAGACGTTGCCGTCGTCGAAGGCCTGACAGTCGCCGTCGGTCTGGCACTGGCACGCGTTGATGCCGGACTCGCAGCCGTTGGCGCCGCACTTGTCGCCGAACGTGCAGGCGTTGCCGTCGTCGCAAGGGGCCGAAACGCCGACCCCGACGACAAACGTGCAACCCTTGTTCGGGTCACAGGAATCTACCGTGCAAAGGTCACCATCCGTGCACAAAACAGGCGGTCCACCGACGCACACGCCGCCGGACAGGCAGGTGTCCTGGGTGGAGCAGATGTCGCCGTCGTCGCAGGGGGCGCCGGGCATCGAGACCTCGAAGCACTGGCCGGTGGACGGCTGGCACTGCACAGCCGCACAGGCGCTGGACGGCGCGGGGCACTCGACCAGCGTGCCGGGGTCGACCTCGCAGGCGTGGTTGATGCACCGCAGGGTGCCGTTGCACAGGTTGGCGTCCTCAAACCCCTGACAATCCGAGTCCTTGCCACACTGGCACACACCCGACACGCCCTCACACTTGCCCGCCGTGCACTTGTCGGCAGAGGTGCACGAGTCGCCGTCGTCGCACGCGACCTGACCGTCGGGGGCGTCGATCGGTTCGTGGCTGCAGGTGCCTTGCTCGGTGCACGCGTCCTTGGTGCACGGGCTGCCGTCATCACACACGAGCTTGATTCCGCCCACGCACACGCCGGCCTGGCACGCGCCGCCGACGGTACAGGGGTTGCCGTCCTCGCAGCCGGAACCCTCGACCGCGTCCAAGTGGCTGCACGCGTTGTTCTTTGCCGGGTCGCACAGATCGGTGGTGCACGGCTCGCCGTCGTCGCAAACGTGAGGTCCGGCCACGCAGCTGCCGTCGCCGCAGGTGTCGCCGGTGGTGCAGGGGTCGCCGTCCTGGCACGCGGTTCCGCCCGCCGCCGGGGTGGCCTTGCAGCCGACCGTCGCGTCGCAGACGTCGTAGGTGCAGGGGTCGGCGTCGTCGCAGTTCAGCTCGGGGCCGGGCATGCAGCCGCCGTTGGCCGAGCACTGGTCGCCGTGGGTGCACTGCGAACCGTCCTGGCAGGGAGCCCCCTTTGCCGCGGCATAGGTCTGACAGCCGGTCGCGGTGCAGACGGGCAGCACGCAGGTCTGCGTCGGGTCGGCGGGACAGCCCACGGCCAGATCGGTGTCGATCATGCAAAGACCCAGGCGGCACACCGGCTTGCCCAAACAGTCGGCGGCGGGCGGGCAGTCGGCATCCGTCAAACACTTGCCGGTCGGCTGACCCACGCAAGCGCCCTGCAGGCACTGGTCGCCGGTCGTGGTGTCGTCGCCGTCGTCGCAAGGCCCGGTCGTCGGGGTGGCGTCGGCGCTGCAGCCCACGGCAGGGTCGCAGGTGGTCGGACACGCGCCAGGTGCCTCAGCGCACGGCAGCTTGCCGGCCGACACGCACGAACCCGACAGGCAGACGTCGCCTTGGGTACAGATGCTGCCGTCGTCGCAGGCGAGACCGTCGGCCCGCTCTGCGTGGATGCAGCCCCCCACCTGGGAATCGCAAGTATCGATGGTACAAGGATTCTTGTCGTCGCACGAAGTGACGGAGTCGGGCAGCGGCACGCAGAACCCGCCCGAGCACTGCATCGGCGCGGCACACGGGTCGGCAAGCGTCGCCGTGCAGTCGCTGGCCAGATCGCAGCTGCAGGTGTTCAGGACAGAGGTGCACGAGCCGGCCTGGCAGTGGTCGCCCAAGGTGCAGGGGTTGTCGTCTGAGCAGGCAACCGTCGCGTCCGCGGGCAGCGCGGTGCAGCCGATGGCGGAGTCGCACGCGTCGATCGTGCAGGGGTTGCCGTCGTCGCAGGTGCGCGGGGTCAGGGGCTGGCAGGTGCCGCCAAAGCAGACGGCTTCGGCAACGCAGAGGTCGGTGGAGGTGCAGGCGGCGAACTCAGGGCGCGGGACGGTGACGCAGCGGCGGCTGACAGGCTCGCAGATCGCCAAGGTACACGGCGACTTGGCCAAGGGTGCGCAGTCCACGTCGGTCAAGCAGGTCGGGGAAACGGCGTCGCCGTCCATCCCACCATCGGGGAAGGTCAGGACGGGGCCACCCAGCGGCTCGGACGAGGTGCCGATCGCCGAGCCCCGGCAACCCTGAGCGGAGGCAGCGAAGATCAGCAACGAAATCAGAAGGATCCCGCGCCGGGCTGCAAGGAACTGAGCGAACCGTTGCCGCGCCGCCATGCTGCCCCCTTTCCGCGTCCGGCTGAGCCGGCACAAGTCGCCAAGACTGTATGCGATCCGGGGGGGTGAACACAAACGGTCTGCGAACCTGCACATACCCGCGGCGCAGAGGCGAGGGATTACCGTAAGTTATTGTAATGATTGGTTATACCGGCAGGGGAATCAGCTGGGGCGACGCCCCGCGCGGCGATCGTCGCGGGCCATGCGATAACGCAGCACGTCCTCTCGCGAAAGTACCCACAGCTTGCCGTGCTGCTCGCCACGCACGCGACCGACACGGACGGCATTGATGACGGCCTGACGCGTGATGGCCAGGATGTCCATCGCCTCGCCCACCGTCACGATCGGCTCGGTGGTCAGGCCGGCACCTGCGACCCCTTGGACGGGACCGGTCCCAAGACCAGCGCGAAGTCCTGGAGGCAGCGCGACGGCTTGGGACTCGGCGGGACCGGGCTCGATCACCCCTTCAGCCACTCCGGCGCGGTAGACCAGATCGCGGGCAGCGCGAACGGCGGGCAGCTCATGGGCACCCGGAGCCAGCGGACTCATGCCGTCGTAGATCGGCAGGTCGGGGCGCAGCACGCGGCTCAACAGCTCCGAGTAGCCCTGCCCTTGCGCCAGACGAAGGGCCAGGTCCAGCAGGTACATGCGGGCGGCGGGGGAAGCCTCGCGCAAGTCGACCGCGACGCCAGACAGCAGTCGATAACTGTCAAGCAAGTCGAGTCGGGCGAGGTCCACCTGTGCTCCAACCCGGCGCATTCGTGCCGGCTTGCCCCAAAGTAGGGAGCGTGGGCGGGGATCTAGCAGTGGCTTGACAAATGTCAAGAGCAGGCGCGAGTGACGGGTAATCTTCTGAGGGTACGGGGGGTTGGCGAGGGCTGTGGAAATTCGCTGTGGAGGTGGGTGCGGTGGACGATGGAGCGGGCGCTGAGCCTCACTGTGCCGTCGCCCATACGCCTCACTCCCCGCCCTTCCCCTCGCCCGACCGCCGATGCGCCGACAGCACCGACACGCCGACCTCAGACTCCAGAGCGTCCTCCAGCTGCCGCAGCGCCCGGATGACCTTGTCGCGCTTGGCGGGGTGGTAGGAAATCGCGAGTGTGGTCAGCTCCATGCGCTGCACCGTCGGCAGCTCTGTCGCCAGTTGCAGGAATGTCATGGCGTCGGCACAGGACGCGAATCGGTCCGCAGGCCGCTTGGCCGTCGCTTTCGCGATGAACTCGACCAGATCCTCGGGGACGTCGGGCGCCCGGTCGCGCGGATTGGGCGTGGGCTGGTTCAGGTGCAGGCGCAGCAGGTCGTCGAGCGACTCTGCGTCGAACGGCAGTTCGTGCGTGACCAGCTCATAGGCCAGGATTCCCAGCGAATACAGGTCAGAGCGCCCGTCCAGCGGCCGCCCCAGAATCTGCTCGGGCGACATGTAGTACGGCGTGCCCAGCAGCGCCCCGCTTTGACGGGTCGAGGCGTCGGCATTCACCGCGATGCCGAAGTCCAGCAGCTTGACGCGGCGATCCTCACGGGTCAGGAACACGTTGGAAGGCTTGATGTCCCGGTGCAGCAGGCCTTGGCCGTGCGAGTAGGCCAGCGCCGCGGCGATCTCGCGCAGTACACGACGTGTCGTTCCCCACGTCAGCTGGGTGCGGTCCTGAATCAGGTCGTCCAGCGTCAGGCCGTTGAGCTTCTCCATCACGATGAAGTGGGTGCCGTAGGCCTTCTCGGTGTCGATCACCCGCACGATGTGCTCGTGGTCCAGCTTGGCGATCAGCTTGGCTTCGTCCTTGAACTGGTCCGCAAAACCGGGGTGATGCACCAGCGCGTGCGACAGCATCTTCAGTGCTACGGTGCGTTGCAGCTCAGGATGCATCGCCTCGAACACCGTGGCGACCGCTCCGGCACCCAGCCGCCCCACGACCTGATACTTGCCGACGTGCTGGATGGTGTCGGCCTCGATCAGGCGCTCTCCCACCGCTCCGGTCAGAAAGGCCGTGACCTCTGGCAACCTCGCGGCCAGCAAGCGAAACGACGCGGCCGACACCTTGAGGCACCGCGACGTCTCTTCCGCCACCACCGTTGCCGTGCGCGGCGCGTTGGTCACCAGCGCCATCTCGCCGAACATCGCGGGAGGGTGCAGCACGCGCTCGAACGCGGTGTCCTTCCGACTCGCACGCACGTGGACCCGCACGGCGCCCTGGTCCAGCAGGTACATGTCCGTGCCTTCGTCGCCCTGACGCAGAATCGCTTCGCCAGCATCGAAGTACACGGGCTGCATCGCCGATCGCAGCTCTTCGACCGCAGAGTCGGACATGCCGCGGAACAGCTCGAGCTGCGCCCAAGCGGGGCGGCCGTCGGGCGCCAACACGGTCTCGCGGGAAACAGACGGTGGGTCGGGAATCACGGTGGAACGGGAGGTCATTCGCCGGTCCTTTCAGAAGGTTCAGCGGGCGGGTCGATCGAGGGTTCGGGCGCAGGCAGGTCGCCAAGGTAGACTGGCGATGCGCGGTAGGTCTCGTAGACCTCGAGCAGCAGGATGCGCCCACACGCCAGCAGCGGAATCGCCAGCAACACGCCCACGGGGCCAAACAGCTCGCCGCAAGCGATGATGCCCAACAACACCGCGATCGGCCGCAATCCCACCCGGTTGCCGATGATGCGCGGGGTGATGTACAGCAAGTCCGTGCCGTAGAACGCGAAGAACAGCGCGACGACGCCCAGGGTGCGCAGCGGCGCGTGCCCCGCCATCAGCGACAGCGACGTGCACACCACCACGCCCGCCACGACGCCGACGTAGGGCACCAGATAGATCACGGCGACCATCGGTCCGACGACCAGAGCGTACGGCACCCCCAGCAGCGCCAGGCCGCCGGTGAACACGACGGTCGCCAGCACCAGCAGCAGCAGCTCGCCCCGGATAAAGCCCCCCAGCACCCCATCGATCCGCCGAATGACCCGGGCGACCACCTGCTGGTCGCGCACCGGCACCAAGCTGCCTCCCAGACGAAGAATTCGCTCGTACTCGCCCAGCAGGAAGAAGGCGACAACGATCACCAGCAGCAGGTTGCCCAAGGCCAGCAGCATCTCTCGGGCACTCGACAGCACCCAAGACAGCGTCGATCGCGCGGGGCCGAATATCTCCGTCGCGAGGGACTGCATGGCGTTGCTGAGGTCGCTGTAAGCCACGACGGCGGACAACGGCTGCCCCGTGTACGTCTGGAACCACGGGTCTGCCTTCAGGATCGCGTTGTACAGTCGCGCCGGGGCGTGCTGGCTGGCCTGAATCACCTCGTGCGCCATGCCCGGCAACACGATGGTCGCGAACAGCACGGCCAGAACCACCACCACCAAGACGGGCACCGTCAGCGCCAGCACCGGCGGCACGCGCCACCGCCGCAGCCACACGACCATCGGGTTCAAGGCATAGGCGATGAAGAAGCCCACGAGGATGGGCACGGTGACGACGGACAACCGCACCAACAGCCACAGGACGATGGCAGCAATGGTGCTGACCAACAGCAGCTTGAAGAACAGCGGCTGCCACTCGATGTGAAAGGGCTTTCCCTCCGGCTGGTTCTCCACGGCGCACCTGCCCGCGCACGGTCGCGCGGCACCTGGGCGCAGGATAGTCGGCGGCTTGCGGGGAAGCCAGAAAAGCGCGACCCCTGTAGAATCGCGCCCGTGCCCTCCGCCCCCGGAGGCCGTGAGTCCCCCATGAACCTCCCCAGACGGATTGCGGCAAGCGGAGTTGCAGCCCTTGGCCTGTGCCTTGCCGCACAGGCCTCTGTGGCGGAAACGCGGCCGATCGCCCCCCGACAGGCGCTGGTCGGTCCCACGGTGCGCGCCGAACGCGAGCTTTGGTGCAACTTTGGCGCACATGCACAGCAGATGGCCTCGGTGCCGGCGACGGCTGATCCCGTGTTCCGCACGCCCACGCCGCAGGCCAAGGCGCGGCTTGGCGAAGCCCGCAAGCCCCTGCTGGGAAAGGCGAATGCCACACCGGCGCAGCGCGCGACGCTGGCCGCCCTGTTCGCCGGACCCGAGGGGCCGACGCTGGCCCGACTGGCCCTGAGCGACGTGGACCCGGGGATGCTTGCCACGTCGCTCGACGCCGCTCGCCCCATCGCCATGGTCCACCCGCGCCTGGCCGGCTTTGTGACGCCGCTTGCCGTGCACGCCGACCCGCGCGTCGCTGAGGCCGCCGTGCACTTCCTGTTCGCCACCGGCTGCGACACGCCCGCGCTGTTCGCCCTGGATGCCCTGCGCCACCCGAGTGAGACGGTGCAACTGGCCGTCATGGCAGAGGTTCAGACCAGCCTGCGGACCCGACGCGACCTGGGACTTGCCGGTCGGCTGCTTGGCTGGGTCACGGAGGGCAAGGCCAGCCCAACCGCGCGCGCAGAAGCGATCCGCAAGGTGGGCGAGGTCGGGTGGTTGCCAGCCACCCAGGAATTTCGCGGACTGACGAAGGATGCTTCGGGTCTTGTGTCCGGCGAAGCGCTGGTCGCCCTTGCCGCGGTGGCACCGGGTGAGGCTGAGCCCTTGCTGCCCGCTTGGCTGTCGAGTCGCGATCCGGTGCGACGGGCGGCGGGCGTGCGGGCGGCGGCCAACGCCCTCGCATCGCGCCCCGAACGGCTGGCCAAGCTGCTGGAACCCTTGCGTCGGGACCCGCAAGTCTCTGCACTGGTTGCACAAGCACTGGCCTACGCCAGACTCGAACCGTGACGGCGCCTTGCCGCCTTTCCCCTTGCCGCCTCCGATGAGCGGTGCTAGGTCCGCGCCCCATCCATCGACAGGTCACCCCATGACGACGCCCACCCGCCGCTACTACGAGCACCCCCCCAAGATCCTGACGGGCTATGCGCACGCGCTTTGGCCGCGCAAGACCGGTCTGCAGCCGGGTCAGGTCGTGCCGGGTCTGGAGTGCGAGCTGATGGCGCAGAGGCCCGACCGCAGGCACCTGCGCGACTACCAGTGGGTGTGTGGCTTTGCCGAGTCTGCTGTGATGCCGGCCACCTACCCCCACGTGCTGGCCCTGCCGCTGCACCTGGACATCCTGACGGACCCGACCTTTCCCTTCCCCGCCCTCGGCCTCATCCACGTGCGCCAGCGCATCGTGCAGAAGCGCCTGATCCAAGGCGATGAACCGCTGCATCTGGTCGCGCGCATCGGTGGCCACCGCGAGTCGGCCAAGGGCATCGAGATCGATCTGCTGACGGAGGCGACGTCGGCTGGCCAGTCGGTTTGGCAGGCCACCGCGACCCTACTGAGTCGACGCAGCGAGCCCGTGGGAGCCGCCCGGCCGGTGAAGCCTCAGGACGCTGCCGTGGAGGAATGGGGGGACGGTTCCGAGGGCGACGTGATCCGGCACGCTATCGAGATCAGCGAAGACATCGGACGCCGCTACGCCTGGGCATCGGGGGACTACAACCCGATCCACCTGCACGCTTACTCCGCCAAGATATTCGGCTTTCCCCGCGCCATCGCCCACGGAGCGTGGACGCTCGCGCGGTGTCTGGCCGCACTGCCCACCTCTCGCGAGCGACTCGACATCGAGGTGGAGTTCCGCAAGCCCGCGCTGCTGCCCACCGCCGCGACGCTTGAGGCGCTGAAGAGTTACGACGGCACGCGCTTTCGCCTGTCCAGCCACGACGGCAAGCTGGAGCACCTGCGCGGCGAGATCCGCTAGGTGAGAAGGTTCGCTTCGCTTCATGTCGAGATGAGAAGATTTCCAGCACGATTGCAAGCGACATTGGCGGCAGATCGGCAGCGGGAAAGGCCGTCGGCGAGGCGGCGATTGGGCGGCTTGGGAAAGTAAGAGTCGCACTTCATCTATTGAATCGAGCACTTGCCAAACCATGGCACGGAGCAGTCCCGGCAAGAGACTCGTTGGTGGCCGCGACGTGGATGTCGCCCCTCCCGCTCCCGAGGCCGGCAAGAATCGCTCACACGCTCACAGGTCCACACAGATCCTCATTCATCGGCTGGCGAGATGCGCTTAGCTCACTCGTGAAGGCCTTGACTGGCCTGCCAGTGAGCCCTCCCAATGCCCCGACTAGCCACATCCTCCCTTGTCCTTGCCGCGCTGTTTGCCGCGGGTTGCGAAGTCTCGCCGACCGAAACCGAAGCCGACACGGCTTGGGCCGAGTCCGACGCCTCCACCGCCGGCAACGACGCTGCGCTGACTGACGACGACGCCGTCGCACCCAACGCGGACGCAGCGCCCGAACCCGTGGAAGACGACGACTACGACCTGACAGAAGTGACCATTGCCCGGCTGCTTGCCGCGCAGGCGAAGGGGACGCTGGACGCTGCCGAGATCCTCGAGTGGCACCTGGCGCGCCTGCAGGCCTACGACAACGCCGGCCCCGGTCTGCGGTCGTTGCGGCGCGTGTCTCCCGACGTGCAGCAACAGGCCGAAGCCCAACACGGTCCCGACAGCGCCGGCCCACTGCGCGGCATCGTCGTGACAGTGAAGGACAACATCGACGTCGCCGGGATGCCGACCACCGCCGGAGCCACCGCCCTGCTGGACAACATCCCGCAAGCCGACGCGACCGTCGTGCAGCGTCTGCGTGCCGCCGGTGCGGTGCTGCTGGGCAAGACCGCGATGACCGAGCTGGCCGCCTACCTGGCCTACGACCTGCCGCCGGGCTTCAGTGCCGAGGGCGGCTATGTCTGCAATCCGTATGACCCGCGGCGCGTGGACGGTCCCTTGGGGTCCTGCGTGTTGTCGCCGGCGGGCTCCAGCTCAGGCGCTGCGGTCGGGGTCGCAGCCGGGCTTGCCGTGGCCGCGATCGGCACCGAGACGTCGGGCTCGATCATCAAGCCCGCGAGCGCCAACCAGATCGTCGGGATCCGTCCCACGGTCGGTTTGGTCAGCCGCAGCGGGGTGATTCCCATCTCGCTGGACCTCGACTCGCCCGGTCCGCTGGCGCGCACCGTGGCCGACGCCGCGACCGTGCTGGGCGTCATCGCCGGGTACGACCCGCTGGATCCTGCGACGGCGACGTGTCTGGAGCCCGGGCACTGCCTCAGCGATTACCGCCCGTTTCTCGATGCCGGCGCGTTGAAAGGTGCTCGCATCGGCATGCCGATCGGCCTGTTCTGGTCCGACCTGAGTACCGAAGAGATCGAGCGCATGTACGACGTGACGCGGGCGCTGTTGGACGCCGGCGCGACGGTTGAGGCCGTCTGGGCGCCCGACGAGCTGGATGCCAAGGCGGAACGGACGCCCTGCTCTGGCAAGTACGACGAGCGGGCGTGCTCGATGGCGCTGTCGTATGCCTTCAAGCGCGACCTGAACCAGTACCTGTCGCGCTGCGCCGCGTCGCAGGCGGTGCACAGCCTGGCGGACCTGATCGAATGGAACAACGACCACATGGACCAAATCCACTTTGGTCAGCAGCTGTTGGACGAGGCGATGCCGTTTGACCTTGCGCCCGACAGCGAGGACACCCTGCGGTACCAGACCGATCTGGCCGACGACACGGCGAACGCCCGCGGTTCGCTGGACGCCATGCTGGCGGGTCCGGACGGCCAGATCGGTACCTCTGACGATCAGGATGCGTTGCTGTTCGCTGCCACGGAGAGTGGCCGGATCTTGGGACGAGCCGGCTACCCCGCCATCGCTGTTCCGGCAGGTCTAATCTCGCGACCGGATGGTCCTGCAAGGCCGTTCGGCGTGGCGTTTGTCGGAAGAGCGTTCTCGGAAGGCCACTTGATCGGTGTCGCCTACGCCTACGAGCAGGCAACGCACCACCGCAAGCCGCCTGAGTCGACGCCCCCCCTGCAAGACGCCTTGGTGCCGCTGCCTTGACCAGTTGGGGACAACAAACCAAAGGCGCCGGGCCTACTTCTTGCCCTTGACCCGCTTGGCCGCCGCGTCTGCCGGGTCCTTGTCGAACACCACGAACTCGATGTCCTCGGGGCCCTTGAGCTTCCGCCGTGCGATCATGTGGTGCACGTTGCGCAGCCAATCCTGCTCGAGCCACGCCTGATACTTCAGGCCCGGTTGGACGCTGTAGCGATAGTCCTTGTTGATCGTGAAGGTGGTGAAGGTGCGGATGATCTGCGTCTGCGCGTCGAACGGCAGGCTGCGCAGGTTCTGCCGGAACTGCTTGCCGTAGGGCCAGTATTCCTCTGCGTTCGACAGGTAGACCACCCGCAGCGTCGTGCCCAGCTTGCGGCAGGCATCGCCCACGCCCTGGATGCCCTTGGTCTCCAGCAGGTTCGCCAGCACCGGTCGCAACCGCCCCTGCTGGACCAACTGCCGAATGTGACCGTAGATGTCCTGATTATCCAAGAAGTTCGGGGTCTTGGCCTTGGCCAGCGTCTTCCGGATCGACGCAAGCCGATACGCCACGGAGCTGCGCTGCCACTTGTACAGCTTCTTGTAGCCCGCGAGCTTGGGGTCACCGGGATAGGTCTTGTCCAGCAGGTCCGCTGCGTCCTTGGCCTTGGGCGCCGACCACCACGCCAGGAACTCGGCCGGCGTCGCCGCAGCCAGGAAGAACGCGCGGTAGATCGCGTGCATCTCGACCACCAGCGGGTCGTAGTCGACCATGAAGGCGTACTCGGACCGCGCCCACCCCACGAACTGGTAGCCCTGGTCCGACCCCACGCCCATGTACGCGCCGCCCAAGTGCTGGATGTACGGCGTCCATAGCTGCAAATTCCACTCGTCGCCCACCAGATAGTGGCGACCGACGTACTCTTCCTTCACGCCCAGCAGCGTCGGCGCGGGCGGGTCGGTGGGCAGCGACGCGATGACGTCCTTCTGCGCCTGGGTCAGCTCGGGCAGTGTCGCCAAAGCCACCGGCGGGTCAGCCTTCTTGGGCGGAACGCCGAGAGGAGCGCCGGGGTTGGCCAGCACGGCACAGGGCATCGCCAGCGCAGCCAGGACGATCAGGGACAGGAATGGACGGAACAGCATGGGGGTGCCTCAGTGGGGCTCGCGTCGCGCGGCCGCGGCATTCTTGTCCGATCCGGCGCCGCCTGCTAGTTTCCGCGACATGCGCCACGCCATCATTTCGATCTTCTCTTTGTGTTTCATGGCTTTCCCCGCAGCCGCCGCGACGCCTGCCGTCGTCCCCTGCCCGCAGGCGCCGGCCGGCCTTGCGTGCATTCCGGGCGGTGAGTTCGTCCGAGGTCGCGACGACGGCCCGGCGAACGAGAAGCCGCGCGCCCAGGTGTGGATGCAGACGTACTTCATGGACGTGTTCGAGGTGACGTTCGCCGACTACCAGACCTGCGCCCGTTCGAAGAAGTGCAAGCCCGCCCGACCGTTGTACAGCGACTTCAACCGCGCCAAGCAGCCGATGGTCGGCATGACCTGGTTCGACGCGGTCGACTACTGCAAGGCCCAAGGCAAGCACCTGCCCACCGAAGCCGAGTGGGAAAAGGCAGCCCGTGGCCCTGACGGCAAGCTGCACCCCTGGGGGCCGGAACCCGCGACGTGTGAGCGCGCCGTCATTCAGGACAAGCGCGGCCGCAGCTGCGGTATCCCCAAGGAGGGAAAAGCACGTTTGGCGCACGTGGGACGCACCAACCTGATCGGCACCCACGCCGCCTACGAGTACGGCCTGCACGACATGGTCGGCAACGCGTGGGAGTGGGTGGCCGACTGGTACAGCCCCGACTACGCGGCGTGCGGCGCGGACTGTCTGGGCTCCGACCCGAAGGGACCGTGCGGCGGCGCGGCCAAGTGCGCAGGCCACAAGGAGAAGCTGGTGCGCGGCGGGTCCTGGTACTGGGACACCAACTACGCGACCTCGACCTACCGTCGGCCGCACCCGCCTGAGAACATCCCCTACTCGCACTTCGGCTTCCGCTGCGCCGCGTCGCTGGACGAGGTCGCGAAGATGGGCGGCAAGCCTTGAACCTTGTGCGCCTGCTGGGCTTTTTGGTGTGCACCGCCGTGCTCGCGCCGGCACCGTTGCAGGCCCAGACCTCGCCCTCGCAAGGCGAGGAGACCGTGCTGGTGGGCCCCGGCGCGCAGTCTGGACCGGCCGCGACACTGGGCTCCTGGCAGGTTCAGCCAGCGGGCTTGGAGCTGACGCGCCCCGACCCGGAGGGCCACCAGCTCTGGCTGCCAGGCGCCGAGCTGACGGACGGTTTCGCCAGACTGCAGACGACCTTGCCCGCACGCGGCACCGTGGGCCTCGTGTTCCGCGCGCAGGTGCCCAAGGGCGGCGCCCACGAGCTCAACGGCTACGGCGTGCTGGTCGACCGCAAGGGCCTGCAGTTCGTGCGCTGGGACCGCGGGCGCCAGCGGCCGATCGACCGCAAGACCCCGATCGGCAAGCTCAAGGTCGGCGACCCCATCGAGCTGGAGGTCTGGCTGGTCGGGCCGCATCTGGGCGCGCAGCTGCTGGACGGCCGCAAGCTGACGACACTGGGCAGCGCCAGCGTGACCGACAAGGCGTTTGCCAGCGGGCGCGTGGGGGTGTCGCTGGGCACGCGCGGGCTGCCAGCTCCGATGGTGACGCGCCTGTCGCTGCGAACGGCCAAGGTGGCGGGTCAGGCACGGCCATCGCCCGCAGGCGTCCATCGCTTTGTCGAGGTGGCCGAGGCGGTGTTGCAGCAGCTGCCGATGGGGCTGGCCAAGGACCTGACGCGCGTCGAGAAGCTGGCGGACGGGGCGTGGATCGCCCGAACCTCGCCGCGTGGCGCTGAGCGGCTGGCGCGGGCGCAAGTGCCGTTACGGATGTGCACGGATGACGCTCCTTTCGCCTGGCTGGACCCGGGCTTCATCGCCGAGCGCGACCGCCTGCGCCAGAACCCGACCTCGCCGCCGTCGATCGATGCGAGCTACAAGGACCCCGCGATGGTCCAAGGCCTGCTGGAGGGCTGGCAGCGCCGCTTTCCGCGGCAGGTTCAGGTGGTCGAACTCGGGAGGTCGGTGCAGGGGCGGCCGATTCTGGCGATGCACTGGATTCGCACAGATGGCGCACTCACACCGCGACCGGCCGTGCTGGTGACCGGCGCGACGCATGGCGACGAGCTGCTGGCGGCGGAGTTCGCCCTGGACGTCGCGCGAGGCCTGCTGCAGCCGACGGACGAGGCGGAGGCAGAGAAGGCACGCAAGTGGTTGGCTGGTCTCGACATTTGGGTGGTGCCGCTGCTGAACCCCGACGGCGCGCAAGCGTTTATGCACGTGTCGACTTGGGGTGAGGGGCGCAAGAACGGCCGCCGCACGACGGACGAGACCGAGCGCCTGGTCGGCGAGGGCGTGGACCTGAACCGCAATTTCCCGTTTCGCTGGGGAGCGTTGGGAGAGGTCGGTAGTCGCTCGCGCCCTCTGGCCGAGTGGTACCGCGGCCCGCAGCCCGGGTCCGAGCCCGAGACGCAGGCGCTGATGCGACTGGCCGAGACGCAGCGGTTCGTCGCCTCGATCAGCTTCCACACGTGGGGCAGCGCCGTTCTGGTGCCCTACACGACCGACGGCGTGCGAAGCCCGGAGCCGAATCAGGCGTGGCAAGTCGGCGCAGATGTTGCGAAAGCGGCGCCGCGCCAGTCGGACGGTCGGCGCTTTCGCGTCAAGCACCAGCTGTACCCGGTCGATGGGACGGACCAGGACTGGCTGCGGGCGACGTACGGCACGGTCGCGCTGCTGGTCGAGGGTGCCCAGCACAACCCGACCTCGCCTGAGCTGCGCAGGCGCACCGTGGCAGACACGCGTCCCGTCTGGGAGGCCCTGTTCGATAGGGTGCTGTCGGGTCCGCGCATCTCGGGTCGGGTCGTCGATGGGCAAGGCAAGCCGGTGGTGGCCGAGGTGCAGCTGGCGAGCGACCTGCCGCGCAACGGCGAGGTGTGGACTTCGCGGCCGGGCGATGGCCGCTTCGATCGTTTGGTTGACGACCGGCCGCTGCACGAAGTGCGCGTCCTGCTGCCGGGTCGCGAGCCCGTCACCCTGCCCGTCACCTTGCCCGATGGCGAAGGCGCGCGCGTGACCGAGGTGGTAGTTCGCGTGCCATGATGCCCTGAGGGCCGCGACGTCGGGCCTTCGTGCGGTGGTGGGCTTGACCCTCCGGCACGGCGCAAGCACCCTGTCGCCCTTCCCCTTTCTTCGCTGCGGAGGCAAGCCCCATGGCCGATACCCACCTGATCCTCACCGCGATTGGCGACGACCGTCCCGGTCTGGTCGAAGCGCTGGCCACCGCCATTTCTTCGCACGGCGGCAACTGGCTCGAGTCGTCGATGGCCCAATTGTCCGGCAAGTTCGCGGGCATCGTGAACGTCGCCGTACCGGCCGCTGAGGTCGCTTCGCTGAAGACGGCGCTGGGCGCAGTGTCTGGCCTGAAGGTCACCGCAGAGGTCGCGGGCAACGCCCCGGCCCAGCTGCCTCGACGGCGGCTTGCGCTGGACCTCGTCGGCCATGACCGTGTGGGAATCGTCAAGGAAGTCGCGCAGATCTTGGCTCGCCACGCCGTCAACGTCGAGTCACTGGAGACCCGCAGCGCCAGCGCCCCCATGTCGGCCGAGCTGATGTTTCACTGCAAGGCTGAGCTGACGGCGGCCCAGAGCTTCAACGCCCGTGCGCTGAAGGCCGACTTCGAGAAGCTGTCGGAAGAGCTGATGGCCGACATCACCCTGGGCGAAACGCTGTAGCCGTCCGGGGATAGGCCACCCGGCGGTCAGGGTTCGTAGCGATAGCCCCAGCCGCGCACCGTGACGATGTGGCACGGGTTTTCGGGGTCAGCCTCGACCCAACGCCGCAACCGCACAATGAAATTGTCGACGGTGCGCTCGGTCGGCGACGCGTCCATGCCCCACACTTCCTCGAGGATATCGGCCCGCGACAGCGCCCGCCCCGGGTTCTTGGCCAGGAATTGCAGCAGCACCAGCTCTTTGTCCGACAGGTCGTGCCACACGCCATCGTCGGTTTGCAGGGCCCGTCGCTCGCTGTCCACGCGGGCGCCACCCATGCGGAGCTCAGCGTTCGAGGCGATCTCCAACGACCCTTGGCTCCTGCGAATCTGCGCCCGCACGCGCGCCAGCAGCTCGGCCATGTCGAACGGCTTGCTCAGGTAGTCGTCCGCGCCCGAATCCAGCGCCTGTACCTTGGATTCCGTGTCGTCGCGCGCCGTCAGCATCAGGATCGGCGTGCCGACGCCCTGCCGACGCACGGTCCTTGCCACGTCGATGCCCGAGATGCCAGGCAGGCCGATGTCCAGCAGGATCACGTCGAAACGCGCGCCGCCCAAGGCCTCGACCGCGGCCTCGCCCGTCTTGCGCCAGTCGACCTCATAGCCGTCCTGTTGCAGGTTCAGGCGCACCATGGTGCCGATCAGGTGGTCGTCTTCACAGAGGAGTATGCGGCTCATGACACCTTTGGATGCGCAGAAGCGGCGGTCGGTTGCGCGCCGCCGTCCGGATCGTGGATCGGCAGCTTGAGGATGAACGTGGCGCCCCTGCCCTCGCCGTCGCTGTGGGCGCGCAGCGTGCCGCTCATGCGCTCAGCCAGCCCACGCGCCAGGTGCAGCCCAAGACCGGTGCCGTGCGCCTTGGACCCGCGACCGAAGCCGCGCACATAGGACTCAAACAGCTGCTCGGCGCGGTGCGGGTCAAAGCCGATGCCGTCGTCCGAGAAGCGCAGCACGACCCGGGCAGACTCGCGGTGGGCCTTGATCCGCAAGCGTTTTCCACCGTACTTCAGGGCGTTGTCGGCCAGATTCTCCAGGATGGTCCACACCGCTGTCGGGTCGCCGTCCAGCCGCAGCCCGTCCGGACACTCCAGCACCAGCTCGGCGCCGTGACCGACGATCGTCTCCTGCCGGTGGTCGACAAACCGATCCAGCAGCGCGTAGAGGTCGACATTCTCATGCGCCAGCGTCTGCTCCGGCAAGCGCAACCGCTGGGCCAGCAACAGGTTTTGGATCAGGTGTTCCTCGCGCTCGGTCTGCTGCAGCGCCATATGCACCAGCTCTCGGGCTTGGTCGGGGGGCATCCGTCCCGCCTCCAGCGTCTGCAGCACGGCCTTGATGCCCGCCAGCGGGGTCTTCATCTCGTGCGTCACGCGCCCCAGGAACTCTTGCATTTCGCTGCGGAATCGGCGCTCGCTGCGCACCAGCCGGAACAGCATCGCCAGCACGGCCAGCAACAGCGAGAACAGCAGCGTGCCCTCGCCGTTCATCATCAGCTGACGCCGGTCGTGGCGAATCTCGATGTCCTGCAGCAGCGCAGGACGGGGCCGCACGGCAAATCGCACGCCTTGGCGGGCGTCGACCGGCAGCGGTCCGATCAACGCCGCAGGCAGCGCGGGGACGCCATGCACCCGGATCAACTCGTAATTCGGGTCGCCGGGCAGCGGCCCCTCGCCCAGGGACCGAGTCTCGCCCGCCAGCTCCAGCGCGTGAACGCGAGCCCCCGTCTGCAGCGCCTGCAACACCATCCGATGCTGCCCGTCGACGGTGCCGTGGATGAAGACCGTCCACCACGTGCCCAGCGCAATCAGCAGCACCGCCGTCGCGCCGAACAGCACGACCGCACCGTACTGCAAGCGCAGCGACCGCGACTTGCCCCGCCTTCCCATGTCAGTCGACCTGCGCGGCGGCCGCGATCAGGGCGTCAGCCAAGGCATCGACATCGGCCTTGGTGTGGGCCAGCGACAGGAACCAGACCTCATAGGCCGACGGCGGCAGGTACACGCCTTGGGCCAACACTGCGGCATACAGGGCGTTGAACCGCTCGATGGCCTTGGCAGAGATCGTGTCGGCGTTGACCGGAAACGCACCCAAGTCGAAGTACGGCCAAGCGATCGAGCCCAGACGACGGACCCGCAACCACGCCGGACCCGCCGCGGCCAACCGCTGCTCCAGATGCGCGCCCAGACTGTCGAGGTACGCGTAAGTCTTGGGGTCCTGCAGGCGCTTCAGCGTCTCCAGCCCTGCCGCGACCGACACCGGATTGCCGCTCAAAGTGCCCGCCTGATAGACGGGACCCACAGGCGCCAGCAACTCGATCAGCTTGCGCGTCCCCACGATGGCACCGATGGGCATGCCGCCGCCGATGATCTTGCCCAGCGTCACGAGATCGGGCTGAACGTCGACCAGACCGCCGTACCCGCCGTAACGCAGACGGAAGCCGGAGATGACCTCGTCGAAGATCAGCAGCGTGCCGTTGGCGGCGGTGATCTTCCGAAGACCCTTGAGGAATTCCGGCGTCTGCAGCAGCAGCCCATTGTTCGCAGGCATCGGTTCGATGATGACCGCGGCGATCTTCGACCCGTGGAACGCGAACAACTTCTCGACCGCGCGCAGGTCGCCCAGCGGCACCGAGATCGTCAAGGCCGCGAGTTCCTTGGGAATACCCGCGCTGGATGCCTCGGCGCCCGGCTTCGCTCCCGTGATCAGCCCCGAGCCCGCCTTGACCAGCAGACCGTCGCTGTGGCCGTGATAGCCGCCCTCGAACTTGACGATCAGCGAGCGCCCTGTGGCCCCCCGCGCCAGCCGCAGCGCTGTCATCACCGCCTCAGTGCCGCTGCTGACCAGACGCGCCATCTCGAAGCCCGGGAAGCCGTCGACCAGCGCCTGCGCGATCGCGACCTCAGCCGGGTGGCAGGCACCGTAGCTCAGCCCACGTGGCGCGGCTTCCTGAACGGCCTTGATCACATGCGGGTCAGCATGGCCAAGGATCAGCGGCCCCCACGACATGCAGAAGTCGATGTAGCGGTTGCCGTCGACGTCGGTGATGTGACTGCCGGCGGCCTCGGCGATGTAGATCGGCTCGCCTTGGACAGACTTGCACGCGCGCACCGGGCTGTTGACGCCGCCCGGGATCAGGGTCTTGGCACGGGCAAACCACTCCTGTGACTTCGCGTGTCCTGCCGTAACCGGGGTCGCGGCGGAGGTCGAGGCGACCGGGGCCTGCTTGGGGCTCTTGGCGGATGCGGACTTGCGAGTGGTCATGCGGGACTCCGGTCGAAAGGATCGAGGAAGGGCGTGCGGTTCGCGAGCACCTGCTGCAGCGCCTGCACGGCGGCGTCGACGGTCGCTGAAGCCGCCACCGCGGCCGCAGTCAGGCCGTGGCGCTCCAGAAGCTCGGTGGCGGTCGTTGGACCGATGACGACAAGTGGAACTTCGCGCAGTTGCGGCACCCACGCAAGCACCCGGTCGGCGGCCGACGGCGCCGCCAGATACACGGCGTCCGCCTGCGCACACGCCACGACCAGCTCAGGTGTGGGCGGCGCGGGCGGCGCATTCTCGTACACGACGGCGGTGTCGACGGGCAGGCCACGGTCGCGCAGGCCTTGCACCAGCTCTGGGCGGGCCTGACGCCCCTGCACGGCCAAGGTGCGCGCGGGCTTGTCCGCACTCGACCGGTGAGTCGGCAGGCGCATCACGTGGTCGCCGATGCTCTGGGCCAGCTGCGCGCCGGTCGTGGGATCCTTGGCCTGAATGCCGACGGCAATTCCCCAACGCTCCAAGGCACTTGCGGTCCCCTTGCCGACGGCGGCGACCGAGGCTCCGCGCTGCACGGCGTCCTGCAGCGACTGGGCGCCCAGCTGGCGGCACCAGGCATCGACGCCGTGACGTGAGGTGAAGGCGACGACCTGCGCCTGGGCACACTGCGCAAGGCACGTTGCTGCGTCGGGTTGCGGCGGCAGATCGACCAAAGCGGCCGTGGACAGCTCGATCACGGCAATGCCGAGTGCTTCCAGGCGCTCGCGCAAAGGGGCGTTGTCATCGCTGGACCGGGTCAGGACCACGGTCGGGCGGGCGTGGCCCATTGCGCCTCCGAGGTGTCCAGCCGGGCGGGGTGCGACTTGCCGGCGAGCACGGTCTGCAAGGCCTCGTAGGCCCGCTCGATCAACTGTTCCGGGTCGCCCACGACCTCGATCGCGTGCCAGGCACCCGCCGCGTCGGTCAGACCCGCACGCAGCGTGGCGACGCCCGAGGCATCCACCCGGCCCAGCGCGCCGAACGCCGAGTGGCACCCGCCCTCCAGCCGCCGCAGCAGCCCACGCTCAAGCGCGACCGCGTGCGCCGACGGCGCGTGGTGGACGGTCGCAAGCAGCCGCAGGCGCTCGGGATCGTCGGCGCGGGCCTGGATGCCCAGGGCTCCCTGCGCCGCCGCCGGCAGCCACCATTGCGGGTCCAGATCGAACACCACCAGATCGCCCCAGTCCAGCCCCAGCCGGGACACGCCCGCGCGCGCCAGCAACACCGCGTCCAGCTCGCCCGTCTTGGCTTTGTTCAGCCGCGTCGGGACGTTGCCGCGCAGAAACTCGGGCTTGGCCTCCGGGTCCACGTGCTGCAGCAGTGCGCTGCGTCGCATCGAGGCCGTCCCCACTCGCGCCCCGGCCACCACCGGCAGCCGACGCGACAGGTCCACGCGGTCGCGGTGCACGAACAGCACGTCGCCCACGTCCGCGCGCTCCGGCACGGCCGCAAGCACCAGACCCGGCGGCATCTGCGTCGGCAGGTCCTTCAGCGAGTGCACGGCCACATCGACGCGGCGGTCGGCCAGCGCGACCTCCAATTCCTTGGTGAAGAAGCCCTTGTCGAGCTGATTCTGCAGCGGAATGTCCAGCAGCCGGTCGCCCGAAGTCTTGATGATCTCGGTCGTGATGCCAGCCGCCTCCCCGCCCAGACGCCCCTGAATGTAGTGGGTCTGCCACAGGGCGAGTTCGCTGCCGCGGGTTCCGATAACGGTCATGTGCTTGCCTTCCTTGCGTTTCTTCCGATGGGTCGCGGGCCTCAGCAGATGCTCTCCAGCGTCATGTCCAAGTCGGCCATTCGCGGACCCTTGTCGTGCAGGTCACGGGGCAGCTCGAAGGCCGGCAACGGCGCTCCCTCACTGGCCACCAAATGCTCGCCCAGCGCAAGCGCCGCAGCGATTCCGTTTTCATCGACGGGGGCTTGGCGTACCTCGCCCAGAGCAGCGGCGAACCGCAGCGCAACGGCAAAGCCCTCGAACAGCTCGCTGTAACCGCGCGCAATCGACAGGTCGCGGTCCAGCGGCGTCGCGAACAGGCGGGCTCCCAGCCACGCCTCCAGCACCGGCCCCAGTCGACGCTCCACCGGCACCACCCAAGTCCGCAGCTGACCTCGCCAATCCGCGCCAAGCGCGTCCAGCAGACCCGGCACTTCCGACGACTGCAGGCCGACGTTCGGGCCCCAAAACGCATGGGTCCGTGCGGCAAACTCCGCCAGCGACTCGGGTTCGGCTGAGGCCACGCGCGACTCGACGAAACCGCGGAACGCAAGGAACCCGCGTGCCGTCAGCGGCGGCACGAGTCCGGGCGCCGAGCGCTCAGACACAAGCAGGTCGACCAGACCGGCCACCCGCGCCAGTCGCGCCAGCAGCGGCAAGGTCGGCTCGGCAACCAGGTCCAGCACCGACTCGCGAAAGGCCGCGAATTCAGCCCACGGCAGCGTCCGGCGAGGCGACAGGCGCACCTCTCTCAGCTTGTCGGCGTGGTGAAAGACGCGCAGCCCCACGCGCCAGCCCCCCTCGGCGCGGGCCAAGGCGATCGGCTCGACGTTGCGGGCAAATAGCGCCTGCACCGTTGGACACAAGCTGGCGAACGAAAGCTCGACCCCGTCCGGCGTCGCAATGGCCACGACCGGATAGTCGCCAAAGCGGTCGCCAAGGTCGGCAGCCTGCACCGCCGAGGCCTTGTCCGCCGCGCGCGCCGGATCAGCGCCGGCGATCATGGCCAACTCTGCATCCCGGAAAGGGAACTTGTCAGTGGTCGCGGCGCTGACCGCAGCCGCCGCCCGCAGGCTGTTCCGGCAGGCGCACCGCTGATCGGAGCAGGCAAAGGCATCCAGAACGGCCGGGAAGGTGACGCGCATCGGACCTCACCCCACTTCAGTTGCTGCCGCCGGGTTCCGTTGCTTCCGCCGGGTAGTGATCGCCTCGGGACTCAGCGTCCAGTCGACGGGGGAAACACCTCTCGACCCAGCAGATCACCCGCGAGCCACCTGCCCTGCCGGTCGACCATGCCGATCGTGTACAGCACCAGATACCAATCCAACAGGTCTCCCATGTCGGCCATGACCTCAGGCGCCATGGTTTGTCGCGTGCGTCGGCACTTCTGCATGTAGCCGCCGACGTCTTCCAGCAGCCCCAGCAGGGTCGACGCCACCTGACGGGCCGCGACGATCAGCTGTGCGAGGTCGACGTGATCCAGAGGTTCCGGATCATCGCTTTCCTGCGCCCAGGGACGATCGCGGTTGGACCCCCGGAACATGCCTGATCGCCGCTTGTGCCGCACAAGGGACCGCGGAGCCCGCCGCCGGTTGTCGGCGTACATGGCTCCGGTGCCTTCGCGGCGGCGAAACATCTGGTTCATGGCAGGGGCCTGCGCTGCGGGAAAAGCACCCGTTCCGCAGGACTAATTGGCGGGACCGGCAGCCGGCTTGACCTTGGCCGACTCCTGAATCCACACGATCGAGCCGTTGGCACCCGGCACGCTGCCGCGAATGACGACGAGATTGCGATCGGCCTCGACGCTGGCGATCGTCAGGTTCTGGATGGTCACGCGCTCGTTGCCGTACTGGCCGGCCATCTTGCGACCCAAGACCACGCGACCGGGCGTCGTGTTGCTACCCAGCGAGCCGCCGTGACGGAACACTTCGTGCGTACCGTGCGAAGCCTTGGGCTGGTGGAAGTTGTGACGCTTGATCACGCCCGTGAAGCCGCGGCCCTTGGTGGTGCCCACGACGTCGACGATCTGTCCGGCCGAAAAGACCGACGCGTCCAACACCATGCCAACCTCGACCGACGCGACGTCATCGGCTTCCACGCGCATCTCGCGCAGGTGCGCCAGAGGCACGAGACCGGCCTTCTTGAACAGACCAGCCTTGGGCTTGGTGACCCGGCTCTGCTTGGCCTTGCCGTACGCGATCAGGATGGCGTTGTAGCCGTCCGGGCCGGCAGCGGACTTGATGCGGACGATGGGGCAGGGACCGACTTCCAGGACCGTGACGCCCAGACGATTGCCGTTGAGATCGAACACCTGCGTCATGCCCAGCTTGCGACCGAAGAGACCCTTTGCCATTTGCTTGCTCCTGCAGCGCGTCCAGGCGCGCCCTTGGTGGAGTCCGGATCGTTCAACTGCGGCCGCTCCAAACGCGGCTGGGACCCCGAGGGGCGCAGCATCGATCCACCAACTTTCTGATACCTTCCACGCATCGCCCCGGTTGGGGCTGGCGGAAGGGGCGAGAGAGTACGCTCCCAGGCTGACGACGTCAAGGTGAAAACCCAAGGCAGGCGCGGGGGTGGCGGCCTTTCGCTGCATCATTCCGGCCCCCGCTTGCCACTCGCGCTGGCCTGTGGCAACAGTCGTCGCGGTTCGGTGCGTAGCCGGGCCGTGTGTCTCCCCCCCGATTCCCAGACATCCTCCGGCGCCCCGGGCGGCTGCAACGGAGTCCAAGATGAGCATCAGTGTCCTGGCCAGGGCCATCGGCGAGTCGCCGACCCTCAAACTGAACGAAAAAGCCAACCTGCTGAAGGAACGCGGCGAGGCCGTGATTCACTTGGGCAGCGGCGAACCCAAGATCAAGACCCCCATCGACGCGATTCTGGCGGCCTCGGCCAAGCTCAGTACCGCAGAGGTGAAGTACACGCCGACCGACGGCATCCCTGCGCTGAAGAAGGCGATCCTCCGCTACACGGAAGAGAACTACGGCAAGGTCGTCGGACCCGAGAACGTCATGGTCGCCCCCGGCGCCAAGGCGGCGTTGTACTCGCTGTTCCTGACGGTGCTGAACCCGCAAGACGAAGTCATCATCCCGGCGCCCTATTGGGTCAGCTATCCCGAGATGGTGAAGATGGTCTACGCGGTGCCGGTGACCGTGAAGTCCGAGGACGGTCGCTTCCAGCCGCGCCTGCAGGACATCGAGGCGGCGGTCAACTCCTATACCAAGATGATCATCCTCAACAGCCCGAACAACCCGAGCGGTGCCGTCTACAGCGACGACTTCGTGCAGGGCATCGTCGAGCTGTGCGAGCGCAAGAAGCTGTGGCTCGTGATGGACGACATCTACCACAAGCTCGTGTTCGACGGCCGCAAGCCGACGCCGGCGTACGCCTACGTCAAGGAACCGTTCGAGAATTCACGGCTGGTCGTGATCAACGGCCTGTCGAAGCTCTACGGCATGACCGGCTTCCGCATCGGCTGGGCCATCGCGTCCAAGACCGTCATCCGCACCATGACCAACGTGCAGGGGCAGACCGTGTCGTGCCCGTCTGCGCTGCTGCAGTCGGCGGCGGTCGGTGCGCTGCTGGGGATGCAGGGCGTGGTCGACAGCCTGAACGCGACCCTGCAGAACGCCCGCAACATCATGGTCCAAGAGCTGGCGTCGTTCGACAACGTGTACCTCGAGAAGCCCTGCGGCACCTTCTACTGCCTGCCGGACTTCTCGTACTACAACAAGAGTTCCGAGGCCCTGTCGCAGTTCCTGCTCGAGAAGGCGCTGGTCGTCACGGTGCCGGGCAAGGAATTCGGCTTCGAGGGGCACCTGCGGTTGTCGTACTGCGGGTCGCTGAAGGACATCACCGAGGGCTTGGAGCGTATCAAGTGGGCGCTCGACCCCAAGGCTCCGAGGGAAATCTACGTCGGCGACCGCAGGCTCGTCCGCGATTGGACTTGAGGAAGGTGGCACCATGATCAACTTGCTCGACATCAAGACGCCCGCCACGCCCGAGTCCAAGGCGGTCAAGAGCTCTTTCGGACTCGAGAATCACGGGTTGCAGAACCTGGGCGGCGTGTACTGGAATCTCAACACGCCCGCGCTGTACGAGGAGGCGCTGTTCCGCAAGGAGGGGCGCATCGCCCAGGGCGGACCGTTCGTCTGCTCGACCGGCAAGCACACCGCCCGCGCGGCCAACGACAAGTTCGTGGTCAAAGAGCCCGGCTCTGAGGATCACGTCTGGTGGGGCCAGTACAACCGCCCGTATACGCCCGAGAAATTCGGCGTCCTGTACGCCCGCTTGCAAGGCTTCCTGCAGGGCCACGACGTGTTCGTGCAGGACTGCTACGTGGGCGCCGACCCGGAGCATCGGATCGCCGTCCGCGTCATCACCGAGTACGCGTGGCACAGCCTGTTTGCGCGCAACATGTTCCTGCCGGTCGAGAACCCCGACGAGTCGGCGCGCTTTGTGCCGGAATTCACGCTGATCTGTGCGCCGTCGTTCCAGGGCATGCCCGAGATCGACTCGACCGCGACCAAGACCTTCATCGTGCTCAGCTTCGACCAGAAGATCGCCATCATCGGCGGCACGGGCTATGCCGGCGAGATCAAGAAGTCGATGTTCACGGTGATGAACTACATCCTGCCGCTGAAGGGCGTGATGTCGATGCACTGCTCGGCCAACGTCGGGCGCGACGGCGCGGTGGCCATCTTCTTCGGGTTGTCCGGCACGGGAAAGACGACGCTGTCGGCCGACCCGAACCGCAACCTGATCGGCGACGACGAGCACGGGTGGAGCGACGCGGGCGTCTTCAACCACGAGAACGGCTGCTACGCCAAGGTCATCAGTCTGTCCGAGACGGCCGAGCCTGAGATCTACGCCTGCACCCACCGGTTCGGGACGATCCTCGAAAACGTCGTCTACGACCCGGTTTCGCGCGTGTTGGATCTGGACGACGACCGCCACACCGAGAACACGCGCGCGTCCTACCCCATGGACTTCATCGGCAATTCCGTGCCGTCCAAGCGGGCCGGCCACCCGCGCGACATCGTGATGCTGACGTGCGACGCGTCGGGCGTGATGCCCCCCATCGCGCGGCTGTCGACCGAGCAGGCGCTGTACCACTTCATCTCGGGCTACACGGCCAAGGTCAGCGGCACCGAGATGGACATGAACAAGGAGCCCACGATCACGTTCTCGACGTGCTTCGGCGGTCCCTTCATGGTGCACCATCCGGGCTTTTACGCCGATCTGCTCAAGCGCAAGATCGACCGCTATGGCGTGCGCTGCTGGCTGGTCAACACCGGCTGGGTGGGCGGCCCGTACCGCGTGGGCAAGCGCATCAGCATCCGCCACACGCGCGCACTGTTGAATGCGGCGCTCGACGGCAAGCTGGACCAGGTCGCGTACCGCAAGGACCCGGTCTTTGGGTTCGAGGTGCCGACGGAGTGTGAGGGTGTGCCGCAGGGCGTGCTGAACCCCGAGAGCTCGTGGCCCGACCAGAAGGCCTATTGGGATCGCTACTTCGAGCTCGGTTCGCGCTTCATCGACAACTTCAAGAAGTTCGCCGACGGCTGCCCGCCTGAGGTTGCGGCCGCGGGGCCCAAGCGGCGATAGCGGTCAGCGCCCCCTCCTGGACGGCGCAGAGGGTGTCGCCGGGAGGGGACCGCCATCCGCCTACCAGCAGACGTTGTTGTGGTTGTCGCCGTGACACGTTCCCGCGCATGCCCAACGCGTCGTGCACTGGGTGGTGGTACCGGGCGGCTTGGTGGTGATCGAGCCACCGCCGGTGCCGCCCGAGATCACCGCCAACACGTCGCGTGTACCGTTCATGTGCGAACTGCTGCTGGCCGCGGGGTGGCAGCCGGTGCAGCCGATCTCTTGGTCGTGGTCGCCATGTCGCCCGGTGTTGGGGGCGGCAGCG
>CAJBNH010000103.1 GCA_903955385.1 uncultured Myxococcales bacterium | reverse complement strand
GGGCATAGGACATGCAAACCACCTATGCCCCGCAAGCCCACCGTCGCCCACCGCCAGACCGACCCCAAGTCGGCCCATCCCGAGCGTCCAGGCGTGAGTCTGCGCCGCCGGATCCCCCCGGTCAACCGACTGAACCACCTGCAATCGCGCGAATTTCCGCCAAGCAAACGCACCCGTCCCGCGCAGCGCCGGTCGGGCCCCTCGCAGGTGCGTCTGTCCTGACCTTGTCAGCCGCTCAGATGCCCGCGTCGTTCAGCGGGTCGTCCCAGAACGGCGGGTCGAGGTCCTCGTCGGCGGGCGGGTCTGGCGCATCGGTCACCTCCACGTCGTCGAAGTCCCCCGGCACCAGTTCCCCTGGCGGGCCGCGCACCTGCCACACGTCACACGGCCGCCGCCGCACCACGATCGTCGGCAAGCCCAGATGGGTCAGGATCTTGCGGACGATGGGACCGGGCGGGATCGCCGCGATCACCTCGCGTCGGCCGCCACAAACGTTGCACTTTTCGATGTCGATGGCGAACGCCGCGCGTAACGCCTGACTCCAAGAAAGCCTCGTAGAAGTACGACGTTCGACCTCCTGCGCCACGTACCGCTCGATGCGCTCCTGCGCGCTTCCGGGGACGAGCTTGGCCAGCTCCTTCAGCTCCGCCAGGTCCTTGTCCCGCGGCTTGTTGCGGCGACAGGGAGCCTGAGCCCCCGCCTTGACCACCTGCGGCCGAGCCCGCGCGTTGGGAGCAAAACACCCGTAGTATCGAACGGCTGGACACCGCGGCAGCTGCATCAGCGCTCCCAGCCGAGCCGTCAGGTCCACCGCCGAAAGGGTCACCGCGTGGGTGCCGTCGCGGTACGGGGTCTTGAGCTCCACCCGGTAGCGGCCGTCGTCGGTCCGGGTCACGCGCTGCGCTGAGATCGCGGGGCGGCAGACGTACTTCACGAGCCGCCGCAGGTCGTCGCGGGCGAAGGCGCCCACCCGGGTATTGGCGTGCAGCGAGTAGCCGTCGGCCTGCGCACAGTTTGCGCCGTTGGGTCGCGGCAGGCGTCGCAAGGCCGCTTTGCGCCTGGCATCTTGCTCGGTATCGGGGCTGACGGTGCGCCCCCGGAGCGCCGCGCGCATCAGCGCCGCCAGCGCGGGCTGGTCGTCGGCAAAGGGGTCATCCTCCCGATCCTGCCAGCCGCCGGACCTGAGCTGGCGGTCGATGCGGAGCTGCGCGTCGAGCAGGATCTCTTGGACGTCGAACTCGCCCAGCGGTGGCGAGGGGTGGAAGACCGCCTGGCCGTCGGACTGGCTCCACACGCCGTCTGCGAAGAGCGTATGGATGTGCAGGTTCAAGCGAAGATCGGAGGAGAAACGCTGAGCTACACACACCGCCGCGCACTTGGTCGGCCCCGGGACACCCGCCAGCCTGGCCCGGGCGGTGTAGAAGCGGTCCACCGCGCGGTGAAAGGCGGCGATCACCTTGGATCGCGTCGGGGCGTTCCAGGCCAGCAGCAGGCGAACGTCGAAGGGAAACGTCAGCACGAACTGCCGGACCGGGACCTCAGGCAGCACGGAATCCAGCAGGTGGGTGGTCTGCTCGATCATGCGCTTGCCGTCGCAACTTGCGCACAGGCCTCGGATTTTGCAGCTCCACGCGACAACAAACTCCGACCCGCAGTCGCGGCACCGGCACCGCGTGAGACCTGCGGCGAGCTGCCCGCAAGCCAGATACGCCTCGAACCCCCGCTCCACGAACCTGGGCAGCGGCGCTTGCACCTGTTCGCGCACGAGCTCGCGCAGC
>CAJBNH010000102.1 GCA_903955385.1 uncultured Myxococcales bacterium | reverse complement strand
CGTCCTGGCCATCCGCGCCCGTGTCGGCCAGAACCGGACCGACCGTCCCCACATCCGAACCACAACCGGCAAGGCTCAGTCCCAGCGCCACCACCGCGAACGGCAGGCATCGACAGGAACGAAAGAGCAAGCTTTGTGCAGTGTTTCGCATGGGAACCTCCAGATCGCGGCGGCAGAGACCCGCCAGAGACCAAAGGACACTGTACCAGCTTGGCCCGGCCGACGAAAACAACAACTGCATCGGGCGGCTTGCCGGGGTGGAGGGAAAGGCTCTATCTTCCCAAGGCATGTTTTCTCCTCGTGAAGATCGCACCCTCGCTCTAGTCCGGCCCGCAACGCTGGGCGATGCCGAGGCGTTGCGCAACTTCAAGCGCCTCGCATTGAGCGAGACCGAGTACCTGTTGCAGGGGCTGGAGGATTTCGACGACCACACCGAGAGCGAGCGCGATCTGATCGGCCGCTTCCTGCACCAGCCCACCTGCCTGCTGCTGGTTGCCGTGATCGACAACCGCATCGTCGGGCTGAGCAGCATCGTCGGCGGGCACCTATGGCGCACGCGACACGTCGGCACCATGAGCATCGGGGTCTTGCGGCAGTACTGGCGGCATGGCGTCGCCTCGCGGCTGATGCGCGCGGCACTGCGCTGGGCACAGGACCACCCGGTGCTCGACAAGCTGTCGCTGCAGGTCCACGCCTCCAACACGCCTGCCCGCCTGCTGTATTTGGGGCAGGGCTTCGTCGAGGAGGGGCTGCTGCGCCGCGAAGCCCGCCTGGGCGACGATTTTGACGATCTGGTGCCGATGGGGCTGCTGTTGCGCAAGCCGCGCGACGGCACCCCGCCCGAGGAGGACCCGTGACCCCCCGAAAATCCCTTGGCTTGCTGGCTGTTCTGACCCTCGTCGGCTTGGGTGCCGTGCTCGCCTCGTGCGGCAAGTCCGCGGCGCCGTCGTCCCCAAGTGCCGCGACCGCGGCGACCACAGAGCCCGGCACCGCGCCTGAGCCCGAGGCCGTCGAAGACCCCGACCCGCCGATCGACCTGCCGGCCGGTGCCACGTTGGGCGACGCACTGCCCAAGCTTCCCCCGGTGCACCCGCGGCTGGGCAGCGGACTCGCCGGGGATTCCGCCCGTCCTGCACGGGGTTGCGCGGATCAGGGGCCTTCGGGCGCCACGCTGGTCAAGCAGCTGGACTTGATTGTCGCCACCGGCAAAACCGAGGCGCCGCAGGGGGTTCTCGAGGTCTGCCTGTTCGCCCAAGGGGTTGCGCGTACCGACCGGGTGTCGGGCACCGGCAAGCGTTTCTCAGTCGTGTCCGCGTGGCCGGGCAGCGCCGTGCAGACCTACGCCTTCGATGAACCGACGCGCACGCCGACGTCGCTGCCGCCCGAGCGCGCCAAGGTCGGCCACGATGGCGCCGGCTGGGCCACGATCGTCGCGACGGGCCACCCCGAGCTGCCCGTACTGGCCGTGTCCAGCGCGCGCTTCTTCGACGGCCGTTTCGGTCACGTACTGCAATACCAGCGTCGTTCCCGTGTGTTGCGTGGGGTTGGCGAGGCGGCCCAGTGGCAGGCGTTTCAGGATCAGGACTTCGCAGTCGTCGATTTGGGTCACCTGCAGGCTCTGTGCGACGGTCGCGCCGACGCCACCCCAGCCGACCGCGCGGCGGGTCAACTGCAGGCCGCGTGCGACGAACACCTCAAGCTCGCCGAGACCTCTGACCTGCAGGCCGCCGAGCACGAAAAGCTGCGCGCCCGCCGCCTCAAGGGCCTGGACCTGACCATGCGCAAGCCCGACCCCGACCCGCAGGCGCTGTGGCTGGGTCAGGCCAAGGCTTCGCTGGCCGCGGGTGAGTGGCAAAAGGCGTTCGAGACCGCCCTGCGGGCCGATGTCGCATGCGGCGAAGCGGTGGCAGAGGCGCACTCGGTGCTGAACGACGCGCTGCGGGCGGGCAAGAAGACCCCGGCCAAGCTCGAGGCGTCTCAGGCCATGGCCGCGCTGTGCGAGCCGCTGCCGGACAAGCCGGCCCCCAAGCGCTCGAAGGTCGAAGTGAAGTAGGGCGACGCGTTACCGCGCGGGCGTCGGCATCGCGTGCAGCGGGTGCCCGGTGACGATGTGCGCGGCCTCAGCCAGCGCTTCGGCCATCGTCGGATGCGCGTGAATCGTCAGCGCCAGGTCTTCGGCGGTGGCGGACATCTCCAGGGCAAGTCCAGACTGTGCAATCAATTCACTGGCTTCGGCCCCCACGATGTGCACGGCCAGAATCGTGCCGTCGTCCGCGTCGGCGACCACGCGGGCAAAGCCGTCGGTCGCGTTGGACGAGATCGCCCTGCCCAGCGCCGCGAACTGGAACTTGCCGACCTTGATCTTGCGGCCCTGCGCCTCCAGCTCGAACAGCATCGGCCCCACGGTCGCGATCTCCGGGTCGGTGTAGACCACGCTGGGGATGCAGACCGAGTCGAAGGCCGCGGCGTGTCCGGCGATGACTTCCGCCGCGATCTCTCCCTCTTTGCTGGCCTTGTGCGCAAGCATCGGTCCCGGGACCAGATCGCCGATCGCGTACACACCGGGGGCCGACGTCTTCATCTGCCGGTCGACCGGCACGAAACCGCGCGCGTCGGGGGTGATGCCGACGGTCTCGAGGCCGATGCCGTGCGAGCTCGGGCGGCGGCCGACCGAGACCAGCACCTTGTCCACTTCCAAGCGGCTCTGCGTCGTGCCCTTCTTGTCGGTGGTCTCGAGATCGATGGCGATCTTGCCGTCGGCGGTCAACTCTTGCCGCAACGCCTTGGTGGCGACCAGGTGCTTCACGCCCAGCTTGGCCTGCTTCATCGTCACGGGCCGAGCCAGGTCCGGGTCGAAGGTCGGCAGAATGCGGTCCAGTGCCTCGATCACCGTGACCTTGCTGCCCAGCCGCGCATAGACGTCGGCCATCTCCATGCCGATCACACCGCCGCCGATGACGGCCAGCGCCCCCGGGATCTCGCTCAGCGCCAAAGCGCCGGTCGAGTCCAGGATCTGCAGGTTGTCGAACGGGAATCCGGGGATCTGGATCGGCCGCGAGCCGGTCGCCAGCACCACCGACTTGGTCTCGACCACCTCGACCGACCCGTCGGCCAGCGCAATCTCCACCTTGCCGGGACCCGCCAGCTTGCCGGTGCCGATGACGTGTTCGACCTTGTTGCCCTTGAACAGACCGCCAATGCCTTGCGACAGCTTGGTCGTGACGCCTGTCTTCCAGGCCTGCATGGCCGCCATGTCGACCGTCAGGTCCTTGGCCACGATGCCGATCGCCGCGCCGTCCAACGCCTTGCGGTACACCTTGGAGGCGTGGATCAGCGCCTTGGACGGGATGCAGCCCACGTTCAGGCACACGCCGCCCAGAAACTCGCGCTCGATCACCAGCGTCTTCAACCCGGCCTGACCCAAGCGAATCGCACACACATACCCGCCGGGACCTGCGCCCAGCACGACCACATCGACACTCCTCGCCATCTTCGCTCCTCGCTGGGTACCCGGGGTTCTGGGGGGAGAAGGGCGCGTACAGGCGAGACCACACACGACTGCACGGCGCAACCCGGGAAAACGGTGCGCATGCTGGTCGGGCTGGAAGGAGCGGTCAAGCCGGACGCGATCAACCGCCTGTGATCACGTCAGGCGAGCCGGCGATCATCTGGCCCATGCCGCCGCAGTGCTGGTCCATGTCGTTGAGCCGGTGGGCCTGCTTGCCGTTGATCTTCACGGTGCCCGAGCCGGTCTTGGCCGTCCACGTATTGCCGCCACAGCAGGCGGCGTGGATGCCAGGGTCGCCAACGCGCACTGCAGGCTTGCCGTTGACCATCACGTCGGGAGACCCGCCGGTCGCCGGTCCCACGCACGGGTGCGGGCACGCGGGGCAGCCGTGCGCATCGGCCGGAATCATCGAATTGTCGCCGAGTCGCGCTTGCAGGGGCATGACGGACCTCTCGGGGCAGCTTGCTGCTTCCGACTGTAACAGCCCCCCGAACCGGCCCGCAATCGCTTTGGGGGTCAGGCACCCCACCGGCGGGTCATTGCGACAACGACGCCCCGAGATGCATGCCCACTTCGATGCCCAAGCGCCAGTCGGGGCCGTGGCCGAACTCATCCCACTGACTGGTGAATTTGTCCTGATCCCGCTCTGAGGAGATCAGGCCTTCGACACCCATCGCGACGTAGACGAAGTCCCGCGCCGACACCAGCCGCAGCTGCCAGGACCAGTAGCGGAATCCGCTTGCGCCGTTTTGGGGAGAGACGTCGTTCATGTGGATCGAGGCAAGCAGCCCCGCCAGCCGAGGGGCCGACACGCCGGTCCAATAGGACAAGCCCTCTGGCGCCGAGGCTTTGCCGGTCGAGGGCGCGGTCAGACCCTGATACGAAAACCAGCGCACGCCGCTGGCCAATGAGACCCAAGCGAGTCCATCGCGCGGGCCCCAGCCAAGGTGCAGGAAGCCGCCTCCACCACCGGAGACGTCGGGCATCACGGTGCCGTCGGAGTCCTCCATGATGCCGATGGCGCCTTCAAGCGACGCGACCGCTCCGAACTTGGCCTCGGAACTCGAGTCGGTCGGCCCTTGCGCGGGAACCACCGGAGTCGCCGGCGTGGCCACGGCCCCCCGGCGTTCCGGCGTGCCGGCGGTGCCGGTCCGGCCCGAGCCTGCGTCTTGCGGGGGCTTCCCGGCGGGGGGTGGCGTGGCCCCGGGTGCGACGGCTGCGGAGCCGCCCG
>CAJBNH010000101.1 GCA_903955385.1 uncultured Myxococcales bacterium | reverse complement strand
GACGGGCGGTGTGTACAAGGCCCGGGAACGTATTCACCGCAGCGTTGCTGATCTGCGATTACTAGCGACTCCGACTTCACGGGGTCGAGTTGCAGACCCCGATCCGAACTGAGACCGGCTTTAACAAGGATTCGCTCCACCTCACGGCTTCGCAGCCCTTTGTACCGGCCATTGTAGCATGTGTGAAGCCCTGGACATAAGGGGCATGATGACTTGACGTCATCCCCACCTTCCTCCGAGTTGACCCCGGCAGTCTCTCACGAGTCCCCACCATTACGTGCTGGCAACATGAGACAAGGGTTGCGCTCGTTGCGGGACTTAACCCAACATCTCACGACACGAGCTGACGACAGCCATGCAGCACCTGTCACCGGATTCTCTTGCGAGCACCCCAGCTTTTCTGCCAGGTTTCCGGGATGTCAAGTCTGGGTAAGGTTCTGCGCGTTGCGTCGAATTAAACCACATACTCCACCGCTTGTGCGGGCCCCCGTCAATTCCTTTGAGTTTTAGCCTTGCGGCCGTAGTCCCCAGGCGGGATGCTTATCGCGTTAGCTTCGTTACCGCAGGGTTGGTTACCCGCGACAACTAGCATCCATCGTTTACAGCGTGGACTACCAGGGTATCTAATCCTGTTTGCTCCCCACGCTTTCGCGTCTCAGCGTCAGTATCTGTCCAGATGGTCGCCTTCGCCACTGATGTTCTTCCGAATATCTACGAATTTCACCTCTACACTCGAGAATTCCACCATCCCCTCCAGTACTCAAGCCCAACAGTTTCCAGCGCACTTCCGAAGTTGAGCTTCGGGCTTTCACGCCAGACTTGTCAGGCCGCCTACACGCGCTTTACGCCCAGTAATTCCGAACAACGCTTGCACTCTCCGTATTACCGCGGCTGCTGGCACGGAGTTAGCCAGTGCTTCCTTTGATGGTACCGTCAGGGGTGGGGGTTACCCACCCTGTTCTTTCCATCTGACAGAGCTTTACAACCCGAAGGCCTTCTTCACTCACGCGGCGTTGCTGCGTCAGGCTTTCGCCCATTGCGCAATATTCCCCACTGCTGCCTCCCGTAGGAGTCTGGACCGTGTGTCAGTTCCAGTGTGGCTGGTCGTCCTCTCAGACCAGCTAACCATCGTAGCCATGGTGGGCCATTACCCCGCCATCTAGCTAATGGTCCGCGAGCCGATCCTCAGGCGAGAGCTGCCTTGCGACAGCCCCCTTTGACCTCAATCCCCGCAGGGTTCGTGGTCTTATGCGGTATTAGCGAACCTTTCGGCTCGTTGTTCCCCACCCGAGGGTACGTTACCCACGTGTTACTCACCCGTGCGCCACTTTACTCAGGGTTGCCCCCTTTCTCGTTCGACTTGCATGTGTTAGGCACGCCGCTAGCGTTCGTTCTGAGCCAGGATCAAACTCTCTGATGAATGTTCTATGCGGACCGGCCGGAGCCGGGCGCACGACATTGTCGTTGACCCGATGCACGTATGATTGGCTTGCTATCCAGTTTTCAAAGAGCGAGCTGTCTTGCGCCGGTCACTCTCGTGAGCGGCGGGGTTGGTGTTGTACCCTGAGCCCGGGGGGCTGTCAAGCGGTCGTTTGAACTTTGTGGGTTCGAGCGTCCGTCCCGGTGGAGCCGGGCCGAGGGTCGCATCAGGTTCGTCTTGCGGCGCGAAGCTGCAGGAGCGAGGGCGACCCCGGTGGGGGGGACCAACCGATTGTCCCGTCTGTCGTGAGCCTGGTCGAAAATCTCTCGTCGATCCAAGCACTTTCAGGCGGTGTTCGTCGCATCTACTAGCCGCGCTTGGCGGCCTCAGCGGCGAACGAGCAGCAGGATAGGGGAGGTTGAGGCTACTGTCAAGGGAACGGCGCGATCGGGATGTTACCCAAATGTTGCCACGTGAAGGCCTCGGCGAGCCGAAGTGCGTGATCACTGTGAAGGGGATGCGAACCGTCGATTCGAGAAGTCCGCAAGATCGCTTGTGTTTGGTTGTGGCGGCGTACGCTTGGGAACCCGGGTGAGGGGGACGCGAAGCTCTCTGACGTCGCACGGCGCTCCGCCGCCGCCGAGGCACCGTCTGCGATCGATGGGCACTTGTTTCACCACGATCGCTTCCCTGTGGCTCGGGGTGGCGGCAGCCGCATCTGGCGTGTCCTCAGTGAGTTGAGTCGGCACGGGCAGCTTCCACTGGGTTCGCTTGCCGGTCAGGGGGTGGGGGAGCCGTCGGTTTCTCAGTGCGATTCCCGCTGATGGGGTCATTCCGTGGCGCCAGGAGCGATCCGGGATGCCCGATTCGACAAGGTCGTGAGCGAGGGCGTGGTTCTGTTTGCGTGCTGCGAGCTGCCAGGGAGAGGCCCCTCTCGCGCGCGCGACGCAATAGGGGTGCGTGGGGTCGTGTGGGCTCCGCGCGTTGACGCGTCCGCCGCGGTTCCGTAGGGTTCACTGGTGAGGGCGGCCGTTCGGTCGCCGCTGGGTGTGAGGGACGTACAAGGAGAGTGTCATGCGCGGGACGGGTTCGGGACGCAGCGGCTGGGCTTGGCTGGCGATCGCAGGCGTGATCGGTTGGACCGGCTTGGCGGGGTGCAGCGCCTCAATTACGGAGACAGACACCGGTTTTGATGCTTCCACGGACGTAAAGGTCGACACGTCGGACGTGCAGGGCGGGGACTCGGACGTTCAGAGCGACGCCGACACACAAGTCGCGGTGACCGAGGACTTCTGGATCACCTACGGCCGGCGCGACCTGCTGAACCCTGGTTCGACGGCGAACAACGACGTGGTGCTGACGCACTGGAAGAACCCCCACATGACACCGAACGAGGCCGGCCAGACGCCGAACCCGTTGTATAGCAACTCGTTTGGCACGGGCATCAATCCGCTGAACCCCGACCTGCCGGCGATCAAGCTGACGGAGTACTCGTTCAAGAAGGCGGGCAACCTGAACTGCAACTTCGGCTGCACCCTGAGTCGCAACCTGAAGTACATCGCGATCGCGGAAGGGGCTCCCAGCGAGACCGGCTACACCTTCATCTTGGGTACGATCAATCCGCAGCTGGAGGTGTTCGTCGGCAAGTTCGGCGTGATCAAGGATGTGGCGCACTTGGCGTTTGCGGGGGACTACCTGTTCTACTCGACCTACGCGACCAAGTACTCGAGCGGAAAGTGGCAGTTCGACATCCACCGGCGGGATCTGACCGGCAAGGCCGCGCCTGAGGACATCGACGTCGTCCTGACGAAGATGGCGCCCGACGCCGAGGTCGACAAGGACGTGCCTATCCACACGACCTACAACGGTTTCTTCCAGGCCAGCGAGGACGGCAAGACCTTGGTCTTCCTGACGCCCACCATCCGGTCGGTCAAGGTCTGGGCATGGCGCGACGGCAACGTGACCCGCTTGGACTACATCTGCGATCACCCGCTGAGCGGCGAGGATTGCGTCGGCACCGGCTCGCAGTACCACAGCGATGACCGGGTGGGGATCACGGAGGACGGCAAGACGATCGTGCTGTTCACCATCGTCTATCGCTGGCTGCGGGTGCGAAAGTACACGCTGGGCGGACAGGAAGCGCCGACCTTCACCAACCTGGTGGAGGTGCCGAACGACGGTCACGCCTACAAGAAGAAGGCGTGCGACGTCGTGGCTGCCGAGATGCCGTGGATGCACACCGAAGTGCGCGGACAGCCGCAGTTTTCTGCCGACGGGACGATGATCTACTTCCTGGGTTTCAGCGACTGCGCGGCGGCGGAGGACAAGCCCTATACGGACATCCTGGCGCTGCCGCTGAGCAAGATCGGCGATGGCACCCCGTTTACCCAAGACGACCTGTACAACCTGACCAACAACCCGCGCGACAACTCTGTGGCCAACAAGCGGGTCTTCGACTTCACGGTGTCGCCGCAGCGGCAGGTGCTGATCATCTCCGCGACGCGCGCCTACGGTCAGGACGGCTTCAAGCTGAAGGAGACGGACCACAGCAAGATGGAGAACAGCGAGATCTACACGATGATCGTCGGGACGGGGAAGATGGTCCCGATCACCAACGAGCTGAAATTCGGGGCAGATTCTCCGCAGAGCGTGTATCCCGTCGCTCCGTAGGGCGAACGGGGCAAGGCGCGATCGCCGGGCCTGCCTCAGTTACCGGTGGTACGGCAGCCCCTTCCAGCGGGTCAGCGCGCGGTAGACCTGTTCGAGCAGCACGACTTCGGCCAGCTCGTGAGGCAGGACCATCGGCGACAGGCTGACCGCCTCACGACAGGACGCCCGCAGCGAGGGCTCCAGACCGTCGGGACCGCCGATCAGGAAGCAGATCTCGCGGGTGCCCTGCTCTGCGTGCGCCACCAGCCAAGCAAAGAACCGGTCCGAATCCATGGACTTGCCCGAGAGGTCCAATGCTACGGCCGTTGCACCGCCTGGCACGATCGCGTGCAGTGAGGCGGATTCCTTGGTGCGGGCGCTTGCGTCCAGACCGCCTTTGCCTCGGCGGGCTTCGCGGGCGGTCAGGCGTTCGATGGGAAGGATGCGAGAGATGCGCTGGTAGAGGTCGTCTGCGTAGGCGATCGCGCCGGGGTGGGAGAGGCGGCCGGGGACAGCGATCGAGACGCGCATGGGGACTTCCAGCGTTAGGGCTACTCGGGCCGACGCGGGCCACGATCGCTTTGGGCGGCGGCGGCGAGGGCGGCACGGGAAGCCTCTGAACGGACACCGGATTCCTCGTCGGTTTCGAGCTCCGCGTCGTCGTCCCGCAGGTCCTCGTCATCGACCGGAAGGTCCTGCCAGACCACGTCACCGTAGTCCATCGCCTGCTCGACCAGCGCTTCGGGGCTGATTTCCTGCACCCAAGCGGGCTCATCCAGCGGAACGCGCGGCGCATCGGCGAACAGGCGCTCGATCTCGTAGTAGTCGCGCACCGGACGGTGGAAGACGTGGACGATGAAGTCGGCGTAGTCGAGCAGAACCCAGCGGCCCTGGTTGCGGCCCTCAGAGCCGATCGGCTTGTCCTTGAAGTCACGGATCAAGGTTTCTTCGACGTTGTCGGCAACGGCGATGGCGTGGCGGTCGCTGGTCGCCGAGGCGATGATCACGTAGTCGGTGTACTGGACCACCTCCTTGACGCGCAGCATGACCACTTCGAAGCCCTTCTTGTCCCAGATAGCGGCGACGGCGGCCTTGGCGGAATCGAGGATGGGGTCGGACATGCGGGGTACTCCTTGGAAATCGGGGGAAGACTGCTGGCCGTGCGACGGTCGCGCGCGGCAGAACATTCAGGTGCGGATCTGACCCTGACCGAAGACGACAAAGCGCTCGGTCGTCAGGGACTCGAGGCCCATCGGGCCGTAGGCGTGCAGCTTGGAGGTGGAAATGCCGATCTCGGCTCCCAGCCCCAGACAACCGCCGTCGTTGAAACGAGTAGAGGCGTTGACCATCACGCACGAGGCGTCGATCTGGTCCACGAAACGCTGTGCCGCGTTCAGGTCGGTCGTCAGGATCGCCTCGGTGTGCAGGCTGCCGAAGGCGCGAATGTGGTCGATGGCTCCCTGCAGGCCGTCGACGACCCGCATCAGCGCGATCAAGTCCAGATACTCGCAGCCGTCGTCCGCCTCCGTCGCCGCCACGACGCGGTCGTGGACCAACGCTTGGGTGCGGGGACAGCCGCGCACTTCGACCCCGGCGGCGCGCAGAGCATCGACCAGACGCGGCACGGCCACATCGGCGATGGCGGCGTCGATCAGGATGGCTTCTGCGGCGTTGCAGACGCCCGGGCGCTGCGCTTTGGCATTGACGACGACGCGTTCCGCCACCTCAAGGTCGGCGGCCGCGTGGACGAACACGTGACACACCCCTTGATAGTGTTGAATCACCGGCACGCGAGCGACACGGTTCACGGCGTCGATCAGGGCCGTGCCTCCGCGGGGGATGACCAGGTCCAGACCACCCGGAATCGAGACCAGCGCATCGATCGCCTTGTGCTGCAAGCTGGCCGGCGCCTGCACCGCGTCCTGCGGCAACCCGGCGAGCGGCAGGGCCTCGCGAAGCAGCTTGAGAAATGCGGCGTTGCTGTGCGCGGCCTCGGAGCCCCCGCGCAACACCACGGCGTTGCCTGCCTTCACGCACAACGCTGCGGCATCGACCGTCACGTTGGGGCGCGACTCGTAGATCATGCCGATGACACCCAGCGGAACGCGCTGACGCCGAACGTCGAGACCGTTGGGCCGACGGCTGCCCGAAGTGATGGCACCCACGGGATCCGGCAGCGCGGCGACCTCGCGCACGGCGGCAGCAAGCGACTGCAGGGACTTCTCCGTCAGGCGCAACCTGTCCAGAAATGCGGCGTTGCGACCTGCGGCTTGGGCCGACTCAAGGTCCATCGCGTTGGCCAGCAGGATCGCGGGCGTCTGCTCGACGACCAGCCGGGCCACATGCGCGAGAAACAGGTTCTTCGCCGCCGTGGAAGCGGGTGCCAGCTGGACGGCCGCCGCGCGTGCCCGTTGCAGCATTGCCCTCGTTTCAGTGTCGAGGTCAGTGGAGGCGATCGAGGTCGGCGCGGTCGGGGCGATGGTCGTCAACGGGCGAAGCTCCTGCTGGTGCGATGAGGGGAAGTGGCGATCAGGGTAGGAGCGCGGACCGGACCCGTCAATCACAACCGCCGCGGAACCGTGCGTGCTTGCCTAGGCTTGACGGTGGGTAGCTTGCCGATGGCGGGGGGCGTGGGTATGTTCTCGCGGCTCCGCCGTAAGCCCGCCGAGACCGCAGGTGCCCTACCGCGGCGAACGGAGAGCGGCCTGCCAGAGGTATCCCGGTGATCGAGCGGAAGTCCACAGACAACATCAAGAAAATGCGAGCGGCTGGCGCCATCGTCGGCGACACGTTGCGGATGCTGCGTGGCATGGCCCACGAGGGTGTGAGCCTTCGCGAGCTCGACAGGGCGGCCGAGGCGTTGATCAAAGGGCGAGGCGCCTGGCCCACCTTCAAGGGCTATCACGGCTTTCCCGCGTCGCTGTGCCTATCGGTGAACCACGAGGTCGTCCACGGCATCCCGGATCAGCGCAAGCTGAAGAAGGGCGACCTGCTCTCGATCGATTGTGGAGCGACCTTGGACGGTTGGGTGGGTGATGCGGCGATCACCTTGTTGATCGAGCCCGCCGCTGCCGAGCTGAGCGAGTTGATCGAGACCACCAAGCGCAGCCTGTTCGCGGGCATCGAAGCCGCAAAGGTCGGCAATCGCGTGGGGGACATCGGCGCCGCCATCGAGGCCGTCCTCAACGAAAAGCACTACGGCATCGTACGCGACTACTGCGGCCACGGCGTCGGACGCAAGCTGCACGAGGACCCGCAGGTGCCCAACTACGGCAAGGTGGGAAGTGGCCCCCGCATCCAAAGCGGCTGGACGCTTGCCCTTGAGCCCATGGTCAACTTGGGCGGCGATGACGTGCACACGTTGGGCAACGGCTGGACGGTGGTCACCGATGACGGCAAGGCCTCCGCGCACTACGAGTGCTCGATCGCGATTCTGGACGGCGGCAGCGAGATCCTGACGCTGACGTCGACAGACGAGCATCCCTGACCTGGCGACGGTTTCCCTCCTTCCACGAAATTCGCTCTGAGCCGCGGCGTTTTCCGCCAGCCGACGATCATCTGCCGGGGCCAACGCAAGCCCCGACACGAGGTGCGGCGTGGGCTGGTCCAAGTTCCTGTTCGGCAAGACTTGCTTGGGTTGCGATGAACGGCTACCGGTGGGGCAAGAGGGGGCGTGGTGCGGGTCGTGCGCTCCAGCGGTGCTGAGCGGCGGACGCTGGATGACGGCCGTCTGGAACGGGGACTCGCTGCCCGTCGCGGCCGCTCTGGTCTATGGCGGCCCCGTGGCGGACGCGGTCACGCGGGTCAAGAAGGGGCATCTGCCCGAGTTGACCCCGGTTTTGCCGCTGATGGTCCGGCTGGTCGAGTTCGTCGCGCCTCGTCCGGAACCTGTGTGGCTGGTCGCCGTGCCGCCGCATCGAGGGCGACTCGCGGAGCGTGGACTTCACTTCCCGGACCTGCTGACCACCGGCGTTGCGCATCGGCGACGCGACATGCGGGTTGCTTGGGCGCTGGAGCGGCTGGATCTGCACGACATTCGGCGCGAAGACCGCAGTCGCGCTCCTGAGTTCCGAACGACGCGTGCGGGTCGTCGACCGAAGGCCGGGCGCGTGGTGCTGGTCGACGACGTGGTCACGACGGGCCAAACGCTGGCAACGGCAGCCGCTGTCCTGCGCGCTGCTGGTTGGGACGTCGCCGCCGCCGTTTGTCTGGCCGACGCGCGGCCCGGCATGTTGGACCGCGCGGACGGGTGCTGATCGACGCCCAAGACTTGAGATATGCGGAGAGAAATTAAGCAGTGTCGAGAAGTTACGGCAGGAGACTACTGGCCACCGACCATCCCGCCTGCGCACCACCGACCAGCAGCGCCGCGCCCAGCAACTGAACGACTTGACCCAAGTCGCGGGACAGGGACCGCCCCGACCATGTCGCGGGCAGCGCCGTGGCAGTACCCACCAGCACCGCGAGCAGTGCGAACACCGCCGGGTCGGCCAACCAGGACCCACCGCTGGTTCCGGCCGCGGTGATGAGCCACACGCCAGCGAGACTGAGCCCAAGCGCGAACACGGCTACATGCAGCCGGAAGGGCCACGCGAACGCGCTGGTCTGCGAATTCGGTTGAGTCTGGGCCTGTGCCGACGTCACCAGGAGTGCTCCCATCGTCATCACGCGCCCGACAAACAGGGCCGCCCACACGAAATCGGCGTGCAGAGGTCCGCCGGACCACATCGGTGCGGGCAGCGACTCTCCCGGGACCTGAACCAGGGCCGGCCCCTGCAAGGCTGCCTGCGCGCCCAGAAACCACGCCGCGCCGATCGCCGCTGCCGCCAGACCAAGCCCGGCAAGCGCCAGGCCGCGACGCGAGGCCGCGCGACGCTGAACGACCCACGCAAACGCGACGGCCAGCAGCAGCAGAGAAGGTCCCCAAGTCGTCACGCCCGAAACCCAAGCGGCATCGGGCGGTGCCACCGCGGGCAGCGGCGCGTCGACGAGCCAGCGGACCGCCGACTGCGGGTCCTGAACGGCGACGGGCGCTCCAACCCAGCGAAACCAAGGACCTCCGCGAGGGGCCAGCGGTGCCAGCGCCAGCAAAGCGGCCAACGGCAAGCGGCGAGGCCCAGCGTCGGCCCATGCAGTGACCCCAGCCACCGCCGCCACGGCGAGCCACCAGGCCAGCGCCGCGGAAACCCACCCGGACCATGCGCCCGGTCCCACCAGCGGCGCCGACACGATCGCCGGCAGCATCCACACCGCGGCCAACACGGGCAGCGGTCGGGTCAGCGGCTGGGGCCGCACGGCCACCCACAGGACAAGACCGGCACCGGCAGCAAGCGCGATGGCCGCCGGTCCCAGCTCGGGGAGGCGCACGCTGGCAGCGGCGACGGCGAGCAAGAGCCCGGTGAACGCAAGCCAGCGATGCGGAAACGCCGCAAGGGCCAACAGCACCAGGGCAGCGGCAACGGCCAGAAGCTGCGGCACGAGGGTCGGGTCCATTCGTTCTCCGGCAGGAAGGGGTCAGCGAACCTGCGCAACGGAATCGGCGGTGGTATTGGCGGACTCCGCCACAATCCCCAGCAGGTGCAGGCGGTTGCACGAGTAGACAACCACTCCATGGGACGCTTGGGGGTCCACCTCGACGCGCAGGCGGGCCACACCCCAGGACAACCATGCTCCAGCAGCGGCCAAGGCGAGGGCAATCCACAGCAGGTCGATGGGCAGGTCTTCGGTCTTCTGCAACCTCACGACATCGGTCGTCTCAGCCGCAGCGACCTCGCGTCCTGACAATCCCAGCGCAGGCGAAACGAGCGCCGCCCCGGTGCGCGCTTGGGCAGGACCGTGGTGCAGCAGCACCAGAGGACCTGCCGTTTGGGTCGGCACGTCCAGAAAGCGGGCGCCACCCAGCGCCGGTGCTTCCCGCATCTGACCGGCCTGCAGGCGGATCGCGTAGTCGACTTGGGAACCCGTCGGCCGCCACTGCAGCGTCGGCGAACCGGCGTCGGTCGTGCGTCCCGTCGCAACCCAAGCAAAGCGCATCCCGGCGACCGACGTTGTCTCTCCCGGCGCGAGCGTGAAGGCGGGCAACGCTCCCGGGACATCCAGACTGCAACGCACTCGCCCCGCCGCGGGAGCACAGCGTCCGCGCCAGCGTCCTGCGGCCGTCCCCAGAGTTCCGCCGTCTGGCGAGGAAGCGTGCAGGGCCCGCTCAACGCCATCGACGGGCACCTCCAGCCACACCGGCAACGACGACGAGGCGAAGAACGCGAGGAAGACGGCGGCGGCGATCCCGGCCGAGACCAAAAGTACGGGGCCGACGACGGGCGCTCCGACGTCGATGCGGACTCGGCCGTCGAACGTCGTCGCCCGCGCGCGCGGGGAAGCCGTCTTCAGCGACTTCAGCAGCCGTGCCGCCACGTCGTCGGTTGCGGGGCGAGCGGAACGCCAGACGACGACCGCCTCAGGAAACAGCAACCGAGCCACCGCGACCACGATCGTCAGCGAGAGCAACAGCCAGAAGGCTGCGGAACCTGCCAGACGGTCGAGGCCAAGCCCATGAATCGCCAGCAGATCCGGTCGACTGAGTCCGTCGGTGACCGGCCACGGCGCATCCGCCTGCGGCAACTGGGTCCCGACGAGCGCTAGAGCCGCCCAGCCCACGGCCAAGGAGGGAAACGCGGCAGGTGAGAGGGCGAGCTTGCGCACGAAAACCGCAGGCGCCACCGGTCGATCGACCAGAAGAACGTCGGGCTCGCGGACAGGGTCGGTCGGCATTCGAATGCTCTCCGGCCGGGACACGCATCCCGGTGCGCCATAAGCGCAGTTCAGGGAGCCGTATTCCGCAGGTCGTGACCCCGAGGGCAGACGCAGGGCAGGCTCACGAATCGACGAACTGAACGTTGACCCGCTGTTGCCGCTGGACCGCCGCCGCGTGGACGAGGTTGCGGATGGCGCGCGCGGTGCGACCTTGCTTGCCGATCACCTTGCCGATGTCCTCACGACGGACCGAAAGGCGAAGGACTACGCCTTCTTCGGTGGTCTCTTCGTCGACCTTGACGTCCTCGGGATGGTCCACGAGCACGGTCGCAAGGTAGTGCAGGAGTTCGCGCATGGATCAGGTCTCCGAGGCGGCAGGACCAAACGTCCGGAGCCGTTCCGCTATCCCGCGAGTAGTTGCGGGTCGGGCGGGCACGGGCGTCGGGGGGCCGGCTTCGCCTGGATGGCTCAGGCCTTGGCGTCCGCGCGGCGAACCAGCGCGGCCACGGTGTCGCTGGGCTGGGCGCCGACCGAGATCCAGTGATCATAACGGTCACGCAGCAGCTTGAGCTGCTCAGCGCCGCCCAGGGGTGCGTAGGTGCCCACCTGCTCGAGGAAACGGCCGTCGCGACGCGCTTCGCTGTTGGCCGCGACGATGCGGTAGTAGGGAGCCTTCTTGCCGCCGAAGCGGGCGAGCCTGATACGTACGGCCATGATACCCCTGAAGTTCTGCTGTTGTTCGGTCGGTCGTGGCAGCTTGGGCCGGGACCGAAGGTGCGAGACCTTACGCTCGCAGGCCCATAGGTGTCAAGGTACAACGACCGCAGCGGAGGCCATGGACGATGGCGGCAGCGGCAGGATTTCCTCTCCAGTCCGGGATCTTGCGCCTTCTGGCGGTCATGCGGCACGGTCGGCGTGTGTGTCAGGTTCTCGCGTTTCACCCAAGCCGGCGTCGATCGCACCGTGGACGGCGGCCATCAGGGCCTCGCGATCCTCGTAGGTGCGCCCCTGCGTGGAAACGGGCGGGTGGATGCACAGCACGACCTTGCCCGGGTGGATGAACCAATGGTCGCGCGGGCAAAGTGTGCTCGCCCCCACGATGGACACGGGCAGCAAGTCGGCTCCCGCGTCGATCGCGAGGACGAATCCCCCCTTCTTGAACGGCTGCAGTCGGCCATCCGGCGAACGGGTACCCTCTGGAAACACGAGCACATGCTGACCCGCGCGCATTCGGTCGGCAGCAACCTTGAGCGAGGCGCGGGCAGCAGCGTTGTCGCCCCGGTCCACGAAGACGGCTCCGGTACGACGGATGATCCAGCCGAAGATCGGCACCTTGAGGAGCTCGCGCTTCGCCACATAGGTGAAGCCCATCGGCATCCCCAGAAACAGCACGAGCGGGTCGAGGGATGAGGCGTGGTTGGACACGATGACGCAGGGACGACCTGGGCGGATGTGCTCGGCACCCCGCACTTCGACATCGACCTTGGCTGCGGACAGAAGCGCCTGGGCCCAGCGTCGCTGCTGGCGCTCAATCTCAGCGACCCGGCCCCGCACACCGGCCACCACGGCCCGGACGCCGCAGGACGCCGTCATCGCCCCCATGACCCCGTAAAACCACAGATGTCGGGCGTTCACGCTCGCCTCTACCAAGGGCCTCGCCGACCCATGACCGTCACGTACTACGAAGTGCTGGCCAGCGGCAAGTCCCGGTGCGTGCAAACGGACGCTGATTGCCGACGCTGGCGCGGCAAAATGACCGGCATTTCAAGATGATGTGAAGGCCCTCCGCTTCAGACCGGCGGGGCGGCGGCATTTGACCGTGGCGGGTCCCATCGAGTACGTTCAATCTTTCGTCCGCAGCACGGCGGGCAGGCGACGGTTCAGGCTTCGGTTCGGGAGGATCCATGTCCATGGCAGGTGCTCAGGGCCGGGCGGCGAGGACGCAGCGGATGCGGCGGGCGGCTTTCGCGCTCTCCGGAATGCTCGTGCTGACAATGGGTTGCAGCGACAGCGCGACCACGGACAAGGACACGGCGACTCCGGCCGATACCTCTGCCGACGTGGCCGACACCCAGATCGTCGACGTCCCCCCCGGAGCCGTCTGCGTGCCGGGAACCACCGACGGCTGCGCCACCAGCCAGCACGTTCTGCGGTGCCTGCCCGACGGCAGTGGCTATGAAGCGGAGCTCTGCACCGATGAGCTGGGCGTCACGACCGCCTGCTACAACCCCGGCGTCTGCGCGCAGTGCCAGCCCGGATCGCGACGCTGCGACCCACAGGACTCGACCGCGATCCACGAGTGCAACGGCGACGGCCAGTGGCAGCCGGCGGAAAAGTGCGACGCGACCAAGGGCCTGCAGTGCGCCGCCGGCGGCCTGTGCCAAAAGGCGTGCGACATCAACGTGAAGGCCAAGAGCTACGTCGGCTGCTCGTTCTGGGCCACCGACTTGGACAATGCGTTCGTGCCGGGCGGCAGCCGCAGCTACTACGACGCGGCGGGCGCGCAGTACGCCGTCGTCGTGTCCAACGCTTCGGACAAGCTGTCGACCACGATCACCATCGAGCAATTCGAAGGCGGAGCGGTCGAGAAGGTGCTGTAT
>CAJBNH010000100.1 GCA_903955385.1 uncultured Myxococcales bacterium | reverse complement strand
TCCGGAGCCAACACCGGGACTTGAACCCGGGACCTGCTGATTACGAATCAGCTGCTCTACCAACTGAGCTATGTTGGCGACCAATCGCGGAACCCGTTCGTCACCCGGGTCCAGCGGGGGCCGAAGTCTAAGCAAGACTCCCGCCGACCGCAAGCCCCCGCGACACCGGACCCCACTTCTGGCACGATGGCGGGCGCCGTCGGCCGCCGGGCCGGTGCCTGAGGCCAAGCTGTTGATCTTCCGCGTTTCCCATCTCGCGTGCCTCGTGCTGCTGGCGTCTTGCGGCCGCACGCCGACTTCTGCCGGGGCACGGTCGCCTCTCGCTTCCCACTCGACGTCGGCGTCAGTTGCCGCCGTTCCCGCTCGCGCCGCACCTCCTCCCGTTTCGCCTGTTGCCGCTGCCGCGCCGCTCGCCGACCCGGAGCTGGACCCCTACCGCCATGCCGACGCAGCCGCCGTGGACCGCGCGGACCCGTACGCGCACGCTCGCGACCTGATCGGCTCGTTCGGCATGGCTCCGGCGGGGGGAGGGCGCTCCATCGGCACGCCGCAGCTGGGCTACCTGCTGGGCGGCGTTCCCGCGACCAACTCCGCGTATCTGCAAGTGATCCCCTACACCGCGCAGCGCGGCTTCGTGTGGGGTACGCAGCTGCTGGTCGACCTGCTGTACAGGTCGGCGCAGACGGTCGCGGAGGAGCATCCTGGCTCAGTCTTGCGCATCGGCAACCTCTCCCGCCCCGGCGGTGGCGACATCCCTCCCAGCGTCAGCCACAACAGCGGCCGCGACGCCGACATCGCCTTCTTCGCCTACGACCGCATGGGCCGCAACGAGCTGCCGCCGTTCACGCTGGTGCACTACGACGAAACCGGGGTGGCGGACTGGCCCGAGTCGGCGCGCGGGCGTTTTGAGTTCGACACCGCCCGCAACTGGACGCTGGTGCGCCGGTGGCTGTCGGACCCGGACGTGGTGGTGCAGTGGATCTTCGTATCCGTGCCGCTCAGAAACCTGTTGCTGGACCATGCATTGCGCATCGGCGAGCCCGAGACCCTGCGGCTGTCGGCGCAGCGCGTGCTGGTCGAGCCCAAGACCTCGAGCCCGCACGCCGACCACTTTCACCTGCGCATCGCCTGTCCATCCGACGACCGCCCCGGGTGCATCGACGGTCCGGGGCGGACTTCGCTGGCGCGCGACGCTCAGGTCGACGCGCTGCTGCACCTGTACCGCAGCGGATCGCCGGCAGAGCAGCGCTATGCCCGCGAGATGCTTAGCCTCCCGACCGACGGCGCCGACTTCGAGCTGCCGCCCATCGAAAGCGAGGACTGACCATGTCACGCCGTTCTGCCGAGCTGTTCGTCTCCCTGCTGTGCTCGGTTGCGCTCGCCTGGGGGTGTGGCAGTGACGATGCGCCGACGACCTCGACGCCTGCGGTGGATGCCGTCGTGGACGTCGTGCAGGACCTGGGGCCTGAGGTGGCCGCCGACCTGACCGTGCCGCCCGACGTCGGGCCAGACGTGGCGCCAGATCTGGACGCTGTGCTGGACGTCGAGCCGGACTTGGACGCCGCCGATCTGCCCGACCCGGTGACGGTGCCGACCGACCTGCCGCCGGGCGTGCAGGCCGTTCATCTGGGGCAGGTGCCGTTCGACGAGGTGGGCAAGTCCTCGGACCTGAAGCTGACCTTGCCGGCGGAAACGGTTGGCTGGCTGGCGGTGGTGCAGGGGGCGCATCCGGGGATTTTCGGGATTTCGAAGATCATTTCTCCCAAGGGGGAGATGCTCGCCAAGGGCAAGTGCGTGACCGACGTTTGCGTGGACTGCAAGAATCGCGTGGGCATGTCGCCGGCAACGGGCGCGGCGATTTTGCCCAGCTCGACCGGCGTCAAGGCACAATCGGGCAATTATTACTTGCAGTCGTGCGGTTTTCATTGGCTCAAGCAGGGCAATCAATATTCGCCCAATCCGTACACGATGGGGCCGGTCACGACCACCGCTTTCGTCAAGACTGCCGCGGGTGGCGCGGTGCCAGACCAAGGGCGCGTACTGCTGCGGTTCTTCTTCACCGGGGGCGGCCAGCTGCAGGCGGCGGATGCTCCGACCGACCCGCGTATCCTCGGGATGCTGGCCGAAGTCAGCGCGCTGTATGGCGTCGTCGGTCTGACCGTCGAGGTCGTCGACTGGCAGGACACGGCCCCGGGCTTCACGGTGGTGCACTTGGCCGAGGACCTGACGACGACCGGTGCCAGCGACTTGGATCTGCTGTTCGCGCAGGCGGCGCCGTTTGGCGGCAGCGCAGTCGTGGATGTGTTTTTCGTTGACCAACTGATCGGCGGCAGCGAGTCCAAGGGCGTGGTCGGCGGAGTGGCGGGCGGCGTGCCCGGCCCCGCATTTTATCACGGGATCCCGCGGGCGGGCGTGGCGATTGCGATCGCCTCGCTGGGCGGCGATCCGGTGTGGCTGGGCCGCACGCTGGGCCACGAGGTCGGGCACTTTCTGGGCCTGTGGCACCCCAGCGAAGGCGACGGCAAGGCCTTCGACCCTCTGGAAGACACCCCGCAGTGTGGCTTCGGTCAGGACGCAGACCAGGATGGCGCCGTTTCGGTCGCGGAGTGCGTCACTTTGGGCGCCAACAACCTGATGTTCTGGTCGTTGGGGTCACCGACCGCCCTGCTGTCGCCTGAGCAGGGGCGCGTGCAGCGCTCAAACCCCGTGGTCTGGCCTGCGAGTCCCCCTTTCTGACGGCAGCACCCACCGCCGCCCTCGAGGTCACTGCCTTTGCCCGCAACGTCTCCCCCGAAACACCCGCTCGCGCCCTCCACTGCCCTGCGCCCGGCGCTGCTGGCACTGTCGTCGCTGCTGGTCGTGCAGCTGCTGTTCGGCGTGTGGCCGGTCATCGCGGTGCTGGTGATGGAGCACGTGTCGCCGCGCGTGCTGATCGGCACCCGGCTGCTGGGCGCCGCGCCGCTGCTGCTGCTGCTGGTGCGCCCGTGGCGGTTCGGGATGTCGTGGCGCGAGATCCTGTCCTGCGCGGGTCTGGGCTTTCTGGGCATCGCGCTCAACCAGATCCTGTTCGTTGAGGGGCTGGCGCGGTCGACCCCGCTGAATTCGGCAATTCTGGGCTGCCTGATTCCGGTGTACACGGCCGGACTTGCGCTGCTGTTGGGGCGCGAACGGCCTCGGCCGCTGCGGCTGGTCGGTCTGGCGTTGGGACTGGGCGGTGCGCTGTTTCTGGTGGGCGCTGAGCGGCTGGACCTGGGCCCCGACCGGATGCTCGGCAACCTGATGCTGATGTCGAACACCTTCGTCTACAGCGCGTATCTGGTGCTGGCGCGGCCGCTGTTCGCCAAGTACGGCGCGCTGCCGGTGCTGACGTGGGTGTTTGCGTGGGCGGTGCCGATGGGGCTGCCGTACGCGTGGCACGACATGGTGTCGCTCGACTGGGCCCACCAGCCGCCGATCGTGTGGGGCGGGCTGGCCTACATCGTGTTCGGCGCGACGATTCTCGCGTACGTGCTCAACGCCGTGGCCCTGCGGCACGTGACGGCGTCGACGGTGGCGGTGTTCGTGTACCTGCAGCCGCTGATCACGGGCGTGGTCGCCGACCGCGTGCTGGCCACCCGGCCCGATTGGCACGCGTGGGTGTCGGCGGGGCTGATCTTCGCGGGGATTGCGCTGGTTACGCGCGAGGGCACGCGGCGGCTGAGGAAAGTGCCGGAGCGGCCGTCCGCTTGACCGTGTGCGCTACCTCGCCTTCGACCCCCGCAAATACCCAAGCAGCTCCGAGTCGGTTCCCAGCACCATGTGGGTCTTGCCCTCAGCACGACCGGTGCCCAGCGCCTTGGGATACAGCTCCAGCGTCTGCAGGAAGCCGTAGAACTCAGGGTCCTGACCGTAGGCCTCGGCATAGATGCGGGTGGCCTCTGCGTCGGCAGTGCCCTCGATCTCTCGCGACTGTCGATAGGCGGTAGAACGGACCTCCTTGAGCTTGCGCTCCATCGACCCCGTGATCTCTGCCGACCGCCCCGCGCCCTCAGACCGGTACTGCTCGGCCACCTTCTGGCGCTCGGCAATCATGCGGTTGAAGACGTTGGCCTGCACCGCCTCGATGTAGTTGATGCGTCGCAGCCGCACGTCGACCAGCTCGACGCCGTACTCGGCCTTGGTCAGTGGCCCCGCGCGTTGCACGATCTCATGCTGCAGCACTTCGCGGCCCTTCTTGACCGTCAGCTCTTCGCCCGACCCCGTCGCTGCCGCGGGCAAGTCGATGGGGCGGGGGTCGGGACGGACGGCCTCGATCAGGTTGTGCTCCGAGATGGTCTGGCGCACGGCCGAGTCGATGACGTCGTCCAGCCGGGTCATGGCGCCTTCGCGGTTGCGGACCGACTGCAGGAACTTCAGCGGGTCGACGATGCGCCAGCGCGCCGTGGCGTCCACCCAGATGAAGCGCTTGTCTTTGGTCGGGATCTGCGCGCGGTCGCCGTCCCAGCGCAGCATTTGCTTGGGGAAGCGGTGCACGACGTACCACGGCATCACGACGTAGACGCCCGGACTTGTGCGGGCCTCGCCGACCGGCTGGCCGAACTCGGTCAGCACGACCTGCTCGTACTCGGGCACGACGATGACGGTCTTCTCAGCGACGAAATAGGCGGCGACGATGACGAAGATCCAGAGGAGTGCGGTGCGGTTCTTCACTTGGCACCTCCCTGGCGCTTCAGGTCGAGCAAGGGCAGGACATTGGCCCCGGTGCTGCCGTCCAGGATGGTCAGGTCACCCACCGCGGGCAGCACCTGTCCCATCGTCTCCAAGTACAGTCGCCTGCGGGTCACGTCGGGCGACTTGCGGTACTCCGCCAGGATCGCCAGAAAGCGATTCGCGTCGCCCTTGGCGCGATTGACGCGGTCGATGGCTTGGCCTTTCGCTTGCTCGACCGTCCGCAACGCCTCGCCCTCAGCGGCCGGGATCTCACGGTTGTAGGCAGCGCGGGACTGGTCGATGACCTTCTCGCGGTCCTGCTCAGAGCGGTTGACGTCGTTGAAGCTCGCCTGCACCGGCTCGGGCGGGGTGACGTTGCGCAGCTGCAGCGCCACGATCGACAGGCCGGACTTGTAGGTGTTCAGTTGTTTCTGCAGCAGCCGCTTGGCCTCGGCCTCGATCTCGCTGCGGCCCACCGTCAACACTTGGTCGACCGTGCGACTGCCGATCACCTGACGCAGCACGGCTTCAGACAGGTCGCGCACGGTCTGCGCCGGCTCCTCGATCTGGAACCAGTAGGCCGTCGGGTCGCTGATGCGGTACTGCACGATCCACTCGACGTCGGCGATGTTCAGGTCGCCCGTCAGTGTCAAGGACTCGAGGGCATACGGCTGCTTGGCGAACTCGCTGCGGACGTCGGAGCGCACGGTGCGGAAGCCGAACTCCTCCTTCAGCACCTGCTTGGTCGGGACCAGGTGCACCTCGTCCAGACCGAACGGCAGCTTGAAGTGAAAGCCCGGCTCTGCGATGCCACCCCAGCGGCCCAGTCGCAGGATCACGCCCTGCTCGTCGGTGCCGACGGTGTAGACAGAGCCTCGCAGTGCCAGTAGTGCCAGCACGGCCAGCACACCCCACAGCAGGTACATCGCCCAGCGGTCGGGTAACTGGATGTCGGGGGGACGGAATCCGGGCGGGTTTCCGCCCTTGGGGTCTCGGGTTGGCTCGGCCACGGTTTGCCTCCTTGGGACGCAATGGGCCCAAAGGATGACACACCGCGGGTGCGCTTCACACCCCGCACCGACCTGCCGTTGCAGAAAGAGGAGCTACCTTACCCAAACGTTGACATTGTCGACGGCAAACGCCTCGTTGGTCGGGGCCTCGTTCAGGTTCGAGAAGGCGCGAACCTCGACGCCGCTGGCTGCGTGCGGCCACACGGTGCCGAAGCCGACGGCCTGGTCGCCCCAGGCGTTGCCACATTGCTGGCCGGCCGAGACGACGGCAAACCCCTGTGCCCACGCCTGCTTGCCGTCGATCAACAGCATGCCGACCTCCGAGTCCCACGAGTCGATGGCAATGAAGGTGCCGGTGACCCGGATCTGGTTGTGCGCAGGCAACCCCTTCAGCACCTGGACCAGCGACATGCCGACGCCGGCGACGCCGAATCCGCCCAGAATCTTGCCGAACGCGCCGCACGAGGTCACGGCGGGCGGCTGCCAGGCTCCGGTGCTGGTCTCGAAGTTGTCCGACGCCACGCGTGTCCACCCGTCGGCCTCGCACCAGTACTCGGCCGCTACACCCGTGTAATTCAGCCAATACAGGCCGGCCGCCATCGATCCGCGGCTCTGCAGCACCTCCAGGCAGGTCTTGCCGGGCTGCTCCTTCGACCCCAGCAGCGCGCAGGTCTTGCCGTCGCCCAGGTAGGGCTTGTTGCACGTGCACGTGTAAGTCCCGGGCACGTTGGTGCAGGTGGCCTGGGGCGAGCAGGAGCCGCCGCCACCCTTGATCTCGATGTTGTTGACGTACAAGCCCTTGGTCTCGTTGTACATGCCGTCGACGGTCTTGAAGTAGAAACGCAACGACGCCTGCTTGCCCGCATAGCCCGTGACGTCGACCGTCTGCCGCGCCCAGGCCGCCATCATCCCAAAGTGCTTGGCGATCAGCACCGGCTGCCCACCGACCATCAGGTAGACTTCGAGGGCGTCGTACGTGCCGCCGGCTTCCGTCAGCATGTACAGGTCGTAGCTGATCTTGTGCGACGAATGCTTCGAGAACGTCATCAGGGGTCCGGTCGCGCCCCCCTGGTTGGCACCGCCCGTCGAGTAGTTGGTGCCATTGCCGTAATACAGGTGTCCTTCTAGCGGCTTCCATCCGACGTTGTTGGCGCCGGGCGGGTCGAGCACCCAGCCCTTGACGCCCTGAGTCGTGAAATTCCAGGTCCACGCCTGCGGGCACTCGTCGATGTCGGTGCAGGTCTTGCCATCGCCCTCGTAGCCCGACTTGCACGCGCAGGTGAAGCTGCCGGGGGTGTTGGTGCAGGTCGCATCCTTGGCGCAACCCGCTGTACCGTTGGCGCATTCGTCGATCTCGACGCACGTCTTGCCGTCGCCGGCATAGCCCGCGGGGCACTTGCACAGGAACGATCCGGGCGTGTTGGTGCAGGTGGCCACCTTGGCGCAGCCCGCGGCGCCGGTCATGCACTCGTCGAGGTCGTCGCAAGTGATGCCGTCGCCTTGGAAGCCGTCCTTGCAGGTGCACGTGAACGACCCGAACGTGTTGGCGCACGCGGCGTTGGCGCTGCAACCAGAGGAGCCGTCGGCGCACTCGTTG
>CAJBNH010000099.1 GCA_903955385.1 uncultured Myxococcales bacterium | reverse complement strand
CTGGTGTTGATCGTGTGGCACGCGTACGGTGCGATCTTCTCGCCGGAAGTGTTCCCGCTGGACCGCACGATGGTCACCGGATTCCTGACCGCCGAAGAACTCGAAGAGCGGCACGGCAAGGAGTACGACATCCTCTTTCCTAACGGCCACAATCCCGGTCAGCCCCGGCACGGTCATGCCGACGAGGTTGCAGACGCCGCGCCCGTCGCCGCGCCCGCGTCGACCGAAGACGAGCCCAAGGTCGGTTAGCCGCCCGCGCGCTCCACGCTTCCCCATTCCACAGCAAGCCATTCGGGCGCTCCCTCCCCCCGGGCGCCTGAGTGGCTTTGCCAATTCGATTGCAGTTGCAAGATTTTACGGGGCTGGTGTCTCGGTTCCCGCGGTCGTTGCTCCAGCGGGAAGGCCCACGGCATCGGGCGACTCGCGCAGCCCCACGGCATAGGGCATCGGGCTGGCGCGTGGCGGGTCGGCGGTCACCACCACCCGATAGCGACCGGGGTTGACGACCAGCGGGGTGCGGCTGGTGCTTCCCGCTTCCGACGGAGCGGCGATTCGCACCAGTGAGGCGCCGGTAGAGTCCTCTACCGCACACATCAGGCCGGGCGCACCGTCGCCCAAGCAAGCCAGCTCCAGCCCGACGGGACCCTGCCGTGTCGAGAGGTCCACGCCAAACGCATCCCGGTCACCGGCCGGCAGCAGGGCACCGTGTCGCTGCCAGCCGCCTTGCGGAAAGCTTTCTGGGTCAACGGGTTGTCGCACCAGCAGCTGGGCTGGTGCCCACGCGTCACGGCCGGAAGGCTCGACCTCGAAGTCGGGCAGGGCGACCCACTGCAGCGTCAGGCGATAGACCTCCGTCGGCGCGAAGCCGTCCTTTTCTGCGCGGACACACACGACAATCGGAGCCGGACTCGTCTGGCCTCCCAGCGCCAAAGCAACGGGTTCTCCGGGCTTCTCCGCCCTGACGACCGAGGCATTGGCGCCCTCGCCGACCTGCAGCGCCATGGTCAGCTGCGCGGGACCCTCCAGCCGCACCAGCAGCACGGCGCCCGGGGCCCCCGCGGCCGCGTACCAGTCCACGTCGCCCGGGGCGTCGATCAGCCCGGACACCACGCCGGGACCGGGCAGTGTCATCGCGAGGTCCGAACGGTCGTTGGGCTCGCGCTCGTTGGGCAGCTGCTCCAGACAGTCGGCCTGTCGCGCACAACCGGGCGGCAGGAAGGGCCCCGCCGTCAGCACATACGGCGTGTCGGGGGCCTGGCCGCTTCGGGCGCGAACGACGACGATCGGGTGGTCGCCGGTGCGCCCCACGTCCAGATTCGGCACCAGCGCCCCGGCTCCCTTGGCCGGTCGCCGCGTCAGGATGGCCTTGTGCGTCACGGGGTCGACGACCTCGAGCTCCAGCTCTACATCGGGTACGCCGGTCACGCTGAGGACCAGCGCCTCACCCGGTAGCGCAGAGCGAAGGTCCAGCGTGAAGGCGTCCGCGTCCTTGGCCGGTGCGAGCGTGCCTTGCACCGGTGTACCGGGCGTCAGCACCTGCAGCGTCGGCAAGTTCGGGTCATCGTTTGGCTCGACTTCATCCCCGGTTGCGACAGGACGGGTCCACACCGCCAACCGATAGGCGCCGCCCACGCCCGTCTTCGAGCGGCAGGAGACGCGCACCAGCGTCGCACGGGCGTCGGGTCCTATCGACGGCAACACGGGGCGCGTGGATTTCCACCACTTCGCCTGTCGAATCGCAGTCTTGCCCGTGTCGTCGAACAGTTCAAGGGTCGCGCACTCGGGGCCAGAACGCAGGTCGATCGTCAGGGATTGACCGACGGGTGGCGCGGGCAGGCGGTACCAGTCCTGGTCGACCAGCACTTCCTTGACCTTGCCCTTCTTCTTGCTCGGCTTGGCATCGGGGTCGGGCGGGGCGGGCGGGTCGGCCGTCGTCCCGCGCAGCATCCCGTCGACAAAGGCTTGCGCTGCGATGGGTTGGGCATCGGCGGGCTGGTCGTTCGGCTCGGCCTCCGGCACAACTTCGACGCGCGCCAATGCGCCGGTGGTGTTGGTGGGGGCTTGGGCGGAGGCGGCAGTGGCGTCGGGAAACAGGACGCCGGGTGCCATCGGTTGGCCCGACTCGCGTCGGCACGCAACCAAGACGCCCAGCGCGAGGGCCAGAAGTGTCAGGGAGCGTGCAGCGGTGGGCGACAGCCTCATCGCGGATTCCTGTTACTGCCCATCGACCCGCTTGATGATTTCGGCGGTGATGTCGAGGGCATCCGAAGCGTACACGGCGACGGCGCGGCTGAGGACCAAGCCCAGTCCCCGCTCCTTGGCCAGCTGGTCGACCTTGGCGCGGATCTTGTCTTCGATGGGCTTGAGCAGGTCGCCTTCCTTCTTGATCAATTCGGACGCGGTAGCTTCACGGGCGCGGTCGTAGTCAATGTAATCCTTCTCGAACTTGCGAGCCTCGTCCTGGAATCCGATGGCCTTGCTCTTCAGCTCCTCGCTGGGCTCCTTGCCTTGCAGTGCGGCGATGGCCGCCTCAATTTCCTTCTTCCCGGCCGCCAGCTTGGCCTGACGGGCGTCCAGCGCGGCCTTCTGCTTCTTCAGCGCCTTCTGCTTGGCCTTGCTCAGGTCGTCGAACTGCTTCTGCGCCGCCTTGCCTGCGGCCGTCGACTTCAAGACCTTCTGCAAGTCCACCACGCCGATCTTCAGCTCTGCGGCGTCGGCCGTAACGGGCATCGCGCTCAGCAGGAATGCGGTGGCCAAGGCGAGACCGAGCCAGCGGCTCGAACGGGAAAACACATGCGTCATCGGGATTCTCCGGCAAGGGGGGCGCAGCCATACAGCGCGACGGGAGGCGGAGCGTAGCCGTCCGGCGCCGGGCGGGTCAAGCCATCGTCTTGCCGAGAAACCTCTGGTGACGCCTTGTATTCCTCCCCGCCCGCCCGACGGCGACCCGGAAGCCTTTGACACGGCCACGCTACGTCCCGATCATGCGAGGGCAAGCCGTTTGGCAACACCCGCTTTTCCTGGGGGACCCCATGTCGCAGCACCTCTTTCGCAAGCTCGCCGCGCTGACCGTCGGCTTGTGCCTGGCGCCGGCCGCAGCACTGGCCCAGCCCGCTGCCGCGCCTGAGTCGCCCGTCGCGGCTCCAGAGGCGGCGGTTTCGGCCTTGACGGTGCCTGCCGGTCTGGTCCTGCACCGCGTGGTGGGTACGCTGCTGGTGGGTGCCACGGACGACGGCAAGCTCGTGACTTACGACGTGACCGACCCGCGCACGCCGCAGAAGCGCTCTGAACAGGACGTGGGCGGCACCGTGATCGAGCTGCGGGTGGCCGACGGCATCGTGTTCGCCGTGGTCGCGGAGCAAAAGGTTCAGGCGTTTGCAGTGGCTGAGGGCGGCAAGCTGCTGGCATGGCGTCCGCAGCTGCAGACAGCGGCCCAAGCCTCGACCGGTGCCGTGCCGACCAGTCGCGCGAGCAGTGTCATCTTGGGCAAGGTGGCTGAGGCAAGGCAGGGCAACGTCCTGATCGAGCTGGACGAGGCCGGCACGTTGCGCCCGGGAGACTTCGTGCTCGTGCGTTCGCAAACGCTCGAGAAGCGCTTGAACCTGTTCACGGGCAAGGACGAGGAAGCCGTCAGCAACGCGCCGGTGGCCGTCATCGAGGTACGCCAAGTGCAAGGGCGCAAGGCGGTGGCGGAATTGGGGCGTGGCGAAGCGGCGAGTCCCGGTGACACGGTCGAGCGCACCGAGCGCCCGAAGAGCCAAGGCATCCTGTATGCCCAGCGCGTCGGCCACACGTCATGGGCGCGCGCAACCCTGCGTCCCTTCATGAACTTCGGCGAAATCGACGTCGGCAGCGTGACCGAGCTGGCTGCAGGCTATTACTGGAAGGCGCTGCACCTGCAAGTGCATCTGTCGCCGGTGGGGTTGTCCGTGCCCAACGGCGTTGACCTGCTGAACGCGCAAGTGATCGCTTCCTATGCCACCGACCTTGCGGAATTCGGCGTCGGCACAGGCTATTACCGCAGCGAATTCGAGGCCGAAAACGAGTGGGGCTGCGACAGTTCGGGCTTTCTGACGACGATGGGCGACGCGGCGGCCTCCAGTGACAACGGCGCCCCGAAGCCCCAGACCTACCGCTGCAGCCAGTCGGGACCGTCGGTCGTGCAGCACCTGCGACTGGGTGCGGTGGACGGCCTGAACTTGCGCATGACCAACACGCTGGTCATCGACCGCGGCGAATTCCGCTTCAGCTATCTGGACGGTTCGCTCGACATCCCGTTGGGCCGGGTGCTGAACCTGTATGGCGCAGGCGGCGGGGCTCCAGGCGTGGGCTGGGGCGAGATCGGCACGCGCACCTACCTGCGAGGCGTGGGCGCCAAGGACACCCTGATCCTGACCACGGGCTTGGGCCTGTCGAAGCTGAACACGGCCAACGTCTTCGGCGGCACCGTCCAGAAGCTGACCAACTGGAACACCAACACGGAGTACTGGGGCTACGTCGACTCGAAGAACAGCGTGTTCGGTTTGCATGTGACGGTGGGCATGGAAGCGCGCTTCTGACGTCGCCCCGTCTACACACGCAACCGCAACGGACGGCTCAGTTCGCTGCGGGTGAGAATTCCGCCCAGAACCAGCCGCGCACGTCGCCCTCGGCAAAGCCAACCGCCTTGTCCTGCGGATAGAGCTCTGCGATGCGGTCGCGAAGGCCGGGCGCGAATGACGTCGCCGGACCGTGGCAATTCAGGCACATCCCTTGGGTGCCAATGACCTCGAGGTAGCCCTGACGGCCTTCTCCCAAGTCCAGCAGGTGCCGCGGCGTGACGTCGGCCACCCTACGGTCGGCGGAAGCCTTCACGATGGACTCGGCCCACGAAGGCGAGCGATTCGCCGGGTTGCGCAGCTTGAAGCTGGTGCGGCCGACCTTCACGGCAGGGTTTTGAGTCGCGGACAGAATGCTGCCGGACTCGAGCTGGCACGCCTTCAGCGCCGCCTCGGCGCCGCCCTTGGCCATCTCTGTCTTCAACCTGTCCTGCAGCCTCGTCTTCAGCAGGGTGATGACCTTGGCCACCGGCTCAGGAGGCTTCACTTCCGGGGCCGCCTGCACCACGGGCTCTGCAGGGGGCGGTTCCTTGCAGCCGTGAGCGAATGGCATCGACAGGGCGGTCAGCACGGTGCACGCGGCAAGCGTCTGGCGTCGGGTCGTCATGTCGCGTCTCCTTCGGCAAAGGGGGCGGTCACCTGGCTCAGTGGGCGAGTGGACCTCGGTCGATGTCGTCGATCTTGGCTGCCAGAACGAAGTCGCTCTCGGTCAGTCCACCAATCTTGTGCGTCCAGACCTGCACAATGACCTTACCCCAGGACAGCTGAAGCTCGGGGTGATGCCCTTGCAGGTCGGACAGGTCTCCGATCTTGTTGACAAAGTTCAGTGCGGACCGGAAGTCCTCGAAGCGAAACACGCGCTCGATCAGGTGGCCTTCGATCACGCGCCAAGCCGGGATCTCAGCCGCCAAGGGAGCGCGTTGCTCTGGGGTCAGCGGGGGCACGCCACCGCGGCAGGGAACACAGGACTTCTGGGAAAGTGTCGACATTCCAAAGGCCTTTGCGCTTCCGTACGGTCGCCGGGCGAGTGTAGGCGACAAACGCTGCGGCGCGCAACCGGTCCGACTCGGCACGCCGTCCCAAGTGACGCGGCCATGGGTGCCGTATTTGGGGCGATCTGTTAGGATTTGTGCTCCCGTGCCGGCTCCCCCCAAGCTGGCGCCCCCCCACCGGGATCTGGAGGCCAGTCGATGCGCGTACACCCAGTTCGTCTCTCTGTTTCGGTCCATGCAGCGCTTGCGTGTGCAGTGCTTGCCGTCGGCCTCTTCCTGCACGGTTGTGGTGATGAGACCGTGGGCGCGCCCTCTTCGGACGCGGCAGCCGATGCCATGCCCAGCGATGCGTTGACGGACGGCTCGTTGGCCGACGCTGTGACCGACCCGGATGCCGTGACCCTCACGCAGGACGGCGTCGTCACGGACGTGACGCCGGACGGCACCACGACCGAGCTGCCCACGGGCGACAAGCCGGTCGGTGCCGATTGCGACGCGGGATCTGAATGCGACACGGGGCTGTGCGCCTGGTCGGCCGACCGGCGACGGTGCGCGATGGCCTGCAACGCCGGTTGCCCTGAGGGCACGGCCTGCGGCCCCAGCGAGCCCATGGTCAAGGACTCGCCGCTTGCCTGTCTGGACCGCCATGTCAGCCTCTGCAGCCCGTGCATCACCAGCGCCGACTGCATGGTCGGCGGCACTTGCCGCGAAGAGAACGACGGGACCGGCAGTTTCTGCACCACGGCCTGCTCTGCCAAGGACGCGTGCCCGACCGGCTACTCGTGCGTTGCGGGGGCGGACCTCAAGGGCCTTTGCGTGGCCACCGCACCGGGCGGTTGCTCTTGCAGCGCTCTGGCGACGGCCCTTGGCGCCTCCACCGTGTGTGGCAAGACGGTCAGTTCGTGGACCTGTGACGGCAAGCGGGCTTGCGGGGCCGGCGGGTTGACGGGGTGCGATGCCAAGACGCCAGCTGCCGAGACGTGCAACCAGGCCGACGACGACTGCGACGGCGAGACCGACAACGGCATTCCGACGCCAGCCTGCGAGATTGCCAATGACGATGGCAAGTGCCCTGGGGTGATGGTGTGCAAGGGCGGCGAGACGAAGTGCGACGGTCCCACACCCGCCAAGGACGAGTGCAACGGCATCGACGACGACTGCAGCGGAGCGACGGACGACGGGTTCCCCAACACCGACGGCGACGCGCTGGCCGATTGCGTGGATACCGACGACGACGATGACGGCGTGCTCGACCTTGCCGACGACTGCACGCTGGCCGCCGATCCCAGCCAGACCAACACCGACGGCGACGCATGGGGCGATGCTTGCGACGACGACGACGATGGCGACGGTGTCCTCGATGCTGCCGACAACTGCCCGCTCACGGCAAACGCGAACCAGCTGGACACCGATGGCGACAAGGCGGGAGATGCTTGCGACGGCGATGACGACGGTGATGGCCTGTTGGACTTGGCCGACAACTGCACGACGACCGTGAACGAGGACCAGCTCGACACCGACGGTGACCTGCAGGGCGATGCCTGTGACCCGGACGACGACGCGGACGGCGTGCTGGACCTGACGGACGACTGCACCTTGGTCTCAAACCCGGACCAGTTGGACACGGACGGCGACCAGCTGGGCAACGCGTGTGACGACGATGACGACGGCGACGGCGTGCTGGACGCGGCGGACAACTGCGCGTTGTCGGCCAATCCCGATCAGCTGGACACCGATGGCGACACTCAGGGCGACGCCTGCGACGGGGACGATGACGGGGACGGCGAGCCTGACGTCGACGACAACTGCCCGCTGGCCGCCAACCCCGACCAGCTGGACACCGACGGCGACAAGCAGGGCAACGCGTGCGACCCGGATGACGACGCCGACTCTGTCCCGGACGAGGCCGACAACTGCCCGGTTGTCTCGAACAACACCCAGACCGACACAGACGGCGACAAGCAGGGCGACGCCTGCGACGTGGACGATGACGGCGATAGCGTGCTCGACCTCGACGACAACTGCCCGCTCGACAAGAATTTGGACCAGAAAGACAGCGACGGAGACAAGAAGGGTGACGCCTGCGACCCGGACGACGACAACGACGGCGTGCTCGATGGCGTCGACAACTGCCCGTTCGTGATGAATGCCGACCAGACGAATACGGACAAGGACGGCCTGGGCAACGCCTGCGACGACGATGACGACGGTGACGGCTCGCCAGACGCGTTGGACTGCAAGCCCTTGGACGTGCACGTGTTCCCAGCTCAGATTGAAGCGTGCAACGGGTTCGACGACAACTGCGACAACCAGACCGACGGGCCGGGCAGCGCCAACTGCACCGACTACTACGCCGACGTGGACGGCGACACGTGGCCGGTGGACTTCAAGCAGTGCCTGTGCGCGCCGTTCGACAAGTTTACCGCCAAGTTGAAGACGCCGTTTGACTGCGTGGACGTCGACGTCAACGTGAATCCAGGCTTGCCTGAAAAGTGCGGCGGCGGCGATGAGAATTGCAACGGTCTGTTCGACGAAGACGACGCGTCCGGCTGCGTGAAGTACTGGCAGGACGCCGACGGTGACGGCTTTGGAGCCGGGACGCCCAAGTGCAAGTGCGGCGCCGACGCCACGTACAAGGTCAAGAACGGCGACGACTGCTTCGACGCCAACGGCAACGTCAAGCCGGGCCAGAGCTCGTACTTCACCTCTCACCGCGGCGACAGCAGCTTTGACTACGACTGCAGCGGCACGACCAACTACCAGTATCCCAACGGTGGCGGCTGCGCGAACAACGTCTTCTCGTGCGGCACCAATCAGGGCTTCACGGGCAGCCCCGGGTGTGGCCAAGCGGGCACTTTCCTTACGTCATGCTCGTGGAACTGGTTCTCGTGCGACGCCAAGACCGAGACCCGCACCCAGGCCTGCAAGTGACGCGAAAGGTCTTGATCGTCAACCTGAATTTGGACCCCACTGAGCTTGGTGGCTGTCGCAATCTGGGTGTCGGTCTCGCGGCAGCCTCAGCCGGCACGGTGGAGGCGGTGACGCTGCACCACGCGCAGTTGTTCACGGCGTCTGACCCGCTGCAGGGCTTCGCAGCAGTGGTGCTGGGGCCGCAGGGCACGCCGTTCTCGGCGTACGACGCAGAATTCCTGCCTTGGCTCAAGGGGTTCGCGCTGGCGGCGAATCGGCCGGTGTTGGGCGTTTGTGGCGGGATGCAGGCGTTGGCCTTGGCTTGGGGCGGACGCATCGGCTCGGCGTTTGGCGAGCCCGTCGGGGAGAACTACGCAGACAACCGCAAGATTCGCGGGCCGTTGCCCGTGCGCCTCCGGCACGACCGGCTACCCGCCTGGCTGCCCGCCGCGGCCAGAGCCCCCTTGAACGGCTGGGAGGCGGTGGGCGGTTGCGTGTTCGAGAGCCACGTCGAACAGGTCGTGCAGCTGCCTGACGCATTTGTGGCGGTCGCTGATAGCGAGCCCACGCCCGTCGAGGCCTTTGCGCACCGGGAATTGCCCATCCTGGCCAGCCAGTTTCACCCAGAGCTGGGGTGGGACCAAGGCTGTGAAGCGGGGCGATTGTGGCTGCAGGCGTGGTGCGCGACGCTGGTCAGCTGAGCTGCCGTCCGACAGCGCCGCCGTGCGGGTGGCCTGCGAGAATCCTGCGAGCTACGGCAGCTTGGCGGTCGCGTCGCCGGTCTCCAGCGTCGACCGCAGAAACTCGGTGTAGAGCTGGGCGGCCTTCGCATCGTCGAAGATCACGAAGTGGTCGGCGCCGTCCCACTGCGACACCAAGGCCGTGACGCCAAAGCCGTTGCGCGTCAGGTTGTTCGTCACCGGACCGGTCAACACTTGGGTTCCCTTCGCCTGCATCGCGTCGCTCATGTGGACCAGCGGTGCCAGGACGTCCAAACCCATGCCCGAAGCCAGCGCTTCGGACGTGGCCGAGGGCGTCGCGGCGTCCAGCATCCCCTCGGTCAACAGCACGTGCGGCGGGCGCTGGCCAGCGGGACGCTGCAGCACTGCGGGAGCGTAGGCACCCGGGTCCGTGACGTCGGCCACCAGCTGCACGAGCGCAATCGCCGGGTGCAACTCGCTGACTTCGTAAGGATCCAAGCTCAGCATCAGACTCAGCGTCGCCGCGATGTCCATCGGGTCCTTGCGCAGCAGGATCGTCATCGACAACCCGGCCCCCGCCCCCGATAACACGAAAGCCCGCAGAGAGGGCTCGACCGCCGCGACCAACGCCCCGGACAGCCCACCCTGGCTGTGCCCGATGAAGGCCATGCGGCCACCATCCAGCGCGACTGCCTCGCCCCCTGCGGTCGTGGCGGGCAGGTCCAGCAGCCCCTCCTTGACCATGCGGGCAAGGAACACGGTGTCGAGCGTAGACTGTCGGAAGCCAGCCAAGCCAGCGGACACGTTCAGAAAATTGAAGGTCTTGAAGTCCAGTTCGTCGCCGCTGATCGGCGGGTCGCAGCGGGGGCCGTGCAGCGGTTGGTCGATGCTGACCACGGCCAGGCCGCGCTCTGTCAGGTGGCGACCGATCCGCTCCGTGCCGCCACCGACGAACGACAGGTAGTCGCCCCCGGTGCCGTGAGCCGACAGGACGACGGGCAGCTTGCCTCCGACCTCCAGCGTGCGGTCGACCGGCACCGCCAGCGCCACCCGCAGCGGTACCGTGCGCTGCACCACCGGGTCGCCATCGGCGTCGAACACGAAGCCGCCGGAACCCGTTGCGTTGTACGGCGGGACACCCTGCTGGAAGTCGGGGCCCTCATAGATGCCGACGTACAAGTCGAAGCTCTTGTCCTTGCTGTCGATCTTCTTCCACTGCAGCGCGGGCTTGCGGGGCGCCTTGGTCCGCACCCACTCGGCCATGCGTTGCAGCTGGGCCGTCGGATGGCCGGTCGTGAACACTGTCGCCGCCGCCAGATCCGCAACGGGGATCGTCACCTTGCCGTCGCGCCACGCCTGCACCAACGGCAGCAGCGACGTCGCCAGCTTCTGCTGCGGCTCGGGCAGGGTATCCGGCGCCTTCCCCAGCGCCAACGCGTCGATCACTTGGGCAAATAGTGGCGCACGCCCCAGCGGCAATCCCTTTGCGTCGCGCAGGCTTCGACGCACCAGCAGGGCATAGGACGTCCCTTCGCGCAGGGGCAGACCCCAGGCCGGTTGCACCGCCAGCAGGTTGCTCTCGAGGTACTGCCCGCGCTGCGGTCCGGACAGGCTGGCGTTCAGAGCGATGCGCCTGCCGTACTCGGGACTGCCGGCGTCCACGTCCAGCAGCAGGTAGGGGGCGGTTTGCGCAGGGGCCAACGCGCTGACCAAGCCGTCCTTGTCCAGCGGCGCGTCAAAGCGAACAAAGAGGGTGGGTTGCACGCCCCAACCGTCGAGGATCAGGGCGGCGTGCTCGAGATAGCCCTTCAGCAGCGGCGACGGGTCACCTGTACGCGGAGGGGGAAAGCCGCTCAGGTCCAAGTGGCCGTCGGCTTGACGGCGCGCGTCGGAAGGAAACGGCTGTCCGTGCCAGGACTTGTCCTCGAGGTCGTAGATCGCGACGGCGCCGGTTGCCTGACCCGCCCACGGATCCACCAGCAGCTTGGCCTCGAGCGGCACGGCAGCGACCGCGTCGACCGTGTCGGCAGAGGTGGTGTCTTGCAGGGAGTTGGCATCGGTCGGCAGCAGCGACTGCACGCCGGTGCCGGCCTCGCATCCGGACAGCAAGCCCAGTGCAAGGCAAGCGCTCGCGCACAACAGGGGCAGACCAAAGACGCCGCCCAGTTGCCGCACGCGCATCAGTAGCCTCCGACGGCTCGCTTCGGACCGGCCTTCGGGTCGGCCTT
>CAJBNH010000098.1 GCA_903955385.1 uncultured Myxococcales bacterium | reverse complement strand
GACCGGTGGTCCCCCCGCCGCCAAAGGAGCCCCGCGGATGCCCCTTCGTTCCCTGCGCTGGACGGCGCTGACCCTCGCCCTTGTGGTGGTCGTGCTCGACCTGTGGAGCAAGCAGTGGGCGATCGACTCGCTCGCCAGCTTTGACCACCCGATGGTCCTGCGCGTGGCGGACGGGGCCACCGTCGCGGCGGCGCTGCAAGCCCGCGGACTGACGGCCAAAGAAGCGGAACATGCCTTTGCTCGCGGGCAGGTCGGTCGCTTCCTGCCGGCGCGTGACCTGAAGCTGGACCGCGTCCTGACGGTCGACGACGTCGACACGCGGGTGCTGGTCACGGGCGGCATCGGGCTGCCCGCGCCGCGTCAGGTCCAGTTCACCGCGCAGCAGGTCGGTCAGTCGGTCAGTCAGGTGTTGTCCAAGGACTTTCGCCTGGAGCCGACGCGGCTGCAGCCGCTGCTCGACGGTCAGCTGCTGTATCGGTCCGCGGGCCGCGTGTCCGACCCGCAAGAGGCGCTTGCCGCGGACGGTCTGGTGGCGCTGAGCGACCGCAACCTGCCGATCTTCCCCGGCTTCACCTTCGTGTATGCCGAGAACCGCGGCGCCGCGTGGGGCTTCCTGTCCTCCGCCCCGCCGACCGTGCGCTTCCTGCTGTTTGCGTTCATCTCGCTGGTGGCCAGCCTGGTCATGATCTGGGTGCTGTGGGGCGGCCGCATGGGCACGACGTGGAGCTCGCTGGCGCTTGCGGCCATCCTGGGCGGCGCGATCGGCAACCTGGTCGACCGACTGCGATTTCGCATCGTTGTAGACTTCGTCTTGAATTACGTGGTGATCGACGGCAAGACCCATGGCTGGCCCGTGTACAACGTCGCCGACATCGGCATCACCGTGGGCGTTGCCCTGATCGCGCTAGAGCTGCTGTTGCAGCGCAAGCCTGCCCCTCCCGTCGCTGATCGCCCCGAACCCGGCTAGAGGCCTGCCGTGCACCCCTCCTTCGACATCGGCTTCACCACGCTGCCCGCCTACTTCACGCTGCTGATGGTGGGCTTCACGCTCGCGATTCTGCTGGCCCACCGCGAAGGGTTGCGCAAGGGCTTCGACGGCAACACCGTGCTGGACGTGGGCCTGCTGATGCTTGCCTGTGGGCTGATCGGCGCGCGGGTCCTGCACATTTTCGCCGACGGGCAGTTCTGGGACTACGTCCACCTCTGCACCGACCCCTCGAAGGTGCCTGCCCTTGCGCTGGGCAGCGGCCTGAAGTGCGCGACCGACGCCCAGTGCTTCGACGGCGGGCTGGGCGACGTGTGCGAGCAGGCGACCGGTCTGTGCCGCCAGAGCCAGGACTGCCTGCGCGTGTTCAAGATTTGGTACGGCGGCTACGCGTACTACGGCGGCTTCTTGCTGGCGGTTCCGGTGGGGCTGTGGTTCCTGCGTCGCCGTCGGCAGTCGATGTGGCACATGGCAGACCTTGCCGGTTTCGCCATTCCGCTGGGCCTCGTGCTCGGCCGCGCCGGCTGCTTCCTGGCCGGCTGCTGCTTTGGCGCGCCCACCTCGTCGGCAATCGGCATCGCGTTTCCGGTCGGCTCGCCCGCTTGGGACAAGCATCAGCAGGCGCATCTGCTGGCCCAGCACGCTCACGCCTCGCTGGCGGTGCACCCGACGCAGCTGTACGAGGCACTTGGCGCGCTGGCCATCTGCCTGTTCTGCCTGTGGTGGTATCGCCGGGGCACCCAGTTTCGTGGCCAGAACTTCTTCTTCTTCATGTTGGCGTACGCAGTGTTGCGCTTTGTGATCGAGTTCTGGCGCGCCGACGATCGCGGCGCCGCCTTGGGCCTGTCGACCTCGCAGCTGATCAGCCTGCCACTGTTCGCTTGGTCGGCTTGGGTGCTGTGGCGACGCAAGCCGTGGCCCGCTGAGCCCGAGTTGGCCAAGCCCGCCCCCGACGCACGCAAGCCCGCTTGACACGAAACGATCCTGCCCTTCCACTTGCCGCTGGTTTGACCTTCGTTCTGCTCGCCCCTGGCATCCCGCACCGCCGCGCTCCCCGACCCACGCCCCGGAGTTCACCGTGCTTGTTCGCGTCATCACGGGCCTGACCCTTGCGCCGCTTGTCATCTGGCTGGTCCTGTATGCGCCCAAGCCCGCGATGCTGGCGGTGCTGGTCATCGCCGCCGCTCGCGCTGCCGACGAGCTGGTGCGGATGTCGCCTGAGATTCGCAAGCTGGACCGTCTGATGGCCGCCGCGCTCGCCTCGGCCATTGCCGCGACGCCGCTGCTGGACCCGGCCTGGCGATGGACGATCGCAGGTCTGGCCCCCGTGTTGCTGTTGGCGACCCTGCTGTGGCGGCCGCGCGACGTGGTCTCGGCCAGTCGGCGGGCGTCGCTGGGCGTGCTGGCGCTGGGCTATGTGGCGGTGCTGGTCGCCGTGCTGATCGGTCTGTTCACTCACGACCACCTGCCCGCGGGCGCTGGCGCGTCGGTGGCGGGTCTGGTGCTGGGTCCCTACGATCTGGGCCGCGGCGCGCTGATGTCCCTGCTCGTCATGGTGTTTTTCGGCGACACGGGCGCGTACTTCGCCGGTCGCAGCATGGGGCGCCACAAGCTCAACGTCCTGATCAGCCCCAAGAAGACGGTCGAGGGCGCGATCGGCGGCTTGCTCGCTTCGGTGGGCGGCGCGTTTCTGGCCCGCTGGCTGTTCCTGCCCGACCTCGGTCTGGCCGAGACGGCGGTGCTGGGGGCGCTATGCGGGGCGGTGGGCCAGGTAGGCGATTTGGTCGAGTCGCTGTTCAAGCGCGCGACGAATACCAAGGACAGCGGCCACCTTCTGCCCGGTCACGGCGGCCTGCTCGACCGCGTGGACGGTGTGATCTTCGCCGGGCCTGTGCTGATGGCCTGGCTCTCGCTGACGGGCCGTGGCTGAGCCCCTGCTGCGCGAAGTGCCCCTGCACTGGTGGGGCACGCTGCCGTTTGCCGAGGCCGTGCGCCGCAACGCCGCCGCCATCGAGCGCACTGCTGCCGGCGGCCCGGGCGAACTCGGTGCGTTCGAGCCGGCCGGCCCGCTCTTCACGCTCGGACGTCGTGCCCAGTCGCCGGAAGGTCGCCGCCAGCTGGAAGCCACCCTCGCCGCCTGCGACCTGCGCGGACTGCCGGTGCTGGAGGTCGATCGCGGAGGGCTGGGCACCCTGCACCTGCCCGGGCAGCTGGTGGTCTTCGTGGCCATCGCGTGCCCGCGCGTGCGCGTGCGACCGCTGGTCGATGAACTGCTGCAGGCCGCGCGGCTTCTCGCGTTGGATCATGGGGTTGCGGCGCGGGTGGACGCAGACGACGACGTTGGTCTGTGGGCGCCGCACGGCAAGCTCGCCAGCCTGGGGCTGCGCTGGCAGCGTGGTGTCGCTGGGCATGGCCTGGCGATCAATGTGGCCATCGATCCGGCGGAAGGCGACGGTCTGACCCTGTGCGGCCAGCCCACCACCCGGCTCGCGTCGCTGGGGCGCGCTCAACCGCCCGGCAGCCGAGCGGTGGCCGAGGCCGCGGCCGAGCTGGATCGCTTGCTGCGTTCCATCGTCGCTTCGCCTGCTTGACGCGGTCGGGAGGGGTGACGCATCCTGCGCGCCGCTCGGGGAGTGGCGCAGTCTGGTAGCGCACCTGCTTTGGGAGCAGGATGTCGCAGGTTCAAATCCTGTCTCCCCGACCCAACTGAAATGACAGTGAATTTGTGGTGCGGGCGCGGCTTCGTCTGGTGAAGTGGCGTCAGCGACCGTGCCGCATCTCGCGACGGGCCGTCAGACCCGGGTCGGCTTGCGCTTCTGCGTCGCCAGCGCCGCGTACAGGTCGGCCAGCTTCTGCGTGCGCAGTCGCTCGATCCGCGGCCGCCCCAAACCTTCCAAGCCCACGAACCGCACTTCGTCCGCCTGCGCCTTCTTGTCGCGCCCCAGCCGCGCCAGCACTTCGGCGGTCGTCTCCGTCTCCCAAGCGGTGGGCAGCCCCAAGTCCTCCAACCCCTTGCGGATCTCTGCGGCCAAGCCCGGCTCTGCCCAGCCCAGGGCCTCGCTGACCTCTGCCGCTGCCACCGTTCCCAGCGCCACCGCCTCGCCATGACGCAGCGCAAAGCCGCTCTGCGCTTCCAGCGCGTGCCCCAGCGTGTGTCCCAGATTCAGTACCGCTCGTGAGGAGTTTGACCTCGCCAGCTCGCGCGGATCGGCGGCCACCACGTCGGCCTTCAGCGCGACCGCTCGCTCCAGATGTGGCCGCAGATGCACGCCGCTGCGTCGGCGCAGGTCCGCCGCGTCGGAGCGCAGGTCTCGCCAGGCGTCTGCATCGAACAGCGCGAACATCTTGGCGATCTCAGCCAGTCCGGCGCGCCACTCGCGTCCCGGCAGCGTCTCCAGCGTCGCAAGTGCCAGCCAGACCAGCTGTGGCGGGTGGAAGGTGCCGATCAGGTTCTTGCCCTCTGGCAGGTTCAGCGCCGTCTTGCCGCCGACCGAAGCGTCGGCCATCGCCAGCACCGTGGTCGGCAAGTGCGCCACCCGCACCCCGCGCAGGAACGTCGAGGCCACGAATCCGGTCAGGTCGGTCGTCGCTCCGCCGCCCACGCCGATCAGCAGGTCGTGGCGCTGCAGTCCGTGGGCCGCCAGCTCCTGCCACAACCGCCCAGCGTGCCTCAGATCCTTGCCCTTCTCACCGCCGGGCACCTCACACGTCACGGTCGGCACGCCGCGTGCTTCCAGCATCGCCCGCAGCGGGGCGGCGTGGGTGCGCACCTGCCGATCGACGATCAGCGCCACCCTCGCGCCCTGTGCCAGCTCAGCCAGCCGGTCCGCTGCGTCGCTGGCCTGCCCGCCATGCACCACGATGGGGCACGCTTGGCCGTCGAACGAGGACTCGATGACGCCCGGGGGCGACAGCGCCTCCTGCAGATCACGCACAAGCCTGTCGATGGGCCGGGTTGCGTCCAGTCGCAGGTGCGCTTGGGCATACACTGGGGTGCGGACGACCGCCAGGCGCTCCAGGGCCGCCAGTTGGTCCTGGCGCGTGTCGCCCAGCAGGGGTCGGTCGCCGTCCAGCAGCGTCCGCTCGACCAGAACCGGCGGCGGGGCGTCCAGCCACACGACCCGAGCTGTCGCCCGCATCCGCGCCATGCCGTCGTGGAACACCGCCGCGCCGCCGCCCACCGACAGCACCAGCGGCGGCGCCTGCAGCGCCTCGTTCAGGGCGTGGGCTTCGCGCACCCGAAAGGCCGACTCGCCCTCGCGTCGCAGCAAATCGCCTACGGAGATCCGGGCTTCCAGCGCAATCACGTCGTCCAGATCGCGGTGGGGTGCTCCCCAAGCCCGCGCCAGCGCCGCCCCCAGGGTCGACTTGCCCGCACCTGGCGGACCCATCAGGACGATCGTCTGTTCCAATGCGGACATGGGGGCTCCGGATGCCGCTAGCGTCCGGCCAGGGCGGCGGGCTGCACGATGCGGGGCGTCAGGAAGATCAGCAGCTCGCTGCGGCGGTCGTCGCTGGGGCGGAACCAGCCTCCGATCAGCGGCAAGTTGCCCCAGAATCCGGACTTGCGCGCGACCGCCATCTCGCCGTACAGACCCGCGACGACCGTTGTCTCGCCGTCGCGCAGCAGCCACTCGGACGAGGCCAAGCGTTGCACCAGACCGCCTTCGCCCGCATCGCCGCCGCCAGAGCGCTCCGGTCCGCCACGGGCAATGTGGACCGCCAGCCGGATCTGTCCGTCCAGCGTCAGGTGCGGAGTGGCGCGCACAAGCAATTCCGTGTCGATCCAGCGGGTTTCTGTCCCCTGCGGCCCGACGGTCACCGACGGCAACTCTACCCCTTGGCGCAGCGTCGCCGTTGCATGGTTCAGAGCCACGATGCTCGGGCTGGCGACAATTCGAACGACGCCCTCCCGTTCGGCCGCTGCCAATCGCAGGTGCAGGTTCGCCGCACCGCCCAAGCTGCCCAGCAGCCAGCCCATCGAGTCGGAGTCGAAAGAAGTCGGCAAGTTTACAGCGTAATTGGGGACCGCAGCGGCGGTCGCAGAGCGGTCCGGCCCCGGCCCGCCCGGGCCAGTCGCGACACCCCGCACCGAGGGGAAGGCAAGGCCGGTCGCGTTGCCGTACAGCCCCGCTGCCGCCAAGTGGCCTCCCCACTGCACGCCCGACGCCCGCAGGAAGCTGCGGTCGGCCTCGACGATGCGCACCTCGATGCGGACTTGCGGCGCTTGCGCGTCCAGCTTGCGAACCATCGCCTCGATCGCCGCCACCTGCTCTGCCGTGTCGCGCACCAGCAGGGCGTTGGTCCGCACGTCCACCGCCACAGAGCCTCGCGGCTTGGACGCCATCGCCCGCACCTGCGGAGCCAGCGCTGCTGCGTCGCCGTGACTGACCGGAATCACGCGCGAGATCAATGGTTTGCCTTCTTCGGTCTTCTGCCGCCGCGCTACGTCTGCCGCCTCTTCCTTGTCCAGCACCGCCCGTGACGCCACCCGGATCACGCCATGTTGCCGCACGGCATCCAAGCCGCGGCTCCGCAGGATCACGTCCAGCGCCAGATCCCAGGGCACGCGGTCCAGGTGGAACGTGACCGTGCCCTGCACGTCCGGCCCCGCCACGATGTTGGTCTTGCCGGCACGCGCCAAAAACGTCAGCACCTGCTGCAGGTCCGCGTCTTTCAGCGTCAGGCTGATGCGCTTGCCCGTGTAGCGGTGCGGCGGCGCGGGGCGAGCGACCTCAGGCGCCTCGGCCTTGGCGTTAGAGGACGCGGAACCTGGCCCCCGCGCAGTGGATGCTGTTTCGGCGGACGGCTGCGGTGCAGGCGCCTCAGCGTCGCCCCCCGAGCGAGGGTTGCGTCGGGTCGCAGGCCGCGGCTCAGCCACGCGCATGGGCGGCGGTTGCACGGTCGGCAAGGCGGTGGGCTGTTCCAACTCCAGCAGAACCTTGCCGTTCGCGACGGTCAGGTGGTCCAGCGTCGGTCGCGCCAGATCCAGCACCAACCGCACTTCGTCGTTGCCCTGCTCCGGACGGAACACGGTCACCCGGTCCACCGGCCCCAGCAGAGCCTTGGTGTCATAGGCGCGCTGCAGGCGATCCGGCAGGCGCACCCCAGTCACGCGCACCACCAACCGCTTGGCGCCGCGCTCGATCACCTGCGCGCGCGCGCCCGCGGCATTTCCCGTCAACGGCAGCTCTACCCGGCCCTGCTGCGGGCCGCGGGCGGTGATGGCGACGTCATCGACCTCTGCCGGACCCTTGGGCAGCGCAGGCGGGGGCGGGACCGCGACGCTGGAAGCCTCGCCGTTGTCCTTGTTCTCTTTGGGTTTGTCCTTGGACTTGCCCGTGTCCCGCTCTGCCAACAGCCTCAGGCGCGCCTGCTGACGTCGCAGGTGGTCGTCCAGCGGCGCGCTCTTGGGCGGTGGCGGGGCAGCTTTCGCGGCTCGCAGGGCCTCTTCGCGACGCCGGTGTTCGGCGGCCAGGCCTTGGCGAGCGGTGGAGGCGCGGGCCCGCGCGTCGGCCTCCCAAATCGCAAGACGCCTTTCCCGTTGCGCCACAGCAGCTTCGGTGGTGGCTCCTTCGGCCCTGCGGCGTTCCTCGGTCAGCCGCAGGCCCTCGCGGGTCGCCTCCTGCCGGGCCAGCTCACGCGCCTGCACCCGCATACGAAGACGCTGCAACTCGGTATTCTGTCGGGCGATCTCTTCGTCGCACGCCTTCGCCTCGCCCGGCGTCGTCGCTGCGGCTTTGCGCTGGCGGGCGTCGTCCAAGGCAGCGACCAGCGTCACTTCATGCACCCGCAGCTCGTCCAGCCACTGCTGCTGCAGCGCCTCGTGGTCGCGAAGTAGACCGTCCAGCCGGTTCTCCTGCGACGCTAGCGCCGCCACCGCTTGCCTTTGCTTTTCGGCTTGTTGCGCCAGCCTGGCCTGCCGCTTCCGCTCGGCCTGTTGCGCCAGCTCGGCTTGCCGCTGCTTCTCGGCTTGCAGCGCCAGATCGGCTTGCCGTTGCTTTTCGACCTGTTTGGCCAGCTCGGCCTGCCGCTTCTTCTCGGCCCGCTGCGCCAGATCGGCTTGCCGCTTCGTCTCGGCCTGCTGTGCCAGCTCGGCACGCCGCTGCTTTTCGGCTTGCAGCGCCTGCTCGGCTTGCCGTTTCTTCTCGGCTTGTTGCGCCAATTCGGCCTGTCGCTTCGTCTCAGCCTGCTGGGCCTGCCGTTGCTTTTCGGCCTGCTGCGCCGCTTCTGCTTGCCGTTGCTTTTCGGCCTGCTGGGCCAGCGCCGCTTGCAGCTTCGCCTCCTGCTGCAGTCTGGCCCGCTCCCGTTCGGCAGCGGCGACGGCGGGGTCCGCGGCAGGCCTGCGGTCGGTGCCGTCGATCGTCAGCACCACGGCCTGTCCGTCGACCTTGACGTGGTACAGGGCGTCGCGCTGGAAGGTGACGATGATGCGCGCGTGTCGAACACTGCCACGCTGGAACGGCAGGGCCTCGACCGACCGCACGACGCCGTTGTCGATCGTCTGCGAGCCCAGCGCGCCCACCTCGATCGCCGCCCCGGCCACGTCCATGAACAGGCGAGCGGGCTGATCCAGACGAAACGAAGTGAAGGCGGGGGCTTGGCGGGTCCGCAGGGTGATGACGGTCGCCTGCGGCGCCTCGACCACCTCGACGGCGAGCAGCGACTGGGGGCGCGGCGGACTGACGGGTGCGGCAAGGGCCAGCGGCGTCAGGATCCACAGCACCGCGATCGCCAGCGCAGGACCCAGCCTCGATCGAAAAGTGCCGTCCGCAAGCATGGTTGCTTCTCCACCGAGCGCCCGTACGACGCGCGGAGACGCAGGTCGTCCGATGCTAGTGCAGACCCCGGTGCTGTCAAAAAAAGGGAAGCGGCGGCGGCCACATCCGGTCTTCGCCGGGGGGCGGGGCTACTGGCGACGCGGGGGCACGGTGGGGGCTGTGGCAGGCGCTTGGACCGCCGCGGGAGCGATCGACAAGTGCACGGGGTCGGTGCGCCCCGGCACCTCGATGACCAGCTCGTCGGGGAACATTGCCTTGATGCGCCCGCCCTCGCTTCCCAGTGCGTCGCCGGGGCGGACCTCGTAGTCCTGACCGTTGGGGTCCACGACCAGCGCGCGGGGCTCGGCCAGACCGGTCAACACGCCGACCAGACGGTAGTCGCCCAGCGGCCGTCGCTGACGAGCGGCGTCGCCCGACGCTTCCGGGGCCGTGGGGAATTCAGGCGCCGGTTCCGCAGGCGGGGGGAAGACTTGCGGCGGCTGGTCGGGCTCGACAGGCACCGGCAGCAAGGGCGCCACGTCCTGAGTTGGCGTGACGGATCCAGCCTCGGGCCAGCTGGCCGGCGGCTCACGGTCGGCAGGGCGGCCCAGTGGAGCCGCAGGACGTCGTTGCACCTGATCGACCGGCGGAGCCACGCCGTCGCGGATCCGCCACAACGCTGCGCCGACCAGCAGCAGCGCAATGCCCAGCAGGATCGCCCGGGCACGCCACGGCCGTTTGCGGCGCACGGCCGGGGGCTTGGGGCGAGGGCGGATCAGGTTGACACGGATCATCGGTCCGCCTCCGCCATGCCGCGTAGCGCAAGACCGACAGCGACCGCGGCACAGGGGGCCATGCGTCGCAACAGGAGGGCATCGAACTGGTTGGGGTCGACCTTCAGCCGCCGGAACGGGTCCAGCACGTGCACCGTCACCCCCAGACACTTCTCCAGCGCTTCGGCGAGCCCCAGCTGCGAAGCTGCCCCGCCGCTCAGCCAGACCGCAGTGGGTCGCGGGCTGGCCGGGGGCAGCTGGTCCAGCGTCTGCCGCACCTCTTCCACCAACGCCTCGCTGCCCCGCGCGGAGATGCGTTGGACTTCACGCAGCACGTCTGGAGTCGAAAGGTCCGTGTCGTTGGTCGTCTTCAGGTGCTCCGCCTCGTCCCACGGCACTCCGAAGTGCCGGGCCAATTCCTCGGTCACGGCGTTGCCGCCGGTTGCGACGTCGCACGCCAGCAGCGGCACACCGCGGGACACGACCGCCACGTGGGTGTGCGCGGCGCCGACGTCCAGCAGCAGCGACATCTCGTTGGCAGCACCTTGACCGCTCGCCTCGAAAGCGTTGCAGACGGCCAGCGTTGCCACGTCCACGACCACCGGCTGCAGCCGTGCCGCGTGGGCCACAGAGGTCCACTCGTCCACGGCGGCCTTGCGGGCGGCGACCAGCAGAACGTCCATGTGGCTCGGGTCGGGCGAGGGGTCGACGATGACGCCGTCCAGATACGCGTCGCTCACGTCGAACGGTACGTGCTGTTCGGCCTGAAAGCGCAGCGCAGCTTGGTATTGCGCATCCGACAGCCGCGGCAGCCGCAGTCGCTTGACGAACACCGACGGCCCGGACACCGCAAGCGCGACTTGCCGCGGCTTGATGCCGTTGAGCCGAAAAGCATCCTTCAGACGTTGGGTCAGCAGTCCGGGCTGCCGGATCACGCCGTCACGCAGGGTGTCCGGGGGCAGCAACAGCGAGTCGAACGCCACCAGCTGCAGACCTTGGGGGGTCTCGCGGACTTGCGCCACCTTGATCGCCGAGGCGCCGATGTCCACACCGACCGCGTTCCTGGTGGCCATGCGGCGAGTCTCCGCGCTTGCTGAAGGGAAGGGAAGATCCGGTCGGCAAGGCTAGGCGGAGGCTGGCCGAGCGTCAACCGCTGCGAGGAGTGAAGCACGCGCCAACGGGATTCTCGCCAACGTCGGTGCCCGGGAGTATCCTCGACGGCCTTGCGGGGCCCCGATTCGCCCTGCACGAGGCCCGTCCATGCCGACCGCCACTCCCCCCGCCCGCGCTCTTCACCTTGCCTCCCACGACACCGCCGGCATCGTCGCCTTGGCCGACAAGTACCTGACGCCCAACTACAAGAACGCGCCGATCGTGTTCGTGCGGGGCGAGGGACCGTGGAACATCGCCGAAGACGGTAAGCGCTACCTCGACTTCTCAGCCGGCGTGGCCGTCAACGCTTTGGGGCACGGTCACCCGGATCTGGTCGCCGCGCTGCAAGCGCAGGTCGCCCTGCTGATTCACCAATCGAACTACTGGCACAACGCCCACGCAGCTCCGCTGGCCCAGAACCTCTGTGACCGCTTCGAGCAGGCCACGGGCGGCGTCAAGGCCCGGGCCTTCTTCTGCAACAGCGGCGCAGAGGGCACCGAGGCCACCGTCAAACTGGCCCGTCGCTACCACGCCAAGACGCTGGGCAAGCCGCGCCCGGGCATCATCACGATGCAGGGGTCGTTTCACGGCCGAACTTACGCTGCCATGACCGCCACCGCGCAGCCCAAATACCAGGACGGCTTCGAGCCTTTGGTGCCGGGGTTCAAATACGCGAAATTCGGAAATCTCGCCTCGATCGAGGCCCTGATCGACGACCAGACCGGCGCCGTCATGCTCGAAGTGGTGCAGGGCGAGGGCGGCGTGTGCGTGCCCCCGGCCGGCTTCTTCCGCGACCTCCGAAAGCTGTGCGACGACAGGGGCTTGCTGCTGCTGCTCGACGAGGTGCAGACGGGGCTGGGGCGCACCGGCACTTTCTTTGCCTTTGAGCAGGAGGGGATCGTCCCCGACATCCTGTGGCTGGCCAAGGCGTTGGGCGGCGGCGTGCCGGTGGGTGCGATGCTGGCGCGAGAACCCGTTGCGCAAGCCTTGGTTGCGGGGTGTCACGCCACGACGTTTGGCGCCAACGCGCTGGCGACGCTTGCGGGGCGTGTGACCCTTGCCGTGATGGACCGCGACGGACTGGTCGAGCATTCGCGCGACGTAGGCGCCTTCCTGCTGCAGCGCCTGCATCAGGAATTCGACGGTCGGCCGTACACCGTAGACGTGCGCGGTCGCGGGCTGATGGTCGGCGTGGCGATCCAGGGCGACCCCAAGGCCGTGGTTGAGGCGGCGCGTGCCCGCGGCCTGTTGGTGTCGGTTGCTGGCGCCAACGTCCTGCGACTGACGCCGCCGCTCATCGTCGATCGCGACCACTGTGACTTTGCTGCGCGAACGCTGCGCGAGGCCGCGGACGACGTGCTCGCGCCTTGACCCATCGCCGTCGCACCATCCATTGCGGGAATGGAATGCGCCTTCGTCGGGTTGCGGTTGACGCTGGCCCTCTGAGACCCGTAGAGTGCTTGCCGCACGGGTCGCGCTTGCGGCCGTACCGCTTGTACCCATCGGCATTCCCCCACCGAGACACTTGAGGCTGGCCATGCATATCGTCGCTCACGCTCCCCGGATCCTCGCGCTCGTCCTGACCGCTGCGACTGCCGTCGCTTGTGCGAATACCAGCAACGGAGGCGGCACCACGTTCGTCGACACCAATACCACCGATTTTTCGACCACCGACACGACCGCCGGCACCGACTCGACCACGGGTACCGACTCAACGGTCGCGGACACCTCGGGTGCGTCGAAGACCGTGGCTGAACTGCAGGCGATGAAGACGGCGTGCGGCACTCCGCCGGTCCCGTTCGACAACTTCTTGAACGACGTGATGATCCGCGACGTCATCGTCACCTCGCCCATGCGCATCTCAAGCGGCTACGAGGGCGTGTTCGTGCAGGACGAGGGCGGCGGCGAGAACTCGGGCATCTACGTGATGATGAAGGGCACCGCGACGGCACTCGCCGACGTCAACCCGGGCGACGTGCTGACGATCGTCGGCGACGCCAAGGAGTACTACTGCTTCACCGAGTTGCAGGCCGACAGCGTCGTGCCGTCCGGCGAGACCAAGGAAGCCGTGGCCGTCAAGGTCACGCCCGCGCAGCTGGACGAAAAGGCGGCGATGGATGCGGTCGAGCCCTTCGAGGGCGTGCTGGTCGAGCTCGAGAACGTCGTCGTCGCCGACTCGCTGGCCAACGGAACCGACGGCAAGCCCCACGGCGCGATCCTGGTCGGCGCCGACGAGAACAGCCCGACCGTTCGCATCTCCGGTGGTTTCGGCAAGGTCTACATGACGGAGTACGACAAGACCACCAAGGTCTACAGCGAGAAGTATCCCAAGGGCACCAAGATCAAGTCCATCAAGGGCGTCATCGAGTACACGTACGGCGCGTTCCAGCTGCTGCCGGTCGAGGACCCCATCCTCGAGTAACCCCCTGCCGAAGAGGGCGACGACCGTCTGACCGGCTGAGTCGAGATTCACAGGAGAGTCAAGAGCATGGAGAAGTCGAATCTGTTCGCGCTGGGCGCGGTTGTGCTGGTTGCGGGCTTCCTGATCGGTCGCTGGGATGGCAAGTCGCGCGCCCCGGCCGCGGCTGCCGACCCCGCTGCCGCCGTGGCCACCGCCCTGCCAGAGGGTGCACCCGCGCCTGCACCGACCCCGGAGCCGACCCGCGAGGCCGCCGCGCCCTCAGCCGCGCCCAGCCCCTCACCGGCCGCGCCATCCGCCCCGTCGTTCCTGGACTCCCAGAGCGATGAAGGCGCCGGCAAGGGCGTCGACGTCAGCAAGATCGGCTTCTCGCCGAAGGACAAGAGCCCGTTCATGGGGACGCCGCAGCCGCTGGTGATCGTCAACGTGTTCAGCGACTTCCAGTGCCCGGTCTGCAAGCGCTCGGCCGACCCGATCAAGCAGCTGGCCGCCGACTTCCCCGGCAAGGTCAAGGTCTACTTCCGCAACAACGCGCTGGCCATGCACGGCCGCGCCAAGCCCGCCGCGCTCGCCGCCAAGGCTGCCGGCAATCAGGGCAAGTTCTGGCAGTTCCACGACAAGATGTTTGCCAACCAGCAGGCACTCGACGACGGCACGCTGCGTCAGCACGCGCAGGAGCTTGGGCTCGACATGGCGCGGTGGGAGAAGGACATTGCCGACCCCGCTCTGGCGGCTCGTCTGGATCAGGAGTCGAAGTGGTCGGAGTCCATGGGAGCGACCGGTACGCCGGCGTTCTTCGTCAACGGCTCGCGTCAGGTGGGCTGGGGTTCGTATCTGGCGCTGAAGTCGACGGTGCAGCGCGAGATCGAGAAGGGCGAAGAGCTGTTGGCCCAAGGCACGTCGCGCGACAAGGTCCCGGCCGCCCGTATCATGGCCTTGGCCGCCAAGAACCAGCTGGGCGAGGGCGAGAGCCCGATCGACGCAGCCACGTGGGTCAAGAACCTGACGGCCGAGTAGTTCGTCCTGCCTCCAGCGCGACGCAAGCCTGAGCCCGCTTCCTCGCTCGGCTGCGCTACTCCGGTTTCAGCACCACTTCCACGCACTTCTCGCGGTTCAGCACCCGCCGCGCTGCCATCAGCACGTCGTCGGACGTCACGGCCAGCAGCGCGTCCAGGTGGCCGCGGTAGGCTTCGCGACCCAGTCCGTACAGCTCATTGAGGCAGATCGTCGACGCCCGCGACGACCGCCGCTGCAGGCCGATCGCGTGGGCGCCTGCCAGATACCGCCGCGCGCGGTCCAGCTCGTCGGCCGTGACGGGCGACTGCAACACCTTGTCCAGCTCGGCATACAGGCCGTCCAGTGCCGTCTGCGCCTTGTCGGGCGAGGTGCCGATGTAGAGCGCGAAGTACCCCTCGTCGACACCATCGGCGTGCATCGCGCTGACCGTGTAGGCCAACGACTGGCGGTCGCGCAGCTCGAGGAACAGCCGCCCGCCCTGACCGCCCAGAATCGTCGAGAGCACGTCCAGCGCATAGCGTTCCGGGCGGAACATCGTCGTACCCAGAAAGCCGATCGCCAGATGTGCCTGCTGCTTTTCGGCGTGCAGACGGACTCGCACGACCTCGTTCAAGGGCTCGACCGGCTGCGGTGTCGGCGGCGCGAGGGCGGGACGGTTTGCGGGCGTCCGGGCCACGATGGCCGCCGCCAGCTCATCCGCGTCGACGTCGCCTGCGGCCGCCCACACCAACCTGCCGGGGGCCAAGCGACCGCGCGCATCGGCCAGCAGGTCTTCGCGCCTCAGGGCCGTCACAGTCTCGATCGTTCCCAGAATATCCTGTCCGTACGGATGGTTGCCGTACAGGGCCGCGCCCATCGCCCGCAACGCCTGTCGCGCCGGCGCGTCGGCTTGGTGGCGGATGTCCTCCAGCTGCACCTTGCGCTGCTGTTCCACCTCGTACTCTGGCAGCGAGGCTTCGAACAGCGTGTCGAACAGCAGGTCCAGCACGGCGTCCCGGTTGGTCGACAGGGTGGTCGCGTGCATCCCGACGCTGTTGCGGCCGGCGAATCCGCCCAAGCCCGCCGCCAACGTCTCGATCTCGTGGGCGATCTCGTCACTCGACCGCCGCTGCGTCCCTCGGGTCAGCAGCTGCGCGATCAGCTGTGACTGGCCGTTGGTGGCCGTCGTCTCGGCCCGCAAGCCGCCCAGGGCCGCCACGCGCAGGCCCATCATCGCCACGCTGCGGTCCTGTTGCACCACCAGCAGGTCGCCGCTGGGCAACACGATCCGCTCGATGTGGTCGACGACGTCGCGCGACCGTCCGGGGCGAGAGGACTCGGGCGTCAACGTCAGCTGCGTCACGGCCTCGGTCAGCAGCGCACCGGTGTCCGTCTGCGGCGCAGCGGTTCCGGGCTGGATGTCCGCCTCTACGCCCGGCATCACCAGCACCTGCACGTGGTCCGGTCGCAGCCAGGCCCGCGCCACCCGCAGCAGGTCCTCGCAGGTCGCCTGCAACACCCTTTGGTCGTAGGTCTTTTCCCAATGCGGGTCGCCCGTCGCCACTCCGAAGTAGCCCAGCGAGTGGGCCTGCCCCTGCACCGTCTCGAGCTTGTAGGTCGCGTCGGCCAGCACGTTGTTGCGGGCCTTGTCGAGCTCGGGGCGGGTCACGCCGCGCTCCAGCAGCTCGCGGATCTGGACCAGCACGGCATGGCGCGCTGCGTCCAGTCGATCCCGGCTGGTCAGCAGCGTCACCGAGAAAAGTCCAGCGCGTTCAGGGGTATAGGCGGAAGCGCCGACGTCGTTGACCAGCTGCTGCTCGCGTTGAACGGTGCGGACGAGTCGCGACGAGTCGCCCTGTCCCAGCACGATGGCCAGCAGGTCCAGCGCCGGCACGTCGGGATGCTGCAGTGGCGGCGCGGGCCACGACAGCAGCACGCGGCTCTCGGAGAACGCGGTCTCCAGCACCTCCGCATTCGCGGCAACGGCCTCGGCCTCGGCGGGCGGCCGAACTGGCGCAGACTGGGGCGGCAGGTCGGCAAATGCCTCACGAATCGCCAGCAGGACGGCGTCCGGGTCCAGATCGCCCGCGGCAACGACGGTCGTGTTGCCGGCGACGTAGTGCTGCTCATAGAAGGCACGCATCCGCGCAGGCGTCATCGACCGCACGCTTTCGGCGGTGCCCAGTACCGGCAGCGCGTAGGGATGGCCGGCAAAAACCCGTTCGAATACACGGCGGAAGGCGACCTGGCCCGGGCTGTCGGCGGCGCGCTTGATCTCCTCGACCACTACCTCGATCTCTCGCTCCAGCTCGGTCGCGTCGAACAGCGGGTGGCAGACGGCGTCGGCCAGGACGTTGAGGCCATTGCGCCACTCGTGGGCGGGCAGGACGATGTGGTAGCAGGTCTGGTCGTTGCTGGTCCAGGCGTTGATCTGTCCGCCGCAAGCCTCGATGGCGGAAGCGATCTCGCCCACGCCGCGGGTCGGCGTGCCCTTGAACAGCATGTGCTCGTGCAGGTGGGCCAGACCGCGCTCATGGTCGCGTTCGTCGAAGCTACCGCTGTGGATCCACACCTGAAAGGCGACGACGGGCGAGCCGTACAGCGGCTCCACGATCGCGGTCAGCCCAGAGTCGAAGGTTGTCTTCACGTCATCCTTCAGGCGGGCAGTCCCGGCGCCCGCACCCGCTTGGCCCGTTCCTGTGCCCGCGCCACCATTGCCGTCAGGTCCGGCGTGAACGGGGCCCGGGCGACCCCCTCTTCCGTGATGATCCCCGCGATCAGCGCGGCCGGCACGACGTCGAACGCCGGGTTGAACACGCCTGTGCCCTCCGCGGCGATGCGCTGGCCACCCAAGTGGGTCACCTCGGCCGGGGCGCGCTCCTCGATCGGGATGTGGTCCCCGTCCGGGCAGCGCAGATCCACCGTAGACGTGGGCGCCGCGACATAGAACGGGATGCCGTGGTACTTGCACAAGATCGCGACGCCGTACGTGCCGATCTTGTTCGCGGTGTCGCCCTGAACCGCAATCCGGTCGGCGCCCACGATGGCCGCCTGCACCCGCCCCAGCTTCATCAGATGCGCCGCCATGTTGTCGGTGATCAGGGTCGCCGGCAGTCCGTCCTGCGCGCACTCCCACGCGGTCAGGCGCGCGCCCTGCAGCAACGGCCTTGTCTCATCGACGTAGACGTGCAGCTCGTGCCCCAGTGCAAGGGCCGACCGCAGCACGCCCAGCGCGGTGCCGTGACCGCCCGTGGCCAAGCCGCCGGTGTTGCAGTGGGTCAGCACGCCGCCCTGCCGGGGCATCAGTGGCGCGCCGTGCGCTCCCATCGCCAGGCACGAGGCGATGTCCTCGTCGTGGATGGCGATGGCCTCGGCCACCAGATCGCGGGCGCGCTCGGCGACCGGCTGTCCGCGGGTCATGGCCGCGCGGGCGACCATGCGCTCAAGGGCCCAGAACAGGTTGACGGCGGTCGGGCGTGTCGCGGCAAAGCGGCGAGCCACCTCGGCAACCAGCGCGTCGAAGGCCCCATCGGCAAGCTCCGACGAGCACGCCTGCACCATCGACTGCGCAAGGCCGTACGCCGCTGCAATGCCGATGGCTGGGGCGCCACGCACGGCAAGCGTCCGAATGGCGTCGGCGACGTCGTCGGGCCGTTCGCAGTCCAGCCACACGGTCTGCAAGGGCAGCTTGCGCTGGTCCAACAGCCGCACAACCGGACCCCGCGGGCCGTCGTGCCAGGCGACCGCGCGGATGGTGGATTTCGTCTCGATCATCTTGTTTCCGTAGGTTTTTTTCGAGTTCTAACGAACCTGTAGCTGGCCGATCGTCGCCCGGTTGTCGCCGTGCTTGACCACGCCCTGCCCCGAGACCGCGAGGACGGGCATCCGCTGGTCGTTGGTCGGGTTGTACCAGCCCAGGATGATGTCGTTGGGGCCGGATGACGCGCCAAGCGGCACTTCCTGCTCGAAGGAGTCGGCGATGATGTCGCCCGGCATCCAGTGGTCGGTCTGGAAGCAGCCGACGCAGGGCTTGTTGTCGTCCTCGGTCGGGTCAGGCGCCGTCAGCGGCCAGCGGTCCGCGTGCAGCGGGTGCGGGTGCATGAACAGCTTCCACGACGTCGGGGTCGCCTTGTTCACGCGCCAGTACAGCGTCAGGCGGTACTTCTGCGAGCGGGCGACGGAGGCCTCGGCCAGCTTGTAGCCGATCAAGTGAATCTGGTTGTCGAAGTTGACGAACACGCGGCGCACGGACGGTTCGGCGTCGAATTGCGGTTGCGTCAGGATGGCCTTGCGCAGCCAATTCTCGTCGGTCTGGTTGGGCTGCAGGTGGTTGGCCGCAAGCACCAGCCGCGACGACCGCGCGTCCAGCACGGCCAGATGGCGGCCGTGCGCTTCGCGAAAGGCGTGATTCAGCTCTGAGAACGTGTCCTTGGGCACGACCACGAAGCGCTGCACTGGAGCCGTAGCCGAGTGCAGCTCGTGCCCCTGCGGCCCTTGGGCGAAGAAGTCCAGACCGAACGCGCCGTCGTTGGGGTCTCCCGCGGTCAGGGTGATCATTTGCGACAGGTTCACGAAGTTCGCGCCGCTGTCGACGACCGTCGCCCGCGCCCCCTCAGGCCCCGTCAGCTGCGCCCCGCGCCACTGACCGGCCGTCCAGCCAGCCCCCGTCACCTCCACGCGAACACCTTCGACGCTGGTCGCAATGCCGTACCAGGCCGGTGCGTCGCGCTTGCGGTCGTGGTCGCGGTCGTTGGCGTCGCTCCAACCCGGCAGCACCGCCGGCGTCGGCGCGCCACCCTTGGCCGAGTCCAGAATCCGGGTCGCCACATCGACGTCGGCCAGCAGCTTCAGCACCGCAGTGCGGTCTTCCAGCGTCGGCATCGATGCCGTGTAGAAGTTGTTGTCGCTTCCGGACTTGGTCGAGCCATAGGTAAACGTGCGCGGTGCCCCGGACGGGTCCGCCTCTGCCCCGCCGGCCTCGGCAATCCGCACCAGCAGGTGCTTTTGCGAGTAATGCACCGACAGTCCGGGCAGCAGCGACCAGCCGAAGCCCGCCGAGAACACCAGACCCGCCAGTACCAACGCCCCAGTGGCGACCCGCGGTTGCTCCAGTCGGCTGAACAGGTTGACGGCGCCGTCAACCAGACGGGCCACCAGCGTGCCACCGGCGGCCAGACGGTTCAGCGCGACAAAGGCCGCAACGACCAGCAGGGCGCCACTGTCGGCCGAGGTCAACAGGGCGTGCGTCAGGTACTTGGCGGCCTCGCCACTCTGCGGGGTCTCGGCGGCGAAGCGGGTCGCCAGCGGCACAAATGCCGTGAACGTGACCAACACGCCCGCACCGAACAGCGGCCAACCGTACCCGGCCGCGCGCGTCTGCGCGTGACCGACCACGACCAGGGCCAGCACCAAGGCAAGCGCCCAGACCGCAGCCAGCACGGCCCAAGTCCACGTTCCTGCGGTCTGGCTGGCGCCGATACCGACGCCGGCCAAGGCGATCAGGTACATCACCGACGGCAGGAACCAAATCTTGGTGTCAGGCCCGCCGACCAACTCTGCCCACAGCGATTCCTTGCCAGCGGGCACGAACCGCCGCACTGCAAGCACCACGACGCCCAGCACCGCCGGGATCGCGAAGGCTGCGGAGTCCAGACCCACGCTCAGGCCCGTGCCGACTCCGGTGTGCCGCACGCCGGCGAACACGCTCAAGCCCGCGATCAGCAAGGCCAATGCGGCAAACGCGATCACGCCGACCGCTACCGCGGGAGACTGCAGGCGCCGAGTCACCGCGAACAGCCAGCCGAGGCCTCGGGGCGCGGCAGCCAACTCACCCCGCTTGTGCAGCACGGCCGCCAGAACCAGCAGCAGCGCGAACACGACGGCGCCCGCGATCACCTCGGGACGCATGCCTTGGATCGTCACCCACATCCGGTCGTACTGGTAGCCGGTGACGTTGGCCTGGGTCTTCAGCAGCACGTCCAGCCGCGTTCCCAGAGAGATCAGCAGGTCCAGCGCCCACACGATGCCCAACACGCCCAGCGTCCAGGCCGCCCAACCCGCGGTCCGCAGCTTGGCCACCACCAGGCGCAGCGACGCCATTGGCCGCGCCGCACCCAGCGCAAAGCCAAGGACCGACAGCAGCGCGATGGCCCTCAACGCGCGGGGCAACTGCAGCTCTTCCGGCCAGATGTAGGTGCCGGTGGTCATCAGCGGCGGATCGAAGGCGATGAACCGCGTCACGGCGTCGGCGCCCTTGCCGATCTCGCGATGCAGCAGCAGCGTGGCCAGCGCGACGAACACGGCCAGCACACGTCCGGACACCTTGCCCGCGACGATCTCAGTCAGGAAGCCGGCAATGATCAGCGCGGCCATCGGACCCACCGGCGCGACGAAGTGGTTGTACTTGAAGATCAAAGCCGCCACGACCACGGCCGGCACGATGGTGCCGAGCAGCAGAGCGACCTCGCCGGAACGTTCCTCGTCCTCGTCCTGATCCGCCGGGCCGCCAATCAGCCGACCAATTCCCAGCGCCAGCGCTGCGCCCCACGGGAACACGGCAAAGCCCAGCTGCCCGACAAACCAGGCGAAGTCGCGGCTCACCGCGGTCACGCCGCCGCCGAAAGGCCACTCGGTGAAGCGCAGGCTGCGCAACACCAGGCAGTCTTCGTCCCCCAGCACCCACAGCGTGCCCGCGCCCATCGCTGCCGCAGCGACCACGGCTGCGGCCAGCAGGTCTCGCCGCGCGCCGCCGACCACCACCGCCACCGCGACGGCCGTTCCCGCGCCCATCGCCAGTCCGCCCAAGCCCTTGCCCAGAAACAGCAGGCCCAAGCCCGCCACCAGCCAGGTTGCCCACGCCAGTGGTGTCAGCTTGCGAGCGGCCGCCAGCGCCAGACCGCCCGCCACCAGCACCATGCCCAGTGGAGCGACCGCCTCGAACGTCACCGCGCGCGCAGTTCCCCAGGTCATGGGCAGGGTTGCATACACCAGCAGCGCCAGCCAACCCGCCGTCGTTCCCCACAGCCGCTGCGCCACGAAGACGACCAGCATGCCCGCCAGCAGTACCAGCAGAGCCCCGGGCAGTCGCGCCGCGGTCTCCGATGGCCCGAACATGTCCAGCCCGTGCGCCACCGCAGCGGCCTCGAGCCAAGGCACCGTCACCGTCTGTCCGTCGCTCTTGTGCACAGGCATCGACCACGGAGAGGGCGTTTGCGCCGTGACCAAGGCGGCGATCCCCTCGCGGGTGGCGGCCGGCAGGTTCTCGGCCAGCAGCGGACCCAGCGCCGTCGCCGGGCGGTCGCCCTCAAGCAGCGTAGACAGCGGCGTGGCGCGCAAGCCAGCGTGCAGCTGTCGGATTCTCGCCGATCCCACCGCGCGACCCAGCTCAGTGGTCAACTCGGGACTGGCCAACAGCAGTACCGCCGTGCCGCGGTTCTGGCCCTGCATCGTGGCGATTTGGCCCGCGAGCGCCTCCAACCGTCCAGCGCCAAACCGCGGCGGAGGGGTGGCCTGCGCCACGCCAGCCACGTCGATCACTACGGCGTGCGCCACCTTGCGCGTCAGGTCGCCCACGGCCTCCTGCATAGCGGCAGCAGCCGTCGGCTCACCCTGCTCGAACGGGTGCGCGAAGGCGTGACCCGGTGCCTGCTTCTCCCACAGGGCGCGCAGGCCGCCGTTGGCAGACTCGACGACCACCACACGGGGGTCCGCAGCCATGCGGCGGGAGACGGCGGCCCGGTCCATCTCCCACGGGTCCAGCAGGCCGGCGGTGCCCAAGCCGGGCAACAGCAGCGCAGCCAGCAGGGCCAAGGCGATCGGGACCTGCCAGCGCTGCAGGGCGGAGGCGAGCTTGGAAGTGTTGAAGCGATCGTTCATGAGCGGTGTTTCCGTCGTAGGTTCGGCCTTGTGGCACGATGCAGAGCACCCCAGCGCCGCGAAAGGGCGCGAAGTCTAACACGGCCGGTGGCAGAGGCGAACAAGTCGGGGAAGTCCCGGCGGCCTCTGACTTGGAGGGACGCACCACCCGCAAGAGGGGGCTTGACAAAGGGGGCTTGACAAAGGGGGGACTTGACAAAGGGGCTTGACAAAGGGCGCGCGCAGGACCTCAGAGAATCCAAGGACATGCAGATCTCACCGATCCTTCCGTAGGGGCTGGCGGCCTTGACAGCCTTCCGTTCGCCATTACACTACAGGGTCCCCCGCTACGGCTTGGCTATAGCGAGCGGCGGGGCTCTGGTGGCGGGTTTGGGACAGGGTCAGGCAACAGGCGGCGGGGGGGCAGTTGGCAGGACGCATTCCCGACCGCACGGTTCGCGACATTGTCGAGCAGACCGACATGAAGTCCATCGTGGGCGAAGTCGTCGAGCTGCGGCGCGCTGGCACCAGCCTGAAGGGTTTGTGTCCGTTCCACAACGAGAAAACGCCCTCCTTCCACATCAACGAGCACCGCAAGCTTTACCACTGCTATGGCTGTGGCGCTGGCGGCGACGTGATTCGCTTCGTGTCCGAGACCAGAGGCTTGAGCTTTGTCGAAGCCGTCGAGTACTTGGGCGACCGCGTCGGCATTCAGGTCGAGCGCGAGGAGACGACGCCTGAGGAAATTCAGCGGGCCTTGGCGGAGCGGTCCCAGCGCGGCCGGATGCTGGAGCTGTATCAGGCGGCGCAGGCGTTCTTTCGCCACACGCTGGGGCTGCCGGAGGGCGCAGAAGCCCGCAAGTACGCACAGGATCGAGGCTTGAGCCCGGAGATTTTCGAGCGCTTCGGACTCGGTGCTGCCGGACGCAGCTGGGAGGAGCTTGTCCAACATCTGCACCGTCGCGGCTTTTCGCAGCAGGAGATCGTCGCAAGCGGTCTCGGAATGCCTCGCGACAGTGGCGGTCTGTACGACCGGTTCCGCGACCGACTGATGTTTCCGATCCACACCTCGTCGGGCGACTTGGTCGGCTTCGGCGGGCGGTCGCTGGGCGGTGGCAAGGAAGTCGCGAAGTACATGAACACGCCGGAGACGACGCTGGACACCGAGGCACCGGAGAGTCGCTTCCGCCACTTCTACAAGAAGGGGCAGTGCGTCTTCGGTCTGCACCAGGCGCGGGCGTCCTTGCGCCAGACGCACACGGCGATCATCGTCGAGGGCAATCTGGACGTGATGACGCTGCACCAGGCCGGTCTCGAGTCCGCGGTCTGCGCGATGGGGACGGCGCTGACCGAGATGCAGGTCAAGGAGATCAAGCGGTTTGCCAATAAGGTCGTGCTGGTGTTCGACGGCGACGCGGCGGGACGCAAGGCGGCGATGAAGGCCGTGCCGGTCTGCGTGGCCGAAGGGTTCGACGGCGTGTTCGTGCTGTTGCCGGAGACAGAAGACCCCGACAGCTACGTGCGCAAGTTCGGTGCAAAGGCGATGCAGGACCTGATTCAGGCCGCGCCCAACCTGGTGACGGGCTATATCGATGCGTTGGTCGCGGAGAGCGACGGTTCGCTGCAGGCCAAGGCAGAGGTGGTGCAGAAGGCGGGGCTGCTGCTGGCGGCGATCCCCAATCCGATCGTGCGTGACATGGCCCGCGACCATCTGGCCTCGCGACTGCTGGACCGTGGCACCGACGAGAACCGCGCGACCTTGCAGCGGTATTTGCAGCGCATCGTGCCCGCTGCCGTGGTGGCCGAGTCGGGCGAGCAGCCGATTCCCGACCCGACCCGTGACGAGGCGCCGGTGCCGACGATCGAGGCGGACCTTGCGCGGATCCTGGTCTGGTATCCGGGGTTGATGGGGCAGGCACAGCAGTTCGGCGCGCTCGAGTACCTCGGCCACGACGGCGTGCGGCTGGCACTGCGCGACCTGCTGGGCCGAGGCCGCGAGTCCGGTCTGGACGCCACTGTCATCGCCGAGTGGGCCCGCGAGATGCCTGACGGCCACGCCAGACGGTTGATTCTGCGCTCGCTGATGGAAGGGGCACCGGTACCGGCCGATCAAGCCAACCCTTGGTTGACGCAAGTGGTGCTGCGCCTGCAGGAGCGCAGGCTGGACGAAGAGATCGACGCCGTACGCGGCGCCTTGGTGCACACGGGAAGTCCCGAAGACCAGCTTGCGGCGCTGAGCCAGCGGCTGGTGCGACTGAAGCAGGAAAAGGAACACGTGCGCGTCGCCCTCCGCAGGGCCGGCCAACCGGTGTGAGGCTTGCGGCCTCCTCGACTGAGGAAATGCCGCCATCGCATGGGGACATTCTAGCATTTGATCCGACGAGGGCAGGGCGAAGGCGCCAGAGTCCGAACGGATCCAGGGGAAGGAAGGCATGCTCGAGCACATCAAGGAACCCGACCTCCGCGCACTCGTAGAGCGGGGCAAGGCCGCCGGCTTTGTCTCTGTCGACGACATCCAGCGTCTGGTCGGCAGCACGGACTTCGACCGCGGCGTGCTGGACGACATCCTGGCCGTTCTGGGCGCGAACTTCATCGAAGTGCTCGACCACAAGCAGGCCCGCGAGACCACGATCTTTGCGCCGCCGCGGCCCGTCGCCCCGCCGCCCACGCCGTCCGGCCACAAGGACGAGACGGTCGGCTACGTCGAAGAGACTTACCTGCGCACCAACGACCCTGTCCGCATGTACCTGCGCAAGATGGGGTCGGTCGCCCTGCTGACGCGTCAAGGCGAGATCGAGATCGCCAAGCGCATCGAGATGGGCGAGCACGAAGTCCTTGACGCCGTGATGTCCACCAAGCTGACGTTCGAGGCCGTGCTGAACCTGCGCGACCACGCCCGCCAGATCATCCAGTGGGTGGAGCAGGACCGCAGCGCGCAGGCGCAGCTGGCGGCCGAAGGCGTAACCGACCGCGAGGAGATCCTCAGCCGCGCAGAGAACCGCCGCGGGGGCGATCGTCCGCCGTTCTCCCTCAAGGAGCTCGTCAAGAGCATGGACGACGGCGTGGGCGGCGCCGACGAGATCGCGATCTGTCAGCAGCTGGTCGAGGCGCTGAGCGAGCTCGAGCGTTTCGCGCAGGTTCAGACCAAGACCCAGCACGACGTCCACAACGCCAAGAATGAAACGACGCGCCGCGACTTGATGGGCTCTGAGCTCGACAAGGCCGTGTCTGAGCCCTACTTCGCCGAAGTGATTGGCGACATGCTCGAGAAGATGCAGCTGGGCCGCGCGTCGGTCAGCGACATCGTCGAGGTGGCGCTGCGTCGCTCGCGGACCGGCACCGAGGCCGAGACGCTGCCCGTGATGGCCACCCTGCTGCGCATCACCCGCCTGTACCGCAAGCGCGTTCGCAGCGAGGACCCCGCAGAGGCCGCCCGCGCCGACCTGGCCCGCAAGAAGCCGACCCGCCCGCTGGACGACCTGATGCGCGCCGTCCTGGAGGATGAGCCTTCCATGCGCGGCCTGATGGCGCTGGCCGGGCAGGTCGAAAGCGAGTCGATCGACCCCGCCAAGGTACTGGACAACCTGCCCGAGAAGCTGACCAAGGCGCAGGCCAAGAGCTTCCAGAAGAGTCTGGCGCTTGCGTTCGAGGACGTGGTTCCGCTGGTGGAAGAGCTGTTCGCCCGTCGTGGCGAGGTGCTGCTGGGCGAGCCGTCGTCGCAGGACTACCAGAAGACGCTGCGCAACCGCAACGAGCGCATCGCGCAGATCCTCAATGAGATCATCGACCTGTTTACTTGGGTGCCGCGTCAGCGGACCAAGGGCAAGCCGATGCCGCCGCGTCCGCCGGTGGCCGCCTCACTGGACGGCTCGAGTCCACGTCCGACCGCAGAGACGCCCGACTTCGCTTCTCTGAACGCGAATTTCGCCGAAACGGTGGTGTTTGCCGAGGTGCGGCGCGCGCTTGAGGATCTGCCGGTATCGGTCAAGCTCTTCGACACGGTCCAGAAGCGGGCCCTGCTGGAGCGCCTGCTCGACTGTGGCCTGCACCGCAAGCAGTACGACCTGATCATCGACGACTTCAAGAAGATCGTGCGCGAGGTGATGGACGCCAACCACTCGCTTGCCCAAGAGGAGATGAAGCTTGCCGACGTTGCCGCAGAGCGACTCAAGGCGGCGGGCAAGAAGAAGGCGGAGATCAGTTTCTCGTACAAGAAAGAGGTTGTGCGTCTGGTCCGCGACTTCAAGGACGCCCAGCCGCCGCAGGTGCGCCTGCTGGAGAAGAAGTACGGCGTGCAGCGCGCCGAGCTGGTCGACGCCCACAAGGCGATGCGCGAGTGCCAGCGCATCATCGACGCGTATGCCAAGCAGACCGGCCACAACCAGGACTCGCTCAAGAAGATCTACGAGTCGATCGTTCGCGGCGAGCGCATCGCGAACAAGGCCAAGAGCGAGCTGGTCGAGGCGAACCTGCGTCTGGTGGTGTCGATCGCCAAGAAATACACCAACCGCGGTCTGCAGTTCCTCGACCTCATTCAGGAAGGCAACATCGGCCTGATGAAGGCGGTGGACAAGTTCGAGTACCGCCGCGGCTACAAGTTCTCGACCTACGCCACGTGGTGGATCCGTCAGGCGATCACCCGCGCGATCGCCGACCAGGCGCGCACGATCCGCATCCCCGTGCACATGATCGAGACGATCAACAAGTTGGTCCGCACCAGTCGCTACCTGCAGCAGGAGCTCGCCCGCGAGCCGATGCCAGAGGAAGTCGCGGCCAAGATGGAGATGCCGCTCGACAAGGTGCGCAAGGTCCTGAAGATCGCCAAGGAGCCGATTTCGCTAGAGACTCCCATCGGCGAGGAAGAGGACAGCCACCTGGGCGACTTCATCGAGGACAAGCGCGCCGTCAGCCCCGTCGATGCCGTCACGATGGCCGCTCTGGAGGAAAAGGTCCGCAAGTCGCTTGCCTGCCTGGCCCCCCGCGAGGAGAAGGTCATCCGCATGCGCTTCGGCATCGGCGAGCGCAGCGATCACACGCTGGAAGAGGTCGGACAGCAATTCGGCGTCACCCGCGAGCGTATCCGGCAGATCGAAGCCAAGGCGTTGCGCAAGCTGCGGCATACCACCCGCGCGAAGATTCTCAAGCCCTTCTCTGAGGGTTAGCCTGTTTCACCCCCTTGGCTCCGCGGCCCACCCGGCACGCGGATAGCGTTCGGTGCGGCGTCGGTTTCCTTGACACGGGACCGCCCCGGGGGGTTCACTACTGCGCCGCTATGGCCGGGCCCATAGCTCAGCGGTTAGAGCTGCCGGCTCATAACCGGCTGGTCCCTGGTTCGAATCCAGGTGGGCCCACCGAGATCGAGCGCCGAGACGCGACTCCGATCCACCAACGGCCGCTCGTCGGGTGCGTCCCGACGCGATCGGCTGGCCTGCGGGGAAGCAGGTGCAAGGAGTTCAAGTGATTGTAACGAAGCCAGCTGACATCATGGACGTGTTGCGCAAGTTGCAGGCTCTGGACGACGAGAGCCGCGACATCCGCGTCAGCCGCGATGCCATGGTCAGCAGCATGGAGCGCCTGCAGAAGGTGCTCAACCACCTCGACCGCGAGCTCGTCGACAAGCGCGACAAGCTGACCGAGGCCGAGACCTGGAATCGCACCAAGACTGCCGAACTGGAGGCGGAGCGCGAGAAGCTCGCCAAGGCCAAGGCCAAGCTCTCGGGGGTCACGCGCTCCAAGGAGTACGTGGCGGTCAACAAGGAGCTCGAGACGGTCCGCAAGACCATCACGCAGCGCGAAGACGAGATCAAGAACCTCGACACGGCCGTCAACGAGTTCCGCGACGCCATCGCCCGCGAGGAGCAGAAGGTCCAGGACCTCCGCTCGCAGGCCGCGGCTGAGGAGCGCTCGAACAGGGAGCGTCTGGCGGTCATGGACGCCCGCATCGCCGAGGTCGACCTGCGGCGCAAGGCGATCACCTCGCGCTTGGACAACTCCATCGTCAATCGTTACGCAAGGATCGCCCAGGCCCGCGGCGGCGTAGCGGTCGTTCGTGTCCTCGACAGCGCCTGCAAGGGCTGCAACATGATCCTGCAGCCCCGGTTCGTGGAGAACATCCTGCGCGCCTCCAGCATCGTGATGTGTCCGCACTGCAGCCGCTACCTGTACGCCGAGACGACGCACGAGCCCGACGGGTCGGTCGCCGCCCTGTAACTCCTCAAGCTGCTTTAAGGATTGGTTCAGCCGCCGCGCAGAAACGTGGTCGCCAGCGCGTCCGCGTATTCGTTCCATCGGCTGCCATCGTGTGCCTTGATCCACTGCAGCCGCACGCCGGGTCGCGCTTCGACCAGCGCGAAGGCCTGTTGCACGAGATCCAGATTCTTGATCTCGCCTTCCTTGCGCCGCCAACCGCGCGCGCGCCAACCCTTCGCCCAAATCGTCAGGGTCTTCACGCATAGATCGCTGTCGCTGAAGACCGTGACGCGCGAGTCGAGCGGCAGCTGTCCCAACGCCTGGATGAGCGCCGTCAACTCCATGCGATTGTTGGTCGTGTGCGGTTCGCCGCCGTGGCCCTCGGCGACGATGCGGCCAGCCTCGACGTGCACGAAGCCCCAGCCGCCCGCGCCCGGGTTCGGCCGCGCGCCGCCGTCGGTGAAGATGCCGTCCTGCGGTCCCGCCGTGTAGCGCTCCAGCACTTCGGCCGGTGTCAGGTCGCCCTCGCCGTGGGTCGACCCGCCACTGGAGGCAAACCGCTGGGCGGTCTTGGCTGCGGGGCGTCCACTGGTGTCGGCCCGCGGCTTCGCGGTGTCGGTGGTCCGGGCCTTGCGGTGCTGCATGCAGAAGCGCGGAGTCCATCCGGGGAACCGCGTCAGTGTCTCGTCGCCGATCTGGAACGGCTTGCCGCACTCCGCGCACTGGAATTCCGCCATGTCGTTCAAGCTCCTTGCGGGTGCCTTCGCCGGCCTCCGGACAGGGCGCGGAAGATCGCACGGTGGTCGAGGAACCGCCAGAGGTCGCCGTCGTCTCTCGACAAACGACACCAAGCCCGAAAAGTCACGACCTGATGGAGGAATCGGGTCTTGCCTGTGCACCTCAGATTGTGTACATGCTCACTTTTCTGAGTAGTCTCGTCGCCGTGGCCGAATCACCCGGGAGTGCCGCCATGCTGGTCACCAACCCCATCCTGACGCAGGTTGGTCCATTCCCAGCCACGATCTGCGGGCGGTGGGTTGCGTTGGCCGTTTGGGTGGGAATGCTTGGTGTCTGGGGCTGCGGCGGCGACCCGTCCCCGGCGGCTGACGACACGGCGGTAGAGGACGTCGTCGCCGACACCGATGGCGACGACACCGCCCTTCCCGATGTCCTCGAAGACGTTGCGGAAACGGTGGACACCACTCCCACGCCCGACATCGACCCGCAGTGCCCCGTCGAGGGCGAGGCGGGCTGTCCCTGCTCGTCGGTGGCGCAGTGCAACTCCGGATTCTGCATTGAGACTCCCGAAGGTCAGGAGTGCGGCGCTTTGTGCGGCAGTCAGGCGTGTCCTGAGGGCGAGAAGTGCATCGCTGCCTCCGGTTCCGGGGGAGAGGCCATCAACGTCTGCGTCTCGAGCGCCGCCCGTCTGTGCAACCCCTGCAGTGCCAACGAGGATTGCCAGAGTTTGGGGCACGCTGACGCCCGCTGCGTCGATACCGGCGACACGGGAGCTTTCTGCGGCACGGGTTGTGCGACAGGCGCGGACTGCGCGAATGGATATTCCTGCAAGGATGTCAAAGATGTAGGTGGTGCAGACGTCAAGCAGTGCGTCCTCGATTCGGGGGTGTGTAGCTGCAGCGCCAGCGCCATGGATCAGGGGCTGTCGACGGCATGCTTCGCCGTGGCGGGCACGTCCAAGTGCGCGGGCAAGCGCACCTGCATCGCGGCGGGCGTTCCCGGCGCACCGGCCGGCGGTGGCCTGACGGGTTGCGTGGGAGCGACCGCGATCGCTGAGAAGTGCGATGCGATCGACAACGACTGCGACGGCCAGACCGACGAAGCGACCTGCGACGACAACAATCCGTGTACCGACGACAAGTGCCAGGGCGGCGCCGGCTGCCAAAACCTGAACAATCAGGTGACTTGCGACAAGGATGGCTCCATCTGCACTCAGAACGACACGTGCCAGAACGGCAAGTGCGTCGCCGGCAAGCTGTTGACCTGCGATGACGGCAACGCCTGCACCAAGGACGTTTGCGACCCGAAGGACGGCTGCAAGTTCTCCAACGCGGACAGCCAGCCCTGCAACGCCGACGACAACCCGTGCACCATCAACGACGTGTGCAAGGAAGGGGCGTGCGCTCCCGGGCCGCTGAAGGCTTGCGCGACCGACGACTCCTGCACGGTAGGCAAGTGCGCGCCCGAGACAGGCAAGTGCTCCTACGCCTACCAGGACGGCCTGCCCTGCAACGATGGCAACCCCTGCACCCAGGCCGAGACCTGCAAGGACACCGACTGCAAGGGCACCAACGTCACCTGCGACGACGGCACCTCCTGCACGGCCGACAGCTGTGACCCCAAGACCGGCTGCGTCCACGCCCCGGTCTCCGGCGTCTGCGACGACAAGGACAAGTGCACAACCGGAGATACATGCGCCAACGGCGTCTGCAAGGGTGCGCTTGTCGACGTGGCGACGAAGTGCGACGACGGCAACGACTGCACCAAGGACTGGTGCGACCCGCCCGTGGGCTGCACGACGACCGACTTGACGGGTCCCGCCTGTGACGACAGCAGCCCGTGCACTGCGGGGGACGCGTGCAAGGCTGGAGAGTGCACCTCCGACATCAACACCTGCGGCTGCGCGGGCGACTCTGACTGCGTATCCAAGGAAGACGGCAACTTGTGCAACGGCACGTTCTACTGCGACACCGCAGGGCTGCCGTTTGTCTGCAAGGTCAAGGCGTCGACGATCGTGAAGTGCGACGAGTCGCTGAACGGCGAGTGCCAGTCCAACGTGTGCGACCCCTCCACCGGAAAGTGCGGCCTGCAGAAGAAGCCCGACGGCTTGGATTGCGACGCCGACGGCAGCCTGTGCACCGCAGGCGACACCTGCAAGGACGGCAAGTGCGTCGCTGGTGCGGTCCAAGTTTGCAACGACAAGAACGCTTGCACCAACGACAGTTGTGACCCCAAGGCAGGCTGTGTCTTCGCGCCCAACGTCGACCCTTGCGACGCCGACCAGAACCCCTGCACCGAAAGTGACGCCTGCGCGTTGGGCACCTGCGTTCCGGGCAAGGTCAAGCCCTGCGCGTCTGAGGACCAGTGCGTCGAGGGCAAGTGCGCGATCGAGACAGGCAAGTGCTCGTATCTGTTCAAGGATGGTGCGCCGTGCAACGACGGCAGCCCTTGCACGATCGGCGACTTGTGCAAGAACGATCTGTGTCTGGGTGAGGCGGCCAACTGCGACGACGGCAACGCCTGCACCGGCGACAGCTGCAACCCCGAGAGCGGCTGCGTGCATGTGGTCGTCGAGGGCGTGTGCTCTGACGACGACGCGTGCACCACCAAGGATGCGTGCGCCAACGGCAAGTGCATCGGTCTGCCGCTGGATGTCACCTCGGCTTGCGAAGACGACAATGTCTGCACGGCGGACAGCTGTGCTCCGGAGACCGGGTGCGTCCACAAGCCAGCGGCCGGCAGCTGTGACGACGGCAGCATCTGCACGGTGGGTGACGCCTGCGCCGAGGGCGTGTGCGTTTCGGGCACCAACGCTTGCGGTTGCACGGCCGACAAGGACTGCGTCGCGCAAGAGGACGGCAACAAATGCAACGGCACGCTGTACTGCGACAAGTCCAAGCTGCCGTACCAATGCAAGATCGCGTCGCTGACGATCGTGACGTGCGACGACTCGATCAACGGTCAGTGCCAGACCAACGCCTGTGACCCCGGGACCGGGCTATGCACGCTGCAAAAGCAGCCGGACGGTCAACCCTGCGACGCCGACTCCAGCGTCTGCACGGCCCAGGACGCGTGCAAGGACGGCAGCTGCGTGCCGGGCGTCGTCCAGGCGTGTGACGACCAAAATCCTTGCACCGACGACACTTGCGATCCCTCCAGTGGCTGCGAGTACACGGCCAATACGGCCCCGTGTGATGGCGATCAGAACGCCTGCACCGCCAACGACACCTGCGCTTTGGGCACATGCGTGGTCGGCAAGATCAAGGTTTGCGAAGACGGCGATGCCTGCACGCAGGATGTGTGCGAGCAGAAGTCGGGCTTGTGCAAGTACCTGCCGCTGCAGAAGTCTTGCTCAGACGACAGCCTCTGCACGACCGGGGACCAGTGCGGCATCCACCCCGACACCGGCAACTACACGTGCGTCGGCAAGGCCGTGAAGTGCGACGACAACAACCCCTGCACCGTCGACACGTGCGATGCCGTGAAGGGCTGTGTGTTTACGATCGACGCAGCGCTCGCGGTCACCTGCTACACCGGTTCGGTCGCCACGAAGGGCAAGGGCCTGTGCAAGGACGGAACCCAGCAGTGCGGTCTCGACGGAAAGTTGGGCGTTTGCAAGGGAGAGGTCCTTCCCGCGCCCCTCGAATTGTGTGACAACCAAGACAATGACTGCGACGGCAGCAAGGATGAGGGATGTGCTCCTTCGGGCTTCTCCGCTCGGTTCGGGACGGTCAGCGTTTCGGGTGACGGCGTGAAGTACGGAGCCGACGTTCTGGTAGGCGGCAGCGCTGCGGGCGGCGGCACAGGGGGAGCAGGCAAGTACAACGCCACACTGGGCTTTTTTGCCTGGTTCAAGGCGTTTCTGGGGCTGTGACCCCAGGCCAGGACGAGACGGCTTCGCTGCGCGCGGGGCCCATTCGGAAGCTCGACTTGCGGGGATGTGAGCCACTGGCAGGGCCCCCTTCTGCGGGAGGGGGAAACCGTCGGGAATGCTTCGGGGGCAGGGGTGCCCCACCTTCTCGCAAAGTTCGTTTGAAACCCTCCATGCCTTGTGGCAGGCTTGCAGCTTGTCGCAAGCGTGGACTTGGTATGTCCTGTGTGCCTCGCGGGCGATTCGGTGATGGCTCGCGTCGGTGGAGTGGCGAGTTGGCGGCCCAAGGGCGGCTGCATCCAACACGGTTCAGGGGAGATTCCCATGCGTAACATCCAGTCGGACCTTCGCACTGCGACTCGCACGCTCTCGGTTGCCACGAGGGTTGCAGTCCTGTGTCTCGTGGCCATGTCAGCGTCCTGCGGCGACAACGTGCCCGTCGGCGGCGACCCGGTGCCGGAAGACACCGCCATCGACCCGGACGTGGACATCAGCGTCGATGATGTGGCAGACACCGCCGACACGCCGATTCCGGCTGACGTGACCCAGACCGATGTCGCCGACACCGACGCTCTGGACACCGAGATCGCCGATGACGTCGACACCAACGTCCAGCCCGACATCGACATCGGCACCGACATCCAGCAGCCGCCGAAGTGCACCGATAACCCTGGCGCCGCCGGGTGCGGGTGCTCCTCGGTCGAGGACTGCGACTCAGGCTTCTGCATCGACACGACCCAGGGCCAGCGTTGCGCGGGCTTCTGCTCTGAGGGCTGCGCCGCCGACGAGAAGTGCATCTCGACCGCGATGGGTGGCGACGTCGTCAACATCTGCGTGCCGAAGTTCCCCAAGCTCTGCAACCCCTGCAGCGCCAACGTCGAGTGCGAAGCCCCCGGCAACAGCGGCGCCCGCTGCGTCGACGGCGGCGACAACGGCGCGTTCTGCGGCAGCGCCTGCACCACCACCGATGACTGCGCTTCCGGCTACGAGTGCGCGGACGCCAAGGACATCGCCGGCCAGACCAGCAAGCAGTGCGTGGTCAAGGGCGGCGCGGCCTGCACCTGCAGCCCGGCGGCCCTGACGCTCGAGCTGTCGACCAAGTGCTTCACGGTCTCGGGCGAAGCCAAGTGCGAGGGCAAGCGCACCTGCCTCGCCGCCGGCAAGCCCGGCGCGCCCGACCAGGGCGGCCTGACCAGCTGCTACGCCCCGAAGCCGGATGTCGAGGCCTGCGACGGCAAGGACAACGACTGCGACGGCCAGACCGACGAGGCAACCTGCGACGACGGCAACCCCTGCACCGACGACGCCTGCAACGGCGCTGGCGGCTGCCAGTCGACCAACAAGAACGGCCCCTGCGATGCCGACAGCACGGTCTGCACCAAGGGCGACACCTGCGTGAACGGCAAGTGCCAGGCGGGCGCCCAGCTGGCGTGCGACGACGGCAACACTTGCACCAAGGACACCTGCGACCCCGTGACGGGCTGCAAGTTCACCAACGACAATACCCTGTTCTGTGATGCTGACCAGAATGCGTGCACCGTGAACGACATCTGCAAGGACGGCATTTGCGAGCCCGGCCCGGCCAAGGCCTGCAAGAGCGACGACCAGTGCATCGAAGGCAAGTGCGGCATCCTCGACGGCAAGTGCTCGTACAAGTTCTCGGAAGGCATCCCCTGCAACGACGGCAGCCCCTGCACCGCCGGTGAGAAGTGCACGACCGACAGCTGCAAGGGCACGGCGATCGACTGCAACGACGAGAACCCCTGCACGGGCGACAGCTGCGACCCCGCCAAGGGCTGCGCTCACGCCAACATCGGTGGTGCTTGCGACGACAGCGACGCTTGCACGGGTCCCGACGCGTGCAAGGACGGCGCCTGCGTGGGCACGGTTCAGGACCTCGTCAAGAAGTGCGACGACACCAACGCCTGCACGATCGATTCGTGCGACAAGGTCAAGGGTTGCGTGAATGCGCCGGCCAATCAGGGCGCCTGTGACGACGGCAACGTCTGCACCGAGGGCGACTCGTGCCAGGCCGGCAAGTGCGTCTCGGGCTCCAACAAGTGCGGCTGCATCAACGACGGCCAGTGCGCGCAGTATGAGGACGGCAACGCCTGCAACGGCACGCTGTACTGCGACAAGTCCGCCGCCCCGTACCAGTGCAAGGTCAATCCGAACACGATCGTCAAGTGCGACGAGTCGCTGAACAACGCTTGCCAGACCAACACTTGCGACCCGGCGCTGGGCAAGTGCGGTCTGAACAAGAAGCAGAACGGTCTGGACTGCGACGCGGACGGCACCATCTGCACCGCCGGCGACTCTTGTCAGGACGGCCAATGCACGCCCGGCAAGGTTGAAAGCTGCGATGACAAGAACCCCTGCACCGACGACAGCTGCAACGCGAAGATCGGCTGCGTCTACCAGCCCAACGCGGTCGCCTGCGACGCCGACGGCAACAAGTGCACGCAGAACGACGCGTGCTCGGGCGGCGTCTGTGTCCCGGGTGCCAAGAAGCTGTGCGAGGACAACGAAGAGTGCACGGAGAATTCGTGCGACTCCGCAACCGGCGACTGCAAGTTCATCAACTTGGTCAAGCCGTGCAGTGACAACAACCTGTGCACCACGGGTGACGCTTGCGGCAACGACCCGGCGACGAGCAAGTACACGTGCGTGCCTGGCAAGGCCCTGCCGTGCGACGACTCCAAGCCCTGCACGAAGGACACCTGCGACGCCTCGAAGGGCTGCATCTTCACGCCCGACGCGACGCTGAAGGTGGCCTGCTACACCGGCGACCCGGCCACCAAGAACAAGGGTCAGTGCAAGGAAGGTACGCAGCAGTGCAAGGTGGATGGCACGCTCGACGTCTGCAAGGATGAAGTGCTGCCTGGGCCGAAGGAGCTCTGCGACGGCGTCGACAACGATTGCGACGGCACGATGGACGAGGGTTGCGCCCCCACCGGCTTCACGGCTCGCTACGGCGCTGCGGTGGTGACGGGATCGGGTCCGAAGTACGGCGCACGCGTGTTCGCGGGCGGCAGCGTCGTCGCCGGCAAGGCTGCGGGAGCCAAGTACACGGCTGACCTCGGCTTCTACGCCTGGCTGAAGGCCTACCTCGGTCTCTAGTTCGGTACTGCCAAGCGGTTGATCTGCAAGGCCTCCCTCTCGCCCCCTTCGCTTCGGCAAGGCAAGGCGGGAGGGAGGTCTTCGTTTCTGGGGGGCTCGCTACGGTGTGCCCCGCGAGGCCCGATGTCCAACCAGCCCACAACGCGCCAGGAGCAGACCCTGTGTGGACTGCACGCCGTTCATGCCGCCTTGGCGCGGCGTCCCGGCGATGTGCTGCGGTTGTTCTATGCAGAGCGCCACGAGCGCGCGTTGGCCGACGCGTTGCGCGGTCTGGCGGCGCAGCGGCGGGTCTTTCGCAAGGTGACGGACGGCGAGCTGGAGCGGTTGTCGGGCTCCAGGGCGCATCAGGGGCTTGTGGCGGTGTTGGTGTCTCCCATGGTCGTGCACACCGACGCGCGGCTGCTGCAGGACTTGGCGCATACACCTGGCGTGACGCTGGCGCTCGACGGCGTCAGCAATCCGCATAACCTGGGGGCGTTGGCCCGGACGGCGGCCTTTCTGGGCGCGCGCGGTCTGTTGCTGGCCGAACAGGGGGCGGACTCGATGGCGAGCGCGGCGGCCTGGCGCACGGCAGAGGGTGGCCTCGAGACCCTGCCCGTCTGGCGCAGTCGCAACTTGGTGCGCGACCTCGAGAGCTTTCAGGCCGCGGGAGGCCTTGCCGTGGGCCTGGCGATGGACGGCCGACAGACGCTGGCGCAGCTCGCGGGTCGAGGCCGCCATGCGCCGGGATGGATGCTGGTCGCGGGAGCCGAGGAGACCGGCCTGCGGGCCGAGGTGCGCGCCGCGTGTCGTCAGGCGGTACGCGTCGAGGGTGTGGGCGCGGTCGAGTCGCTCAATGTGGGCGTGGCGACGGGGATTGCCTTGGAGCGGCTGATCAACGGGTGACGGAGCGACCGATCAACGGATCACGGCGCGGCCGTTCTTGATCTTCTCCATCAGCAGCAGGATGCCGTCCATGACCTGCTCGGGGCGCGGCGGGCAGCCCGGCACGTAGACGTCGACCGGGATGATGTGGTCGATGCCCGGCACCGTGGCGTAGTTGTCGTAGAAGCCACCGGTCGAGGCGCAAGCGCCGAACGCCAGCACCCACTTGGGCTCGGTCATCTGCTCGTAAACACGCTTCAGCGCGGGCGCGTTCTTGTGCGTCACCGTGCCGACGACCATCAGCAGGTCCGACTGGCGCGGCGAAAAGCGCGGAACCTCGCAGCCAAAGCGGGCGAGATCGTGCTGCGGCGCGTTGACCGACATGTACTCCATGCCGCAGCACGCCGTCACGAACGGGTACTGGAACAGCGAGAACCGCCGACCCCAGTTGACCAGATCATCGACCTTGGTCGTGATCACTTGATCTTCCAGGGGATTCGCACCCTCGATGGAAAGCCCGGACTCGCTCTGGCGGAACATCAGACCCATCAGCGACCTCGTCGAACCGAAAGTGCCGCCCTCCAGCGCATGGAGTTGGGGGAAGGGCGTGTGCAGTGGGGGCGTGCCCCGGACCCGGTCGCTGCCGGGCTGGAGGCGGTTCCCTTCTACAACAGGCACGCGGTCCGGGCAATCCCGCAGGTGCCCAGCAGTGCCCGGGAATTCGGGATTCTGCGGTGTTGGGTCAGGTGGCGTCGACCACCCAAGCCCCCGGCATCAGGTCCAGCAGGATGCGCGGCACGGGGGCCGTGAACTCCATGGGCTGGTTGGTGATCGGGTGAGGCATGTGAACCCGCGCGCAATGCAGGGCAATTTGGTGCGGTGGCAGCGTCGAGGCGTCGTGGTGCTTTTGCGGTGTGTCCAGCAGCGCGGCCAGCGGAACCTCGGTCGACTGCAGCGCATAGGCGCGGTCGTTGACGATGGGAAAACCGATGGCGGCCAAATGGATGCGGATCTGGTGGCAGCGGCCGCCCTGCAGCGTGACGAGCAGTCGCGACAGGCCTCGGCCTCGGGCCAGCAGCTTCCAGGTCGTGACCGCCGGTCGGCCCCCCAGCTCGAGGGGAAGCACTTGGTGCTTGGTCGTGCGGCCGTTGCGGACCGCGCCGATCGTCAGCGTGATGCGGCCACGGGCACCGGCGATATCCCCTTGCGCCACGGCCAGATATTGCCGCTCGCACAGGTTGCTGCGCCAGTTCCAGCGCAGGGCCTGCGCCGCCACCTCAGAGCGTGACAGCAGCACGAGTCCTGTAGCTTCCGGGTCCAGCAGGCTGATCGGGTACAGGTTGCCCATGCCCTGCTCGGACAACGCGACCAGCACCGACCGGCGGTGGAAGGCCCCGGACGGCACCACGGGGAACCCAGAGGATTTGTTCACGACGAGCAAGTCCGCGTCGCAATACACGATTGTGCAGATGTCCTCTGCCGGCACCGAAGGCTCACGGCGCTGCGTGCGGCCCGGCTTGTCCGCTGCGGGAGCGGCGGTCGATGCCTTGGATGTGGCAATGGCCTTGCGCTTGTTCGCCGAGGCGGACGGAACTGCGGATCGCTTGGGGGGCGGTGCGCCGCGCTTGGGGTCCATGGATGCTCCCGCGGAGTTTGCTCTCAGACGGACAGATCGCGCGCTCGTATACCACGCGTGTGCAGAAGACGCACCCGATCCGCGCGCGGCAGCGGCCGTGTTGGTCCGGCAAGGCGCTTATCCGCCGTGGGAATTCGAGGATTCTGCCGCGTTCCCGTCGGCGTCAGGAGAGGCGCGTCGGGCGGGAGTTGCCCGAAGTGCGCGGCGGGTCAAGGGTTGGGGCAGTCGTCGGTCTTGCCGTTGCAGTCGTTGTCCTTGCTGTCGGCGCAGTTGGTCTCTGTGCCGGCAGTGTAGAGCGGGACCGCGGCGTAGTCGCATTGCCACAAGCCTGCCGTGCAGGTCGCAATGCTCTTGTCGTCCTTGCAGACGCCCACCTTCAGACACGTGGAGTCCGCCAAGCCCAAGCCGTCGTCGATCTTGTTGTCGCAGTTGTCGTCGATGGCGTTGCAGACCTCTGTCGCGCCCTTGTTCACCTTGTTGTTGATGTCGTCGCAGTCGTCCAGCTTGGCCTTGTCGGTGATCTTGTACTCGCCCGCGACCGCGCAGATGCACTTCTTGTCCGCAGTCTTGCCCCAACTGTCACTGTCCTGGTCGCGGTAGGTGTCCACGCATTTCGCGGCGCCTTCCTCGTTCGCCACGTCGTTGCAGTTGTCGTCGTAGACCGTGTCACAGGTCTCGGTCGCTCCGGGCTTGACGGCGGCCTTGCTGTCGTCGCAATCGTCGTTCAACGCCGTGACGTTCTGTACCTTGTAGTCGCCGGACACGGCGCAGAGGCACTTCTTGTCGTCGATCTTGCCAAACGTGTCCTTGTCGGCGTCCAGATAGAAGTCTGAACAGCCTTGAGCGCCGATGTCGTTCGTGGAGCCAGAGCAGTTGTCGTCATCCACCGTCGCACACAGCTCGGCCACGCCGGGGTTGACGGACAGCTTGGCGTCGTCGCAGTCCTTGTCCTTGGTCGCCGTGAGCTTGTTGGGGATGTCGGGTTGACACAGGCAAACGGCCGTCCCGGTGCCGTAAGTGTCGCCGTCCACGTCCTTGTAGTAGGACTTGCACAGCAGCGCGTCGGGTTCGTTGGCCACACTGTTGCAGTTTTCGTCGACGTTGAACGCGTCGCAGTACTCGGCCGCGGCAGGGTGGATCGCGAGGTCCTTGTCGTTGCAGTCGCCGATGCCCGCCTTGCAGGTGTTGGGCGTGCCGACCACCGTCATGGTCTTGTCGCACCAGTCGTCGTTGTCGTCGTCACAGCCCTCGTCGGTGCCGAATGCGCAGTTGTCGTCGAGGTTGTTGCAGATCTCGGTCATCAGCGGGTTGATCTGGCCGAGGTCGTCGTTGCAGTCATCGCCCACGCCCTTGGTCGTCTTGGGGCAGATGGTGGGCGTGCCGACGACCGTCATGCTGGTGTCGCAGTAGCCGTCCGAGTCGTCGTCGCAGCCCTCGTCGACTACGGTGGAGCAGTTGTCATCGGCGTTGTTGCACTTCTCGGTCATGCCCGGATGGATGGACGAGTTGCCGTCGTTGCAGTCGCGGTCCGACGGCAGCAGCGTTTTGGGGCAGATGGCGGGCTTGCCCACGATCACCATGCCGGAGTCGCAGTAGCCGTCCGTGTCGTCGTCGCAGCCCTCGTCTTTCACCGCAGAGCAGTTGTCGTCGACGTCGTTGCAAAGCTCAGTCGCCGACGGGTTGACCTGTCCAACGGCGTCGTTGCAGTCCTTCAGTAGCTGGGAAGTGGACTTCGGGCACACCTTCGGGATGTCGACCAGCACCATGTTGGCGTCGCAGAAGCCGTCCGTGTCGTCGTCGCAGCCCTCATCGGTGCCAGCGGCGCAATTGTCGTCGATATCGTTGCACTTTTCTGCGATTCCGGGGTTGACGGCCGAGGTCGTGTCGTTGCAGTCGCCGCCGCCCTTGGGGCAGACGGTCGGGGTGCCGGCCGTCGTCATGCCGGCGTCGCAGTAGCTGTCCTTGTCGTCGTCGCAGCCCTCGTCGGTGCCGGCCGTGCAGTTGTCGTCCAAATTGTTGCACTTTTCGGTGGCAGAGGGGTGGATCGCCGCATCGGCGTCGTTGCAGTCGCCGCCGCCCTTGGGGCACACCGCAGGCGACCCGACCAGCTGGATCGACGCGTCGCAGTAGCCATCCACGTCGTCGTCGCAGCCCTCGTCGGTCACGCCGTCGCAGTCGTCGTCCTGGCCGTTGCAGATCTCGGTCCCCTTCTTGGACGCCGTCGAGCACACCGCGCCCAGCTTGTCCGCCGCGCAGACCACAGAGCCGTTCACGCACACGCCCAAGCCACACGGAGCGCCGATGCCGACGGCCGCCTTGCCCGGATCGGTGTAGGTGAAGATCTCGTCGGTCTGTCCAGAGCAGTTGTTGTCGATGCTGTCACACAGCTCAGGGGCACCGGGGTTGACCGCGACGTTGTCCTTCTGGCAGTCGCCGCCGCCCTTGGGGCACACCTTGGGGCTGCCCACGGTCGACATCGCGACGTCGCAGTAGCCGTCGCCGTCGTCGTCGCACTTCTCGTCGGTCTGGCTGTTGCAGTTGTTGTCCGAGTCGTCGCACTTCTCCAATGAGGACTGGTTCTTGCTGCCGTTCGCGTCGGTCGAACAGGTCGCCTTGGCGGGGGTGGCGCACTCAACGGCGCCTGTGCCGCACGCTCCGATGCCGTCGCAAGTCATCCACATGGCCAGCGACTTGCCGTCGGACTGCTGGTAGGCGAAGTCCTCGTCGGTCTTGGCGTCGCAGTCGTTGTCCAGACCGTCACAGGTCTCGCTCGCCAGCTTGCCGATGGTGGAGCAGGTCAGCGCCTTCTGGTCGACCGTGCACGTCACGGTGCCCGCCGCGCACACACCCGTGCCGCAGGACATGCCGACCTTGCGCGCCGCGCCCAGGTCGTTGTAGTCGAAGTCCTCGTCCGTCGAGCCGTCGCAGTCGTTGTCCAGGGCGTCGCAGGTCAGCTCGACGTTGGTCTCGTAGGCGGACACCTTTGCGTAATCGCACACCCAGTTGCCGGCCGGACAGGTCGCGACCACGTTCGCCGGGGTGCAGGCCCCCTTCAGCTTGCAGGTCGATTTCGTGACCGGCATGTCGGAGAGTTCGTCCGTCTGGCCGTCACAGTCGTCGTCAGCGCCGTCGCAGTCCTCGTCGGCCACCTTGACCAGCGTGTCGCAAGTCAGCCCGGTCTTGTCGCCCTTGCACACCACCTTGCCGCCGTTGCATGCACCGGTACCGCACGTTTGCTGCACAAGTCGCGTGGAGCCCAGATCGTCGAAGCTGAAGTCGTCGTCGATCTTGCCGTCGCAGTCGTTGTCCTTGCCGTCGCAGGATTTCTCAACCATCTTCGAGCACTTTTGTGTCAACCCCTCGCAGTGGCAACCCGCGCTCCCCGGCGTGCAGGGCTGGTCCAGGTTAAATTCGAAGCTGGATACTGCACTGTAATCGCACAACCATAGACCAGAGATGCACACCGTCTGGATGGCCGGCAGGGCAGCCCCGCCGCAGACGCCCAGCTTCTGGCAAGTCGAGTCGGTGACAGCCGTCAGGTTCTCGTCGGTCTGTCCGTTGCAGTCATTGTCCTGATTGTCGCAGTTCTCGGCCTTGGACTGGTTGCCCGAGCCCTTGGCATCCGTCGAACACACCGCCTGATCCAGACCCGCGTTGCACTCGACCTGACCGATGCCGCACGCGCCTACGCCGTCGCACTTCACGCCGATCGAGAGCGAGTTGCCGGACGCCTGCTCTTTGTACTTGTAGTCCTCGTCGCTTTGGCCGTCGCAGTCGTTGTCCAGGTAGTCGCAGATGTCCTTGACCGGTCGGCGGTCGCCCTCGCAGCCGACGCACGAGCCTGAGGCGGCGTCGAAAGGCTTGGCCAAGCAGTCCAGATCGCCCGGAAGCTGGCCCTCGGGATAGTGCTTGCACACCAAGACGCCCGGGTCCTTGGCGCACTCGCCGTCGGTGTCGCCGCACTTGGCGTCGGCAGCTTCTGGGGCGCCGTCATCGACCAGTCCGTCGCAGTCGTTGTCCACGCCGTCGCACAGCTCGGGGGCAGCGGGGTGGATCTTGGGGTCGTTGTCGTTGCAGTCGACGGGCGGGCTCCAGCCGTCGCCATCCTTGTCGGTGACCGACGCGCAGGCGGGGTCCTTGCCGAAACAGGCCTGCACCTTGCCGTCGCCGCACTTTTCAGGGGCGTTGGGGTACACGGTCGGGTCGTTGTCGTCGCAGTCCAGAGAGGCGGGCGAGCCGTCGCCGTCCTTGTCGGTCGCATCGCAGGCGATCGTCTTGCCGTCGCAGTTCAGGTCGCACAGCTTGACGTCCTTGCCCGCCACGCAGCACGGTTCCGGGGCGCCGGGGTGAAACTCTGCGTGGTACTTGGCGAATTCGAACGCACAGGCCTTGTCCTCCTCGCCGTTCTTCACGCCGTCGCCGTCGATGTCCTCGAGCGCGCAGCCGTTGTTGATCTTGCCGTCGCAGTCGTCGTCGTCCTGATTGTCGCAATTCTCTTGCGCCTGCTTCTTGCTGTCGGACGAGCACACGAGCGAGGTCGACGGGCCGTCGACCCCGGCCGCCGCGCAGACCACGGTGCCGCCAGCGCACAGGCCCAGGCCGCACGCGTCGCCCTTCTTGGCAGAAATGCGCCCGCCGTCCGGGCCGAGCAGCGGCAGGTCCTCGTCCACCGTGCCGTCGCAGTCGTTGTCCTTGTTGTCGCACAGCTCGGGGGCGCCGGGGTGGACGGTAGGGTCATTGATCGCGCCCGGGCCGCAGTTGGTTTCCAGGCAGTCGGCAACGCCGTCCTTGTCGGTGTCCACGCAGGGGGTGTCGGAGCCGTCGCAGTCCTCGTCGATGCCGTTGCCGCACTGGGTGCAGGCATTCTCCTGGTTGAAGGGGCTGGCGAAGAAGCCCTTGGGAAGCTTGGTCTTGTCGTCGATCGCTCCGTCGTCCGAACAGTCGGACGCGGACTGCTCGGGCTTCTGGCAGCAGCCCGACTTGGTGCAGTCGGGGGTGCCGTCGCCGTCCGCGTCGCAGTCGGCCTTGGGGGCGCGCAGCAGGATCTCGACCATGCCCTTCTGCCGGGTGTCGACCACGCCGCTGAAGGTGGTCAGGACGACGTTGCCTTCCAGGCCGCGGATCCGCAGCTGCACGGGGCCGGGGTTGGTCCCGGCCGTCACCTTGACCGTAAAGGGTTGGCCCACGATGTTGCGACCGGCAGGCAGCGGAAAAGCATAGGCGGGGTCGGCGGGGTCTTCGGGCAGCTTGAAGGCCGGGGCGTCGGGGACGTTGTGGACCGCGAGATCCAAGTGCGTGATCGTGCCCTTGAGGGGGGCTTCGCTGGAGACGGCCAGATACAGCGTGTCGTACTCGACGACTTCCTGAGCGCATCCGGCGAACAGGAATAGCGCCAGGGCGAGCGCCCAAGCCGGTCGGCTGCGCCAGGGCGCAAGCGGGGCTTGAGAACGCGCGAAGGGTGCGAGCATGACGCCTCCTGACGGCCCAGAAATGGGCGTGTGGCGATGACCGCACAGTATACCTGCGGCCTCGCTTGGAGGGAAAGGGCGTCCATGGGGGGCTGGGGGCCAAAGGGACCGGAAAGGGCGCACAGATGTCAGTTCGTGGCCGCAGCGGAACCACGGCACAGCTGGTCGACGGCACCGCCAGCTGGCCACGCCTCGGTCCAGGTTGCGCACCAGTCGGCCAGTCGCTCGGGGCCGCCAGTGCGCAGCACGCTGTCTCTCGCGGCCTGGCCCAGCTCGGCGTCCAGGGTCACCAGCGCCGGCCGCAGATCGTCGGGCGTGCTCGTCAGCCACGGCCCCAGCACCGCGCGCACCTGGCGGTCACGGGCTTCGAGGAGCATCGCAGGGTAGCTCGGCACCTCGGGACTCGCAGGCAGCACGGGCGGTTGGGAGGCAGCGGCCAGACGGGCAGCCAGACGGCGCATGCCGCGCTGGTCGTGCAGGACGGCGACCTGCAGCAGCTCACGGTGCGCGTCCGGGTGGCCCGTGGCAGCCAGCGCCCACAGCAACGCAGCATCCCTCAGGACGTTGCGGCCACGCAGGGCCTCGACCAGCACCTGATCGAACAAAAGGGCCGTCGCGCCGTTCACTTCGACCCGCTGACGGTGGCGGCCCAACAGTGCGCCAAGACCCAGGATGGCGGCCGGCTGGTTGACGCGAAGCCCGGTCAGCACCGCGCGGATGAGCTCGGGAAGGGCGGTGAGGCCGCCCGTGCGACCCAGCGACAGGGCCGCCAAGCCACCCTCGCCCCGCGATAGCAGGGACACGAGCAACGGTTCAGCGCCAGGCACCGCCGGCAATCGCGCCAGCGCCACCACCTGCGCGCGGGACACATCTTCGTCGTTTTCCTGTCCTTCGTTCAGCACTTCCACCAGCAGCCGGGCCGCAGCCTCTGTGCCGGATGCGCCCAGCGCCAGAGCGGTGTCGCGCCGCAGGATCGGGTTGGGACTGCGAAGCAGCTGACGGGCGGTCGCAGCAGGCACCGGGCGACCCAGGAATGCGATCTGCCGCAATGCCCGGACTTGCATCGGCAAATCGCCGCTTGCCAGCGCGTTTCCGACCGGGCTTGGCACCGGATCTGGCCCCGTGGAGCCGAACTGTCGGTCCAGCGCGGCGTTGCGCATCCAGGCGTCGTAGGCCGCCAGACGAAAGCGCTCGATCGCCTCTCCCTGCGTGTGTTGGGGCTGGATGGTGTCGAGCCAGCGCACCAGCTCGGCAGACCGCCCGGCGGCCAGCGCAAGGGTCAGCAGACGCTGGCCAGCGGTCTCCAGCTCATCGGCGTCGCGGGCGCGGAACACGATTTCACGAAGCGCCGTCTCCTCTTCCTGCGAGTCACCGGCGATGCGGAACAGCGCAGCGAGGCGAGCCGTCGCGCGGGTGTCGCGCGGGTCCGCGGCGGCGGCACGGCGGAACAGGGCGGCGGCGTGAGCGGTGTCGCCGTAGCGCAGGTGAACCTCGCCCAGACGCAGCAACGTGGGACCGTCGGCACGGACGCCGGTCGAGAGACCCTCGGCAGTCAGGATGCCCTCCGCCGTTGCGGCGACCTGCTGCCGACCTTGGGCCAGCGCCGACTCGACAATGCCGGCGAGCAGCGGGCGGGCGGCGTCCGGGTCCAAGGCGCCCAGCCGGTCGAGAATCGGCAGCGCCTGCTCCAACTCGTTGCGCTGCAGGGACAATTGCGCCAGCGCGGTCAGCAGCTCGGCGTCGCCCGGAAACGCTTGCAGCAACTGCGCGGTCAGCGCCGCCCAGGTCGCGGCGTCCGCAGGCGGCACGTCGCCGTCCAGTTGGCCCTCCAGCTCGACCAGCAGCAGGGCCATGCCGAGGTCGTTCTTTCCCTCGCGCACCTGCGCTCGCAGCTGGGCGGTGCGAGGTCCCAGCGTCTTGGCTCTTCGCAGCAGCGCAGCCAGCGCCTGACGGGCTTCGGCAGCGCGGGCACGGTCGCCCGGCGTGGCCTTGTCGGACAGGGTGGCCAAGCCCAGCCAGCGCCGCTCAGCATCCGGCAGACGCCCTTCACGCTCGTCCAGCAGCGCCAACAGCCGCACGGCCCGCGGGTCATCGGGCTTCAGCTGTTGCATCCGCAGCGCCGCCGCACGGGCCGCAGCCAGTCGGTTCTGGGCGAGGAGAAGCGACGCCTGTCGCTGCAACCCTTCGAATTCTCCGCCTTTGAGCTTGGCAAGACGTCCCAGCACCTGCAGGGCCTTGGCCTCGTCGGCGCGTCCCAGCAGCCACTCGGCATAGGCTTCGACGTACTGGGCTTCTTCAGGGGCGGCGGCCAGCAGCGCCTCGTACAGACGCTCGACTCGGGTCGGGTCGTCGTCCAGCCGCTGCTCGCGGTCGATCAGGGCTTCCAGCAGCACGTCGTTGCGGGGGTGCTTGCGCGCCAGCTCGTCGATCAGATTCCGCGCAGCCTCGACATCGCGCACGGCGATGTGGGCATCCAGAACGACCAGCCACGGCATCGGGTCGCCGGGCGTCTGGCGAACCACTTGTGCGACGGCGGCCTGCAGCTCCTCCCGGCGACCCAACCGGCCCAGCAGGTCGATCAGTGCCGCTTGCAGGCCACGGTGAGCGGGGAACTGCTTGACTGCTCGACGCAATTCCTCGACCGCGCCGTCGTCGTCGCCGTCCTCTTCCAGCAGCCCGGAGGCCAGCACCACGGCATCCGGGTCGTTCCAGCCGCGCAGCTGCTCGACCAGCGTCGTCAGGTCACCTTGTAGCCGCGCCAGGGCGACCAGCCGCTCGAACAGCGACTTGCGGGCGCCGCGGTCGGCTCGGGACAGGGCAAATTCCAGCACCTTGCGGGCTTCAGTGGCATCACCGCTCGCCAGCAGCGCGTCAGACCAGCCCTCGGCGATGACGCGCCCCAGCAGCCGGTCACCCTTGCCCGCCTGCCACGCCCGCTGCCACAGCTTGCGTTGCACGGGATAGTCCTGACCCAAAACCGTCGCTGCCTCCGTCAGGATGGACAGGCTTGTCTTGGCAGAGGCGGCCATCGCCTCGGCAACCGCAACAGCGAGGGCCATTTGCCTCTCAGTGACGGCCTCGCGCAGCAGCTTCAGCGCCTCTGCTCCCGGCACATTGGGCTTGCGGGCCAGCAGCGCGTCGACACGGACCTGCAGCGTGGGGGCGGCAGCCGGCACCGGGGCTTGCGTCGGGGCGGACTTGGGCTTGGCGGTGGACTTGGGCTTGCCCGGCTTCTTGGGGGGATCGGTCTTGCGGGCGCTCCACGCGTGGGCGGGCGCAGAGGCACCGACCGCCCCGAGACCCAACGCAAGCAAGCAGACCAGCAGGCGAATCAAGCCGCGCCGCCGCAGTGTGTTGGGTTGTCGTAGGCCCGTCGGCATGGTTGCTGGCTCCCCGTTGCCCGGCCAGCCTAAGATCCGCCCGGGCGATGCACAAGCGCTGTGGTTCGGTCCTGTGACGGGATCGGCACCGGTGGACGTCGAATCGCCTTGCCCGCGGGATCCGCCGCCCGGATACTCGCCGCCCGGGCCGGCCCATGCTTGGACGCACGGAGCCCCCGGACCGATTCGAGGTGCGCGTGGCCCGCTTGCTCCTTCTGCAACCTCCGCTGCTGGTGGACGTCGATCACATCGACTACCCGGCGCTGTCAGGTCTGGGGCTGTGGCAGGCTGCGGCGGGGCTGCGGGCCGCGGGACACGACGTGACGGTGCTGGACGCTTTCTGCCTGCCGACGTCCAAGCTGGCGGTTGAGCCCGACGGACGGCTGCGGTTCGGTGTCGCGCTGGCTGGCTTCCTCCATCACCTGGGGGACTTGGCACCCGACGTCGTCGTGGTCGCCAACTCGCCCTGGCTGCGGGCTCGGGTGGCGTCGGCGGAGATCCGGCGGTTGACCGACGCGCTGCAGCGACGCTGGCCCGGCGTTCCACGCGTGCTTGCCGACTGCGACGTGGGCGGAATGCACCGGATCGCTTGGGATGAAGCCGACTTGGACCAGCTGGGCTGCGACTGGGGGCAGGCGTTTGAGGCGGAGGGCACCATCGAGCCTCTGGTGCGCGCCCTGGCGGTCGGCCAACGACCAGAGCAGCGCATTGCGTCGTCGGGGCCTGCCGAAGCTGCCCTGGACGATCTGCCGCCGCCAGCCTACGACCTGATCGACTTCTCGGCGTTTCAGCGTTTTCTGGCGCGGGTGCATGAAACCCTGCCCAAGCACTCGATCTTCTCGCATCAGCCGCCGCTCGCCCCGTTCAAGACCAGCCGCGGGTGCGCATTTCGCTGCTCTTTCTGCACGTCGAACCCGTGGCAGCGCGCCGGGCACAAGGGGCAGGCCTACCGCCGTCTGAGCCGGGATGCGCTGCTGCGTCACGCCCGGCTGCTGCGAGACACGTACGGCGTGCGGCGCCTCGTGGTACTGGACGAGCTGGCGAACCCGACAGAGCAGGCGCTGAATGACCTTCTCGACGTTGCGGAGTCGCTCGATCTGCAACTCGATTTGCCGAACGGCCTGCGGGCTGACCGCCTGACACAGGGCCAAGTGCAGCGGCTGGCGGCGCGGACGAGGCAGCTATCCGTGTCGGCCGAGAGCGCAGCGGATCGCATCACCAACACCTTGATCGGCAAGCGGTTCGACCTTGCGGCGACGCAACGCGTGGCCCTTTGGGCGCGAGACGCCGGGTTGCCGCTGTCGGTGCACTGGATGGTGGGGCTGCCGGACGAGACGCGGGCTGAAGTTCGCCAGACGCTGCACGCCGCGGTCGAACTGTACGACAGCACGGGGGCCACGCCGCTGTTGCAGTTCGCGGTGCCCATTCGCGGCACTGCGCTGCATGACGACGTGACGGCCCGCAAGCTCTGGATCTCGCGGGAAGATCGCGACATCGGGCCCCTATTTCAGGGCCGTCCGGTGCTGAGAGGGCTGGACTGGACGCCCGAAGAGCTGCAGGTGGCCAAGCAGGCGCTTGCCGTCCGCGTCGCCTCAGGGCAGCCCCGCAAGGTCATCGTCAACACGACCTACGTCTGCAACAACCACTGCGCGTTTTGCGCTGTCGGCAACCGCAGTCAGCACCATGCGGACCCCGAAGCCGTGATCGCCGCATTGCGCGAGCACCGAGACAAGGGCTTCGATCTCGTGGACTTCGACGGGGGGGAGCCCACCACCCATCCCAAGCTTCTGCAGCTGCTCGGGGCGGCGCGTGACCTCGGGTTTCGCGAGATCAACCTGACGACCAACGGCCGGATGCTGGCGGTGCCGCGCAATGTCGAGCGCCTGCTGAGAAGCGGTCTGACCCACCTGCTGGTGTCGCTGCACGGTCCGGATGCCCAGGTGCACGACGCCAACGTGGGGGCGCCGGGAGCGTTCGCCCAGACCTCGGCCGGCATCGCGCAGGCTCGGCCGCTGGCAGAGCGGTTGGGCGTGGGCTTCGGCGTCAACGTGACGCTGACCCGCAGCAATGTGCCGCACTTGTTGCGGATGGGGCCGCTGCTGGAGGCTTGGGGCGTCCGCGCGTGCAACCTGCAGTTCCTCACGCCGTTTGGTCGCGCGTCGGCGGATGGCCAGCCGGACCCCCACGACGCTGCCACGGCGGCGATGGCGCTGATCGATCAGCACGGACAGAAGATCCGCTTTCAGATCGTGAACTTGCCGCTGTGTTATCTGCCCGGCTACCAGCAGCACGGTCTGGCCGACCTGGGCAAGCGCGAGCGCCACATGGTGTTCGTGGGCGGTGACGAGGTGAACCTGCAGGACTACCTGCAAGCGCGGCGGCGGCATGAGGCAGCCTGCGAGACCTGTCTGTTCGCCTTTGCTTGCGAGGGGTTCTACTTCTTCCCCGACGAGTGGCGCGACTCGGCCCGCGCGCGCTTCGGAGATTGAGGCAGGCGGCTACCTGGCGTCGGCGTCGACCGGCGTGGCATCCGCGGGCGGAGGCACGGCGGACGGCAGGGACTTCAGGCCAACCGGCAGCTTGCGACCCTCGACCACCGCGTTCCAGCCACCCAAGCCGATGACACCCAAGGTCGTCTTGCCCTTTGCGTCGCGAACCACGTCGATCGTCACGTTGCCGCCCTGCAGCCGGACGCGCGTGAACTCTTCGCCGTTCTTGTCGACCACGGTCTCGGTCGTCTGGGTCATGCGGCCAAACGTGGCATCGTCGAGTCTGACGTAGTCGAATTCGGCAAGCCCGGCCATGCGCTCGACGGCCACCAGCGCAAGGGCCGGCAGCCGCTCATCCACCACCACGAAGGGCTGCTTGACTTGCACAGGCACGACGCGGGGTTTGGGCCCATCCGTCGGCAACGCCACCTTCCACGCACCCTCGTACTGGAACAGCTTGGCTTGGGTCGTGGCTCCGGTGACGTCAACCCAGCGATCGAATTTCACGACCTCGCCCTGCAGGTTCAGCGCCAGATGCGCGCGCTGGGCAAATGTCCGCACGGTCTTGCCGACCTTGCCCTCCAGATCAGCCTCGATGGCGTAGTACAGGCCTTCCTTGCCGGCCAGGGTGCGCAGCGTCGAAGTGCCTGCGGGCTTTTCCTTGTGCAGGATCTTCAGCTTCAGCGCGTCGGCCTTGGCGGCTTCGGGCGCGGCGATTGCGGCGGGAGCGAAGATCGCCGCGGCCAGCAGGGTCGCCGAGACGGTCAGGGCGAGCGCGGACGAGCGAACGGTCGACATCAGAACACCTCCGGTTGCGTGTACTGTTCAACACGCACGGCGGGCGTCAAGGATTCGCCGGGATTCAGGGATCGGCGGTGGGCGGCACCGGTGCCGCATGGGCGGGCGTTGAGGCCGGCGCAGCGTCGGGCAGTGCGGCGGGCTCAGGCGGTGGCGGGGGCGAAACGGCGCTCCGCAGGTCGACCCGCACGGCATAGCTGCCCTGCGTCGTGCGCAGCACGTCCCGGTCTACCCGTCCAAGGGCGCGCACAGCAACGGGAAGATGCTCGATGGGCGTCGCGTCCAGCAGCGCCAGCCACGCCGCGCCGCGCTCGACGTCATCCACGTTCACTTCGGCGCGAACCCAGGATGTTCCCAGCCGGATCTCGAACAGCGGGCACTCGCACGGGGCAGGATTGAACCGCAGCTCCAGCGGAGCATCGGCGACGATCGCGGCAACGCCGGCCGCGATACCGCGCCGTACCTCCTGTGGTTCGGCAGGACGTGCGGGCGCGCTGCCGCACGCGACGAGCGCGCACGCGACCGCCGTCAGACCCAATGCCAGCCGCACGGTCATGGCTCAGCCCCCAGCAGTCCGTAGATCACCACCACCACGATGACGCTCCACGACGCCAGGTTCACGGTGAAGGGCAAGTCCCGCAGCATCCGCTCGGTCGGGCTGTGGACGCTGTCGCGGGCGTCCATCAAACGCATGAACCGCCACAGACCGAACAGCGGAAACGGCACCGTCCACGGCAGCAGGTGGGTGTGAAAACGCGCTGCGGTGCCCGGGTCCAGCGTATAGCCCAAGTAGGTCGCGGTCGTGGCCACGGCCAATGCCGCCAGCGCAAGGTTCAAGTGCGACTCGCGGTACAGGCCCAACGACGCACGGTGCGAGCCGCCGGTCGTCCGCAGCTCGTGCTTGCGCTTGCCCAGCGCCAGAAACATCGACAGCAGCACCATGCACGCGATCAGCCACCCCGACAGCGACACCTGCGCCGCCGCACCGCCCGCGACCACTCGCAGCAGGAAGCCGCCGGAGATGACCAATGCATCCACATAGGCGACGTGCTTCAGACCCTTGGAGTACGCGGCGTTCAAGAGGAAATACGCGAGGACGCAGGCAAGGAAGAACGGCCCCGACACCAAAGACAGCAGCCCCGCCGTCGCAAGCAGGCCCCAGAACCAGCGCCAGGCCGTAGCGATCGGCAGCAGTCCGGCAGCGATCGGCCGCATCCGCTTGACCGGATGGCCGCGATCGGCCTCGAGGTCATGGATGTCGTTCATGAAATAGGTCGCGCTCGACGCCAGGCAGAACGCCACGAACCCGGCCACCACCCGGATCAGCAGACTGGCGTCGACCTCATGGTCCCGCAGCAGTTCGGGTCCCGCAAACACCAGCGGTGCCACCACGAACGCGTTCTTGACCCACTGGTGGGGGCGGGCCTCGCGCCAGATCGCCCGGATCAGCAAGGGCTTGGGCGTCTGCACCGGCACCGTCCGCGGCGTGTCCGTCATGGCGCCTCCACCGAAGAGACGGCCGAAGCCAGCGGAATCGGGGTCAGCGCGTGTTGGTTGGCGACGCAATAGGCCGACAATTCGCCGCGGTAGGCGTCGACGGCACGGTGCAGACGGGTGCGGACAGGCTCAAAGGCACGCAGGCCGGCGGCTTCGGTCAGCCCGGCCTCAAAGGCATCGACCTCCTGCCTGGCTTTGGCGTAAGCGGCGAGCAGTCGCGCATGGATCGCCTGCAGCTCAGGCGTGTCGGCCCGCACTGCCGCGAGCGTGCGCAAGAATTCATCCATTGCTGGAAGGACTTGCGTGCGAACCGCGGCCTTGTAGTCGGGCAGGTTGCTGGCTTTGGCTGCTCGGGCAAAGGCAGCCAGAACCGTGCCATGGGCCTGGGTCGCCGCTTGCGCTTGCGCCGAATAGTGGTCGATGGCGGCGACAGCCACGTGAAGCGCCAGCGAGTGCGCGCGATCGGTCTCAACCTTGTCGCAGCTGCCGCCAAGCGCAACCAGAGCCACCAGCCACGCCCCGGCAAGGCCGAGACTTCGCTGCGTGTGCGGAAGGCGTGGGGGAAGCGCTGCGGCGGAGGGCATGGGGCTCCTGACGGGTGGGCGCTGCATCTTGGCGCACGCCGCCGGACCCGACAAGTCCGCAGGGGACCCGCAGGCGCGACGAGCCGACGCATCCCCGCACGGGCGCGGCATTTCGTCCCGGTCGGGTTGCCTTGACACCTCTGGCAGGCGCGGCCAAAGTAACGGTTCACGGTGACTGGTCTCCTCGCTGCCGTCCGGCGTTCTGCGCCGTCCTGAGGCCCAGACCCCCACTGCGAACCGCCTTGCGGCCACGGAACCACATGCACCCGCTTGCGCACCCTTCGAATCCGGTCCGCCGCCACGTCTGGCTGGTCTTTCTGCTCTTGGGAGCGGTGGGGTGCGGGTCCGTCACGGCAGCGACCTCGATCAGCGACGCCACCCGCGACCTCGAAGAGGCGCAGGGCCTGGACGCCGCGAAGAACGCACCGTACGAGTACACCCGCGCCGACACGCTGCTGACCAAGTCCAAGGAGCTGCGCGGCCGCGGCAAGTACGAGCAGGCCGCCGACTTCGCCCGGCAGAGCCAAGCAGCATCGGAAAAGGCCGTGGATGTCGCTCGGCTGGCCCAGGACCGCACGAAGCGTCGCGAGAAGTTCGCCCCCAAGGCCAAAGAAGAGCCGCGCCGGGAAGAACCGCGCAAGGGCCCGCCCGCCTTCACCCCCTCTGGCGACGACTAGCTTCAGGACCAACCATGCACAGGATCGTGACGAGGCAAAGCGGCAGAAGCGGAGGCGCCTTGGGCACCTTCGCGCTGGGCTTGGCTCTGGCGTTGGCGGCGGCCGGGTGCGTGACGTCCGGCGAGGTCAACAAGACGACCGAAGAGTTGAACGAGGCGGTGCGTGTGGCCAAGGTGCCGGCGTACTACTGCGCTCCCAAGGACTTGGCGCTGGCCGAGGCGAACATCGAGTTTGCCCGGGTCGAGTCTGCGCTGGGCAACACGATCGACGCTGCGGAGCACTTGGAGCTCGCGAAGAAGCACACCGCGGCCGTCACGGCGGTCAAGGACCAGAAGGGCTGCTGCCCGGACCGGGACGGCGACCTGCTGTGCGACGCCGAGGACAAGTGCCCCGACGACCCCGAGGACATGGACAAGGACCAGGACGACGACGGCTGCCCCGAGTATGACCGGGACGGCGACGGCATCCACGATCAGAACGACCGCTGCCCGGACCAGGCCGAGGACAAGGACAAGTTCCTGGACGAAGACGGCTGCCCGGACGAGGACAACGATCAGGACGGCGTGGCCGACGCCAAGGACCGCTGCCCGAACATCCCCGAGGACAAGGACTCGTTCGAGGACGGCGACGGCTGCCCCGACTTCGACAACGACGGCGACGGCATCAACGAGTACCCGGTCAAGTCGGACCAGTGCCCGGACAAGCCGGAGGTCTACAACGGTTTGGACGACATGGACGGCTGCCCGGACGAGCTGCCCGAGGCGCCGCCTCCGCCCAAGGAATTCAAGAACATCGTGGTCGAGGACGACCGCATCGTGTTCAAGAAGCAGATCAACTTCGCGACGAATTCGGCCAAGATCGTCGGTCAGCTGTCCGAAGAGATCCTGGACGAGGCCGCCGAGGCCTTGCGCGCCCGCACCGAGGTCCGCGTGCAGATCGAGGGCCACACCGACGAGCGCGGTCCTGACAAGAAGAACAAGAAGTTGAGTCAGGCTCGCGCCGAGTCGGTCGTCAACGCGATGGTCGCCCGCGGCCTTGCCCGCAGTCGGCTGGTTCCGGTCGGCTTTGGTGAAGAACGGCCGCTCGATCCGGGCCACACCAAGGAAGCGTGGGAGAAGAACCGCCGCGTCGAGTTCAACTTCCTGCAATAGCACCCGCCACCCCTGCCCATATCGACGGTAACGCGCAAGGCCCCGCGGGGCCTGCGTTTCGTCGTGGTTTGTCGGGTGAAGGGAGCGAGGGGCGGGCTACAGGCCGAGACGCTTGGACATCAGGCCGCGCAGACGCGGGTTGGCCCGCACGAGGTCCATCGCCAGATCCGCGTGGCCCTCGACGAACCCGTTGCCGATCAGCAGGTCGATGTCGGCGCCCACGCCCTCGGCGCCCAAGGCGACGCGCGAAAACGACGTGGCCATGCCGAAATACAAACAGGTGCCGCGCTTCCGGGTCGCCAGAATGCCGGCCATCTCGGTGCCCGGCAGGCTGGTCATGTGGATGACGGCGTCGGCGAGCGCGCCATGGGTGAACTCCTGCACCGCCGCCCGAACCGCCAGCGCATCGGCAGCGTCGACCGCGTGGACGCCGTCGCACAGGCCAGCGGCATACGCCTCGTCCAATGGGCCCTGGTAGCGGTCGATTGCCCACAGCTTCAGGTCGGGCCGCACCGCACGCGCCGCCGCCATCGACAGCACGCCGGACTTGCCAGCGCCGATGAACAGCATGTGGCCGTTCTGGGGCACGCGTTGCACCATCCGATGCACGAGCGCCGGAGCCCCGCAGACGTCCAGCACCGACAGGGCAAGCGTCGGCGCGAGATCGTTCGGCACCACCGCGGCAGGGGCCGATGACGGCAGCATGGCGAACGCCTCGACTTCAACCTGATGCGCGTGCGGGTGCACGGCCAGAATGCGCTTGAGGTGCAGCGGCGTCAGCGTCAGCGACACCAGCGTGGCGACGGACGTCCCGATCGGCAGGCCCTTCAGGCACCCCTCGTAGGCGGGACCGATGGCGGCGATCCGGCCCAGCAGCATGCCGCCCGAGCCGGTGACCGGGTTCTGCATCTTGCCGCGTTGCTGGACGATTTCCTCGATCTGCTGGGCCACCGGCCGCCCGGTCGACTCGAGCTGGGTGAAAGACGCCGCGTCGACGTTGAGGCGCTCGACGGCGATCTGCACCTCGTCCTCAAACGGCGGCAGGCTGTTGTCCAGTCGGTCGGCGGCTTGGGGCAGCGTGCCTTGCGGGTGAAGAACGCGGTGGCAGCCGAGCGGATCGCGGCCGGTACGGAACGCCGTGGTCATGCAAACCTCGAGGGGGGGGCAGGAGGGGGGGAGAGCCTGACGCGAGCTACTTGACCTGATTGCTGAATTCGAATGCGTTCGGGCCAGGACGGACTTCGACGGCGCGCTCGAACGCTTGCGACTTCTGGGTCTTGCCACAGCGCACGACGTGGGGGCCCAGCAGCAGGCGCAGGCGCACCAGCTCGAAGCCGTGCATCTGGCCGTCGATGAAGACGTCCGCGCCACCGGGGCAGCGCACGCTGACGGGGGCATCAGGCTCTTCGCGCTCGAGCCGAATCTTCATGTCCTTGGGCATGTCGGCGCGACTCGAATTCACCACCACCGTGTTGGGCTTGAAGCCGGCGGTGACGGCCATCACGTCGGCGGCACCGAACGGGATGAGCACGCGCATCGGCGACACGAAGGGCATCTCCTTGCCGTTGATCGTGATCGTGGCGCCGGGAGGGCTCGTCTCGACCAGCACGGCACCGTGACTGGCGCGCAGCTGGGCGAACACCGTGTCGATGTGGTTGGTCACGATCTCGCGCTGACGGGGGTCCAGCGGCGCGCGCAGCGTCTGATCCAGGTACGGGAAGGCGTCTTCGTATTGGCGCAGTGTGTAGAGCATCGAGCCGACGTTGAAGATCGCGTTCGAGAGCGGGTAGAACTTCAGGGCGGCGTGGAATTTCTCCAACGCTTCCTCATACTTGCCGGCGGCGACCAGACGCTTGCCTTCCTCGTTCAGGCGCTCGGCGGCGCGGTCGGGGGACTCGCTCTTCGAGGCTCCGGGGGCTGGCGCTGGCGCTGGTGCCGGCGCTGGTGCAGGCGCGGGCGCGGGCGCAGCTGCGTCGGGCGCGGGCGGGCTGTCCGGTGGCGGCGGGCCGGCTTCGGGAGCCTGAGCGTAGGCTGAGCCGAGCAGGGCGGACAGCAGTACGAGCGTGAAGACCAGAGACGGGAGGTTGCGGAGCATGGTCGATTCTCCAGGCGACGCGGGCCGATGCGGGCCAGACGTCTCGGTGCGCAAGGTAAACCGCTCCAAGCGCTTAGGCAACCCGCACGAGGTCGGGCCGCCTCGGGGCGGTCGCTGCGGGCCGGTGCAGCCGACATCGGCCCGTGCATGGAACCGGACGTTTCGCACGGCGCGCCGATTCACCGACCCCGACTCGCGCTTGGTCGCGGCGTGGGGCAGAATCCGCCTCCGCCGTGCGGCGTTGTGCCGTCACCCCGAGCCACCGAGGTCGTCCTGATCCTGCCCGCCGCCCCACCCGCTGCCCCTTGGCGCCCGACGCTCCGGTCGCTGTTTTGGCGCCATCCGGGGCTGGTGCTGGTTCCGGCCATCGTGGCCGCCGCCTGGTTTCTGGACGCTTGGGCCGACAAGGGGCCGATCCTGTGCGCGTTTCGCTGGACCACCGGCCTGCCGTGCGGCGGCTGCGGCATGACGCGGGCGTTTGCTGAGCTGGCGCACGGACACCTGGTCACGGCTGTGGGGCTCAACCTCCTTTCGCCGTTCGCGTTTCTGGCGATGCTGGGCTGGTGGGGCGTGGCCGTCGTGGCGCTGCTGCGGGGGCGAGAGGTGCCGCAGATCCCGACCCGGCCGGCGCTGTGGGCGGTTGCCGTCGTGCTGGGCTATTGGATGGGGCGGGTGGCGTGGTTCTTCGCCCAGCCCGACGCGTGGCAGACGATGCAGCACGACTCGCCGTTGATGCGCTGGATCGGCACCTGGCTGAACGGCTAGCTGGCGAACCAAAGCCGCAGATCCGCAGCCAGCTCGAGCACTTCTGTCAGTTCCGCCTGAATCAGGCGCCGGTCGATACGCTGCTGGGTCGCGAACCAGGTGCGCTGCCGCTTGGCGTACTGGCGGTGGGTGCGCACCAGGGCTTCGGTGAACGCAGGGGGCTCCAGCTCGCCGCGCACCACCGCCACGGCCTCGCGGTAGCCCAGGGCTTGCATCGCAGGCGCCTCTGGCGACAGACCTTCGTCAAGCAACAAGCGGACTTCCTGCAGCAGCGGGGCAGCCATCGCTCGAGCGCGCGCGGTCAGGCGGGCGTCGTGTGCGTCTCGCGGCGGGTCCAGCAGCGCCGTCCAGCAGGCGAAGCGGTCGGGTTGACTTGCATGTTCCTGATGCCATTGGGAAAACGTCTTTCCGGTCGCGCGAAACACCTCCAGCGCCCGCAGCACCCGCTGGCGGTTCTGGGCGGGCACGCTTGCAGCGTACGCGGGGTCGACGGCGGCGAGCTCGGCGTGCAGCGCGTTGGGGCCGCGTGTGGCGAACTCGGCGGCGAGGGCGTCGCGCAAGTCCTTGGGCACGGGCGGGATCTCGGCGAGGCCCCGCACCAGCGTCCGCAGGTACAGGCCGGTGCCGCCGACCAGCAGCGGCCAGTTGCCGCGCGCGTGGACTTGGGCGATGGCGGCAATTGCGAGCTCGGCGTAGCGCCCGGCGGTCATCGGTTCGGTCGGCTCGGCCACGTCGATCAGGTGGTGCGGGACGGTCGTCCGCTCAGCAGCGCTTGGCTTCGCTGTGCCGGCCTCGAGTCGGCGGTAGACCTGCAGGGCGTCGCAGCCAATCACTTCGATCGGCAGGCCGAATCGCGCCGCCAAGGCCAAGGCGACCGCCGTCTTGCCCGACGCCGTGGGGCCGACCAACACCGCGATACGCAAGGGCTTTTCGCTCATGTGCGGTGGAACCAGCGCGCGACTTCGTCGAGCCGGGCGCGCAGCACGACGGGGCGGCCGTGCGGGCAGTGGGTGGCCAGATCGACGCCGTCCATTTGACCCAGCAATTCGGCCACTTCCCGCGCCGTCATCGAGTCCCCCGACCGGACCGCGGCATGGCAAGCCAGCGTCGCCGCGACCCTTTCCAGCTTCTCGACCGTTGCTTGACCGCGGCCGCCTTCCAGCAGCGACGCGGCCAGCGACTTCACCTCGGCACCCAGATCGAGCGCGCGGGCGACCGACGGTTGGGCGCGCACGCGGACCATGCGCTCACCGGATGCCTCGAGATCGAACCCGAGCGGGCGCCACACGTCGTCGGCCTCGATCAGCGCCGCGACCTCGGCGGGGGCGAGAGGAACCGTTTCGGGAATCAGCAGTTGCTGGCTGGGAAAGCCGCCTTGGCGAAACGACTGCACGAACCGCTCGAACAGCACCCGCTCGTGCGCCGCGTGTTGATCGACCAGCACCAGGGCGTCGGCGGTTTCGCACACCAGGAAGCAGCGCCCGACCTGACCGACGTAGCGCAGCGACGCAAACGTGCCCAAGGGCGCGGCGGTGTCGAGCGGCTCGGTCACGGTGTCGGGCGAGGTCGTCCAAGTCGCGGTCGGGCTTGAGGATCCCGCGCCGCTGCCAGGTGCACGCCAGCCCGAGTCGCCGCGGAACAGGCCGGACGATTTGGGCGGCGGCCACGACGGCCGGGACGACGCGGCCCAAGAGCTGCGAGGCGAAGGCAACACCTCGCCGGTCTCGACATCGGTCACGCCCTCGCCGGCGGTCCAGGCGGCGCTGGGGGCCGGACGTGGCGCGTCCGGATTCGGCGCCTTGATCCAAGGGGTTGCGGCGAGCATGCCCCGCACCGCGCGCGAGATGGCAGCGTGTACGGCCTGGCTGGAGACGAAGCGGACCTCGGCCTTGGCCGGATGCACGTTGACGTCTACCGTGTCTGGCGGGCACTGCAGCGCGACGACGCCCACGGGATAGCGGCCTCTTTCCAGCAACGTGCCGTACGCCGCGGCAATCGCGTGCTGCAGCGTGCGGTCCGAGATGTGGCGGCCGTTGACCAGCAGCACGAGTTGCGACGGCCCCGCGTGATCCAGCCCCGGGTCGCTGAGAAGGCCAGTGACTTCATAGCCTTCGCGGCTCTCGATCGGGTACAGGCGGCCGGCGGTCTCGCGGCCCAGCACGGCGTTCGCCCGGCGCGGCAGGTCCGGGTCCGGCGGATAGTCGGCCAGCCGCTTGCCGTTGTGTGTGACGGTCAGGTGCAGGTCCGGGCGGGCCAGCGCCAGGGCGTCGATGAAGCGCAGGACCTGACCCAGCTCGGTCGCCGGCGTGCGCAAGAACTTCAGGCGCGCCGGCACGTTGTAGAACAGATCGGCGATCACCAGATCGGTGCCGACCGGACATCCGGCGGGCTCCTCGCGCATCGACACGCCGCCGCCGCCCGACAGCCGCACGCCCACGTCGACGTCGGGCCGGCGGGTGGTCAGCGTTACGCGAGATACGGCGAGAATCGACGCCAACGCCTCGCCGCGAAAGCCGAACGAGCGGATGTCCATCAGCTCGTCGGCGGTGTGCAGCTTGGAGGTGGCGTGGCGGGCAAATGCCAGGTGCGCACTGGGGCCGTCCATGCCGTGCCCGTTGTCGACGATCTGGATGCGCTTGCGGCCGCCGTCTTCCAGCAGCACGTGCACGCGGGTGGCGCCGGCGTCCAGGCTGTTCTCGACCAGTTCCTTGACGACGGACGCCGGGCGCTCGACGACCTCGCCCGCCGCGATCTGGTTGGCGACGGTCGGGTCCAGCAGCGCGATGCGCGGCCAGCGGTCGGTGGGGGAGTCGGTCACGGTGGGGCTCGGCGCGGGCGTCCGGGATGGGCGCTGGCTGGGCTTTTAGCATGGGTTGGGGATGCGGGCGATCCTCAGTTGACCGCCGCCCGCAAGCTCTCCGAGTCATCTGGCCGCTTCATGAACGGCCCGAACGTCCCGGGCATCGCCGGCGAGCGCCCCAGTTGGTCGCGCTCGATCTCGCCCCACTCCGGGTACAGCCACGCATAGGTCTGGGCAGAGGCCGTGACCTGCATCACGTAAGTGCGCGTGATCGGGTACGGAATCGACTCGACAAAGGCGTCGGTCGGCAGGTGGCGCCACTTCTTGACCCACCCCGCCGCTGCGTACGGTCCGGCGTTGTAGGCGGCGGCGACGATCACGTGGTTGCTGCGGTAGAAGCTGAGCAATTGCGACAGGAACAGCGCGCCGATCTGCAGGTTGTAGCCGGGCCGCGACAGAGCGCCGGCGCCGAGCGACGGGATGCCGTACAGCTCGGCGATGCTGCGCGCCGACGTCGGCATCAATTGCACCAGGCCGCGCGCACCCACGGGCGACAGCGCGGTCGGCGAGAAACCGCTCTCGTGGCGCATGATCGCGTACAGCAACGACTTGCTGATGCCGGCTTGGGCCACCGCCGTCTGGGCCTCGTCGCCGAACGGCACCGGGAACGACTGACGCCAGACGCCCGCAGTGGCCTCGTCGGGACGGGCGGCGCGGCGGGTGTGGCGCTGCATGATGCCGTAGGCGGCCTTGCGCTGGCCCTCCTGCTCGTACAGCGTGGCCAGCAGGTGGATGCCGTCGCGGGGAAGTCCGCGCTGGATCTGGCCTTTCAGCAACGTCCGCGCCTCGGACTCCAGACCCATGCGCACCAGCAGCGCAGCCTCGTCCAATGCGGGGTGGCGGCTGACGCGCACGCGGTCCAACGACAGCGCGGTGGGACCCGTGCCCGCGGGGCTGGGCGGCGGCCCTTGCAGACGGGCAGCGCGTTCGGGGTCGATCTCGCGCACGCGGTCCAGCGAAATCACGCCGTAGTAGGTCTGCGCATACATGTTGGCGACCGACGACCACGCGTCGATGGCCGCATCGGTGTGCTTCATGTGCGCCAGGCACCGACCCTGCCAATAGATTGCCTTGGCGCGCCACGGCTGCTGCCCGCCCGTCCACTGCTGGCCGAACTCGCGCTCCAGCTGCACGAACCCCTTCAAGGCGCCCGGGTAGTTGCCGGCGAGGTAGCGCTGCCAGGCCAGGCCCCAGACGGCCAGCTCGCGCTCTTCTGCCGCCGGGTGGCGTTCGAGCAGGCGGACCAGCGCCTCTTCGGCGTCCTGCGGGCGATTGACGTTGTTGTACAGGCGGTGAAGGCGTTGCAGCGCGCGGGCTTCCAACTCCTCGCCGGCGCCCACCGTCAGCGCGCGTTGCAGCGTCTCGATGGCCTTGGCGTCGTTGCCGGCCTTGCCCAGCGCATCGCCCCACGCGTGCAGCGCCCGCCCGAGCTGCACCGGGTCGGTGGCCTGATTCGTTGCGGATTCCAGCAGTTCCAGTGCCCGCTTGCGGGTCTTCTTGTCGCGGGAGAGCAGCGCCCCCTCACCGTAGGCGCGCAAGGCCTGGTCGCCCGCCGCAATCGACGCGACGTCGCCCAGCCAGCGGCGCAAGTCGTTGCGGCCGCGGGGTCGGCGTTCGAGGATCCGCTCGACCTGATCCCCAGGAGGAATCGGCACTTCCATGGCCGCCAGACGGTCCGAGGCGGTCCCAGAGTACGCGCCCTCGTCCAGCCACCACGCCTCCCGATAGTACCGCACGGCCGCGTCGACCTGACCCGAGCGCCGGGCCACCTCGCCGCTCAGCAGCGCGTGCCAGGCCTTGTGTTCGCTGGGCAGGGATGCGCGCTGGACGCGTTCCAAGGCATCGCGCGCCGGACCGATGCGACCGCGGTCCAGCTCGATCTTCGCCATCAGCAGCGTCGCCGCGTCGCGACCCACGTGCCACGGCGCGACCGCCGCCAGCTGCGCCAGCGCCCCGTCGACGTCGCCACGCTCCAGCGCCAGGTTGGCCAGATGTTGGCGCGCCGTCTGCGTGAACGGTCCCGACTGCGCCAGCCGCTGCCAGGCGCGCTCGGCCTCCGGGCGGTTCTTGACGCGTTCGTAGCTGCGGGCAAGCAGGTGCAGGGCGGCGACACGCACCGCGGCCTGTCCGGTCCGGCTGGCGACTTCCAGCGCCTGACGCACGACAGCAGCGTGGTCGTGACGCTGCCAAGCCTGCAGCAGCGCGGCGTAACGCACGTCGCCGTCAGCAAGTGGCGTGAAATCATAAAGATCTTCGGTGGACGCAAGCAGCCGTGCCGGGGTGACGGGCGAGACATCGGGCCCGTCTTCCGGCACGTCGTCGACCACCTCGTCGGCAGGATCGATCTGTGCGGCGGCCAGACCCGGGGCCAGCAAACTCAGCAGCGCAATCGCAAAAACCGCTCGGATTCCAAGGAGTCTGGCTTCCGATGGTCGCGAGGGGCGGGGGGGCAGCGAGACGGACATCCCGTCCAAGCTACGGTCAGACGCACGACGAGACAAGCGATCGCAGCCGTGGGCGCCACGCGGGGGAGAGGTGGCGGTGGGCGACTACCGGCGATTGCAACCCATGATTATCCTGATGATTGATGTGATTTTGCGTAGTTGCGGCGCACGGGTTGTCAGACGGCGCTGCAAAGGCACGCTGCGGATGCCCAGCCGAATCTGGCGATCGCGGTCACAGGGGATCCGCCACCTTCAGGTCAAAGTGCTTGAATTGAGGAGGGATCTTTGTCGCGAATTGCCCATGTTTCCGCCCTTGGTCGGCCAGAAATGGCCCCTCTGCGGTGGGCGACGCGGACTACTGCGCCTCGATCTTCGGGCACTCGTAGCTCTTCAGCAGGGCGTCGCGGTACTCGACGAACTTGGGGTCGAGGTCGTTCTGCTTGGCGATGTCGCGCAGCTCGCCGACGACCGACTTCTGCACCCAAATCAGCTCCTCTGCGTCCTTCTTGCCCTGATCGGTCTTGCCCTTGTACTCAGGCGACTCCTTGAGGCAGTAGAGCTCCTTGAGCAGCTGGATGTAGCGGATGCGGTAGGTGTGGGGCTCTGGCAGCAGGTCGAAGGCGGCGTTGTCGATGACGAAGCGGCCATCCGGCGTGCGCTTGAACTTGCGGACCGTCCAGCCCTCGGACTCGAGCTTCTTGACGTCGACGCCCGGAGGGGCCGGGTGCTCGTAGAACATGACCTTGCGGGGCTTGTAACCGCACGACGCAAGCTCGACCTCGTAGACCCAGCTGGACAGGGCCACCGAGTGGACCTTCAACGATGCGTCGACGATGGGGTTGCCGTCCGAGTCGCGGGGCGGGTCCTTGCGCTTCTCGTCGATGATCTTGATGTCCTCGGCAGTCAGGCGCTTGTCGTTGCCGTCGGCTTGCTCCTTCTCCAGCAGCGGCAGGTTCTGCAGCGACATCGGCAGCACCAGCTTCTTGCCCTTGGTGGGGGCCCAAGTGGCGCAGGTCGGCAGCATCGTGGGCTTGGCGTTGGATGGCGGCGGCAGCGCCAGAGCATCGGGCTGGGCACCGGCTTCTGCGGCGACGGCCGCGGCGGCCGACGGGTCGGGGCACTCGGCGGGCTTGTTGCAGCTCGCGTCGGACTTGAAGGCGATGCCGCCAACAGACTGGCCGGCCTTGTTGGCCAAGGTGGTGTACACGCCAGTGCGCTTCTCCTTGAAGCCGCGCTTGTCCTCGCCTCCGTCACGGAAACGCGCCAGGTAGTCGGCGCGGGTCTCTTCGTAGCGCTTCTGGGTAATGACGACCACGGTGTCGGCGTCGGGAGAGAACTGCAGGTCGAACGCACCGTAGTGGTTGACCATGTACTCGTTCTCTTCCTGCTTCTGCGCTTGCTCGATGCGGAAGGCGCGGTCTTCGTCGGTCTCGCACTTCTCCTGCACCTTCAGCACGCTGCACTGGAAGCGGGCGTTGGACTCCTCGTTCAGGGCGACGTACGCGACGATGCCGATGACGACGATGCCCAAAATGCCGAACGCCAGACTGCCGCCGTACGACTTCTTCTGCGGGGCGACATCGGGCAGATCGTCTTGATCGATCGGGGGGCCCAGCTCGTCGTTGTCCTCGTCCTCGTGGTCGGGCGTGCCGGACAGCAGAGAGGCGAGCGGATCCACGAACGAGCCACCGTCATGGCGCGCCATGTGATGGTCGCCGCTGTCGGCCTTGGCAGGCTCCGGTGCGGCGGGCGCCTGGACTTTGGGCTCCGGCTTGGCCTCGACCTTGGGCTCAGGCACGACGACCGGCGCCGCGACCTTCTGCGGCGTGCCGCACTGGGGGCAGAACTTGGCACCGGGCTGCAGGGAGAAGCCGCATTCGGCGCAGAACTTGGGAGTGGACATGGCAGATTCCTAGTCGTGGTGGCCAGTTGCGCGGGACTCTCGCGAGTCGTGCAGGTGCGCGCCGCGCGGGGGCGCTGGTCGCAGTGCGGTGGGATGCTGGCAAGGGACGCGAAACCCGTCAACACCCGCAGCCGCTGTGGTTCCAACTCCTTTGCCAGATGGCCTCGTCAGCACGGGCGCGGGTGGGTAGCATTTCGGTCCCATCGCCGTCCTGGGTACCCCACTGACCCCTTGGAACGAGGCACTCCCTTTGCAGGAACCGCACTTGCACTCCCACGTCTTCCTGTCGGCCTCCCATGACCGCCATGAGCGGCGCACTTGGCTGGTCGTCGTGCTGACCGCGCTGATGATGGTGGGCGAGATCGCGGCCGGTTGGGCGTATGGCTCGATGGCGTTGCTGGCCGACGGCTGGCACATGGCGACCCACGCAGGCGCGCTGGGCATCGCGGGGTGGGCCTATCGTCTGGCGAGGCAGCGGGCGAACGACAGGACCTTCTCGTTCGGAACGGGAAAGGTCGGTGATCTTGCTGGGTTCTCGAGCGCGATCGTGCTGGCTGTCGTCGCGCTGGCGGTGGCTTGGGAGTCGATGCAGCGGCTGTTGCAGCCCGTGCACGTCGCCTTTGACGAGGCGATCGCCGTCGCGACGCTGGGGCTGGTGGTCAATCTGGTCAGCGCGGTGGTGCTGGGTCACGGCCACGATCACGAGCACGGCCACGATCACGAGCACAGCCACGCTCACGAACACGACCACAACCTGCGAGCGGCGTACCTGCATGTGTTGGCCGACGCGCTGACGTCGATCCTCGCGATCGTCGCCCTGTTGGCCGGTCGGTTGCGGGGCTGGACGTGGATGGACCCGGCGATGGGGCTGGTCGGGGCGGCGGTGATCTTGCGTTGGTCCAAGGGGTTGCTGCTGGACACGGCGCGCGTGCTGCTGGACGTCGACCCCGACCCGCGGCTGACGGCCGAGCTGCGTGCTTGCGTCGAGACCGACGGCGATCGCGTCGTGGACCTGCACTTGTGGCGGGTCGGGCCGCAGCACCTGGCCGTGATCGTGTCGGTCGCCACGGCGCGCGGGACCACCGTCGAACAGGTGCGCGCGCGGCTACCGGACCGGGCGGACTTGGCCCACGTGACGGTCGAAGTGCGCGAAACCCCATCCTGAACGCAAATCTTGCAGGTGACGTAGATCCTTCCCTGGGTTGACGCGTCGGACGTCGTGGCTGCCCAGCGAAGGAGGTTCCGCCATGCGCCGCTTGTTCGCCCTGATGCTTGCCGCGACCGTGTTGTCCTGTGCCGGGGCGACCCCCGGCTACTCTGAGCCTGAGTCTGGGGCCTCGTCCGGGGCTTGGAGCCTCGAGGTCACCGATGCTTGGGGCGCGCCGCTGTCGACCTTCCTGCATCGTGGCCGGACCTACGTGCTGGGTCAGGCGGGCGAGCGCTATCGTCTTCGCGTTCGCAACAGCTCGGGGCGGCGGGTCGAGGCGGTGGTGTCGGTCGACGGTCGCGACGCCATCGACGGCAAGTTGGCGGGGTTTGAGAAGCGCGGCTATGTGATTGAACCTTATGGAGAAGTCCTGATCGACGGATTCCGGCTGTCGATGGCCAAGGTCGCCACCTTTCGCTTTTCGTCGGTGGCCGACTCGTATGCCGCCCGCATGGGGAATGCGCGCAACGTGGGCGTGATCGGGGTGGCGATCTTCCCTGAGCGGCCGCTGCCGCCGCCGCCCGTCTACCGCGAGCCGCGGCCATGGCTGGACGACGAGGACTACGGGCAGGCCGAGCGATCGGGCCCGCAACGCAGCGAATCTCGCAAGCGTTCCGCGTCTGCCGATGCAGCGCCTCCGGCCGCTGCGCCGTCGGCTGGGGCCGGTCGAGCGGCACCGCGTGAGCAGGCCGACGAGCGTTCGCGCGATGCAGAACGCCCTGGTCTGGGGACGGAATTCGGCGAGCGCCGCCACTCGCGCGTGACGTCGGTGTCGTTCGAGCGCGCCCGGTTGCGTCCCGATCGCGTGCTGACGCTGCGCTACAACGACGAACCGGGCTTGATCGCGCTGGGCATCGACCTGGACCCGCATCACCCGGACGACGACGACACGTGGCGCCGCGAGACCGCCCGCCCGTTCCGCAACCACTCGAAGTCGTTCGCTTCTCCGCCGGCCGGATGGGCTCCCTAGCGGTCGGTGCCGACGGTCAGGCGACGTCGACCGCGTGCCAGGACTCGGTGGTGTAGACCGAGATCTGCAGGTTGGCCGGCCACTCGTCCCGACCGATGCCCGCCTTGCGCAGCAGCGCTGCGACGAAGGCCGCGGGCGACGACAGCTCCTCCCACACCGACGGCAGAAACGTCGCGCGCCGCGAGCCCGACTCGAGCAGCAGCCCGTCGACGCCCACCCGCAGCCGCCGTTCCAAGTCGCGGCGCGGCAGCCATGGCACGGCAACCCTGGGCGACAACACGGAGATCGACAGGTCGAGCCGATCGAATTCGTCTGGCGTCACCGGCGGGAAGCGCGGGTCGTGGAACGCGGCGGCGACGGCGTGGCGCATGATTGCGTCGCCGAGCGCGTAGTGTGGCTCAGTGGTGCCGATACAGCCGCGCAGATCGCCATCCAGGTCCAGGGTGACGAACGCCGCCGCCGGTTCGCGCAGCCACGCGTCGGCCCGCCAGCCCCCCAGCGGCGCGGGTGCAGGCAGGCCCAGGCGCTGGGCGATCGCCAGGTGGGCCAGCTCGCACAGGTGGCGCCGTTGGTCGCGGTCGAAGCGGGTCGCGTGCAGATCGAAGACGGTCGCGTCGGTAGATGCAGCGGTCGTGGCGTCGTCCAAGGTGGCGACCAGGCTGGCGTAGCCGACCACGCGCGACGGGTCGCCGGCGGTGTCGGCCGAGGTCCGCACGTCGATCGCGTGCAGCGACAAGCCCCGGGCGCGGGCGGCGGCGACCAGTGCGGCCAGGGGAGCAGAACCGCAGGCTTCCGACTGCTCGACGGCCTCGGCCTGCAGCGATTCGACGTCGGCGACGGTCTGCGCATCGACGCGACGCGCGTGGTCCTGGGCGTGGTAGTGGCTCAGGTCGGTACTGACGACGACCAGCGTGGCCTCGTCGGCCCACAGTTGCTGCACCAAGGCCTCGCCGACGCTCAGGTCGACCTGCCCGAACAGGATGGGCAGCAAGGTGAATTCGCCCAGCACCCGCTGCAGGAACGGCAACTGCACCTCCAGACTGTGTTCCTGCGCGTGGATACGGTCGCTGGCGACCACGTCGGGTCGGGTCGCCAGTGCGCCCAGCGCCGTGCGGTCGAGCGGCACGACGCCCAGCGGAGTCGACCAAGCCTCAGCTTCAGGAATGGCGAACCCGCGAAAGCCGAAGCGATGCGAGGGACCCAGCAGCGCCACCCGGCGGATGCGACCGCGCAGCGGGGCAAGGGTGGCGTAGCCGCTGGCGGCGATCGGGCCGCTGTAGACATAGCCGGCGTGCGGCACGACCAGCGCGAGCGGCGCGGGGCCGGACCAAGCGACGCCGCGGGTGAAGCAGGCGTCGAGCTCGCGGTCCAGATCTTGCGGATCAGAGGGGTAGAAGGCACCGGCGACGGCTGGAGAGCGGGTGTGCATGGCCACCTCGGCGGGGAGAGCTTGCCGCTGAGCCTGCTGCCACGCTGTCGGTCAGGTCAAGACGAACCGGGGGTCAGCGCACCCGGCGATAGGGATTTTGCTGTTGCCGCTGCATTCTCTTCATGTCCGGGTGGGCCGCCAGCACTTCGCGGGCGATCTTCTGCAGCTCAGGGTGCACCTTCTGCCCCGGCGAGACGAAGCGGCCCAGCAGGTTCACGTCCTCTTTCATCAGCAACGACAGGTCCTTGCGGGTCTTTTCGCGCTTTCCGCACGCATAGGTCGCGAACACCCGCGCCATCAGCAGCGGGACGCGGATCTGCGCCAGCTCCGGGTCGTCCAGCTTGAGATCGCTGAGCAGCTCCAGCGCGGCCTCGTGCTTGCCGGTACGCGCCCAGGACTCGCCCTGCATCGCGATCATCAGGGCCCTGGACTGGCTGTTGCCGGCGTTGGCGAGCTTGATGTCGTCGGCAAGCGTGCGGGCCTCGGACACACGCCCCTTCCACAGGTACAGCTGCCCCAACAGCGCGCGCACCTCGTCGGCCGCCGCAGCCTGAACCTTTTTGAGATCAATGCCTTCCAGCGTGAGGATCGCCTTGTCGGGATCGGTCTGCGCCTCGAGCTGGGCGCGGGCGATGCGGTGGATCACGTCCTTGCTGCCGCCGTCCTTGGCCTGCAGCTGCAGCAACGCCGCCGCGCGGGCTTCGGGAGACGCGCCGGCGCCCTGCAGCAGGGACATCACGTCGCGTTGCTTGCGGGCCAGCCGATATAGCCAGAACAGGCCGCCCAGAATCGCAAGCGTCAGCACGGCCATGATCGTCGTGACGATCCAGTGGCCGGACACGGCGGCGATCAGCCACAGCGCGGCGATGATGCCGCCGATCGTCAACAGGCTGTTGCGGCTGAGCAATTGCGCCGGACCCAGAGCGGCGGCGTCGAGGGGGGCGGGCGTTTTCTTGTCGGTCATGGCGGTGTCCTTGGCTCGGGGGGCGGGAAGGTGGCGCATCCGGCGCGCGGGCGCAAGTCCCCAAACCGACAGCCTGTGTCGCTTGCTGTCACGGTTGCGTTGCACGTTCGCCGTGCACCGTGCCACCCTGCAGCGTCTGTTCTGCAACGGGTCCCGGCGCGACGGACTGGGGGCCGGACGCTGCAGCGCGGATCGAAGGGGGGCGCGGCCATGCTGTTCGTGTACCGGAGCAACCGCGTCGAGGAGCTGGCCCGGCAGCTGGCCGACCTGCTGCGGTCCGACCCTTCCGACGACCCGATGGCGCCCGAGCTGGTGGCCGTGCAGGGCCGGGGCATGGAGCGGTGGCTGTCGCACGCGCTGGCCACCGAGCTGGGCGCCACCGCCAACATCGAATTCCCGTTTCCCGCCAAGGCGATCGAGGGGGCCATCGAGGGGCTGCTCGGGACGAATTCGGCCGCACCGATCGTCGAGGGAGCGCCGGCCTGGGACGCCGACCATCTGGCGTGGGCGGTACTCGCATCGCTGCAAGCCCGGTTGGGGCAACCCGAATTCGCGCCCCTGCGGCGGTGGCTGGCCCGCGACGACCTGTCGGTGGTGCGCCGTCGCGAGTGGCTGCTGGCCCAGCGGATCGGCGATCTGTTCGACCGTTATGCCGCGTGGCGGCCGGACCTGATGCGCCAATGGGACGCCGGGCAATCGGGCGAGCTGGCGGTGGGCGACCACGCGTGGCAGCCGGTGCTGTGGCGCGACGTGCGCGGTCGGATCGCGGCGCAGCCCCTGTATGTGCGTCTGGCCGAGCTGCAACGGGAGCTGGAGGAGGCCGATGCGTTCGGCGCCGAGCCGTTTGCCGGTCAGACGCTGCCGGGGCGACGGATCCTGTTCTCGATCTCGACCCTGCCCGAGCTGCACCTGCAGGCGGCGCGGCTGCTTGCGCGTGCCATCGACGTGCACCTGTTCGCGCTGACGCCGTCGCAAGAGCTGTGGCACCACATCCGCAGCCGCCGCGAGATCGCCCGCGAGCTGTGTCGGCGGCAGGACGAGGCGACCGCGCAGGACTTGAATTTGGAAGAGGGCAACCCGCTGCTGGCATCCCTGGGGCGGCTGGGGCGCGACTTCCAGCTGCTGCTGGAGGGTCAGGACGGCAGCGAGCTGGACGTGCAGGACCAGGACACGGCGTTTGTCGACCCCGCACCGCAACAAGACATGGACGCGGGGCAGGCGACGTTGCTGCGCGTGCTGCAATCCGACGTGCTGCACCTGCGGCACCGGGGCCGGCGGGTGGCGCCGGGTCTGGACGCTTGCCCGCCCGTCGCGCTGCCAGATGGTGACGACTCGCTGCGCATCCACGTGTGCCACAGTCCGGTACGGCAGGTCGAGGTGCTGCGCGACGAGCTGCTGGGGCTGCTGGACGCCGACCCGACGCTGCAGCCGCGCGACATCGTGGTGATGAGTCCGGACATCGAGACGTTTGCGCCGCTGGTCGAGGCCGTGTTTGCCGCGGGGGGCCGGGACGAGGGTGCGCCGCAGCTGCGGGTGTCGGTGGCCGATCGCACGTTGCGCCGCGACAATGCGGTGGCCGATGCGCTGTTGCGGGTGCTCACCCTGGCCCGGTCGCGCGCCACGGCGTCCGAGGTGCTGGAGCTGCTGGAGCTGGAGCCGGTGCGCCGCCGCTTTGAGCTGAAGCCCGACGACGTGCCGCAGATCCAACGCTGGGTGCGCGAGGCTGGCGTGCGCTGGGGCATCGACGCCGACCACCGCCAGCGCGAGCGGCAGCAGGACGACGCGCAGAACACCTGGCAGTTCGGTCTGGACCGGCTGTTGCTGGGCGTCGCGATGCCGGACGAGGACGGGCGGCTGTTCGGCGGCGTGCTGCCGGTCGACGGG